>CAYZMU010000010.1:32514-40617 GCA_964479595.1 uncultured Ruminococcus sp. | reverse complement strand
ACATCGCGGTTTCCGATAACATACGGCGGGCAAAAAAAGCGTTCCCCTGTAAAAGAGGAACGCCGCTGTTATAACATAAGCCGGAATCATCCGGAAAGCTGAAAATCGCACATGGGGAACACGCCCTTTCCGTGAGAAAACTTTCTCTGTGCCTTCAAGAGCCAAAAACGCGCCGCGAAACCGCGCGCGAAAGAAACACGCTGCACATCGGTATCACGCCCTCCCGCAAAAATTCACCAAAATCGAACGCCCGCGCCAAAGCCCCGGCAATAGTCAAAAGCACGCGCCTGTGCCTGAAAGCCGCACGCGAACGTTTGTAAGAAATCACGCGCCCATCGGAACCGCCCCTCTTCTCTCGAAAAAATCAAATCCCCACTCTCTTCATGTACAGTTTTAGTATAGCACATTTTTCCACATTTGTCAAGAGGTTTTGTGGATTTTTCACAAATATTTATGATTGAACAAAATAAAATGGCGAGGCGCGGGGAGGGGTTTTCTAAAAAACCTCCAAAAACAAAGATAAAAGCGGGCAAACCTTGGCGAAATCGTACAATTTCTCAAAAAGGGCTTGATTTTTTGGCGAAAAGGTGATATAATGGCAGTATGTTATCACGCGGGGGCGAAGTGTGAGCCGTGAGGGGAACCGAGCGGGTTCCGGTCACGCGGGCTTTCGCGGACATAACGCAATAAGAATAAAGGAGAGAGGTTCACGATGAAACAAATCTTCAAGCGCACGCTCGCGACCGCGACAGGTTCGCTGCTTGTGCTGAGCCAGATTGCCGCCACGGCAGTGAATATCAGCGCCGCTGATACGACCGCGGGCGACAAACTGACTGTGGACAGAGGCTTCATTGTCGATGTCGACCTGGTGGATTCAGAAATCCAGTCCTACGTTGACGAGACATTTGACCTCACAACCATTGAGGACTCCGAGAAGCCGGTAGCGGCCGCGACACACGAGAACGCGCCGCACTCGCTGTGGGCAAGCGAGCTGGAGACCTACATCACCCAGCAGCTCGGCGAGGGCGGAAGCCGCGAAGTCGCGACAGCCGGCGCGAAGACCTACGTTAAGAAAGCGCTGCTGAAAGTCGGCTACGTGGAAGAAGCTCAGGCGCAGGCGATTGTTGACGCGCTGGCTGACACGGCGAAGGTAGAATTCGGTGAAGACCTGAGCGCGACAGTCACCATGTCCTGCGATGACATCGGCGAAACCGCGGGCGACATTCTGATCAACGTCGCGGAGGCCAAGGGTGTCGAAATGGTGACAGACAAGGGCGAGCCGATTGTGATTGACTGGAAAGATCTGCATATTTCCGGCAAAATCGTTGTGACCGGGAAACTCGACCCCGCGACCAAGACCGTCACCTACAGCGCGGTCGTGACCGACGAGGCGAACACGGCGCACACGAGCCTTGAGACGCTGCTCGGCGACAACGGCTATGTCATGGGCAAGTTCACCGATATGTGCGAAATCATTAAGACCAAAGCAGCAGAAGTGAAGGAAGAAAGCATCGAGAGGAAGAAGCAGGAACTTGTCGAGCAGCTGGTAGCGCAAGGACTCTCCGAAGAGGACGCCAACGCGAAAGTAGAAGAGGAATCGGCGAAGCAGGATTTCGACAGTATCGGCAACTTTGACGCGGAGTTTAAAGAGGCGGAAGCGGAACTGAGAGGCAAGCTGGACGAGGCCACCGCGGCCGCGAACGCTGTGACGAACACGAAAGTGGAAGGTCTCACCGTCAGCGCGGACGGCATTGACGGCGCGCAGCAGATCTACGACGCCTACAAGCAGGCGCTGACTGCATCCGCGAAAGCGGAAAACGCGACTCTGCTCACCTCGAAGCTTGACAAACTGCCGACTGACGTCGCGGACGCGCTCAAGAGCGAACGCTTCAGCAATCTCGTTGACAAGGCTGTCAACGCCGCGAACGGTGTGCTCGGCGAAAAGGCGAGTGTGAACTTCACCGCGGCGGACATCAACGAACTGGCGCAGCTGGCGTATGACTACGAATTCAGCGCTCCCAACGGCGTTTCCTTTGACGTGAAGTTCAGCATGCCCGATGACGAGGCTCAGAGAGCAAAGCTGAAGGAATCTGTCGGCAACGCTATCCAGGCGGAAGTTGACGCGTACAACGAAGCCAACGGCACCAACAAGCAGCTCAAGGAAGTTGTCGCGCACAAGGATGTCTCGCTGAAGACCGACAACAATGTCAACACGTTCAGCGGCACGACCACCTACGATGTCAAGCTGGTCATCGATGAGCTGATCTTTGAGGATCAGACCGACGAGACCACCACCAACGTCTCCGCCGAGATCGTTGTGGACGGTCTGGACGAGGCCGGCAAGATCTACTGGTCTGAGGAAACCGCGGCGATTGACCTCTCCGCTGTGACCGCGACGCTCAACATTTATGTTGACGGCCAGATCAACCAGACGAGAGCAGTCTCCCAGTACTTCGGCGCGGACGAGGCCGCCATCGGCGATATCGCGTTTGACGGTTTCAAGGCGGACGGCTATAAAGTCTCCTACAAGCTCAAGGACGCGGCGGGCCTCACGCAGGTCATCACCGCGGCGGGCTTTGACGCCGCTCTGGCGAGCACCTTCACCGAGGGTCAGTCCTTCGGCGAGCAGACCGTGTATCTGGTGCTGCGCGGCGACGTGGACCTCGACAATGACATTGACATCAGCGACGCGCAGTCGACATTGATCTACTACAACGACACGCAGGTTATCGGCACGACAGGCTACGCGTCCATCACCGAAAACGGCGCCTTCCTCGGCTCCGGTGCTTACGCGGACGATCCCGAGACATACGGCAAGTACGGCTACTATGCCTCGAATGTCTCCAACGGCGGTGATAAGGGTAAGGTCAATCTCGAAGACGCGACAGGCATTTTGGCGTACTACAACATCGAGCAGGTCCTCCAGGAAACACCGACTTGGCTCGAGGCTGTCGGCACAGAGGTCACCCCGGCTGATGCGGATCATACCGATCCGTTCGCGGGCGACACCTACTACGGCGGTCCTGCGGCTTAATCGCTAAGACGCAAACAAAAGAGGAACGTGTGAAAGCGCGTTCCTCTTTTTTGTGCTTATGAACGAAGGACGGTGTGTATCAGCGGCTTTGGCGCGGGGGGAGAAGGGGAAATCACGATGGCGCGGCGCAGCAGATCCAAAGCCGCGGCGGCAAGCGTGTCGGAGGCGGAATGCAGTGTGAGAATCTCCTCGCCCTTTTGCACCGCCTCGCCTAAAGTTTTGCGAAAGACGATCCCCGCGGCGGGGTCAATCGAATCGCCCTTTCTGGCACGCCCCGCGCGCAGCAGCACCGCCGCGCGGCCGATTTCCTCGGTGTTCATGGCACTCAGAAAGCCGCTGCCCCACGCGCAAAGCGGGGTTTTGACCGCCGCGTCCGGCAGCAGATCGGGGTTTTCGCAGATACGCGGGTCGCCGCCCTGCCCTATCACCATGCGCTCAAAACGCCGCAGCGCCTCGCCGTTGTCCAGAGCGGTTTCGGCGGCCCTCTCAGCCTGTTTGAAATCGGGATACCGCCCCGACATCCGCAGCAGTTCCGCCGCCAGCAGCACGCAAAGCTGCCGTAACTCGCCCTTTTGTCCGCCGCGCAGTGTGGAAAGCGCCTCTTTGACCTCCAGCGCGTTGCCGACCGCGTACCCGAGCGGGCGGTCCATATCCGTGAGGACGGCGGCGCAGCGTTTCCCGGCGTCGGAGGCGGCGCGGAGCATGAGGCGGGAAAGTTCTTGGGCGTCCGCGTCGGTTTTCATGAACGCCCCGCTGCCGACCTTGACGTCCAGCACGAGAAAATCGGCTCCTGTGGCCAGTTTTTTGCTCATAATGCTCGCGCAGATGAGCGGAATACTGTCGACGGTTTCCGTGACGTCGCGCAGCGCGTAGAGTTTCTTGTCCGCGGGGGCGAGATTCCCGCTCTGAGCGGCGACCGCGCAGCCGACTTCCTCCGTCAGGGCGCGGAATTTCTGAGGCGAGAGCGCGGTGGTGAAGCCCGGAATGCTCTCGAGCTTGTCAATCGTGCCGCCGGTGTGCCCCAGACCCCGCCCGGACATTTTGGGGAAGGCGAGCCCGCAGGCTGCGCACAGCGGCGCTAAAACGAGCGTGGTTTTGTCCCCGACGCCGCCGGTGCTGTGCTTGTCCGCGATATTCCCGCGCAGGTTTCCCCAGTCGAGCACATCGCCCGAATCGCGCATCGCCGCCGTGAGAGAGGCGGTTTCGCGGTCGCTCAGCCCGCGCAGACAGACCGCCATCAGCCACGCGGAGAGCTGGTAATCGGGGATCTCCCCGCTCGTGACGCCCTGTATCAGCGCGCGGATGTCGTCATCGGAAAGTGTCTCGCCGTGTTTCGTAGCGCGAATGCAGTCGGTCATGCGAAAGGATTCCATAAGGTGCCTCCTTATCCTCAAAAGGACGCAAAAACGCGAAAAACGCTCCCCCGCTACGGGAGAGCGTCCGGTTTCTGCGGGTCATAGGCGGGCAGCGTGATGATAACGGTCGTGCCCACGCCTTCCGTGCTCTGAATGTCGAGTGTGCCGTGGTGCATGGCGACAATCTCGTCCGCGACCGCCAGCCCGATACCCGAACCGCGCCGGGTGTGGTTGGGCTTATAGAACTTGGTCTTGATTTTGGGCAGGTCCTCCGCCTTGATGCCGCAGCCGGTGTCGGCGACCGTAATCTGAACCGCCGCGCCGCCGCGCGCCTCACAGGCGCTCACGTCAATCCGACCGCCCGGGTCGGAATACTTGAGCGCGTTGTCAATAATGTTAATGAAAACCTGCCGTATGCGGTTCTTGTCGCCGTAGACGAAGGGCAGCATTTCCGGCTCCTCGTAGGTCATGAGAATGCCGTCGCGCTTGGCGCGCTCCATGTAGATCAAAACGGCGTCGCCCAGCTCCGCGAGCACGTCCATCACGGCGGGTTCGAGCCTGAAATGCCCGCTCTGGATTCGCGAGAAATCCAGCAGCTCCTCGACCATATCGGAAAGGCGCTCCGTCTCCACCGCGATGACTCTCAGCCCCTTCTCCATGGTCTGCGGGTCCGCGCCGTCGGGCATGGCGCTCAGCTCCGTCAACGTATCCGCCCAGCCCTTAATCGCGGTAAGCGGCGTGCGCAGCTCGTGCGAAACCGAACTGATAAACTCGTTCTTCATGGCGTCCGCGTTGGATAACTCGTCCGCCATGTGGTTGATGCCGACGCAGAGCTCGCCTATCTCGTCCTCGCTCTCCTGCTTGATGCGCGCGGAGAAATCCCCGCGGGCGAATTTTTCCGTGTTGGCGCTGATTTGCCGAATCGGGCGCAGAATCGAGCCCACGAAATAGAGGTCGGAAAGCGCCAGCAGCAGCAGCACCGCCACCGCGACGGCCGTCACGCTCACCACGAAGCCCGAAATGGTGCGGTCGATGGATTCCAGCGAGGTGACCACCCGAATCGCGGAGTAATCCGTGCTGACCTCTGTCAGCGGAAAGCAGACCGCCATGACGCGCTCGCCGTTTTCGGTGCGCCCCATGCTGTAGCCGTAGGCGTCCGTCGCCGCCATCGCCATGTCGTAGTCGGGCATTCCGGGCTCGAAATCCCGCGAAAATCCCGAAGACGTCAGTACCACGCGCCCGTCGTTGTCCAGCGCCATGAGTTCCATCTTGTCCTTGTCCGAAAAACTCTCCACCGCCCCGCGCAGCTCCGCGCTCAGGTTCGTCCCCGCGTCCGCGGCATAGCGCGACAGCACCCCGTAGACGGCGTTGAGCCTCGTGACCAGATACTGCCGCGCGGAGTTGTAGAAATAGCTCTGCACGGCGTAAATCAGCGCGAGCTCAATCACGAGCAGAATCAGGACAATGACGCCCAGATTGCTCGTAATCCAGCGCCGCGTTATGCTTTTCTTCGCCATGAGAAATCACTGCCCGTTTGGTTCGCTCTTATCTTCCCACTTGTAGCCGTAGCCCCAGATTGTTAAAATATATTTCGGGTCGGAGGGGTCGTCCTCAATCTTCATGCGCAGCCGCCTGATATTCACGTCCACAATCTTGCTGTAGCCATAATAGTTTTCGCCCCAGATATTGACGAGAATGCTCGCGCGGTCCAGCGCGGTGTTTTTGTTCCGCAGAAAATAGAGGATGATTTTATATTCCGAGTCCGTCAGCGCGATGGGCTCGCCGTTTTTGGTAAGCGACCGGCTCTTGAGGTTGACGACAAAGGGCCCGGACTTGAGCAGCAGCTCCTCCTCGGGTTTCGTGCTGCTCTCGTGCAGCCGCCGGCAAAGCGCGCACATCCGCGCGAGCAGTTCCGAGGGCGCGAAAGGCTTGGTCATGTAGTCGTCCGCGCCTTTGTCGTAGAGGGCGTTGACCTTGTCCATCTCCTGCGCCTTCGCGGTGAGCATAATAATACCCACATTGGACACTTCCCTGAGCCGCTTGCAGACCGTGAAACCGTCGATTCCGGGGAGCATGACGTCCAGAAGGACGATATCGAAATTGCCGTTCTCCTGCGCGAACGTCTGCAGCGCCTCCTCGCCCGTGCTGACCGCCACGACCTCGTAATCGCGCTCCAGATAGTCCTTTCCCATCTTCAGATTGAGGATAATCAGCTCCCGGATGGAATCCTCGTCCTCGCAAACCAGCACTCTGGTCCTGTCGTTTTGTGCCATTTCGCTTGCCTCCCCTTATATGAAAGCCGTCAGAAAGAGCAGCTCGCTCTGTGAAAGCCGCAAATCCCCGCCCGCGGCCTCCGCCTTCGCCAGCCAGAAACTGCTCGCGCGCCGCCGCAGCAGCAAATAGCCGCTCTGCTGCATGGCGTCCGCCGCAACCGGGTCCGTTATCACGCACACGCGCGCCAAAGCCGTTTTCAGCGCGGGCCTGCCGTTCTCGCCCGGCGTGTCGGGGTCATATTCGTAAAACACAATCTCCTCGTTTTCGCGCACCGCCGTGACCTTCCCCGCCCAGCGCGCGGGCATACGGAACACATAGCCCTCCGACGGGGAGTAATACGAGGAATATTTTCGCATCAGAAGCCCGTTCTCGCATTCGTACCAGTTCGTCATGTAAAGCTCCGGCGCCGTCTGCGCCTCCGGGTCGTAGCCGTAAAAGAGCGTCTGCACCGGGATTTCCGCGTCGCCGTCGGCATCGACATCCGCGCTGGGGCAGTTGGCGGGCCGCGAGGTGTTCGGGAAGCGCTCCGGCGTATCCGCGTAGACGAAAGAGAGCTGGTTGTCCTGATACGAGAGAATCGCCGTGGAAATCGTCTGCGCGCCCGTCACGCCGTCGACGTAAACCGCCCGCCTTGAGCCCTCATCCGTCTGCGGCGCGGCGTAATACACCCCCGCGATGTCGGTGAACGCGTCGGGCAGCGCGAGCGTGCTCTGGATATAGTCGCCGTTTTCCTCCAGCGCGTAGGCGGTCGCGGCGGCGGGGCTCTGCGCGTTGTCCGCCGTCAGAGCCAGTATCTCAAGCGTGCCGTCGCCGTTTAAATCGCGTATCGCCATATCGGAATAGGAGAGCGAGAGCGTGCGCCGCAGTTCATCGTCCTCGTAGTGAAAGACCTCCGCGGTGTGGTCGCCGCCCTCGGGCATTCCGTAGCGGATAATGAGATTGAGACGTTTATTGACGCCGAGGCGCTCCACGTCCACGCGCTCAATCTCGGCGTCGGCGGTGGTGTAGTCCTTGACCGCGCGCCACTGCCCGTTTTCCTGATTGAGCAGGCAGAGCCGCAGGGTGTTCTCTTTCGAGGAATCGCGCAGCACCTCATAAAAGACAATCGCCTCGTCGTCGCCGTCGCTGTCGAGATCCTCCACGGTAAACGCGGAAAGGCGCTCGCCGGATTTGGGGTAGCGCAGGCTGATGGAAGTCCCGACCGCCGCCTCCAGCGCGCGGTAAATCTGCTCCTGCTCCGCGTCCAGTCTCGGCGGGGAAAGAAGTGTCTCCACATTCGCGGAAAAGCTGCACGAGGGCGCCGCTCCCGCCAGCAGAACAGCCCCCAGAAGGGCCGGGGTCCTTCGCATCTTCTCCCCCTCCTCTCCCTCTCATTATACACTGTTTCGCGCCCGCTGTCAAGCCGTGACAAAAAAGGCTTTCCGTTTTCGGAAAGCCCCC
>CAYZMU010000010.1:25491-32414 GCA_964479595.1 uncultured Ruminococcus sp. | reverse complement strand
TCGCGCCCGCTGTCAAGCCGTGACAAAAAAGGCTTTCCGTTTTCGGAAAGCCCCCTTGCCGTATCTCAATTGCCGGCGTCATTCTTTTTCATTGCGCACAGAGCGGAAAATCCCGAAGAAGATATACCCCGCGAGCGCAAGGCTGAGCACCACGAACGACATGAAAAGGACCGCGTCCGTCAGGTGATAAAGATACCCCGTCACCGCCGCGAAGACCGCGTCCGCCTTGACCGAGAAACGGTCAAACCAGCGGGTAGCGCGCAGCCAGAACGCGGGAACCGCCAGAAGGAACGCGCTTACAAGGAACGCGTTGGAACAATGGTAGAGCCCCTCTTCCCACGCTTTGTGGTGTACCATTAGCAAAATAGCAATCAGCATTACGTCCAGCAGCGCGGAGAAAATCAGCACGTAGCGCATCCAGGGCATGAACTCCCGCATCTGTTCCAGAACGTCCCTGTCCGCCAGCGTGCCGAAACAAAACACGTCCGCGGAGAGCTTGATATTGGTTTTCGCCGCGTCGATCGCCTGATTGAGCGACTTTTCATAGGCGTCGTCGTGCGCCGCGCCGTTTTCCTCCGCGTAGGTCTCAAAGAACGCGGTGAGACTGTTCTCAAGCGCCGTGAAATCCGGCGAAACCGTGAAAGAATCCTTCTCTCCGTTCAGATACGCAAACCCCGCCGTGAGCGTTTCCCCGATGACTTCGTCTATTTTTTCCGGGGCAATGCTTTCGGCGTAAACCGCCGCGGGAATCCCGGAAGCGTTTTGCTGATCCTCGTAATATCCCTGCAAATCCGCGCAGACCATGGCGGTGACCTGCTTTTTTCTCACAATATTCACGCAGGTTTCAGGATTCAGCGCGATAAAGTACCCCACCGCCGCTATCTCTGTCACACAAAGCGAGGCAATCAGCACCAGCGTCAGCAAAATGCTTGCAATATAAGTGAAACCTTTCTTCAAATGTCACACCCCTTACGATTCTGTCTTGGGGGTGTAGAATTCCTTCGAAACCAAATCGCAGCGCACCCCCACGCGCAAATCCGAATCCCCCAGAACCTCGGGTCTGCAGGTGTAGAGCGTGAGACAGTCCGTCTGTGTCACGCCGACATAGGTTTTGTCCGTTTTGTCAAATGAGATAGCCCTCTTGACTTTATACGTGAAACGGCCGTAATCGGTGTAAAGTGTAATGATGTTTTCGGGCTTTAATTTCTCCAAATCCGCGAAAAAGGTATTGACATGGGCGTCAATCACGACATTCCCGACCGTCCCGAGCACCGCCGTCTGCGAGGACTGGCAGGCGCCGCGCTTTAAAAGTTCCTCGTTCGAGCCGTAATAGACCCCGACGGATAAACCGATGTCTTTCGCCTCGAGCACCGCGTACTGCTCGCCGAATTTGGGATAGGTAATCTCGCCGTCGCTGTATGTCGTACTTTCCTCCCCCGAGTCAATCTCCTTCTCCACAATATTGAGCCCGGCTATGGAGGAACTGGTCTTTAATTTGTCCACGAAAATGAGGTTTAAATATTTTTCAATCGAATGGCTCGGCATGAGGCTGTAGCCCAGCACTACCGCGCCCGCACAGAGTGACGCCAGCAGCACCGGCGTCAGGAAATAGCCCCACACGCCGCCCTGTTTCCGGGCCTTCCGCTCTGCCTTTTGCTCCGCCTTTTTTTCCTTATCCCCGGCCTTTTGCTCCGCCTTCTGCGCCTTCTCCTCAGCCTTGCGCTCCTGCTTCTCTTCCTTCGTTTCCTTGACGGGTTTCTCCTTCTTCTCAGGCATCGTCAGACGGCTCCTTCCGCTTTTTCGGGCTCACCCCGAGAGCCGCAAGCCCCGTCCCCGCGAGCAGAATCGCCCCCGCGGAGCCGAAAATCGGCACTTTCAGGTTCCAGCCCGTGTCGTCAATGACCGCCGCGCCCACAGACGCGGAGTCAATAAGATTGCCCTCTTCATCGCGTATGGAATATTCCACACTGCCGTCGCCGATATTGTCCACGGAGACGTGCATGCCGTACTGCTCCGCGAGATCGGTAAACTGCTGCATAATCCCCGCCTGCCCGCTGGTGGTCATCTTTTTGATGATGGCGTTGCGGTCCGCGGTCGAGAGCCCGCCGAAAAACGCTGCGCGCTGCTCCTGCGTCATGCCCTGCAGCATGGCGCGAATCTCCTCAATCGTCATCTCCGCCAAGGTCTTTCCCGCGGAGTTTGTGACGGCGGTGACAGTGGTGGTCGTCACGGTTTCGCCCGGGGCGGCCGGGGCGGTCGTGGAAGTCAGCACGTTGTGTGTGTGCACAACCTCGCGAACCTCTTCGTACGGCACACCCAGTTCCTTCGCGATTTCCTCCCAGATGCGGTCCTCAAAGGTGTAGACGTTCTCCGCCATGGCGACATAGCTCATGTAGGTGTCCTCGCCGTCGTAGTGCAGCGTCATGCCGCCCTCGTCGTGCGGCATGGTCTGATACTGGTTCTTGGCCTCCTGCACCATGTATTCGGGCAGCCCGATGTCCCGCATCGCCTGATAGACGTCCTCCACGCTGCCCGCCGCGAACGCCGTGAGGCTCCCAAGCGCCAGCAGCGCCGCCGCGGACGCGAAGAACCCGCAAATCGCTTTCCAAAGTTTCATACTGCATTTCCTTTCATGAGTGTTCCACCGAGCCATTCTTCGTTTCTCTCTCAGACAAAATCACAAAAGAATCTCCATGCCCCACTTCTGCACGCGCATGCCGAGCGACTCATAGAACGCCTTCGCGCCCTCGTTGCCCGCCCAGACATTGAGCGTGATATTGTGGCAGCCAAGCGCCTTCGCGTGCGCGCGCGCCGCCTCAAACAGCGCGGTCCCGACCCCTTGGCGGCGGCAGTTTTCGTCCACACAGATATCGTCTATATAAAGTGTGCGCACCGGCTCCAGAACAGCGCTTTCCCGGGGCTCGCAGACCACGCAGAACGCGTGCCCGCGCACGCCGCCGTCGTCGTAGACAAAAACCGGGGTGCCCTCGTCCGAAAACATTTCCCGCAGCTGATTTGCGTCGTATTTTGTCGCGGGGCCGCGGAATAAATCCGGACGGCCCCGGTGATGTACCATGTCAACCTGGGTGAGCAGGCGCAAAACTGCCGGTATATCGTCCTCGCGTGCCCTTCTGACCGCGCTCATTGCGCGGCTTGGGTCTCTTGGTAGGCCGCGCGCACCGCTTTCGCGAGCTGGTCCGCGCAGGATGTCGGTCTGCGTCCGCACGTGTTGCCGTCGAGTTTGGAAGCGATCTCCTCGACCGTCCAGCCGTCCACCAGTTTGGAAATCGCCTTGAGATTGCCGTTGCAGCCGCCTGTGAAACGGATGTTCGTAATGACGTCGCCGTCAATGTCGAAGCGAATCTCCTGAGAACAGACCATCTCCGGATGATAGACATACTCCATGGGAAAACCCCGCTTTCCTTGTTTCCCCGCTCTCTGGCGAGGGTGTTCGCTCTTATTATACCCGATTTTCGCGAAATTTGCAAGTACCGCCGCCAAATTTAGACAGAGCATGGAAACCTGCCCAAATACGGCGGCAAAATTTTGTGCGAAATGACGAAAATGCCGCGGGGCGCTTGACAAAACCGAGGGAAATGGTGTAAAATAAAGTCGGCGGAGCGGTTAGCTATGTCTAACCGCCAAATTTCAGAGACTGTGTTAGCCATCGCTAACAAAAGAGAGGAGGATTCTTATGCCGCTCACATTTGCCAATCCCCAGCAGGAATACATTATCAAGAAAATCGGCGGCAGCGCGCGCACCCGCAGACACCTCGAGGACTTGGGGCTTTGCGCGGGGAGCGCCGTCAAGGTCATTTCAGGCTCGGGCGAAAATGTCATCGTCCATGTCAAGGATTCCCGTCTCGCGCTCTCGGGCGAGATGGCGCGCAGAATCATCGTCTGAGGAGGGCGGAAGATGCGAACACTGCGAAACCTGCAAATCGGTGAAACGGGGAAGATCCTCAAAATCCACGGCGAGGGCGCCACAAAGCGCAGAATCATGGATATGGGGCTTACCAAAGGCACCGCGGTCTATGTAAGGAAAGTGGCGCCGCTGGGGGACCCTGTGGAACTTACCGTGCGCGGGTATGAACTGAGTCTGCGCAAGGCGGACGCGGAAATGATTGAGATGGAATAATTCTTGCCCATCGGTTAGCGGACGCTAACTTAAAACTTTGAGAAGAGAAAGGAAGGATTGCGCAAGATGCCGCAAGTAAGGATTGCCCTTGCCGGAAACCCCAACTCCGGAAAGACAACCCTCTTTAACGCCCTGACGGGCGCGAATCAATTCGTCGGGAACTGGCCCGGCGTCACGGTGGAAAAGAAAGAGGGAAAGCTGAAAAAACACGAAGACGTGATTATCACGGACCTGCCGGGAATCTATTCGCTCTCGCCCTACACTCCCGAGGAAATCATCGCGCGGGGATATCTCATCGACGAGCGCCCCGACGCCATCCTCAATATCGTGGACGGCACGAATCTGGAGCGGAATCTCTATCTGACAACGCAGCTTTTAGAGCTCGGGATTCCGGTGGTCGTGGCCGTCAATATGATGGACGCCGTCAGGAAGGCGGGCGACAAGGTAAATACCGCGAAACTCTCCGAGGCGCTTTGCTGCCCGGTGGTGGAAATCTCCGCGCTCAAAGGCGAAAACATCACACAGGCGGCGGAGGAGGCGCTCAAGGCCGCGCGGACGGGCGGCGGACAGGCGTACCGGCGGTTCCCCAAAACCGCGGAAGAGGCGCTCTCGCAGATAGAGGAGCTGCTGCCCGAGAGTGTGGAAGAACCCAAGCGGCGCTACTACGCCATCAAGTTCTTTGAGCGCGACGAGAAGATCACGAAGGATTTCAAAATCGAGGATTCCGCGGCGAAACAGATTGAGGAAATCATCGCGCGGGCGGAAGAGGCGCTCGACGACGACTCCGAATCCATCATCACCAACGAGCGCTACGAATGCGTGGCGGGGCTGCTCAAGGGCGTCGCCAAAAAGAAAAACGCCGGCGCGCTCACCCTCTCGGACAAAATCGACCGCGTGGTGACCAACCGCTTTTTAGCGCTGCCGATTTTCGCCGTGATTATGATTCTCGTCTACTACGTTTCCGTCTCGACGGTCGGCTCGTGGGCGACGGACTGGGCAAACGACGGCGTCTTCGGCGACGGCTTCCATCTCTTCGGCATATCGGGGAATCTCGACGAGGAGACCGACGCGTGGGCACAGGAAAATGTCTTTACCCCGGCGGTCGGGGAAGTGCTTGAAAGCGCGGCGGCGGCCGGCACGGTCAAGGGCTCGGAGGACTTGCTGGAGGCCTACAACGCGCAGGATTTCGGCGCGTTTGAGGAGGCGTACGGCACCTATCACGACGAGTTCTATAAGGACGAGGTCTTTGAGCTGGACGGCGCGCTCGGCGCGGCGCTGGACGAGGAAGGGGCGTTTACGAGCCCTGACCCGGCGGAATACGGCGTCTGGGTTCCGGGGATTCCGGTCCTTATCGAGCGCGGGCTGGACGCCATTCACTGCGCGCCGTGGCTGGAAAGCCTGATTCTGGACGGCATTGTCGGCGGCGTCGGCGCGGTGCTCGGGTTCCTGCCGCAGATGTTCATCCTGTTCGTGTTTTTGGGCATTCTCGAGGCGTGCGGCTATATGGCGCGTGTCGCCTTCGTGATGGACAGAATCTTCAGAAGATTCGGTCTTTCGGGCAAGTCCTTCATCCCCATGCTGATTGGCTCGGGCTGCGGCGTGCCCGGCGTCATGGCGTCGCGTACGATTGAGAACGAGCGCGACCGGCGCATGACCATCATGACCACGACCTTTATCCCGTGCGGCGCGAAACTGCCCATCATCGCGCTGATTGCGTCCGCGCTCTTTGACGGCGCGTGGTGGGTCGCGCCCTCGGCGTACTTTGTCGGTGTCGCGGCAATCGTCATCTCGGGCATCATCTTAAAGAAAACCAAGATCTTCTCCGGCGACCCCGCGCCCTTCGTCATGGAGCTGCCCGCCTACCATCTGCCCACGGTCGGCAATGTCTGGCGTTCGGTCTGGGAGCGTCTCTCCTCCTTCATCCGCAAGGCGGGGACGATTATCCTGCTCTCCTCCATCGTCATCTGGGCGGGTTCCAGCTTCGGCACGGTCGACGGCTCGTTCGGGTTCTATACGGATATGGCGCTTGAGGACAGCGTTCTTGGCATGATCGGCAGCGCGCTCAAATGGATCTTTGTGCCGCTGGGCTTCGGCAGCGTCAAGGCCGTGGTCGCGACACTCATGGGTCTGGTCGCGAAAGAGGAAGTCGTCGGCGTCTTCGGGATTCTGGATTTCGAGGGCCTGACCCCGCTTTCGGGCTACTGCTTCCTGCTCTTCAACCTGCTCTGCGCGCCGTGCTTCGCGGCGATGGGCGCTATCCGCCGGGAAATGAACAGCGGAAAATGGACGGCTTTCGCCATCGGCTATCAGTGCGTCTTCGCCTACTGCGTTTCCTTGGTCGTCTATCAGTTCGGAATGCTCTTCAGCGGCTCTGGCAATGTTTTAGGCGTCATCGCGGCGACCGTGATTCTGGCGCTGGCCTGCTGGCTGCTCTTCCGCCCCGACCCGCAGAAACGCGCGGCAAAGAAGGCGGCGGCTGCCGCGGAAACCGCCTGAAAGGGAGTGCTTTTCCATGACATGGCTTGTTTCCAATTTAGGCACGATTGTCGTGCTGCTGCTCGTGGCGGCGGTGGTGTTCTTCGCCGTTCGCGCCATGGTCAGACAGAAAAAACGGGGCTGCTCCTGCGGCTGTGAATCCTGTTCCGCCGCCAGCTGCCCCAAATGTCAGAAAGACGCGCGGCCCAAAAGCTAAAATATCCCCGCCTCCCGTTCTTTGAGAGGCGGGGTTTTTCTAGGGTTCCTTCGCGGTCTGAACCGTCAGTTCGCCGGATTCCGAGACTTCCAC
>CAYZMU010000010.1:18210-25391 GCA_964479595.1 uncultured Ruminococcus sp. | reverse complement strand
TCTAGGGTTCCTTCGCGGTCTGAACCGTCAGTTCGCCGGATTCCGAGACTTCCACCGTAATTTCTACGTCGATATCCGTGCGGTAGATTTGCGCGCCGGGCTGCTTGTGGGCGTCCGTGTCAGAAAGACGCGCAGCCCAAAAGCTAAAATATCCCCGCCTCCCGTTCTTTGAGAGGCGGGGTTTTTCTAGGGTTCCTTCGCGGTCTGAACCGTCAGTTCGCCGGATTCCGAGACTTCCACCGTAATCTCGCCGTCGGTATCCGTGCGGCAGATTTGCGCGCCAGCGTCCTTGAGCCGCCCCAGCGCCTTGGGGTTTGGGTGGCCGTAGGAATTGTCCGCGCCCGCGCTAATCAGCGCGTATTTGGGGCGAACGGCGGCTAAAAACTCCTCAGTGCTTGAGGTGGAACTGCCGTGGTGCGCGACTTTGAGCACATCCGCGGGGAGGACTTTGCCCTCTTCCAGAAAGCGCTTCTCCGCCTTGGATTCCATATCCCCGCAGAAGAGAAACGCCCTTTTCCCGACCGTAAGCCGCACACAGAGCGAGCAGTTGTTCAAATCATCAAACTCGCTGTTGTCGATGCTGTAAAAAGTCAGCGCGGCACCCTCGGCAAGCTCGATTTTGCGCGCGTTTTCGGGCGTCTGGACAGAGAGCCCCTTCTTCTTGAGCGCTGTCAGAAAGTTTAGGTAACTCTGTGCCGTCGGCGTCAGGGATTCCGGAAACGCCGGCAGAAACACCTGCCCTACCTCAAAATCCTCCACGACCTGTGTCAAACCCCCGACATGGTCGGAATGGGGGTGGGAATTGATGAGATAGTCAATCTTTTTAACCCCGTGCCGCCGCAGCGCGTCTTCCACGGCGTCGCCCGCCTCCGCCTCGCCGCCGTCTATCAGGATATTGGCGCTGGGAACCTGAATGAGGACGGAATCGCCCTGCCCGACGTCAATCATCGTGACGGACGCGCCGGCACTCGGGCCGGGAATGGGCTCGGTTCGCAGCAGATACGACAGCGCGAATAACACCGCGAACGGCAGCAGCAATGATAAAAACAGCGTGCGCAGGCGCTTTTTCGCAACACGGCTCTTCGCGCGCTTCTGCGCTTCCTTGAGGGTCTGGGGCTTTTTGCGCGGTTTCATACGCTTTCCTCCTGAACACCCGCGCCCGGGGGGCTTTACAAATGGCTTATTTTGCGGTAAAATAGAAGGGAGAAAACAACCGGGAGGCAAGTTTTATGTTCAAATACAAATGCCCGCACTGCGGGGAGGCGTCTTTTTCGCCGCTGCTGAAAGCCCGCTGCGGCAGCATGATTTCCAAGGGCAAGCCCTGTCCGGCCTGCGGGGGGCGCTGTGTCAACGGCAAGCCCTCGCTCGTGGCGCAGTACGTGCTCTCCATTTCCGCGCTCGTGATGGCTTTCTACGCCTACTTCACCGCCGAAACGCTCATGGATATCGTGATATTCGGCGTCATACCGGTGCTGTCGGCGTTCGTGCTGAAGTTCCTGTTCGATATGTTCTTCGGCAAGCTCATCCCCGCGCTGCGCAGGCAATAGCGCGAAAAGAAACTCCCCTTTCGGGGGAGGAGGGAGAGCATGCGGACAGGAATCTACATTCACGTGCCGTTCTGCGCAAGAAAATGCCCATACTGCGGCTTTTACACCGTGCCCTTTGAGATGGGCGCGGCGCGCGCGTACACGGACGCCGTACTGCGAAACATCGCCGCGCTGCCGCAAGGCCTGCGCTGTGACGCCGTCTATTTCGGCGGGGGTTCGCCCTCGCTGCTGCCCGACGCCATGACAGCGAAAATGCTGGACGCGCTCGCGGCCCGTATAGACTTGGCCCCTGACAGCGAAATCACATTGGAGGCAAACCCCAAGGAGATCACGTCCCGGCGTCTGAGCGGCTGGCTCGGCGCGGGGGTCAACCGCCTCTCTGTCGGCGCGCAGTCGCTAAACGACGAAAAACTGCGGATTTTAGGGCGCGCGCACACCGGGCGGGAAACCCGGGACGCGCTGGAACGGGCCTATCACGCCGGGTTTGAGAATCTCTCGGCGGATTTGATAGCCGGGCTGGCAAATGATACGCCGCAAAACCTCCGCGAAGAACTTTGTGAAATGATAAAGCTGCCCGTCAGCCATCTCTCGCTCTACGGGCTGCAGATAGAGCCGGGCACGCCGTATTTTGACGCGCCGCCGCCGGTTCCGGGCGACGACGCGTGGGCGGACAGTTATCTCTGCGCGGACGAATTCCTCGAAAGCGCGGGCTTTTCGCACTACGAAATCTCAAACTTCGCGCGAAAGGGCTTTGAGGCGCGCATGAATTTAAAGTACTGGCGCGGGGAGCCTTATTACGGGATAGGGCCCGCCGCGCATTCCTGCTTTGACGGCAAGCGTTACGCCTGCGCGGAGAATCTTGACGCCTTTTGCGCCGCGGAAACCCAGAACCTTATTGTCACCGAGGAATCGGCGCTGAATGAGGAGGAAATCCTCATGCTGCGGCTGCGGCTCAAAGAGGGTGTCAAACTTTCGGACATCCCGCGAACGCGCCAAAAAGTTCTTGAGGTTTTTCGCGGGCTGCCCGCGGGTTACGCCCGTCTGAGCGGGGAACGCGTAAGTCTTACCCCGAAAGGGTTTCTGGTACAGAACGCGATTCTCAGTCAAATGATTTAATATCCCCAGTTGCCCCACTGCGCGGTCGTGGTCGTGGTGGAAGTGGAAGTGGAGCTTGTGGTGCTCGTACTCGTGGTGGTCGATTCCGTCGTCGTGGACGAGCTTACACTTGGCGTTGTGGGCGTGCCGTCAAGACGTTCTAACTCCTCGCAGACGCGCCCGAGCATCAGCTGGTAGGCGGTCGGGGAGAGATGCAGCCCGTCGCCGGAATTGTAGCCTTTCTTTAAGCAGTTGTTCGAATCCTTGAGCACCGGCGTGATGTCGATGTAGTTCCAGTTCGCGTAGGATTCCAGATACTGCTTGATGGCGTTGTTGTAGGTGTCAATAAACGCGTTGGTGGAAAAATCGCTCGCCGCGTCAATCGGCGAAATCGCGCAGACATAGAGTTTGGCGTCGGGCAGCGCGTCGGCGGTCTGCTGGAGCAGATTGCGGTAGTTTTCGCAGAACTGATCCGGCGTGCTCATATGAATGTCGTTCATGCCCATCCAGAAAATCACGCGTTTGGGCGCCAAACGGGTAAGCCCCGTGATGATGTCCGTCTGCGCGCCCTTGACCGAATAGCGGTTGTCAAAGACGCTGCGCACGCCGATACTGCCCTTGGCGATGACCTGATCGGTCGAGAGGATTTTGTACGCGGTCAGCCCGCTGCAGATGCTGTCGCCGACAAAGACGCAGTCGGTAAGCATCGCGGAATCAAACTCCGCGGACGGGGTCTGGGTGTCGGGTTCGGCGGGCGTGGTCGGCGTCGTGGGCTCGGAAGACGAGCCGGGCTGCTGCACCACGGGCTTGGTGGACCATTCCAGACTCACAATCGTCTGCGTGACGGTCGAATGGGAAGTGCCGGCTGAATCTGTCGTGTCCGTCTCGGCGCTGCCGCCCGTTCCGCCCGTCCCGGTTGTATCCGCGGACGAGGAAGAGCCGCTGCCGGCGGTACCGGTCGTTTCTGTCGAGGTGGTTTCGGAACCTGAACTGTCCACGGGCTGGACCTGCGCGCCGGGAGCCGAACTCGAGGAATCGTCCGAGCACGCCGTCAGACCCGTCAGCGCGAGCAGCAGCACACACGCCGCACCCGCGAGCCGTTTATGTTTCATGGCATTCACCGCTTTCTCACAAGAATCGCCTCGCGCGCCCGTTTTCACAAGCACGCTCCCTTATATTATACCATGAATACCCCTTAAATTTGTGCAGCCGGGCGAGATTTCAGCGTTTCGCACAAAATTATCGCGATTTTGAATCCCCGCTTGGCGATTCCTACAACGCCCATCCGGGTCCGCGCCGCGAAATCTTAAAATTCTGTGAAAGCCCTTGACCGGCGGGCAAAGAAACTGCTATAATAGCCTTGTGACATTTCAAAGCGAGGTGTGGTTCATGAAATCTGCGGCAAAGCGCGCGCTCACACCCGCGCTTGCCTTTTTGCTGACGCTGCTGCTCTTTGGCGCGGGTTTCGCGGCGGCGGGCATTTATCCGTTCGGGAAAAATTCTCTGGTCTGGTGCGATATGGAACAGCAGGCGGTGCCGCTTCTGCTGCAGCTGCGCCAGATACTGCGGCGCGGGGAGTTTTCGCTCTACACGGCGCTGGACGCGGGGGGCATGAATTTTTTCGGGGTGTTCTTCTTCTTCCTCTCCAACCCCTTTTCGCTGCTCATACTGCTGACTGATATCCCCGCCGACCTGCTGGTGGGGGTTCTTGTTGTTCTGAAGCTCGCCCTTGCCGCCGCCGCGGCCGCCTTCTGGTTTCAGTATCGCGTGCCGGATATCGAGCCCGTTTTCGCGGCGCTTTTAGCGGTCATGTACGGCGCGTGCGGCTACGGGCTTTTGTACTATCAGAATCTCATGTGGCTGGACGTCATGGCGATGCTGCCTCTGCTCATGGCGTCGCTGCAGAAACTGCTGCGCGAGGAGAAAGTCCTCCCCTTCGCGCTCGCGCTCTGTGTGACGGTCGGGCTGTGTTTCTATCTCGCGTATATGATAGTCCTGCTGCTGCTCATCTATATGGCGCTTTCGCTGCGCTACTGTGTCCCAAAGGCGCGCAGGGGGGCTGTGGCGCGGAAATTCTTCGGGGTCTGCGCGCTCTGCGCGGCGCTCACGGCGGTTATCTGGCTGCCCGCCTTTCTTGAGGTCACACGGTCCGCGCGCGGCACGGGGATTCTGAAAAGTCTGCTAGGCTCTACTCGGCTTTCGCGCCATCTCGGGGACAAACTGGCGGTTCTGGGCTGTACGTCCATCGTGTTCGCGGTTATACCGGATATCGTCTTTCCCACCCGCACAGACGGCGCGGCGTCCCGTGACCGGCTGCTTTTGCTGCTGCTCGGGCTGGCGCTGCTGCTCGACCCCATCAACGCGATGTGGCACATGGGCAGCTATCAGGCGTTCCCGCTGCGGTGGGGGATGATTCTGCTGCTGTTCCTGTTTACGCAGGCGGCGCTGCTCACCCGGGAGAGAGCGAGAGTCCTCGCCCCGCCAAAACACCGGCAGCTAAGCCTTGTGCTGCTCTTCGCGCTGGTCATTCTCGCGGCGGCCTCGGCGCTCGGGACCTATCTTTTCAATAGAGACGATTTAAGAGCCTATACCCACACGCTCTGGGTCAGCGCGGAGCAGTTCCTCGCCTTGCTGCTGCCGGCGATGCTCTGCGCGGGCGCGTATTTTCTCGCGCTGCGGCTGCTGCGGCAGAAAGCGCTGCGGGCGAAAGTCTGCGCGGGCGTGATGGCGGGGGTTTTCGCGGTTGAATTTTCCCTCTCGTTCTACACCTACATCGGCACCGCCGCCAACGAGGACAAGCTCTACGAGACGACCATGGACGCCGCGGAGCGCGTGGAAGACGAGGATTTCTGGCGGCTGGGGCTTACCAAAAAGTACGCGCACGTCAATATGCTCGGGGCGATGGGCTACCCGACCCTCGCGCATTACACTTCCTTCACCCGCGCGGATTTCCTTGAGGGGATAAAGCGCATGGGCTACAGCTCCTACTGGATGGAAGTTCCCTCGACCGGCGGCACGGCGCTCACGGACGCGCTCTGGCAGGTGCGCTACCACCTCGGGGCGGAAACGGATTTCCCCTTCAACCGCGAGCGGACGTGGAGCAACGGCATCCTCGCCATCACAAGATCGGATTACGAACTGCCCGGGGCGGTTTATCTGCCCGGTCAGGACCCTGAGGACATTGCGAAACTGCCCGACGGGCCGCGCGCGGAGACACAGAGCTTCCTCGCGCGGGAGCTTTTCGGGCGCACGGATATTGTCAGCACCTACGCGCCCACGCGAAAGGATTCCCTGACCCTTGACGAAACGAGCGGCGGGGGCGCGGACTGCAGGCTCAGCGACCCGCAATTGCCGGGGGAGATTGTCTGGAGTTTCCACGTCAGCGGGCGTCAGGCGCTCTATTTTGACCTCTATTCCCAGACCGGCACCGAACTGCAAAACCCGCGAAACGGCGCCGTTTCCGTCTCCGTGAACGGGATGAAGAAAACGGAGAGTTTCCCGGAAAACCAGAGCAACGGGCTTATCTGTTTAGGGACCGCGCGAAACGAGGACATCACCGTGCGCGTAACCGTGAAGAAGAGCTTTGCCGCGGAGAGTCTGGGCGTTTTCGGGCTGAATCTCGATACCCTTGACCGCGCCGCGGAGGACTTAAACGGGGAGGAACTTTCCTATCACGCGGGGACGTACACCGTTTCCTGCGACTGCGCGGAACCTTCGCTCATGCTGCTGGCCGTCCCCTACGACGAGGGTTTTACGGCGGAACTTGACGGCACGGAATTGGAAGTCTTCCGCGTCAACACCTGCATGACGGCGGTGCGGCTCCCCGCGGGGCAGGGCACGCTCACGCTCCGGTGGCACTTAAGCGGCTTAAAACCCGCGCTCGTCCTCGCCGCGGGAGGGGTTCTTCTGGCGCTCGTCTACGTGTTTATGCGCAAAAAAATCCCCGAACGCGTCTATGATACCCTCGGCAGGATTTCGCTTTGGGGCGCGCACATCGCGTTCTGGGCGGTCATCGCGGTGGTTTATGTCTTGCCCATGGTTCTCGCTCTGATTGGCAAATTCCTCTGAAGACAGCAAAACCGCCGGAACGAAACCGGCGGTTTTTCGCGCTTCTGAAAGACTTCTCAGTCCGAGGAATACGGCAGCAGCGCGACATAGCGCGCGCGCTTGATGGCGGTCGTCAGGGAACGCTGATGAAACGCGCAGGTCCCTGTCACACGGCGCGGCAGAATCTTCGCGCGCTCCGCCGTGGTGCATTTCTTCAGACGGTTGATGTCCTTGTAGTCCACCTCGCCGATTTTGTCGGCGCAGAACATGCAGACTTTCTTATGCGGTCTTTTGCCGCCGCGAGGCGGGCGGTCGTGGTCCATAGGCATAATGTTTCCTCCTTGCAAGGGGCTGTCAGAACGGCAGATCCCCGTCACTGATTACTTCCTCGAAATCATCCAAATCGACTTCCGGACGCTGCGGCGCGGGCTGCTGATAACTCTGCTGCGGCGCGGGCTGCTGATAACTTTGCTGCGGCGCGGGCTGCTGATA
>CAYZMU010000010.1:15318-18110 GCA_964479595.1 uncultured Ruminococcus sp. | reverse complement strand
CGGACTGGTAGCCGCCCTGAGAAGACTTGGAATCGCAAAAATAGACGTTGTCCGCGACAACTTCCGTTCTTGTGCGATTTTCCCCGTTTTGCGCGGTGTAGCTGCTCACACGCAGCGAGCCCTCCACCAGTATCATCCTGCCCTTGGTAAAATAGCGCGCCACCAAATCGGCCGTGCTGCGCCAGCAGGTGACATTGATGAAATCCGCCTCGCGCCCCCCGTCCTTGGTGCGGTAGGGCCTTTGCACCGCGATGCGGATGTGGCAGACAGAAGTGCCGTCCGTGGTCGTTCTGCTTTCCGGGTCCGCGCAGAGGCGGCCCATGAGAATCACCCTGTTCATACGGCGAACCTCCTCACGCCTTCAGCGTAATCATGGAGCGCAGAACGCCGTCCGTGATGTTGAGTACACGGTCGAGTTCCGCCGGGAAATCGGGCGCGGACGTGAAAGCCGCGACGATGTAGTACGCGTCCGTTTCGAAGTGGATGGGATAGGCAAGCTTTCTCTTGCCCCATTCGTCCACATCGCCGAGCTCCGCGGATTTCGAGATCAGATCCCGAAACTTTTCCCACACCGCCTTCGCGGCCTCCTCGCCGTCTTTCAGGCTCAGCACGAGCATCAGCTCATAGTTCGCGGATTTCTTTGCCATGTGATCACCTCCTTCTGGATAAAGCCCGCCCTTTCTCAGGCGGACAAGGAATGAAAGCCCCTCAATAGGCTCGCAAATTTTATTATACCAAATTTTTTCACCCCTGTCAAGAGGTTTTGAAAATTTTTTCATCGCGGGCGGGGGTTGGTGCGGGGCAAAATTTGCCCTCTCCCCCTTGACAACGCGGGGCAATTCTGTTATAATGATTCTGTAGAGCCGCGTTTAATCCCGCGGGAGTTTAAAAGAGGAGGAGAACATCATGGGAATCTTCAGCAGAATCAGCGATATGCTCAAGGCGAATATCAATGATATGCTCGACAAGGCGGAGGACCCCGAAAAGATGGTCAAGCAGATCATTGCGGATATGCAGAAGGAAATTTCAAAATCCACACAGGCGCTGGGCAAGGCGGTCGCGAGCGAACGCATGGTGGAAAAGCAGTACCGCAGCGCGTGCGCGGTTTCCGCGCAGTGGGAGAACCGCGCGAAGGCGGCGCTCAAAGCGGGTGACGCGGAGCTTGCCAAGCAGGCGCTCGCCAACAAGGTCAAGGCGGACGAGGATGTGGAAAACTACCGCCAGATGTACGAGACCATCTCCAACCAGACCGAGGCGATCCGTTCGCAGGTGGAGGTGCTCAAATCCAAGATTCAGGAAGCCAAATCCCGCGAGGCCATGCTGATTGCGCGCTCGCAGATGGCGGATACGAGCAAGGAGCTCGCGAAGTCCATCGGCGGCATCGACACCAAGAGCAGCTTTGAGAAACTCGACCGCATGGAGGAGCGCATTGAGCGCAAGGAGGCCGAGGCGGCGGCGTTTACGGAAGTCTCCGGCACCATGAAAACGCAGGAGGCGGCGACTTTCGAGGATCTCGAGCGCAGCGCGAAAGTCGATACCGAGCTTGAGCGGCTGATGACCGAAATGGGCATGATGACTCCCGCGGCGGAACCGGCACCGGGTCTTACTTCTCCGGGGCTTAGCTCTCCGGGTTTGAGCTCGCCGGGAATGGACCTTACCGGCGCGGGATTGGGCGGCGCGGACCTCACAGGGACGCTGCCGGGTTCTGACCCGCTGAATCCGGGCGTCTGACCGCTCCCTTATAACCGGCGTATGAAAACGCGCGGCGTCACGTGAAATCGGAGGTGTTCCATGGCAAAACGTCGCAAAATACTCTGGAACCGTGTCATCGGCGCCGCGGTGGTGCTGGTCGCGCTGGTTTTTCTGCTGGGCTCGTGCGTGCACAGCTGTGCCACGCGCTCGGATTCCTCAAGCAGTGTGACGGACAGCACGCCCGCGCAGACGCTCCCGCCGCCCTCGAGCGACGGCCAGAGCAGCGGGAATGATTCGTCCTCACAGGCAGATTCCGCGGCGGATTCCGCCACGGACGGCGCGGTTCCCACGGACTACGAAACGGCGGTCAAAACGGCGGGGGATGTCTATAAGGGCAATCTTGTGCTGGTCAACGCCCAGAACCCCAGCCATCTCTCCGAGGAGGAGCTCGAGCTGGTTCAGGTCTACTACGCGGAGGACCGCCCCGACTGCTACCATATCTCCTACCCCGGCCACACCAGCTGTTCCAAAACGGCTGTTTCCGCGTTCAACCGCATGATGAAGGACTACTACGCCAAGACCAGCAACGGCGAAATCATGTTCAACTACGGCTACGTGGAGGCGGGCAAGGAAAAGAGCAACCCCGAATCCCCCTGCGGGCTCGATATCCAGATTCACTTAAAACTTGACAACGGCACTTACAACTATGTCTCCAATGTGGAGCCCTATTCGTGGATCTTTTCGAATATGGCCAACTACGGCTTCATTCTGCGCTACCCCGAGGGTAAGGAGGAACAGACCGGCGAGAAGGGCGGCTTTACCGCGCTGCGCTATGTCGGGGTGCCCCACGCCGCCTATATCACGGAAAACGACCTCTGCCTCGAGGAATATCTATCTTTGTTGAAAGAACAATATGTTTTCGGCGAGAATATGCTGAATTACACCTTCGCGGAGCAGAATTACGAGATCTACTATGTCCCGGCGAGCAGCACGGGCGACACCGACGTTCCCGTTCCGGCTCAGGGCAGCTATGAAATCTCCGGCAACAACGTCGACGGCTTCATTGTCGCCGCGATGACGGGCGAGGCGGCGCCCTGACG
>CAYZMU010000010.1:0-15218 GCA_964479595.1 uncultured Ruminococcus sp. | reverse complement strand
TCTTCCACAATCCAGCGCAGCTCGTCCTCCTTGCGGGCGATGTCCCGCGCCAGCGGATTTGCGCCATTCCCCGACCCTCACCGCGCGCTGGGATTCGCCCCGCTGCACGCTGTTTCTGGCACAGGTGCGCGATACGGTCTTTCTGATGCGGTTTTCAAACTTCGAAGACGCGGGCGCGGACGCTGTTACACAGTCCGTGCAGCTGCGTCCCGAACGCGTACGGCAAAGAACAAACAAAAGCAGAGGCTAAAAAACCTCTGCTTTTTTCGTTATTTTTCCTTGACGTCCTTGACCGTCTCTTCCACAATCCAGCGCAGCTCGTCCTCCTTGCGGGCGATGTCCCGCGCCAGCGCCATCTGACAGCGCGCGCGCACGAGATTGTGCTGGGGGTAGTTAATCTTGAAATACACGTCGCCGTTGATGTAGTCGTCGAGGAAGCGCCCCGCCAGCTCTATCGTAATGGAAAACGCCGCCGGCACCAGCGCGTCAATCTCCTTTGGCGTCAGAATGCTCTGCGTCTCGCCGATAAAGCCCTTGCAGAACGCGCGGAACCGCCCCGTATCGAAATACACCCGCTTGAGCTCGGGCTCGTCCTCGTCCGCCGTGTTGGCAATCGAGCGCACCGCGTCACCGAAATCGTACATCGCCATGCCGGGCATTACCGTATCCAGATCAATCACGACGATGGGCAACTTCGTCACGCGGTCAAACAGCACATTGTTGCACTTGGTGTCGTTGTGTGTGACGCGCACGGGAAATTCCCCGTTGGCAAAGCGCACCGAGAGCTCGCCCGCGCGCCACCGCACAGAGGAGATATACTCGATTTCCTCGCGCACTTCCGAGACTCTGCCTTTTTTATCCGCCGCGACGTCCTCAAAGAGCGTGTCCAGACGTTTCTTGGTGTTGTGGAAATCCGGAATCGTCTCGTAGAGCCGCGAGCCGTCAAAATCGGAGAGCTGGCGCTGAAACTTCCCGAACGCCTTCCCCGTCGCGGCGATCACGGCGGGGTCGTCGCAGGTGTTGAAAGTCACGGAATCGACCCAGTTCATCACGCGCCAGAAGCACTTGGCGTCGTCAAAGACGTAATTCTTCCCATCGCCGGTGTGATGGAAATGCAGCGTGCGCTCGTTGGGGTATTTTTCGCGGATATGGGAAGTAATCATCTCGATATTGCGCATGATTTCCACAGGATTCGAAAAAACCGCCGTGTTGATGCGCTGGAAGATATACGCCTTGGTCTGACCGCCGGGGCAGCGGTAGGTCACGCGGTAGGTGGAATTGATGTTGCCGTTTGTAATCGCGTCGTAGGTATAAAGTGTACCTCCGACGCGAAATGCCTCCCCGACTTTCCGGATGGTCTCAAAGGTATCCATAACGGGAGTCTCCTCTTCCTTCGTTCAAAATTTTGTGTCTACAGCGCGACGCCGTTTGCCGCGAGCAGCGCGCGCGCGGTGTCCGCGGAATCCACCCCTTCTTTATTCTTTACGGGCGCGAATTCCTTCTGCCGTTCCACTTCATAGACCAGACAATTTTCCTGCAGACGCACCATATCCAGCGCGAGCGTCTCAAACTTATAGGCGTTGGGTTCTTCCGGCTGTACCGGTTCCCCCGCCTCATTGAGGCAGCGCACCGCCTTGAACGCGCGGTGCAGCGGCAGGCGCGTGTGGAGCGTTTTGTCCAAACAATCCACGCGGAAGAGATAGTTGAGCGTCACGCCCCAGCGGTACGAGAGCGTGCCGTTCTTTTCCGTCTGTTCGAGCATCTGCGGGGTCATCTCGTAGTATTCTACAATCGAGGGCCGCCCGTCCTCTAAGCACATCACGCCGACGCGCTCCTCAGGGCCGGCCTTGGCGATGACTTTCGCGCCGGAGACCTTCCCCGACCGCAGCACCGCCCCCAGAAAGCACGGGTCCGCCATGCGCTGCAGCACATTGTCCACAGAGAACACATTGAGCCACTCAATCCCGCGCTGGCGCAGCTCCCCGACCAGCCCGTTGGCCGCCAGAGACGCGTACCACCCGCCGTTGCCGTTGGGCGCCGTCAGGACTTTGTCCTTCGCCGCGAGCATGAGCCGCCCCTGAGGCGTCACCGCGGGCAGCTGCTCCTGCACAAAAAACCGCACCGACTCCGGTTTGCGCCCGAAATACGCGTGCTCGCGCAGGAAATCTTTTGTCTCACGGGCGTTGTCCTCGCTCACCATGATATAGAGCGGCACGCTGACCCCCGCCTTGCGCTCGACCGCCTTGAGGTTCTCAAAGAGGCACTCAAAAATCGTCAGCTCGCGGTTTACACCGACATTGAACATCCCCTTGGGCTTGTCAAACCCGAGCCTGCTGCCCTGTCCGCCCGCCAGAAGCACCGCGCCGACCTTCCCCGCGCGCAGAGCCGCCAGCCCCTCGCGCTCGTACAGTGCCTCATCCGGGGCGCGCCGCGCAAGCGTCAGCGCGTCAATCGGCGAAAACGTCCCTCTCGGCGTTTCCTCATTCATCTCTCTCAGAACGGAATAATCCAGTGTCTCAAGCTGGTGCGCGAAAGCCTCCCTGCTCTCCTTGGAAAGCTCGTCCCAGAACGCGAGCAGATGCTCCTGCCCCATCTGTGCGAGGCGGCTCCTAAAAGCAAAATCCGCCATATCTCTCACCTGTCCGATTCATCAGATTTTCCATTTCCCACATTCTTCGCTATTATACCACATTTTTCCCGTTTTGTCAAGAGAAAATTTCGTAAAACGCGAGGGGGCAAAGGGATTGACAAAAGCGGGCGGAACATGGTATAATGAAAGTGCTGCAGACTGAGACGGCATATAAAATACAGACGAGAGGGAGGAACACTCATGGCTGAGGAGAACGAACGGAAAGTGCCTCAGATAGCCTGCGTCGTCGCGGGCATCGACGAGGAATATCAGGCGAGCGTGATTGAGGGCATCATTGCCTGCGCCAAGCAGAAACGCGCGGACATTTCCTGCTTCGCGGCGTTCGGCGGCGTGCTCGGCGACACCCGCTACGATATCGGCGAATACAATATCTACAACCTGGTAAACTACGACAAGTTCGACGGCGTGATTCTGCTGACCAACACCATCGGCGCCAAGCAGGTGCGCCAGAAAGTCATCACGGCGGTCAAGGCGTCGGGCAAGCCCGCGGTCGTTCTCGACAGCGACGAGGAGCCCAGTTTCTACAACGTCCACATCGACAACATTCAGGCGATGCGCGAGATTGTGGAACATATTTTAACCGTACACAACGCCACCACGATAAACTTTATCTCCGGGCCGCTGGCGAACCCGGAAGCGATGGCGCGCTATCACGCCTTCCTGACGGTCATGGCGGAACATAAGCTCATGGTGGATGTAAACCGCGTGTATTTCGGGGAATTTCGCGGCGTGGACGGGCGGCGGGCGATTGACGCGCTCATGCAGTCGGGTCTGGCGCTGCCCGACGCGGTCATCTGCGCCAACGACGCCATGGCGCTCGAGGCGGTCTCCACACTGGAGCGTTACGGCGTGCACGTGCCGCAGGATGTGCTGGTGACGGGCTTTGACAACACCTACTACGCGCGCCACAACAGCCCCTCCATCACCACCGTCGGGCGTCCGCTCTTTGACGCGGGGAAAACCGCCTGCGAGACGCTGCTGCGGATGATTGACGGCGAGGAGCTGCCCGATTCCGACACCGAGCTCAAGGCGGAACCGATTTACATGGAAAGCTGCGGCTGCCACACCACCTCCGCTGAGGATATGGAGAACTTCCGCAAGAGCGCCTTCGATATGATCAACAACTGCCGCAAGGGGATTTCGCTGCTCAACCGCGTGACCTCCTCGCTCGCGGAGACCGAGACCACCGACGAGAGCCTCAACGTCATGGCGGAGTACCTCCACGAGATGGACTGCGACCAGTACTGCATCTGCCTCTGCGACGACTGGCAGAACGCCTTCCACGACCCCGACGCGGAGGCCATGGGGACGGAGGAAGAGGAAAAATACCGCGTGCAGGGCTACACCAAGACCATGAGCGCGCCGCTTATCTGGCGCAAAAACGCCAAGACGCGCAATATTCCGTGCTTCGCGGTGGAGGATATGTACCCGGAACCGCTCACGGGGAAGGGCGGGAATGTCAGCTACTTTCTGCCGCTGCACTTCGTCGACCGCTGTCTGGGCTACTATATCGTCACCAACAGCGACTTCCCGCTCAAGAGCCAGCTGTGCCACTCGCTCATGATGAACATCAGCCACTCGCTGGAAAATATCCGAAAGCTGCTGCACTTAAACAACGCGATTAAAGAACTCGACCGCCTCTACGTCATCGACCCGCTCTGCAACATCTACAACCGCAACGGCTTCATCCGTCTGGCGGACAAAATGTTCCACAAGGCCATGTCGCAGGGCACGGATTTCCTCATCTCCTTCATCGATATGGACGGGCTCAAGATGGTCAACGACAACTACGGCCACGAGGAGGGCGACTTCGCGCTGCAGCGTCTCGCGTCCGTGATTGCCGCCTGCTGCGAGGTGCGCGGGAGAGTCTGCGCGCGGTTCGGCGGGGACGAATTCATCATTGTCGCGACGGACGTGACGGCGGGCGAGGCGGAACGGCTGGAGCTGGAATTCAACAAGCGTCTGCAGGACATGAACCGCATCATCCACAAGCCCTACCAGCTCTCCGCGAGCATCGGCACGCTGATTACGAAAGTGGGCGAGGAGGAAACGCTCTTCTCGCTCATCACCAAGGCGGACAAAATGATGTACGAGCAGAAAAAGAAGAAGAAAACCTCCCGCTATTTAAGACGGGAATGACAGAAAACGGCCGGGAATCTCTCCTCCCGGCCGCGTTTTTATGCCTTTTCACAAAGCCCTTACGAAGGGGAATTTTCCTCCGCCTCCAGTTCCAGCAGTTCTTCCAGCACGCGCTCGCTTTCGGCGCGGGTTTCCTCGAGCCGCTCGCAGACCTCGCGGAGCCTGCCGTAATCCGACATGACCTCCTCGCTCTGCGTCAGCGCGGTGAGGCGTTCCTCCTCCGCCTGCAGCTCGTCAAGACGGCGTTCCGCGTCGCGTTTTTTGGCGCGCGTCTGTGCCCCGAGGGCACGCTGGAGTTTCGGATTGGGCGCGGCGCGCTTGCTCTCCCGCTTTTGGGGCTGCTCTTTGGGCGTCAGGCTCTCCATATACGAGGAAAACCCGCCCTGCCACTGCGAAAGCGTCCCGTTCTCCAGAATCAGGAGTCTGTCCGCGAGGCGGCTCAGCAGATAGCGGTCGTGGCTTACAAAGAGAATCGTCCCCTCGTAGTCAAGCAGCGCGTTTTCGAGCACCTCACGCGCGGACAAATCCAGATGGTTCGTGGGCTCGTCCAGCAGCAGCACATTCCCGTGCTCGGTCATGAGAATCGCGAAACACAGCTTCGCGCGCTCCCCGCCGGAGATAACGCCCGTCTCCTTAAAGACATTTTCCCCCGTAAGGCGCACCTGCCCCAGCAGCGAGCGCACCTCGAAATCGCTCATGGCGGGGCAGCGGTTCTTGATCTCGTCAAAGACCGTGGTGTTTTTGTCCAGACTCTCGCTCTCCTGCTCGAACACGCCGAGCCTTGTCCCCTCGCCCCAGCTGACCGCGCCGCGATAGGGGACAACACCGCGCAGCGCTTTCAGGAGCGTGGATTTCCCGGCGCCGTTTTCGCCGATAATCCCGATTTTCTCCCCGCGCTGTACCGAAAACGACGCGTTTTCGAGCAAAACGCGCCCCCCGATCCCCGCCGTGAGCGTGAGATTGCGCACCTGCAGCACATCGCGCACGGGCTCGGCGGCGTAGGTAAAGGCAATCTTTGCCGCCTTGGAGGGCTCAAAGGGTTTTTGGACGCGCTCCATCTTTTCGAGTTTCTTTTCCCGCGCGGCGGCGCTTTTGGCGGTGGCGGCGCGGACTTTGTTGCGCGCGACGTAGGTTTCAAGCTTTTCGATTTCCGCGCGCTGCGCCTCGTAGACGCGTTTCTGACGCTCCTTGGATTCCTCGCGCTGGCGGATAAACGCCGAATACGAGCCCTTGTAGCGCGTCAGGATTCCGTGCTCAATCTCGCAGATGCCGCCGCAGAGGCGTTCCAGAAAGAGCCTGTCGTGGCTCACCAGCAGCATCGCGCCGCGCCACGCGCTCAGATAATCCTCCAGCCACGCGACGGTCTTGAAATCGAGATGGTTGGTGGGCTCGTCGAGAATCAGCAGCTCCGGCGATTCCAGCAGCAGCCTGCAGACCGCCAGCCGCGTCTTTTCCCCGCCGGAAAACGAGGAGATCTTCCGCCCCAGAATGTCCGGCGAAAAGCCCATGCCCGAAAGCACGGCGCGGATTCTGACATCGGAGCTGTAGCCCTCGTTGACTTCGAAAAACGCCTGCAGACGCGCGTATTCGTCCGCCGACTCCGCATCCAAAGGGGAGCGTTCCATCTCCCGCTCCAGCGCGCGCATTCTCTCATTCGCGGCAATCAGCGGCGCGAACGCGGCGTTCATCTCCGTTTCCACCGTGTTTTCGCCGTCAAGCCCCGCGTCCTGCGCCAGATAGCCCACACGCAAGTGGCTTGCCTTGGAAATCACCGCCTCGCGGCCGCCCTCGCTGTCAGGGAGCGTTTCTTCCGTAATCAGGCGCAGCAGCGTGCTTTTTCCGCAGCCGTTCTCGCCCACAATCCCTAAGCGGTCGCTGTTTTCCACCGTCAGGGAGATGTCATTGAGAACATGAAAATCCCCGTAATATTTATGGACATGGGAAAGGGAAACGAGCATAGTCCGCCTCAGCCGCGCGCTTTCGCGCCCTCGCCGCCTTCCTTGTCCTTAAAGAACAGATTGGAGAGCAGCAGCCCTATCAGCGCGAAGACCACCCCGAAAATCACCCCGGCTATCACGTCGGTGGGGTAGTGGACATAGAGATAAAGCCTTGAAAATCCTATCACGCTCGCGAGTGCCAGCGCCGCCGTGCCCCACGAGCGCTTTTTCATAAACACGGCGGTCGCGACAGCGAAGGAACTCTGCGTGTGCCCGGACGGGAAGGAATAATCCGTCGGGGCCTTGATGAGCAGCTGCACATCGGTGTTGATATTGAAGGGCCGCACCCGCGCGACAGCGGGCTTTAAGATAAGGTTGCCGCATATCGCGCAGAGCATAAGCCCCACCGCGCCCACAAAGGCGTACTTGCGGGTGCGCTTGGAGAAGAACCCGCAGATGACGAGGAGAATCCAGAACCAGCCGCCGTCGGCAAGTTTCGTGACAATGGGCATGAAAGTATCGAGGAAACCGCAGCGCCAGTGCTGCTGAATGTAATCGAGAACGGCAAATTCCCAGTCCATAATCCGCGTGTCCTTTCTCATAAACGTTTAAACCATCAGTTCGCAGACGAGCTTTGAAAACGCCACCGGGTCCTCAATGGGCAGACCCTCGACGAGCAGCGCCTGGTCATAGAGCAGATTGGCGTATTTGGAGAGCTTCTCGCTGTCGCCGCCCTCGCAGAGCGCCTGCAGCGTCGCGTAGACGGGGTGGTCGGGATTTAATTCCAGAATCCGCTCCGCCTGCGCCTTCTCCCCGCCGGGCATGGTGTTCAGGACTTTCTCCATCTCAAGAGAGAGCCCCTCCCCGCTCGACAGACAGCACGCGTGGCTCGTCAGACGTCCCGAAAGCTTGACCTCCTTGACCTTGCCCTCGAGCGCCTTCTTCATCTCCTCGAGCAGATCCTTCGCCTGCGCGGTCTTTTCTTCCAGCGCCGTCTTGTCCTCCTCAGTTTCCAGCCCCAGATCGCCGGAGGACACGTTCTTAAACTCCTTGTCGCTGTAGTTCTGCATCATCTGCAGCGCGAATTCGTCGACATTCTCCGTCAGGTAGAGCACTTCCATGCCCTTGTCGCGCACAAGCTCCGCGGCGGGCAGAGAGGCGCAGCGCGTGACGGTCTCGCCGGCGGCGTAGTAGATGTATTTCTGGTCTTCGCGCATTCTGGAGACATATTCCTCCAGCGTGACGAAATCCTCCTTGTCCTCGCAGAACGAGCTGTGGAACAAAAGCAGATCCTGCAGCAGCTCCTTGTTCGAGCCGAAGCCGTTGTAGACGCCGAATTTCAGCTGAATCCCGAACGCCTTCCAGAATTCCTTGTACTTTTCGCGATCGGTCTTGAGCAGCTTGGCAAGCTCGTTCTTGATGGATTTCTCCAGCGACTTGGCAATGAGCTTGAGCTGGCGGTCGTGCTGGAGCATCTCGCGGGAGATGTTGAGCGACAAATCCTCCGAATCGACCACACCGCGCACGAAGCTGAAGTGGTCGGGCAGCAGGTCGCCGCATTTCTCCATAATCATGACGCCGTTTGCGTAGAGCTCCAGCCCCTTCTCGTATTCCTTGCTGTAGTAGTCGTAGGGCGCCTTCGCGGGGATGTAGAGCAGCGAATTGTACGTCACCGTGCCCTCGCTGCGGGAGTGAATGTGCAGAATCGGGTCGGTATAGTCAAAAAATTTGTCGTGATAGAACCGGTTGTAGTCCTCGTCCTTGAGCTCGTTGCGGTTCTTCTTCCAGATCGGGGTCATGCTGTTGAGCGTCTCAATTTCGCGCACTTCCTCGTATTCGTCTTCCGTCCCCTCCTTGAGGTGCTGGTGGGTGACTTCCATGCGGATGGGGAAGCGGATGTAGTCGGAATATTTCTTGACGAGGGAGCGCAGACGGTATTCCTCCAGAAACTCCGAATACTTTTCGTCGTCGGTGTCGTCGAGCAGTTCCAGCGTAATCTCCGTGCCGACCGTTTCCTTGTCGCAGGTGTCAATCGTGTAGCCCTCCACGCCCTCGGACTGCCAGACATACGCGGTGTCCGAGCCGTACGCCTTCGTGCGCACCGTCACGCGCTTGGAGACCATGAACGCGGAATAGAACCCCACGCCGAACTGCCCGATAATGTCGGTGTTCCCGCCTGTCTCGTTCTCCGCCTTGAACGCCAGCGAGCCCGAATGCGCAATCACGCCGAGGTTCTCTTCCAGCTCCTCTTTGGTCATGCCGATGCCGTTGTCCGTAATCGTCAGCGTTCTCGCGTCCTTGTCCGCGCGCAGCTCAATCCGGAAATCGTCTTTTTTGAGCCCCACGCCCTCGTCCGTGAGCGAGCGGAAATACAGCTTGTCAATCGCGTCGGAGGCGTTGGAGATAAGCTCTCTCAAAAAAATCTCCTTGTGCGTGTAAATCGAGTGAATCATCAGGTCCAGCATTCGCTTGGATTCCGCCTGAAACGCTTTCTGTTCCATTGCAATCACCTTTCGTTCTTTCTTTTTATCCCGAAATTAGCACTCTCACGCTCTGAGTGCCAGTTTTAGTATACCACAAAATCGCGCGATTGCAAGCCGCTTCACCGTTTTTTCACAATTCTTTTCCGTTTTGCCCAAATTCAGCCGCGATTCTCAGCAAACCTTTGGGCAATTTTCCGAGCAATCGTGCAAGTTGCACAAAAAGAGGTGTGGAAATTCGGGAAAAACGCAGAAAATTTTCGCGCGGCTTGCAAGCGGTTTTTTATCATGGTATAATAAGAGTGGTATTGCCCCGCGAAGGCGGTTATCATATAAAGGAGAGTCTGGAGCATGAAACCTGCGGAAACAGCAAAAATCAAAAACATTGTACTGGCCGGGCACAGCGGCTGCGGCAAAACGGCGCTCGCGGAGGCGCTGCTCTACGGCGCGGGCGCGTCGGACCGCATCGGCAAGGCAAGCGACGGCAACACCGTCTGCGACTACGACCCGGAGGAAATCAGGCGCAAATATTCCATCAACCTTTCCCTCGCGAGCTTTGACTACGAGGGCTACAAAATCAACCTGCTCGACGCGCCGGGGCTGCTGGATTTCGCCGCGGCCGCCAATGAGGGGCTGTTCGCGGGCGACACCGTGATTATCTGCGTGTCCGCGAAATCCGGCGTGCACGTCGGGACTTTAAAGGCGTTCGCCGCCGCGAAGAAGCTCAAGAAGCACGTGCTGTTCGTCGTGACGAAAATTGACGACCCCAACGCCGATTTCTACAGCGTCTTGGACGATATGCGCGCGCGTTTCGGCACGGGCGTCTGCCCGGTGGTCTGCCCGGAAATGGCTGGCGGGGCGATGCGTTCGCTCGTGCATCTGGGGCGCATGAAATCCTACACCTACGACAAAAAGGGCGCTCAGGCGAAGGATATTGAGGACCTCACCTTGGACGAAAAGCACGGCGTCACGGCGGCGTCTCTGCTCGAATCGCTCAGCGAGGCGGTCGCGGAGACCGACGACGCGCTCATGGAGAAGTTCTTCGAGGGCGAGGCGTTTACCCAGGAGGAGATAAGCCACGGCATTCACGAGGCGATGCGCACGGGGCGCGCCATGCCGGTGTTCACCGTTTCCAGCACCCAGCCCGCGGGCGTGGATTTGCTGCTGGAGTTCCTAAGATATATGCCCGACCCGACCACGGCGGAACCGCTCAAGGCGACCGACAAGGCGGGGAAGGAAGTAAGCGTCCGGGTGGACCCGAATGAGCCGCTCTCGGCGTTTGTGTTCCGCACGGTCGCGGACCCGTTTGTCGGGAAGATGAGCTTTCTCAAGGTGATTACGGGGACGCTCACGGCGGACAAGGACTTACAGAACGCCGCGACCGGTTCGGCGGAGCGGGTCGGCAAGCTCTACACCATGCTCGGCAAGAAACAGATAGAAGTCACCGCCGCGAACGCGGGCGATATCGTGGTCGCGACGAAACTAAACGCCAGCACCGGCGACACGCTCTGCGCGCCCGAACGCGTGCTGTCCTACGAGCGTCTGGAATACCCGCGCCCGACCTACCGCATGGCGGTCAAGGCGAAGGCGCAGGGCGACGAGGCGAAGATTTCCGCGGGCCTGCAGCGCCTGCTCGAAGAGGACAAATCGCTGGAATACACGCTCGACACCACAACGAAGGAACAAATCCTGAGCGGGCTGGGCGACCAGCACTTGGACGTCGTCTGCGCCAAGCTCAAGGGCAAATTCGGCGCGGATGTGCTGCTTGAGGAGCCGCGCGTGGCGTACCGCGAAACCATCCGCAAGAAAGTCAAGGTTCAGGGGCGGCACAAGAAACAGTCCGGCGGCCACGGGCAGTTCGGCGACGTCTGGATTGAGTTTGAGCCGTGCGACAGCGACACGCTGGTCTTCGCCGAGAGCGTTTTCGGCGGCGCGGTCCCGAAGAACTTCTTCCCCGCGGTCGAAAAGGGCCTGCAGGAGAGCGTGCGCAAGGGCATTCTGGCGGGCTGTCCGGTCGTGGGGCTCAAGGCGACGCTCGTGGACGGTTCCTATCACCCCGTGGATTCCTCCGAGCAGGCGTTCAAGACGGCGGCGTCGCTGGCGTTTAAGGAGGGCATGAAGCAGGCGGACCCCATCATGCTCGAGCCCATCGGCATGCTGAAAGTGCGGATTCCCGACGCCAACACCGGCGATGTCATGGGAGACTTAAACAAGCGCCGCGGCAGAGTGCTCGGCATGGAGCCCCAAGGCGAGGGCATCACCGAGATTCAGGCGGAAGTGCCGATGCGCGAAATGCACGATTTTACGATGTATTTAAGACAGGTCGCGAAGGGCATGGGGGAGTTCACGCTGGATTTCCTGCGCTATGACCCGCTGCCCGCGAACCTGCTCGACACGGTTATCGCGAGCGTCAAAGGCGCGGACGAGGAAGAATAAGCGAACAGCCCGGCATTTTCTGTGTCGGGCTGCTTTTGTCACTCATAACGCGCGTCCTCAGGCAACCGGCTGCCGCGCCGTCAGCTGTCCTCGTAGCGCGCGCGCATATCCTCAAGGGTTTCGCGGATGCTCTCGCGCAGGGTGTCGGGCTTTAACACCGTGACAGCCTCGCCGTACTGCAGCGCCCAATATTGCATGGCGGTTTCATTGACGCTCAGCCTGACAAGATAGCGGTCGGGGTCGCCGCATTCGTTGACTTCCACGGAAGTCCCGAACCAGTCCACCACGTCGTTGAGATTCTTCCTGAGGATTAAAAACTCGCATTCCACGGGCGCGCCGGTGAACATGAAGAGATGCTCCGCGACATGGGTCGGCAGCGAAAGCTCGCCGTTTTCGAGCCCTTCCACTTCTTTGATAGGCTTTCCGGGCTTCTTGAGGATATTGATATCGCGCATCCGGTCAATGCGGTAGTGCGAGACATTGGTGTACGGGTCCGTGCAGCAGATGAGGTAGTACTTGCCGTGCGTGATGGCGATTTCGTAAGGGCTGACGACATAGCGCCGCGCCCTGCCGGTGTCCTTTTTGAGGCGCGGGGCGGTGTACAGGCCCTTCTGAGGGTCGTAGACGTAGGAACTGTAGGCGAAACTGACCTTGCGGTCGGTGTCAATCGCCTCGCAGAGCGTATCGACGGTGTAGAGCAGCTGCTTCTGGACCGGCGCGGTGAGGTTGACGGGATTGTGGCGGGTTATTTTCGTAAACTGCGAGGTGTGCGAGAGAATCTTTTCCCGCAGGTCCTCGCGCTGGTGTGCCGGCAGCCCCTGCATATTGTCGAGCAAATCGAGCAGCATCCGCGCCTCGGCGGTTTCGAGGTCGGGCACATAATACCAGTCCCTGCAGAGCGTCTCCGTTTCGCCGCTTGCGGACGTTCTGGAAAAATCCGTGTGTTCGATGGGATAGCCCGCCTCGAGCATCATGTTTAAGTAGGAGCGCAGCGTGCGGCGGTTGAGCGGGATTTGGAAACGCTCCTCCATGCGCGCGCGCAGCTGAGCCTGCGACATCGGGTGCTCAGGGTCGGTCTCCTCCTGCAGAATCTGCAGCAGCTTGAATACGGCTGATTCCTTCATGTTGGCTCTCCTTTCAAAAGAAGTTCCCCTTTCATTATAACCGTTCGCGCCCGCGTTTGTCAAGCCAAAGGCGCAAAAAAGCGGCGGTGCCGCAGAGGAAAGCGGCGCCGCCTATCCAAGGCTCCGTGGAAATGAAATGGGAACGCTAATGAAAGGAGGTGATCTTCACGGAGCGGAAGCTGACTTCTTGAGGCAAAATGAAAAGCCGTCATGCCTTTCGCCTTGATTATACACCCTGTTTGTGACAGAGCGGTGAAAGAGATGTGATAAATCTGGATTCCAAAATCCCGCGCGCGGAATCCTTCCTTTGGAATATCCTACAAAAAGCGCGGGGTATTCTTGTGCAAAGTGACGGAACTTTCAAGAAACTGTTGACAAAATGTGTCCAAACTGTTATACTGTATTTGTATCAGAATCCGTTTTTTGCGGCGGAGGGGGGATGTTGCCGTGGCAAAGCCGGACGGATTTTGGGGGAAAATACTGCATGGGCTGGGTCTGGACTGGCAGAGCAGCTATGTTTACAACTATATTTACGACGCGAATATGCGCGCGGGGTTCTTTATCTCCGCGATGATGATTCTGCAGGAGCTGGTGATTATCCTGCAGCGCAGCTTCGGGCCGCGCGGCGGACACGGGGCGGAAACGTTCTATTCCACCTCTCAGCTTCTGGGCGACACGCTGATTCTCACCGTAAGCGGGCTGATGCTCGTCTCGTCGATTCTCTATGTCAAGGGCAAGCTCAAAAACAAAATCGTCGGAAAGGTTATTCAATGCGTCTACGCGGCGGTCTGTATCACGTTCGGGATTATCATCTCGTGCTCCGCGTACGAGCGTGGCGAGCAGCTGCTGACGTTCGTGATTATGTGCATGAACGTAAGCTGCCTGCTGATATGGCGGCCCATCGTGAGTTTCGGTATGCTGACGGCGGCGTATGTTCTCTTTTATATCCGAATCAGTTCGCTGCCGTGGGGGCTTTCGGGGATTGTGGGCCCGACGACGGAAACCACGCTCAACCTCATCGCCTCGTGGGCGTCCACGCTGATGCTCAGCTTCTTTAAGTACCACAAGGGCGTGACGCACGCCATCAAGGACGAGAGTCTGGAGAAAATGAACCTGCACCTGAGCGAAATCTCCCAGAAGGACGATCTGACCGAGGTGCACAACATGACGCACTTCCGGGTCGAGGCGGAGAAAATCCTGAATTACGTGACGACGAACAAGGAGAATGTGGTTTTCCTGTTCATGGACATCGAGAACTTCAAGTCATTTAACGAAAAGTACGGTTTCGCCGCCGGCAACGAACTGCTCCGGCAGGTCGCGCACACCATGGTACGGATTTTCCACGGCTCGCTGGTTTCGCGGTTCTCCGACGACCATTTCGTGGTTCTGACGAATGTGGAAGGGGTCATGGAGAACATCGAGGAGCTGACGCGGGAGATTGCCGCGTGCCAGCGCGAGGTGCATCTGGAGCTCAAATGCGGCGCCTACCGCCCCAGCGGGGACGAAAAGGACCCGATTTTAGCGTGTGATCGCGCGCGTTTCGCCTGCAACAGCATCAAAAAGCATTACGACTGCCATTTCCGCTATTACGATAAAACGCTCGAGGACCAGTTCAAACTAAAGCAGCACGTCATCAACAACATCGATATCGCGATTGAAAACCACTATATCAAAGTCTATTATCAGCCGGTGGTTTCCATGAAGACGGGCTGTGTCTGCGGGCTGGAGGCGCTCGCGCGCTGGCAGGACCCGGAATACGGGCTGCTGCCGCCCGGGGCGTTCATCGACACGCTCGAGGAGCACCGCCAGATCTACAAGCTCGACCGCTACGTCATCGAGCAGGTCTGCCGCGACTACCGCGATTCCGTGGACAATTACCAGCCGTTCCCGCCGGTTTCCATCAACTTTTCGCGCATCGATTTCGAGCTCTGCGATATGGTCGGCTATTTAACGGCGCTGGCGAAACGCTTTGACGTGCCCAAGGAGTTCATCGATGTCGAGATTACGGAAACGGCGCTGAGCGACCAGCAAAGCTATCTCTCCGAGGCCATCACGGCGCTGCAGGAAGCGGGCTACAAAGTCTGGCTCGACGATTTCGGCAGCGGGTATTCTTCCCTCAATTCCCTGAAAGATTATCAGTTCGACGTCATGAAGATCGACATGAAATTTCTCTCCGGGTTCGGCAGCAACGAAAAGACCATGCCGATTCTCAAGAACATTGTGCAGCTCGCGCGCCAGCTGAGCATGGTTTCGCTGACAGAGGGCGTGGAGACGCAGGAGCAGTACGACTTCCTGCAGTCCATCGGCTGTGACCGCTCGCAGGGCTATCTGTTCAGCAAGCCCGCGCCGCTGGAGGAATTCCGCAGAATGGTCGCGGACGGGGAATTAAAAATCGCGGACGAATACAAAAACGCCCCGCCCGTCTCCGAAGAAAAAATTGGCTGACCGTCTC
>CAYZMU010000009.1:16585-42286 GCA_964479595.1 uncultured Ruminococcus sp. | reverse complement strand
TATGTGCGTATTTTTGCGCATATTTTTTCGTGATTACCCGCTTTTTGACCATTTTACGCAAAAATCTTGATTTGGCGGTTTTATGAGAAACCTCCTTTGCCGCCCGTGATAAAACAAAACGCCCCCGCTTTCGGGGGCGGGGGCGAATCGGATATCTTGAGGGGACCCAAACCGCGGGCGGTTCGTTTCACTCCGGTTCCGCGCGGACAGTGCCGCGGCGAAAAAAACAGTTTGCGTTCACACCCAAACGCCACTGCCCGCGACCCCATAACCGGCGGAGGGGGACTGCGGTTTGCGACTGCCCCCAAACATATCGACTCGCGACCGCATCGCCTGCTACGGGGACAACATTGCAACCCCGATAACAAATGTCGGGCAGAAAAAAGCTACGGGGACAATCTCATAGTTCCCGCTAACAAACGGCGGGCAGAAAAAAGCGTCGGGGATAACATAAGTACCCCCGACGCCAAAAAGCGCATAGAAAATAATATTACGCCTTGCTCCTGATATACGCGTCAATCGCCTTGGCGGCGCTCTTGCCCGCGCCCATCGCCAGAATGACCGTTGCCGCGCCTGTTACCGCGTCGCCGCCCGCATAAACGCCTTCGCGCGTGGTCAGCCCGTCCTCGCCGTCGGTGATGATGCACCCGTGGCTGTTTACGTCCAGACCGGGCGTCGTGCTGCGAATCAGCGGGTTGGGGCTCGTGCCGATGGACATAATCATGGTGTCGACCTCGAGCGTAAACTCGCTCCCTTCCTTGACAACCGGCCGGCGCCGCCCGCTCTCGTCGGGCTCGCCCAGCTCCATCTCCACACAGCGCATCCCGCGGACTCTGCCGTTCTCATCCCCCAGTACCTCCACGGGGTTGGTCAGCGTCTTGAAGATAATGCCCTCTTCCTGCGCGTGCTCGACTTCCTCCGCCCGCGCGGGCAGTTCCTTCATCCCTCTGCGGTAGACGATATACACATTCTCCGCGCCGAGTCTCTTGGCGCACCGCGCGGCGTCCATCGCGACATTTCCCCCGCCCACGACCGCGACATTGTGCGAATGCTTGATGGGGGTCTTGGCGTCGTCGCGGTAGGCTTTCATGAGATTGATTCTGGTGAGGAACTCATTGGCGGAATACACGCCGTTTAAGCTCTCCCCGGGGATATTCATAAACCTCGGCAGCCCCGCGCCGCTCGCGATATAAACCGCCTCGTTGCCCATCTGCTGCAGCTCGTCAATGGTCAGGACCTTGCCTATCACCATGTTGGTCTGAATGTCCACGCCGATTGCCTTTAAGTTGTCAATCTCCTGCTGCACGATTTCCTTGGGCAGACGAAACTGCGGAATGCCGTAGCTTAAAACCCCGCCCGCGACGTGGAGCGCCTCATAAACGGTCACCTGATAGCCCATCTTCGCGAGGTCGCCTGCTGCGGTAAGCCCGCTCGGGCCCGAACCGATGACCGCGACTTTATGACCGTTCGGTTTCGGGGCGACGGGTGTCTGACGCGAATGCTCCCTGTGCCAGTCCGCGACAAAGCGCTCCAGACGCCCGATACCGACGCTCTCGCCCTTGATACCGCGCACGCACTTGCCCTCGCACTGGGTTTCCTGCGGACAGACACGGCCGCAGACCGCCGGGAGCGCGCTGGAGGCGCTCAAGATCTCGTAGGCGCCCTCCATGTCCTCCTGCGCGACTTTCTCGATAAACGCCGGGATATCAATCGCGACAGGACAGGCGGACCTGCAGGGTTTCTTGGGGCAGTTTAAGCAGCGCTTCGCCTCTTCCACCGCCATTTCGTATGTATAGCCGAGCGCGACTTCGTCAAAATTGTTTCTTCTCTCCTCCGGGTCCTGAACCGGCATGGGACATTTCTTCGGATTCATATTCTTCGCCGCCATGATTCCTTAGGCCTCCTTCTGAAACAGTCTGCACGCCTCATCGCGTTTTTTCGCCTCGAAATCGCGGTACATCGCCCCGCGCTTCATCGCCTCGTCAAAGTCCACGAGGTGCCCGTCAAAATCCGGCCCGTCCACACAGGCGAATTTCGTCTCTCCGCCGACGGTCACGCGGCAGCCGCCGCACATTCCCGTCCCGTCAATCATGATGGGATTCATGCTGACGACCGTCTTGATATTGTACTTCTTCGTGAGCGCGCAGACAAACTTCATCATAATCAGCGGCCCTATCGCGATGACCTCATCATAGGCGTTGCCCTCTTTGATAAGCGCCTCGAGCGCGTCGGTCACAAGCCCCTTCTCGCCGTAGCTGCCGTCGTCCGTCATGACACGCAGCACGTCGCTGTACGCGCGGAACTCGTCCTCAAGAATGACGAGATCGCGATTGCGGAAACCGACCACACTGTGGACCTCGCAGCCGCCGGTTTTGAGCTTCTTGGCGATGGGGAACGCGATGGCGCAGCCCACACCGCCGCCGACGACAGCGACTTTGCGCAGCCCCTCGGTCTGACTCGGCACGCCCAGAGGCCCCACGAAATCGTGCAGGCACTCCCCTTCCTCCAGCGTGTCCAGCTCCATGGTCGAGGCGCCGACGATCTGATAAATAATCGTGACGGTGCCCGCCTCGCGGTCATAATCGGCGATGGTCAGCGGAACGCGCTCGCTGTCCTCCTTCGCGCGGTAGATAATAAACTGCCCCGGCTCCGCCTTTTTCGCGACAAGCGGGGCGCTGATGACCATCTTCCCGACAGTCGGGTTTAAGTGCTCCTTGCGCAGTATCTCAAACATGGCGCCGCTCCCTTTCATAAAATGTTTTACACTCCGGCCGCTGCCGCGCGCCGGCTGATGCTTCTTCCATTATACACCGCCCCGCCGCTTTTGTCAACCAATCCCCGGCAAAGCTTTACAAACACGCCGCGATATGGTAAAATAAAAGCAGAACTTTTCACGCTCAGAAGGAGGACGGGTTATGACACACTCAGAACAGCTTGATTTTCTGATTCGGTATCTGCTGGATGAATCCGGGGAATACAAAGATATGGCGATTCCCGCCGGGGAATCCGAACGCAAAGCGCTGCTGCGCGCGCTCATGAACGTCCGCCCGCCGCGCGCCGTGTCACAGGAGTTTTTAGCGGTACAGGACGCTTATCTCCAAGCGGCGGCGGAAGAAAAGGGCATCACGGACATCGCGGACCTGAAGCATACGGAACCGGGGATTTATCTTTGGCGGGGCGACATCACCGCGCTGAGATGCGGCGCGATTGTAAACGCTGCCAACAGCCAAATGACGGGGTGCTATGTGCCCTGCCACGGCTGTATTGACAACGCCATACACACTTACGCGGGCGTTGCCCTGAGAGCGGAATGCGCCGAAATCATGGCGAAACAGGGGCACGAGGAGCCGCCCGGCACCGCGAAGCTTACCTCCGCCTACAATCTCCCCTGCCAATATATCCTGCACACGGTGGGCCCCGTTATCTACGGCGCGGTGACGCGAAACGACCGCGATACGCTGGCGTCGTGCTACCGCTCCTGTCTCACTTTGGCGCGGCAGAACCATATTGAGAGCGTGGCGTTCTGCTGCATTTCCACAGGCGAGTTCCATTTCCCCGCGCGTGAGGCGGCGCAGATTGCCGTAAACACGGTCCGGGAATACAGAGCGCAAACGGAGGTGATTTTCAATGTCTTCAGGCAGTCCGACTACGACATCTACCGCGAAATTCTCGGATAAGATCCGCGTCCTCCGCGAAGCGCTCGCCGAGGCGGAAGCCGTTGTCGTCGGCGCGGGCGCGGGGCTGTCCGTCTCCGCCGGGTTTTCCTATTCCGGGGAGCGCTTTGAGCGGTACTTCTCCGATTTTGAGCGCAAATACGGCTTTCACGATATGTATTCCGGCGGGTTCTATCCCTTCGCCGAGGCGGAGGAATTCTGGGCGTACTGGAGCCGCTATATTTATATCAACCGCTACATGGACGCGCCCAAGCCCGTCTACAATCAGCTGCTCGCGCTGCTCAGAGACAAGGACTATTTCGTCATCACCACCAACGTCGACCACTGCTTTCAGAAGGCGGGGATTGACAAAGAGCGCCTGTTCTATACGCAGGGCGATTACGGGCTTTTCCAGTGTTCCGAGCCCTGCTCCGAGCGCACATACGACAATGAGGAGGCCGTCCGGAAAATGCTCAAAGAGCAGCGGAATATGCGGATACCCTCCGAACTTCTGCCCAGATGCCCCCGCTGCGGCCGATTGATGAGCATGAATCTGCGCTCCGACGAAACATTCGCCGAGGACAGCGGCTGGCACGAGGCGAGGGCGCGCTATGAGCGGTTTTTACACCGGAACGCAAAATGCCGTGTGCTGTTTTGGGAACTCGGCGTCGGCCTCAACACCCCCGCCATCATCAAATACCCGTTCTGGCAGATGACGGCGCGAAACCCGGCGGCTTTCTACGCCTGCGTAAACCTCGGCGGCGCGGACTGCCCGCGGGAGATTGCCCCCCGCGCTGTCCTCATTGACGCGGATATCGGCGCGGTGCTCGATGCCCTTTCGGCTTCGCCCGGCGCTCAAACGTAAAAGATACGCGGAATTATTTCCCCTCGCGTTTTTGCAGCAGCGCGAACGCCTCGCGCAGATTGCTGACCCCCGCGAGCTCGATGGTAAAACGTCCGGTCTGCAGCCCGCGCAGGTTCTGTCTGGGCAGAATACACAGCGTAAAGCCCAGCCTCTGCGCCTCCGCAATCCGCTGCGCGGCGCCCGAAACCCCGCGCAGTTCCCCGCCGAGCCCGACTTCCCCGAAGGCGATGACCCGCTCGTCCACGGGCTTGTCCGTCAGCGCGGAGTAGAGCGCCACGGCGACCGCCAGATCGCCCGCGGGTTCATCCAGCCGAAAGCCGCCCACGATGTTCAGATAGACGTCCAAAGCCCCGAAAAAATAGCCCAGACGCTTCTCCAGCACCGCGAGCAAAATATAGACTCTATTATAGTCAAGCCCCGTCGCGGTGCGCCTCGGCGAGGAGAGCGTACTCTTGGCGACAAGCGCCTGAACCTCCGCCAGAATCGGGCGGCTGCCCTCCATCATGCAGCACACGCAAGTCCCCGAAACGCCGCGCGGACGCCCGTCCAGCAGCATAGCGGAGGGATTTTCGACTTCCCTGAGCCCGTTCTCCGCCATCTCAAAAACGCCGATCTCGTTGGTCGAGCCAAAGCGGTTTTTCACGGCGCGCAGCACCCGAACCGACTGGTAGCGGTCGCCCTCGAAAATGAGCACGGTGTCCACGATATGCTCCATAACCTTCGGCCCGGCGATGGAGCCCTCCTTTGTGACGTGCCCGACCAGAAAAATAGGAATTTCCCGCGCCTTCGCCGTCTGCAGGAAGAGATTCGTACACTCGCGCACCTGCGGCACGGAGCCTGTCCCGGAATTGAGACCGTCCAGCCGCATGGTCTGAATGGAATCGATGATGACGATATCCGGCGATTCCCGCGCGATGACCTCACAGACGGCCTCGGCGTCGCACAGCGTCAGAATGGAAAGATTCTCCGTTTCCACCTGAAGACGCGCCGCGCGCAGCTTTATCTGTCTGGCGGATTCCTCCCCGGAAACATAGAGAATCTTGCGGTCCTCGCCGAGCGTCTGACAAATCTGGAGCAGCAGCGTGCTTTTGCCGATGCCGGGCTCCCCGCCCAGCAGGACCACAGAACCCTTGACAAGCCCGCCGCCGAGCACACGGTTCAATTCCCCTACGCCCGTGTCATAGCGGATATCCTCATCAAGGTCAATTTCGGCCAGTTCCCTTGTCTGTGCCGAGGCCCCCGCCGCCAAAACCGCCCGCGCCGTCCCCGGCGAACGAACCGGCTGCGCGGGCGCGGGAGGCGCTTCCTCAATCGTGTTCCACTTTCCGCAGCGGCTGCACATCCCGTTCCATTTCGGGTACTCCGCCCCGCAGGCGGTGCAGACGTAGCTTATATGTTTCTTCGCCATGTCACAGCAGCGGGAGGATGATGAAGCCCAGCAGCATCGCGACAAGCAGCGCGATGACGACGATTCGCAGCGCCATAGGCTTTTGGGAGGAGGTTTCCCGCTCGGGTCTGCGCTCGATATCGCGCCGCTGCTGGCGGTTCGCGCCGTTGTTCGGCTTCTTTTTCTTCTTCTTGGATTTTGCCATATGTTCCGCCCCTTTCCGTGTTTTGCGTACTCTTCTTATCATACCACATTGCCCGGCTTTTGTCAAGCGCTCCCGGCTGCTCTCAAAAGGCAAGCGCAAAATTTTGCGCATATTGGGCAGTTTTCCGGCGCATTTCCGGAAACGCGTTTCAGATGTGCGGAAATTTACGCATGATAGGGGTTTTGCGGCTTGACGGCGCGGGCAAATCGGAGTATAATGGAATCAGCAAAGGGAACATACCGTTCCGCACAAACCGTATCAGTTTTTTCGGAGAGGAGAATCATTATGCTCAAAGCACTTGCTTTTCTGTTCTGTATCGGGATGGCTGTCTACACCGCCACACAGATAGGGTTTGACATTCTGGACGCCATCTTCCACATCTTCACCCCCAAAAACAAAAAGTAGCGCCTTCTTTGACGCGCGGCGGCAGCTCCCCTGGGGGCTGCCGTTCTGACGGCTTGATTTTTCGGGGGAAATGTGGTATAATGTTTTCTGTAGCGTCTGACAGGGACTTTGGAAAGGGTTGTGAGGCATGGGGAAGACATTGGAAGCGTTTCTGGGCGAATACGGCGAAGGGCTCCCGCGGGAAATTCTCGGCGGGACGCTGACGCGCGTGCGCGCAAACAGCGCGAAAACGAGCGTCACCTTGGAGGCGTCGTTTGAGACCATGCCCGACCCGGAAAAAGTTTTTGAATTTGAGAATCATCTCGCGGTTCGGCTGGGGCTTTATTCGCTGCGGCTGCGGGTACATTGCCCCGGCGTGCCGTTTGATTCGCGGACCCTGCCGGCGGTCCTTGCGCTGCTGCGGCGCGACTGTCCCGCGGTCAACGGCTATCTGGCGGACGCCGAAACGCGCCTCACCGAGGACGCGCTGACACTGACGCTGCGCCACGGCGGACAGGATATCCTGAAGGAATCCCACGCGGCGCCGCGGCTGCGCGAGCTTATCCGGGAGATCTTTGACCGCGACATTCAGGTGACGTTTGACGGCGTGGAGCACATTTCCCCGGAGACGTTCGAGGAGCATTTCAAGGAAGAGCTCCGCGAGGAGGATCATATCCGGCAGCCCGCGCCCCCTGAGAAGGAAGACTCCGCACCGAATTTCGCGCCGCTGCCCGGGGAAATCACGCCCGCTCAGCCCGACCGTCCCGACAAGGAGTCGCTTTCGATTCTCTACGGCAGGCTCATTAAAGAAAAGCCCACGGCTATCCGCGAGGTGATCGAGCGCGTCGGCACGGGCGCTCAGGGCGAATCCGCGCGTTTCGCCATTTCCTGCGAGATCTTCGCCGAGCTGAATCTCCGTAATACAAAGGGAACGAAGAAGATTTTAAGCTTCCCCGTCACGGACCGCACGGGAAGTCTGCTCGCGAAATTATTTATAGACGAAAAGAATATGGAGGATTTCCCGCTGGAGAAGCTGCGCCCCGGCGAGCATCTGCTCCTTCTCGGGCAGGTCGCTTACGACGATTTCGACCACGATATCGTGATGAAGCCCTCCGCCATCAACAGCGCAGCGCCGCCGGCTGTCACGGACGACGCGCCGCAAAAGCGGGTGGAACTGCACCTGCACACGAATATGTCCGCGATGGACGCCGTCAGCACCGCGCGGCAGCTGGTCACGCGCGCCCACGAGATGGGGCACAGAGCCGTCGCGATTACGGACCACGGCGTGGTGCAGGCGTTTCCGGAAGCGATGGCGACAGCGGCGCAGTGGGAGGACTTCCGCGTCATCTACGGCTGCGAGGCGTATGTGGTCAACGACCTGAGCCTGCCCAAGATTATCGACTCCCCGTGCGGGCGCGCGCTCGAAGACGAGGTGATTGTCTTTGACGTGGAGACCACCGGGCTTTCCCCCGAAAAAGACCGCCTGACGGAAATCGGCGCGGTAAAGGTCAAGGGGCTCGCGGTGACGGACAGCTTTGATACGTTTGTGAATCCCGAGCGCGAAATCCCCAAGAAGATTCAGAACCTCACGCATATCACGCGGGAAATGGTTGAAAACGCGCCGAAAGAAGAGGCGGCCGTAAGGGAGTTTCTGACATTCTGCGGGGATAACCCCGTGCTGATAGCGCACAACGCGCCGTTTGACACCGCTTTTCTGCGGGCTGTTTTCGCGCGGCACGGCATTTCCTTTGATTTTATAACGATAGATACCGTACCGCTGGCGCGCGTGATGCTGCCGGAGCTTACAAGACTCAGACTGGACACGATCGCAAAGCACTTGAAACTTGGCAAGTTTGAGCACCACCGCGCCTCGGACGACGCCTATATGCTCGCGAAAATCTATCTGGAGCTGGTCAGCCGCGCGAAGAAGCGGTATCAGATTACGACGCTGGGGGATTTCGCGGAACGGCTGCCCGCGCCCGACCCGAGAAAGTTAAAGCCCTTCCATCAGATTATCCTCGCCAAGAACCAGACCGGGATGAAGAATCTCTATCGGCTGGTCTCCTACAGTCAGGTCGATTATTTTTACAAAAAGCCGCTTATTCCGAAGTCGCTGCTCATCAAACACCGGGAGGGACTGCTCTACGGCAGCGCCTGCGAGGCGGGAGAACTCTTTTCCGCGATGGTTGAGGGAGCGAAGGAAGAAGAACTGCTCGAGCTGGCAGAATTTTATGACTATCTCGAGATACAGCCCATCGCGAACAACCGCTTCATGCTCGGCAGCGAACACTACGGCGCGAAAACCGAGGAAGACCTGCGCGATTACAACCGGCGGATTCTCCAAATCGGCGACAAACTCGGCATCCCCGTCTGCGCGACCTGCGATGTGCATTTCATGGACGAGCAGGACGCGATTTACCGCAAGATTCTGCAGTCCGGGAGCGGATATGAGAACGCGGAGCGTCAGGCTCCGCTCTATCTGCGCACCACAGACGAAATGCTTGAGGAATTTGACTATCTGGGCGCGGACAGAGCGTTTGAGGTCTGTGTGACGAACCCGAACCGCGTAGCGGACAAGATTGACGCCTGCCACGCCATCCCCAAAGGGACCTTCACGCCCTCTCTGCCGGGGGCGGAAAAGGATCTGGTGCGCATCACCACCGAGCGCGCAAAAAGCATCTACGGCGACCCGCTGCCCGAACTGGTGCAAAAGCGTCTGGACAGGGAACTTGACTCCATCTGCGGCAACGGTTTTGCCGTACTCTATATGATCGCGCAGAAACTGGTCGCCAATTCCGAGGCGCACGGCTATCTGGTCGGCTCCAGAGGTTCCGTCGGGTCCTCCTTTGTGGCGAGCATGGCGGGGATTTCGGAGGTCAATCCGCTGGTGCCGCATTATGTCTGCGAATCCTGTAAGTACTCGGAGTTTATCGAGGACGGCTCGGCGGGGTCGGGCTATGACCTGCCCCCGAAAGACTGCCCGCGCTGCGGCACGCCCATGCGCCGCGACGGCCACGACATTCCCTTTGAGACGTTTCTGGGATTTCACGGGGAAAAGGCGCCGGATATCGACCAGAATTTCTCGAGCGAATTCCAGTCGCAGACGCACCGCTACACGGAGGAGCTCTTCGGAAGGGCGAATGTGTTCAAGGCGGGGACGATTTCGGGTGTGAAGGACAGAACCGCCTACGGCTATGTGAAACACTACCTTGAGGAGAACGGCGCCAGCGTCAACAAGAGCGAGGAGAACCGTCTGGTGGCGGGCTGTGTGGGCGTCAAGAGAACCACGGGGCAGCACCCCGGCGGCATGGTCGTGGTGCCGGAGGACTACGATGTCTTTGATTTCACGCCGGTCCAGCAGCCCGGGGAGCCGGACGAGGACGATGATTCCGAAACGATTATCACAACGCATTTCGATTTCAACAGCCTGCACGACACGATCCTGAAACTGGACGAACTGGGCCACGTGGTGCCGACGCTCTACCACCATCTGGAGGAACTCACCGGCATGAAAATCGCGGACGTCCCGACCACGGACGAGAAAGTCTATCAGATGTGTACGGACTGCTCGGTGCTCGGGGTGACCGAGGAGGAGATTTTCTGCCCGACGGGGAGTCTGGGGCTGCCGGAGATGGGCACACCGTTCACAATCGGGATGCTCCTCAAGGCAAAGCCCAGAAAGTTTTCGGATTTCCTGCAGATTTCGGGGCTTTCGCACGGCACGGATGTCTGGACGGGCAACGCGGAGGAACTGATTGACTCGGGCGTCTGCACCATTTCCGACGTCATCGGGACACGCGACAGCATCATGACGTTTCTGATTTACCATAAAGTCGAACCCGAAACCGCGTTTAAAATCATGGAGTTTACCCGAAAGGGCAAGGCCGCGCAGTTCTTCCGGGACCACCCGGATATCGAGCCCATGCTGCTGGAGCACGGCGTTCCGCGCTGGTATATCGACAGCCTCCTGAAAATCAAATATATGTTCCCGAAAGCCCACGCCACGGCGTATGTCACCGCGTCCATCAAGCTGGGGTGGTTCAAGCTCTATAAGCCTTTGGAATACTACGCGACCTATTTCTCCATCCGGGGCAAGGATTTTGAGGCAAAGTCCGCCGCGGAAGGGATTGACGCGGTGCGCGGGCGCGTCAAAGAACTGCTCGCAAAACAGCGCGGTCCGGAAAAGCTCACGGACAAGGAAGCCGACCGGCTCGATATGTTAAAGATTATCAATGAGGCGATGACGCGCGGGATTTTCTTCCTGCCGATTGACATATACCGCTCGCACGCCGTCAATTTCCTGATTGAGGACGGCTGTCTGCGGATTCCCTTCACCGCGCTGAGCGGCGTGGGGGAAAAGGCGGCGGAAAAGCTCTATGACACTGTGCGCGAACAGGCGGCGGGTGGCGGGTTTAAGTCTGTGGAAGATCTGCGGACGATGAGCGGTGTCTCCAAAGCGACGATTGCCGCGCTCAAGTCCGCCGGGGCGCTCGGTGACATGCCGGAATCCAGTCAGCTCTCGCTCTTCTGACAGACCGCAAACACATAAAAGGAGTTTCGCATGAATCATTACGACCTTATCACGCCCGAGGGCACGCGGGATTCGCTCTTTGACGAGTGCACGTGGCGGCGCGGGATTGAAAGCCGGCTGCATCGGCTCTTTACGGAGCGCGGCTACAGCGAGGTGATTACGCCGACGCTGGAGTTCTACGATGTCTTTCAGGAACGCGCGCGGCAGTTCGGGCAGACGGGAATGTACAAACTCACGGATTCCAAGGGGCGGCTGCTGGTGCTGCGCCCGGACAACACCGTTCCCATCGCGCGCGTGTGCGCCACGCGGCTGAGAGACGCGAAACTCCCGCTGCGGCTCTGCTACAACCAGAATATCCATATCATTTCCCCCACGCTCAAGGGCCGCGACGACGAGATTCCGCAGGCGGGCATTGAGCTTATCGGCTCGGACACGCGCATGGCGGACCTGGAGGTTATCGCGGCGGCGGCGGACGCGCTGCGCGCCTGCGGCACGGATTTCACGCTGGAATTGGGCAGCGCGGCGGTTTTTCGCGCGCTGATGGCGCGGATTGACGCGCCGGAGACGACGCGGCGGACCATACGGGAATATGTCGAGGCAAAGAATTACCCGGAGCTTGGGGATTTGCTCGGCGCGCTGCCGGATTCGGAGGAAGTGCGGCTGCTGAGGATGCTGCCGAGGCTGTTCGGGGGCGCGGAAGTCTTTGACAGAGCGCGCGCCATCTGCCGCTCGGAGGAATTTTCCGCCGCGCTCTCAGAACTGCAGTCGCTCTGGAACGACGTGGCGGCGTTCGCGGGAAAAGAACGCGTGCGCGTGGATCTGGGCATGATGCACCGCGCGGACTACTACACGGGCATGATACTGCGGGGCTATCTTTCCGGTTTCGGGGAGGAGGTGCTCTCGGGCGGGCGCTACGATAGACTGCTGAGCGCGTTCGGCTACGACGTCCCCGCGACGGGCTTTGCCGTGAACGTGGACGCGGTCGTGAAAGTGCTGCGCAAGCGCGGCAAAACCCCTCCGGAGGGTTCCGCCCCGGCGCCGGATGTGCTCATCTGGGCGGAAAGCGGGCAGGAGCGGGACGCGCTGGAGACCGCCGCGAAACTGCGGGCGGACGGGCTGAGAGTCGAGCACGCGCTGTGCGGCACATGGCAGCAGGCGCGGGAATACGCCGCGGAGCGCGGTATTACGAAAGTGCTGCGGGCGCGGGAGCAAAGCCGCGAGCCGGAAGGAGGACGCTGAGAGAATGCCGAGACCGCTGCGTATCGCTCTTACAAAGGGCAGGCTGGAAAAGGATACCGTCGCGCTGTTCGAGGCGCTGGGCTATGACTGCTCCGCGCTGCGCAAAAAGGGCAGAAAGCTCATTCTCCCCATCGGTGACGGGGGCATGGAGGCGGTGCTCGCGAAAGCGAACGACGTCATCACCTATGTCGAGCACGGCGTCTGCGACTTCGGCGTGGTCGGCAAGGATATCATTCTGGAAATGGGCGGGAAGTTCTACGAGCTTCTCGATCTGGGATTCGGGCGCTGCGGATTCGCGCTCGCCGTGAAGAAAGGCGCCGACTTCTACGACGGCTACGGCGTAAAAACCATTGCCTCGAAGTACCCCAACGTGACACGGCGTTTCTTCGAGAGCAAGGGCATGGATGTGGATATCGTCAAGATAGAGGGTTCGGTCGAGCTGGCGCCGCTGCTGGAACTGTCGGACGGGATTGTGGACATTGTGGAAACGGGCACGACGCTGCGTGAAAACGGGCTTGCCGTGCTGGAGGAGATCCGCCCCGTCTCCGCGCGGCTCATCGCGAATACGGTGAGCATGAAACTGCGGCAGCGGGAGATGGAGCAGCTGCTCGGCAGAATCGAACAGTACATGAAAGAAGAGAGGGAAAACCATGCGGATCTATCGCTGTAACGGCAGGGAGGAGAGGCCGTTTCTGGAGCGGCTGCGCGAAAGAGCCTCCGCGCCGGACCCCGAGGTCGTAAGGACCGTAACGGAAATTCTGGAGGACGTGCGCCGCGGCGGTGATTCGGCGGTGCGCGCGTATACGGAAAAATTCGACGGAAAGAGCCCCGCGCGCTTTGAGGTGGACGAGGACACGGTGTCGCGGGCGCTGGAGGAGGCGGACCCCGCGTTTGTGGAGGCGCTGCTCAACGCCATTGAGAACATTACGGATTTCCACAGCCGCCAGAAAGAGCAGGGCTTTGTCAATACCCGAAGCGACGGGGTGATTCTGGGGCAGCGGCTGCGCGGGCTGGAGCGCGTGGGGCTCTATGTTCCAGGCGGAACCGCCGCGTACCCGTCCTCGGTGCTCATGAACGCCATTCCCGCCAAAATCGCGGGGGTCAAGGAGCTTGTCATGGTGACGCCGCCCGGCGCCGACGGCAGACCGAACCCCGATATTCTCACGGCGGCGCGGCTGTGCGGGGTGGACCGAATCTTCCTCGCGGGCGGCGCGCAGGCTGTGGCGGCGCTGGCGTACGGAACGGAAAGCATTCCGCGCGTGGACAAAATCGTAGGGCCGGGGAATATCTACGTCGCGACGGCGAAAAGGCTGCTCTACGGGGTCGTGGATATCGATATGGTCGCGGGGCCGAGCGAGATTCTCGTGATGGCGGACGACAGCGCGAACCCGAAATTCATCGCGGCGGATCTGATGTCGCAGGCGGAACACGACAAACTCGCCTGCTCTGTCCTTGTGACGACTTCGGAAAGAATTGCCGAAGAGACCCAGAACGAGCTGAAAAGGCAGATAAGCGGGCTGAAACGCCGCGAAATCATTGAGGCCTCGCTCGACGGCAACGGGGCGATCCTGCTCTGTGACACGGCGCGGGAAGCGGTTGCCTTGGCCAATGAAATCGCGCCGGAGCACTTGGAAGTGCTGATGGAAAATCCGCTGGAATATATCGGCAAACTTGACAACGCGGGCTCGGTATTTCTGGGCAGCTACGCCTCCGAACCGCTCGGGGACTACTATGCCGGACCCAACCACGTGCTGCCCACGTCCGGAACGGCGCGGTTCTTCTCCCCGCTTTCGGTCTACAGTTTTGTAAAGCGTTCCAGTTATATCTATTACACGGAAGACGCGCTGCGCGGCGCGAAAGACGACATTATCCTCATGGCGAACCACGAAGGGCTGACCGCGCACGCCAACGCCATTGCCGTGCGATTTGAGGACGGAGGTGAGGACCCGTGAAACTGCCGGAAAAACTGACAAAACTCAAGGCGTATGACCCGATTTCGGGCTCGTGCGCCGTCAGGCTGGATTCCAATGAATCCTATTTCGACCTGCCGTCGGTGTTCAAGGCGAAACTGCTCGGAATCCTCGAGCAAATCGACTGCAACCGCTACCCCGACCCGCTCGCGGCACAGACCGTGGAGGCGTTCGCCGCGTACTATCACCTCTCGCCGGACTGCGTGACGGCGGGCAACGGCTCCGACGAAATCATCACGCTTTTGTTAAACTGTTTTCTGTCGCGCGGGGACAAACTCGTCACCCTGACGCCGGATTTCTCCATGTACGGCATCTACGCCTCGCTCGCGGAGCTTGAGGTCACGGCGCTTCCCAAGCAGGAAAACCGCCAAATCAGCGTACCCGCGCTGATTGAGGCGTGCAAAGGCGCGAACGCGCTCATTTTCTCCAACCCCTGCAACCCGACCTCGCTGGGGATTCCCAGAGCGGATGTTGTAAGGATTCTGGAGGGCGTGCCGGACTGTCTGGTGATTGTGGACGAGGCGTATATGGATTTCTGGGACGAGAGCGTTCTGGATTTAGTCGAAAAGTATGACAATCTCGTCGTGCTGCGGACCTGCTCCAAAGCCATCGGCATGGCGGCGGCGAGAATGGGGTTTGCCGTCATGGACCCGTACAAAACGCGTCTGCTGCGCGCCTGCAAATCCCCCTACAACTGCGACGCCTTCTCGCAGGCGCTCTGCGCGGCGGTTTTGAGGGAAACCGAACTGCTGGAGCGCTGCAGGGACGAAATCATCGTGCAGACACAGCGCCTCTACACGGGAATCGGCGACTTGGCGAGTCAGCACCCGGACATTCTGGAGACCGTCTACGCGACGAGGACCAATTTCGTCTTTGTAAAGACCGCGTACGCCAAGGAAATTCACGAGTCGCTGCTGCGCGCGGGCATCGCGGTGCGGTGCTTCCCCGACGGGCTGCGCGTCTGCGCGGGCACAAGACGCGAGCAGATGCTGCTGCTGTCCCAGCTCGAGCAGATTCTCTCGCCCGACTGAGATGACGGCGCTCATCGGGCTGACCGGACAGACGGGCGCGGGAAAAACCGCCGTCAGCGCCATCTTCGCCGAGGCGGGGTTTGCCGTCATCAACGCCGACAGCGAAGCGCGGGCTGTGCTTTCGCGCGGTTCGCCGTGTCTGGCGGCGCTGCGGCGCGTGTTCGGGGACGGGATTTTTCTGCGCGACGGCAGCCTTGACCGAAAAGCCGCCGCGAGGCTGATTTTTTCCGACAGCGAGGCGAAAGCGCGCTATGAGGCGATTGTCTTTCCGTATATCACGCGGCGGATTTTCTACGGTGAGGAGACGCGGAGCGGGGAAATCCTTCTGGACGCCCCCATGCTCTTTGAAAGCGGACTGAACCGCCGCTGCGACAAAATTGTCGGCGTGCTGAGCGGGCGGGAGATTCGACGCGCGCGCGTCACACAGCGCGACGGACTCACGCAGCGGGAAGCGGACCTGCGCATGAACGCGCAGCATGACGAGGCGTTTTTCAGGCAAAACTGCGATTATCTTATAGAGAACAACGGCACTTGGGAGGAACTGAGAGCGCGTACGGACGCCGTGATAGCGCGGCTGCGCGCGGAGCTTTCCCAAGCGCCGAAGAGGAGGGGCTTTCAGATGAACGAAAACGGCGAGCTGCCGATGGAAAACGACGAGCTCAAGGTGCTGCGCGAGGAACTGCTGCTCAAACGCGAGAACGCCGCCGCGGTACTTAGCGACGAGGAAATCGCCGCGTGCGACGCGTTCTGCGAGACGTACAAAGACTTTATCAGCGCCGCCAAGACCGAGAGAGAGGCGGCCGCGCGCGCGGAGGAACTGCTCAAGGAGAACGGCTTCGCGGCTTGGGACGGTGTTTCGCCGCTCAAGGCGGGCGACAGAATCTACCGGATAAACCGCGGCAAGGCGGTCGTGGCGGCGGTGATCGGCACACAGCCGCTCGAGGACGGAATCACGCTGACCGCCGCGCATATCGACTCGCCCAGACTGGATGTCAAGCAGTGCCCGATTTATGAGGATTCCGATCTGGCTCTGCTGAAAACGCACTACTACGGGGGGCTCAAGAAATATCAGTGGACGGCGCTCCCCCTCGCGCTGCACGGCGTCGTGATACGCAAGGACGGCACGCGCGCGGAAATCACCATCGGCGAAAACGAAAGCGACCCCGTGTTCTGCGTCACCGACCTGCTGCCGCACCTCGCGGGGGAACAGAGCAAGCGTCCGCTCGCGGGAGGGATTCGCGGCGAGGAGCTCAATCTGCTGGCGGGTTCGCGGCCGCTGCGCGCCAAGGAGGGCTCTGACCTCGTGAAACTGGCGGTGCTGCGGCTTCTGCGCGAGGAATACGGCATCACCGAGGAAGATTTTCTCTCCGCGGAGCTGGAGATTGTGCCGGCGGGGAAAGCGCGGGACATGGGTTTTGACCGCAGCATGATTTGCGCGTACGGACAGGACGACCGCGTCTGCGCGTACCCCGCGCTGAGAGCGCTGCTCGATACCAAAGACCCCGCGCGCACGGCAGCCGTGATTCTGACGGACAAGGAGGAAATCGGCAGCGACGGCAATACGGGGCTGTGCGGCTCGTATTTCCGGGATTTTGTGGAAGATTTGGCGGAAACCTTCGGTGTCCCCGCGCGCAGGGTTCTCGCGCGTTCGAAATGCCTCTCCGCGGACGTGACGGCGGCGTACGACCCGACTTTCCCGGACGTCTACGAAAAGTTAAACGCCGCCTTTGCGGGGCACGGCGTCTGTGTGATGAAATACACCGGCGCGCGCGGGAAGAGCGGCTCCTCGGACGCCTCCGCGGAGTATCTGGGGGAAGTCCGGCGGATTTTTGACCGCGCGGGCGTGCTCTGGCAGACGGGCGAAATCGGGAAAGTGGACGCGGGCGGCGGCGGAACGGTCGCGCAGTTCCTCGCCAACCTCAATATCGACACCGTGGACTGCGGCGTGCCGGTGCTGTCCATGCACGCGCCGTTCGAGGTCGTCAGCAAGCTGGACGTCTATATGGCGTACAAGGCGTTTTTCGCGTTCCAGAATCAGAAATAAGAGGGGGAGAGCGCCATGCTGTCGTTCTGCGCGCGGGCGAAAGAGGAAATCTGCGCCAATGTGCGGCACAAGGCACAGCGCAGGGCGTTTCTGGCGGGGGTTCTGCTCGCCGCGAGAGGGCTTGGCAGGGAAGAAACGGTGCTGAGGACCACTTCCGACGCGTTCGCCGCGCTCCTGCCCAAACTCCTCGCCGCGGCCGCGCCCGGCACGGAAAACGAATACGACACGCTCTACCGCACCCGCGCGCGCAAACAGCCCATCTGGGAATTTCGGCTGGGCGGCGAGGCGTGCGCACGGCTGCTCCGCGCGCTGAAAACGGACCCGCAAAACCGTCAGGCGGCGCTTGACTATTACGGTTCGGGGGCGCTGCAGCCGCTCGCGGCGGGCTGCTTTGTGCAGGCGGGGAGCGTCACGGACCCGCAGCGGGGCTTTCACCTCGAAATCGCGCTGGGGGACGCCGCGTTCGCGCTCAGACTCGCGCAGATGCTGCGCGGCGCCGCCACACCGATTCCCGTAAAGACCGTGGCGCGCAAGAACGAGACCGTGCTGTATCTCAAGCAGAACGAGCAAATCGGGGACGCGCTGGCGTATTTCGGCGCGCCCAACGCCACGCTGGAACTGGTGGAGCAGCAGGTCTACCGCAGCTTTCGCAGCAAAACCAACCGCGGCACGAACTGCGACCTCGCCAACATCGACAAGACCGTGGAGGCGGGGGCGCGGCAGGTGCGGGATATCGAGCTTATCGAGCGGAAGATGGGGCTTTCGAACCTGCCGGAGGAACTGCGGGAAGTGGCGCGCGCGCGTCTTGAGGAGCCGCAGGCGAATCTTCGGGATTTAGGCGCGATGTGCAGCCCGCCGCTTTCGCGCTCGGGAGTCTACCACCGGCTGCGCAGAATCGCGGAAATTGCCGAGAAACTGCGCTGAGAGACAAAAAAGGAGCACAATCCTCTCTAAGCCCGAAAGGAGAGAGGAATGTGCCCGAGAAGTGGAAGGAAGAATGACCTTGTAATCGAATGTGGGAAGTGGAAGAGGGATGATTACGAACCCCTCTGTCTATATAGACCGCTTTCGGGAACAAAAGGTTACAGCAAATCGGAAAAATTTTCCGAAAAAATTTTCAGAGGAGTTTTTTCATGCGCACGCAGGTGAAAGTGCCGCTCTGTACGGGCTCCTCCGCGACGGGGCGGTAGCCGAGATTCTCGTAGAAGGCGAGCTTATTCTCCCGCGCGTCCACAACCGCCGCGGCATACCCGAGTTCTTTCGCCCATTGCTCCGCCGCGAGCATGACACGGGTGCCCAGCCCCTTGCGGCGGTATTCGCCCAGCACGACCACGCGCCCGAGTATGATTTCCGCTTTGGACGCGGGGTCGGGCGGATAGAGTCTGGCGGTCGCCACGGGCAGGTAATCGTCTCTCGCGAGGATGTATTTCGTGTCGGGGGTGTCGTGCGCGTCAAATTCCTCCTCAAGGCTTATCTGATGCTTTCGCGCCATCGCCTGAATCCTGACATAGTAAGCCCCCGCGCGCAGCGGCAGCGTGTCGGCGCGCAAAATTTCCATGAAAGCGCCTCCTTTCCTGAGGTCTGCTTTTTATTTTGCCATATTTTCAGGCGTTTGTCAAGACTTTTGGGGCGTGGGGCGGCTTCGGAAGAATCCGGAACAGCGCCGTTTTCACGAAATCTCAAAATTTTCGCCTCAAGGTCTTGCCTTTTCAGGGAAAATGGGGTATAATGGAAGAGTATAGGGACGCGCGCGCCGTGTCGCGCGGACGCGTTTTCTCAAAGGAGGAGGTCTGCACATGCTCAATCCCCGAATGCTGTTGTTCCTTTCGGAGAAAATCATCAACGGAACAGATAAACTGACCGGCACCGAAATCGTCGCGATGACGCTGGTAGGGCTGCTCGTGGTGTTCGCGGCGCTTCTGATTCTCATCGGGTTTCTCTACATCACCGGCGGAATTTTCGACAAGACACTCGGCAAAACCAAACATGAGAAGCCGCCCGCCGAGCCCGTCACGCAGACCGCGAAGCCCGTACGCCCCGCCAAGCGCGAACTGCCCGCTCCCGCGGCCGCCAAGAGCGGCGATGACGAGGAGGAGATCATAGCCGCCATCATGGCCGCTGTCTGCGCGATGGGAGACAGCGAGGGGCGGCAGTACCGGGTGCGTTCGGTGCGGCAGACCGTCAGCGGACGCGAGGTCTGGTCAAGAGCCGGACGCGCGGACAGCACGCGGCCTTTCTGACGTGAAATCTGGAAATTGAGGATACTGCGTTATGAGCGGAATACTGGATTTTTTTAAAAATACGATCGGCGGGCTGCTTGGCGACAGCGGTTTCTACGCGCTGTTCACAGACGGCGGCTGGAAGAATCTCATCATGATCGGCGTGGCGTTTGTGTTCATGTATCTGGCTATCGCGAAACACTTCGAGCCCTTGCTGCTGCTGCCGATTTCGTTCGGAATGCTGCTGACGAACCTCCCCATGGCGGAGATGTACCACCCCGAGCTTTGGGTCTTGGACTCCGCGGGACATATTGACTACGGAGCGGTGCTGCGGGACGGCGGGCTGCTGGATATTCTATACATGGGCGTCAAGCTGCAGATTTACCCGCCGCTTATCTTTCTGGGGATAGGCTGCATGACCGATTTCTCGCCGCTGATTGCCAACCCCAAGAGCTTTCTGCTGGGCGCGGCGGCGCAGGGCGGCATCTTCTTCACCTTTATCTGCGCGGGGCTTCTGGGCTTTACGGCGGCGGAAGCGGGCTCTATCGCCATCATCGGCGGCGCGGACGGCCCTACCGCCATTTACGTCGCCACGAGGCTGCTTTCTGGCGGAGGGTCCATCACAACGGGAAACATCGCCCTTGCCGCCTACACCTACATGGCGCTCGTGCCGGTGCTGCAGCCTCCCATTATGCGGCTGCTGACGACGAAAAAGGAACGCGCCATCAAAATGCAGCAGCTGCGCACCGTGTCCAAGACCGAGAAAATCGTCTTCCCGATTGCGGTCACGATTATCGTTTCGCTGCTCGTGCCTTCCGCCGCGCCGCTGGTCGGAATGCTGATGTTCGGCAACCTGCTCAAGGAATCCGGCGTCGCCTCCCGTCTGATTGACACGGCGCAGAACGCGCTGATGAACATTATCACGATTTTCTTAGGGGTTTCCGTCGGCGCGACCACAAGAGCCGACCAGATTCTCAACTTCAAGTTCTTAGGCGTCATGGTGCTGGGCGTTGTGGCGTTCTCACTCGGGACCGCCTGCGGCGTGCTCTTCGGAAAGATTATGTGCTGGGCTACCAAGGGCAAGGTCAATCCGCTTATCGGGTCCGCCGGCGTTTCGGCGGTGCCTATGGCGGCGCGAATATCCCAGAAAGTCGGCGCGGAGACAGACCCGACGAACTTCCTGCTGATGCACGCGATGGGGCCGAATGTCGCGGGCGTTATCGGTTCCGCCGTGGCGGCGGGCGTGCTGCTCTCCGTGATTGGATAAGACAGGATAACCGTCTTTACGGACGAATATCACTTTGGAGGTTATGAAATGAAGGAATATCCTAGCGTGGAAACCGTGGAGGAACTCGAACAGCTGCTGCGGCGTGTGCGCAAGGCACAGGCGGAATTCGCGACTTTTTCTCAGGAAAAGGTGGACGAAATTTTCCGCGCGGCGGCGACGGCGGCGAATCAGGCGCGCATTCCGCTCGCGAAGATGGCCGTTGAGGAGACGGGCATGGGTGTGGTGGAGGACAAGGTCATCAAGAACCACTTTGCCTCGGAATACATCTACAACGCCTATAAAAACACCAAGACCTGCGGCGTCATCGAGCGCGACGAGGCGTTCGGGACCATGCGCGTGGCGGAGCCAATCGGCGTTATCGCGGCGGTGATTCCCACGACCAACCCCACCTCCACGGCGATTTTCAAGACGCTCATTACCCTCAAGACCCGCAACGGCATCATCATCTCCCCGCACCCGCGCGCGAAGGAATCCACCATCGCGGCGGCGAAGATTGTGGCGGAGGCGGCGTACGCGGCGGGCGCACCGGAGGGTGTCATCGGCTGGATTGACAAGCCCTCTCTGGACATGACGAACACGGTGATGAAGGAAGCGGACATCATCCTCGCGACAGGCGGCCCGGGTATGGTCAAGGCGGCCTACTCCAGCGGCAAGCCCGCTCTCGGCGTCGGCGCGGGCAACACCCCCGCCATCATTGACGACAGCGCGGACGTGGTGCTCGCGGTAAACTCCATTATCCACTCCAAGAGTTTCGACAACGGCATGATCTGCGCGTCGGAACAGTCCGTTATCGTGCTGGACGGCGTTTACGAGGCGGTCAAGGCGGAATTCGCCGCGCGCGGGTGCTATTTCCTCTCCCCGCAGGAGACGGATTTAGTCCGGCAGACCATCATCATCAACGGCTCGCTCAATGCCAAGATTGTGGGGCAGAGCGCCGTGACCATTGCGAAGCTTTCGGGCGTGGAAGTGCCCCAGAACACCAAGATTCTGATAGGCGAGGTCGAGAGTGTGGACATCACGGAGGAATTCGCGCATGAGAAACTCTCCCCCGTACTCGCCATGTACCGCGCGAAGGACTTTGAGGACGCGCTCGCGAAGGCGGAGCGTCTCATCGCCGACGGCGGCTTCGGACACACCGCGTCTGTCTACCTCAACACGGTGACACAGCGCGAAAAGATTGACACCTTCGCGGCACGGATGAAGACCTGCCGTATCCTCGTCAACACTCCCTCCTCGCAGGGCGGCATCGGAGACCTCTACAATTTCGATCTGACCCCCTCCCTTACGCTGGGCTGCGGCTCGTGGGGCGGAAATTCCGTCAGCGAAAATGTCGGTGTCAAGCATCTGCTCAACATCAAGACCGTTGCCGAAAGGAGAGAGAATATGCTCTGGTTCCGTGTGCCGGAAAGAGTCTATATGAAGAAGGGCTGCCTGCCCGTCGCGCTGGACGAGCTGGGGACCCAAATGCATAAAAAGCGCGTGTTTATCGTCACGGACAGCTTCCTGTTCAAGAACGGCTACACCGCGCCCGTCACCAAAAAACTCGACGAGATGGGCATTGAGCACACGAGTTTCTTTGAGGTCGAGCCGGACCCGACGCTCAGTTCCGCGCGCAAGGGCGCCGCGGCGATGGCGGCTTTCGAGCCTGACTGCATTGTGGCGATAGGCGGCGGCTCCGCGATGGACGCCGCGAAGATCATGTGGGTGCTCTACGAACATCCCGATACGCCGTTTGAAGATATGGCGATGCGTTTCTCGGATATCCGCAAGCGCATCTACACCTTCCCGAAGATGGGAGAGAAAGCGTATTTTGTCGCGATTCCGACATCCGCCGGGACAGGCTCGGAAGTCACGCCGTTCGCGGTGATTACGGACGAGAGCAAGGGCGTGAAGTATCCGCTCGCGGACTACGAACTGCTGCCGAATATGGCAATTGTGGACGCGGACATGATGATGAACGCGCCCAAGGGGCTCACCTCCGCCTCGGGCATTGACGTCGCGACCCACGCGCTGGAAGCGTACGCCTCCATGATGGCGACAGACTTCACCGACGGGCTGGCGCAGAGAGCGCTCAAGCTGGTCTTTGAGTATCTGCCGCGCGCCTATGACAACGGTCCCAACGACCCGGAGGCCCGCGAAAAGATGGCGCACGCCGCGACGATGGCGGGCATGGCGTTCGCGAACGCTTTCCTCGGGGTCTGCCACTCCATGGCGCACAAACTCGGCGCCTTCCACCATGTCCCGCACGGCGTGGCGAACGCGCTGCTGCTTGAACAGGTCATCCGCTTCAATTGCGTGGATGTGCCGACCAAGATGGGCACCTTCCCGCAGTACACGCACCCGCACACCCGCGCGCGCTACGCCGAAATCGCGCAGGCGGTGGGAATCGAGGGCAAGGACGACGCGGAGAAAGTCGAGGGGCTGATTGCCAAGCTCAATGAGCTCAAGGCGAAAATCGGCATTCCCGCGAGCATCCGGGAATTCGGCGTCAAGGAGGAGGATTTCCTCGCGCGGCTGGACGAGATGTCCGAGCTCGCCTTTGACGACCAGTGCACGGGCGCGAACCCGCGCTACCCGCTGATTGCCGAGATAAAGCAGATGTACTTAAACGCCTATTACGGCGAAAACGACCGGACGGTCTGAACCGAAGGGGGAACAAAGATGGCATTGCAGGAAGACCAAATCATCGCCGTGCGGCCGACAAAAGTCGTCTACCGCGAGGACGATACCGTGCTCAAGGTGTTTAACTCCGATTATTCCAAGGCGTCCGTGCTCAATGAGGCGCTCAATCAGGCGCGGGTGGAGGAGACAGGGCTCAACATTCCCCGTATTCTCGAGGTGTTCAAGATTGACGGGCAGTGGGCAATCCGTTCGGACTACATTCCCGGGAAGACGCTGCAGCAGCTGATGGACGAAAACCCCGACAAGGAAGACGAATATCTGCGGTGGTTTGTGGAGCTGCAGATGGAGATTCACGAAAAGCGCGCGCCGCTGCTGACAAAGCTCAAGGACAAGATGCACCGCAAGATAAGCGACAGCAAGTTTGAGGCGACGATTCGCTTTGAACTGCACACGCGGCTGGAAGGGATGCCCAAGCACAAGAAAGTCTGCCACGGGGATTTCAATCCCTCCAACGTGATTGTCACCCCGGAGGGGAAGCCCTACATCATCGACTGGGCGCACGCCACGCAGGGCAACGCCTCAGCGGATGTCGCGCGGACCTACCTCTATCTGATGCTCAACAACCAGCAGGATTTGGCGAAGAAATATCTGACACTTTTCTGCAAGATGAGCGACACGGCGCTGCAGTATGTGCAAAGCTGGATGCCGATTGTCGCCGCCTCGCAGTCCGTGAAGGAAAACAGCGAGGAGGAGTTTGAACTGCTCTCGCGCTGGGTCAATGTGGTGGACTACTCCTGAGACAAAATCTCCCCGCCGCTGACGGGGAGATTTTTGATACTTGTTTTAAGCCCGCGGCAGGGATTTGAGCGCGTCCTCGATTTTCATCCTGGAGAGCAGCCACGCGATAAGCGCGTCGAGAATCACGGGAAGAATCAGGTACATGACGTGGAGCATCTGGATACAGGATTCGGGCTGGACCTCGGCGGTGCCCACATAGCCGCTCCACTCCAGCAGCCAGCCCGCGAGTGCCGTGCCGATGCCGCCGCCGAGCTTTATCCCGAGCGACACGCAGGAAAACATGATGCCGTCAAGCCTTTTGCCGGAAGTACGGAAGGTATATTCGGAGCAGTTGGAGATAACCGCGTTCATGTCGCCCTGCCACGGCGCCTGACACGCCGCCGCCGCCGCGCTGAAGACCAGCATGAGCGGCACGCTGCCCAGATAGCCCGCGACAGCCACGCCCGCCCGCGCGAGGGTAGCGAGGAAATAGCTCCACTTGTTGAGGCGGTACATTCCCCCGAAACGCCGCGTCAGCGCCGGCGTCACGAGAAGCGTCAGCATGAGCGGGATATTCACAAACCACGAAAAAACGCCGAAAAGATTCTCGTCCCGCAGCACGTAGGTCATGAAATAGACCCCGGCGTTTAACATCGCGCTGTAGACCTGCTGGAGAATCTGCGCGCCGAAGATGAGCAGGTAATACTTGTTGTGAAGCAGTAGTTTTACCGCCTCGGAAAGTTTATATTTCTCCCCGCCGCCGGATACGTCTCCCGTGAGTTCGCTCTCGGGCAGCTCGCGGACGGAGAAAACGGAAATCGTGTTGGCGGCAAGCCCCACAACCGCGAAGAGAAACGCCGCCGAGCGCCAACCCGCCGCGCCGCCGCCCATGGCGGAGACCAGCCGCAGCGTCAGGGACTGAATGGCGAGGTTCGCGGAAAAGGCGAAGATATAGCGGACAGAGCCCATCTGCACCCGCTCCGTGCTGTTCTTGGTGACCAGCGAGGTCAGCGAGGAATAGGCGATGTTGTTCGCGGTATAAAAAGTGCTGTTGAGGAGCGTATAGGTCAGGAAAAACCAGATGTAGCTCGCGGTGTCGCCGAGACTTTCGGGGATGGCGAAGACGGCAACAAGCGTCACGGCGCATCCGATATAGGAAAAGAGCATCCACGGCCGCGCGCGGCCCATTCGGGTTCGCGTCTTGTCAATCCACGCGCCGAAAAACACATCCGGAATACAGTTTATCAGGTTGGAAACGGCAATCAGCGTCCCGCAGAGCCCCGCGCGCAGCCCGACCGTATTGGTGAGGTAGAGCATGACGAAGGACGAGAGCAGGACATAGACCACATTGCCCGCGACATCGCCGACGCCGTAGCCGAGTTTGTTATACCATTTCAGATATTTCTTCTGTTCCATCTTTTCCCTTTCGGCGAAGTCATACACAGAGAGGAGGATTCGTTTGCGCGCTGTCATTCTGCTGGGCGTT
>CAYZMU010000009.1:6316-16485 GCA_964479595.1 uncultured Ruminococcus sp. | reverse complement strand
GAAGTCATACACAGAGAGGAGGATTCGTTTGCGCGCTGTCATTCTGCTGGGCGTTCTGGCAATTCTCGGGACGCTTGTTGGCTGCGCGGGCGAGGAGGAATCCGAAATCCCGCAGGCACAAGTCACCCAGACCGACATATCCGACGGGGACAATACCCAAACCGCCGCGGCCCAGACCGGGGAATCGTCTGCCACAACCGCTTCTGTCAGCCAATCAGCGACTCAGACCGAGGAAACCGCGGAGCAAAAAGCGCCGAGGCTGCTCTCAGGCCCTGAGGATATCGGGCTGACCGACCGCGACGGCAAGCGGAAAAATTATCGGTTTACCTACGGCAAGGAGACGTTTCTGGTGGACTACTACCCCGACAACTGGACGGTGCGGGATTCCTACAAGATTCGCAACACCGACGATATGGTAGTAATCTGCGAGGCGCTGCAGGCGGAGCACCCCATCCCGAGCGCGGACAGAAAAGGATACCGCACGCCGGACGACATGATGTATGAGTGGGTGCAGCACAACACCGCCTACGCGTTTCTGCCGCCGGGAACGCCGTGGAGCGAGCACGCCAAGGACGTGGATTTTAACCCCGACGACCAAGGGCTTGACCTTTATGGGTTTTTTAAAGACCGAACGCAGAACAGCTGAAAGACTCCGCGTCAGCGCGGGGTCTTTTCGTCTCCTGAAAAGAGTTTCGTGACAACCGGAATCGCCGCGTCCACCTTGGAGCGGAAAACCTCCGCGTCTTTTCTCGAGCCGACAATGGAGCCGTAGTGAATCGGAATCACGGCCTGGGGGCGCATGGCGTTGACAAGCGCGGCCGCCTCCTTGACGTTCATGGTGTAGGTGCCGCCGATGGGCACCATAGCGATGTCGCAGCGGATATTCCGCAAAGGCTCTATATTGTCCGTGTCGCCCGCGATATAGACCGCCGCGCCGGGCAGTGAAAGCAGATACCCGACCCAGCCCTTCGCTTTCGGGTGAAAGGGCTTTGCGGGGTTGTAGGCGGGCGTGGTCTCGAACGAGATTCCCTTCGCCGTATAGCGGTTTTCGGGGGACACAAAAAGCGTATGTTCAAAATCCGCGCAGGCGTTTTTCATGGAAAGCGGGGCCACGAGAAGCGTGTCGGGCTTTGAGACTTTCGCGATATCCTCGCGGGAAAAATGGTCATAGTGCTCGTGCGTAATCAGAATCACATCCGCGTCGCGCGGAGCGGACGGCAAGTCCAGCGGGTCGGCGTAAATCACCGTGTTTCCAGCTGAAACGCGAATACTGCTCTGCGTGTTGACGGTGATGTTTTCAAGGAACGCAAGGTCGGACATGGCGCTTCTCCTTTCCTTAAGGGGCGGTCAGATCCCCGTAGCACTCGGGTCTGCGGTCGCGAAAGAGCCCCCATTCCAGCCGCTGCCGCGCAATCGCGTCAAGTTCGTACGCGTACAGCAAAATTTCCTCGCCGTCGCGTCCCGCCTCGCGTACGAGCGCTCCCCTCTCGTCGGTCATGAAAGACGAGCCGTAGAAACGCAGCGCGGATTTCTGAAAGCCGTTTTCCGCGCAGGGCTCCACTTCCTCAAGCCCCACGCGGTTGGAGGCGATGACCGGAACGAGATTGCACGCGGCGTGTCCGCGCATACAAATCCGCCACTGCTCCCGGCTGTCTACCCCAAGAATCGGCTCAGAACCTATCGCCGTGGGAAACAGCAGCATCTCCGCGCCGCCCAGGGCAAGCGCCCGCGCCGTTTCGGGGAACCACTGGTCCCAGCAGACGCCGACGCCAATCGCGCCGTAACGGGTCTGGTAGACGCGAAAGCCCGAGTTGCCCGGGGAAAAATAGAACTTCTCCTGATAGTAATGGTCGTCGGGGATGTGGGTCTTGCGCGTCACCCCAAGAATCTCCCCGTCCGCGTCCAGCACCGCGACAGAATTAAAAAGCCTTACCCCCGCGCGCTCGTAAAAGCTCACGGCAATCACGGCCTCCAGTTCCCGCGCGAGATCCGCGCAGCAGCGCACGGCGGCGTTTTCATGAACAGGCTCGGCGAAGTCATAGTATTCGTAGCGGCGCTCCTGACAGAAATACTGCCGCTCAAAAAGTTCCGGCAGCAAGATCACACGCGCGCCGCCCTCCGCCGCTGACCGAATCAGACGCCGCGCGGTCTGAAGATTCTGCTCTCTGTCGCGCACGCACGCCATCTGAATCGCGCACGCTGTCACAACGCGGCTCATAATCAGTCGGTGTACTGCGCGCCGCCGCCCTCATCACAGACGGCATAGAGCGCCGTTTCCCACGCGGGAATGTAGGGCAGATGGCGGATATAGAGACGGTAGCGCGAATTGATGCGCTTTACCAGCAGCGGCAGCTCATAGATATCCTCGTTGCGGTGGTAGAGCGAGATCATCAGCTTGGGCGAATAGCGCGCGATGGAGCGCGACGCACCCCAGAGCGCCTCCCGTTCCGCGCCCTCGACATCCATGCGCAAAAGTGTCAGCGGCTTGCCCCCGAGCAGATTGTCCACCGCCCGCGCGGGAATGGTCTGCCCCTCCGCCGAGGCGGGCTGCTTCCCGGCTTTGGGCACGGCGGGCAGATCGGTGTCAATGCACCACGCCCTGCACTGATAGCACTCCACCGAGGGCGTGTCGCCGACAAACTTCACCAGTTTCTTATAATTTTTCTTGTCGGGCTCCACGGCGTAAATGCGGTGGTATTTGCCGCGCGTGAAATCGAGCATCTGACGAATCGCCTCACCGTTGTACGCGCCCAAGTCCACGTAAATCTCGTGATTGGTCGGGCACAGCACGCGGTTCCAGACCTCATCGGGGGTATCCACCTGCGAGGTCAGATAGCGCGGGTCGCCGCTGATTTTGAAATTGACGAGATTGGCGTAAATCTGCCGCGAGCGCTCGTCCGCCAGCGACTGATACACGCCCTGAATCTGCGCGGCGTGCTCCTTGCAGTACTCCCACGTGAAACTGCCGCCGCCAACGACCGGCACATCCGGCACAAAGAGCGGATAGCGCTGGGAAAGTTTCTGGATGCGCTCCAGCATCGCCGGGGAGGAGACCGCGAAACTTAAAACAATCACGAAATCGTTGAGCTCCGCCTCAAGTTCGGAGAGCTTCCTGACCTTGAAACCCGCGAATTCCTTCCCGCGGACAAACTCGTCGCTCGCGAAAATCCCCGCGACCGGGACTTTCTCCCTGCGCGCCGCCGCGAGAATCCGCAGCGCGCCGTCGCCCATGCCGTAGAGGTAAATCGGCGCGGTCTGAGCCCTGAGGCGGTCCCAGACGGATTCTTTCTCTGTCACAAATTCAAGCATCGCGGGCCCTTCCTTTCCTCAAATTCCCCCGTTCGGGATTCAGTCGCCGTCATCGTAGTCGCCGTCGTTGTCGTCGTCGCTGTAGTGGTGGCGCGCGTCATCGTCAAAATCGCCGTCGGGATGGACATGCGTGCCCCCGTAGAGGTCGCGCCCGCGCGTGCCGAAGCGGTCTTTCTGCTCGTTCATCGTCTTGTCGAGCAGGCTCATGAAATCTCTGGGTTTCTTGATGCAGTGCACTTCCTTCACGGGCGTGTCGGAATCGCCCCGCACGTAGATTTCCACCGTGCCGCAGCCGACCATGCGCTGAAAGAACGGCAGCACGAGCTTTTTGTCCTGAATCTTGTAGAGGTCGAGCTCGTCCTCCTCCAGATTGAGAAACCCCTTGCGCGTGATGAATTTGTTCTCCGTGAGAAAATAAGTCGTGAAACTCAGGGGCAAGCCGAAAATAGTGCGCTTTTTATCGCGCCAGATATAGGACTCGGGGGATTTTGCCATGACAATCTCTCCTTTGCTTGCGCGTTTGGCGTTCCCGCCTCGCGATATTTCTCCTCTTTTATTATAGCACATTTTTACGGTATTGTCAACGCCGCGCAGCCCGCTCAATATATAGCGCGAGGGAACGGCATTTGTGCGGGCGGCGGCAAAGCCAGAGAGGTTCCATGACCGCGCAACAAAAAAAAGTAACGCGAAGAACGGAGCGCTAAAAACCGCGCGAAAACGTTTCTATCGGAAAGCGGCGGCAATAGGCAAATGAAAAAACACTTGACTTTTGAGCGGAAAAGGGGTATAATGAAAGACGAGTCACACGCAAAAGGAAGGATAAAATGAAGGGAAGAAACAAGCGCATTGTCCGTGTGCTCACGGTCTGTCTGGTTTTCACGATGGTTTCCTCCATCATTTTCGCGGCGTGGTACGCCATCACCTCGAAATATTCCGGCGTGGTGGACGGCGCGGAAATCGAGCTGGGGCAGCTCGACGACTTGGAAGAAGGCGACACCATCGCGGTGGTGAAAACGGACGCTGGGGACATGACTTTCGCGCTCTATCCCGAAATCGCGCCGGAAATCGCCAAGAGTTTCATGGCGCTGGCGGAAACGGGCTTCTATGACGATACCTATGTCTACAGAGTCGAGCCCGGAACGTTTTTCTGCGCGGGTTCCAAGGGCGAGGACGGCGCGGTGGAAGATTTAAGCGCGCGCTCGGAGAATATCCCCGTAGAGGTTTCCCCCAAGCTGTGGCCGCTCAGAGGCGCGCTCTGCGCGGTGGTTTCGCATACGGACAGCGGCTTCTGGCGCAGGCTGATGGGGAAGCAGCGCTCCTACAACGGGAGCAGGTTTCTGTGTGTGGACACGGTCGAGATGACGGACGAGATGAAAACGGAGCTGCAAAACATTGAGTCAGACGCCATGAAGCCCGTCACGGACGCCTTTGTGAAATACGGCGGAATCCCCAATTACGCCCAGCAGATGACGGTTTTCGGGCAGCTCAAGGAGGGCTTTGAGGTGCTAGACGCCATCACGGACACGGAAGTCACGGGGGAAGAAAACGCCAAGCGTCCCAAGGAACCGCTGCGGATACACTCCGTGGAAATCGGGAAATACGAACCTTAAAAACGGTGAGGGTCGCGCCGCGATTTTTGGGCAACTCTCACAAAATCCCCCCGCGCGCCTTTACAAGCGGGAGGAAACGTGGTATAATAATAGCGATAAGGGAAAGGAGCACATCCATGAATCACGTGTTGCGGGCCTCGGCAGCGGGGCTTTTGTGCGCTGTGCTTTGCGCGGGCGGTCTGATCGCCTGCGGACACAAAGAAGTCTCTCTGGAAGACGAGACGATCTCGAATTTTGACGCGCCGCAGCAGGGCGAAAAGATTGTTGAGCTGACCATCAAGGACTACGGCACAGTCAAAATCAAGCTCTTTCCGGACGAGACGCCGCAGGGAGTGGAAAACTTCACGAAACTTGTGGAGCAGGGCTTTTACGACGAGCTGATTTTTCACAGAGTGATAGACGGTTTCATGATTCAGGGCGGCGACCCCAAGGGCGACGGCACGGGCGGCAAGGACGCCTTTGACGGAAACGGCTTTCAGCAGACGATTTCGCCGAATCTGCACCACGTAGCGGGCGCGGTGGCGTACGCCATCGGCGGCGACAAGCTCAACAAGAGCCAGTTTTATATTGTGACGGGCGAGCAGCAGAACAAGGACAGCTTCCAGCTTCTGGAGCAGCAGGGTTTAAAATTTTCGGAAGATGTGAAGGAACTCTACTACACATGGGGCGGCTATCCTTATCTGGACAACGGCTACGAGATTTTCGGACAGGTATTCGACGGGCTGGAATACTGCCTCGAAATCGCGAAAGTGCCCACAAACAGCAGCGACAAGCCCAAGACACCGGTTGTGATTGAAAAGGCGCAGGTCGTGGAATACGACGGCACGCCGCCGAAATGGCTCACTTGGGAGGGAAAGGAACCCGGTACGGGAGAAGAGACCACCGCCGCGCAGTAGCGGCGGGAGAATAAAAGCAGCGGTTGGCAGCGCACGGCGCTTGGAGGGGCTTTCCGTACAGAAAAAGAAAAAGCTCCAAAAAATGTGGGAACGAGGGATCACCTTGAAAAGACCGGAAAAGTTCGTGATACGGGGCGGAATACCGCTGCGGGGCGAGGTGGAAATCAGCGGCGCCAAGAACGCGATTGTCGCGATTCTGCCGGCGTGCCTGCTGTCGGACGAGCCCTGCGTGATTGAGAATGTCCCCGACATCAGCGATGTTCAGAATTGTTTTCAGATTTTGCGCGAGCTGGGCGCCACGGTACGGTTCATGGGGCCGCACACCTACGAAATTGACCCGCGGGGCGTGACAAGCTGGCAGGTGGACTATGAAAGCGCGCGGACCATGCGCGCGTCCTACTACTTCATGGGCGCTCTGCTGGGGCGCTTTCAGAAAGCGAAGGTCTCGCTGCCGGGGGGCTGTCCGCTCGGCGACAGACCGATTGACCAGCATGTGAAGGCGTTTGAACGGCTGGGCGCGAGCTGCGATATTGAAGGCGGCATGGTGGATATCAAGGCCGCGCAGCTCACCGGCGGGCGGATTTTCTTCGATGTCGTGACGGTCGGCGCGACCATAAACGCCATGCTGGCGGCCTGCAAGGCGCAGGGGCTCACGATTATCGAAAACGCCGCGAGGGAGCCGCATATCGTCGATTTGGCGAGCTTTCTCAATTCCATGGGCGCGGAGATTATGGGCGCGGGGACTGACACCATTAAGATCCGCGGGGTGCAGAATCTGCGCGGGGTAAGCTACGCGGTGATTCCCGACCAGATTGAGGCGGGCACCTACATGGTCGCGGCGGCGGCGACAGGCGGCGATGTTCTGGTGCGCAATGTCATCCCCAAGCACTTGGAATCCATCATCAACGTGATGGAAAAAATCGGGGTGCAGATTGAGCAGTATGACGACAGCGTGCGCGTTTCCTCCAACGGCGCGCTGGTGCGCACAACCGTGAAAACGCGGCCGCACCCGGGCTTTCCCACGGATATGCAGCCGCAAATTTCGGCGCTTCTGTGTCTGGCGGAAGGCACGAGCATGATTCGGGAATGCGTCTCGGAGCAACGGTTCCAGTATGTGGAGGAACTGCGCAGAATGGGCGCGGATATCCAGATTGAGGGCAAGGTCGCCATTATTGAGGGAACGGGGAGATTAACGGGCGCGCCCTGCAAGGCGTGCGACCTGCGCGCGGGCGCGGCGCTGCTGATAGCGGGGCTTGCCGCCTCGGGGACGACCTCCATTGAGGAGATCCAGCACATTGAACGCGGCTACGAGGATGTCGTGGGGAAACTCAGAAAACTCGGCGCGGACATCCGCAAGGAGCCGGCGGGAATGGATGAAATACGCGGAGAGGCAGCCTCCTGAAGGGGGCTGCTTTTTTTGCGCGAAAGGGCTTGACAAAGGCGCGATTTTATGGTAAGATTTACATAGGCGTCATCTGAAATGACGGACTTTTCAGTTAAGAGGTGAACACCATGAGAGGAAGAAAAACATTTGCTCTGATGACCGCTATGGCGATGCTCGCGTGCGCGGCGTTTTCCGGCGCGGGTTCTGTCACGGGCGCACAGCGCGGGGCGTTTGTCAGCGCGGCTCAGTCGGAAGGGAACGCGGCCGCGGACTACTTCAGCGCCCAGCTGACGGAGGAAGCGAAGCCTTTCTACGCGGCGATGGACCTGATGCTTTCGCGCGGGCTGTTCAGGACCGGGACACAGGAGCTGGATATGACGGCGGAAGGGCTGCTCAGCGAGGAGGAAGCCGCGGAATACGCAACAGGCGGCGCGGGCGTTCTGATGCAGTTCGGCGCGGCGCGTGACGCGTTCTATTTCGAGCATCCGGATCTGTTCTATGTGGATTTCGCGGCGCTTTCCGTGCGCGTGACACAGGGGGCGGACGGCAGCCATGTCTATGTTGGGACGGGCAGAGCCGACACCTATTTCGCGCAGGGCTTCTCAAGCGAGAGCGAGGTCGACGCGGCAGTCAAGGAATATGAGACCGCGCTGGCGGCGGTTGTAAAGACCTGCGAGGCGGAAGAACCGAAAACCGGGGAATCGAAAAACGCCGCTATGGTGCGCGCGGCGCACGACTACCTGACCCACCACATCTCCTATCGGCTGGAAAACGCCTGCAAGGAGGAAAATATCCCCCTGATTCGCAATACCTACGGCGCGCTTGTGCGCGGCGAGGCGGTCTGCGAGGGCTATTCCAGAGCGCTCAAGGCCATTCTGGACCGTCTGGACATCCCCTGCGTCTTGGTCTCGGGCGTCTATCAGCACACCGAGGACACACCGGAACTGCATATGTGGACGCTCGTGCAGGTCGATGACAAATGGTACGGCGTGGACGCGACCATGGACGACCCGGTGACGAAGAACGAATCGCAAAACGGCGTGGACGGCGCGGAGAACGATTCTCTGCTGCTGGTCGGCAGCCCGATTCTGGACCGCCACCATGTTCCCAGCGCGATTCTGTCCGAGGCGAATTTCCCGTTTGCCTATCCTCAGCCCGCGGACGAAAACTACGGCGAGGAGACGGTCATGAACGAGGGCGGCCTCGTGGTTCGCTACAAGGCGGACGCGCAGATGGAGGACATTCCCGCGGGGGAATTCATCGTCAGCTACAACGGCATGGGCTACGCCAAGGCGGCGGAGCAGGGCAAGTATATGCTGATTCGCTACATCAACTACTACGAGAATAACGGCGAAACCGTCGACAGCGGCTGGTGCTACATTGAGCCGCAGTACTACGACATTCCCGACACCGACACGGAGCTGACGCTGACGATTCCGTCCGCGCAGTACGTGCAGTTCGGCATTACGGACGTGCCGCCCGCCATGGGCGCCAACGGTGTTCCGGAGCTGGTTCTGGACGAGGAGCCTTTAATGCTCGAAAAGAGCGAGACCATTCACAACGAAAACGGCTACTATATGCCGGAGCCTTTCGCGAGATGGCTTACCCCGCGCAACTCGGCGGCTCTGAGAATCGACCTCGGCAAGCGCCACATCACCGCGAAGTACGACGAAACGCTGGTCCCGCTTGAAGGGGAGGAATTTGATATCGCGCTCAACTGCAGCTCGCATTCGGGCGTGGAGAACAGCGTCCTTGAGAATGTGGAATTTGACGGCGAGGCGACGGTTTCCTTCGATTTCACCCCGAGCAAGATGTGGGCGGACGACCGCGCGCTCTACACGTTCTCCGTCAAGGGCCTTGTGAGCGCGCGCAGCGGCAAGCGCCCGATGGATATCACCTATACCGCGCAGTTCCCGAGCCAGATTTGCGCCTACCGTTCGCAGGGGTACTACTGGAACGTGCACGCGCAGCCGGTACTTCTGGACAATTCGGATATCTCCATGTCAGACTGGACGACTTCTGACGGCGAGCGTGTGGACGAGACGCTGCGCGACCGCATGGTACTGGTCGCGAGTTCGCCCTCTCACGCGCAGCAGGACCAGATGGAAGACGTGCTCTCCCAGAACACGGACGAGACCATTCTGGAGAGCAAGAGCTATAACATCAACCTGACCATCTGTGAGAAACAGGTCGCGAACACGGGCGACGGCGTGCGCGTCATGCTGGGCTTCCCGGAAGGCTACGGGCCCAACGACGCCGGGACGACATTTAAGGTCTACCACTTCATGAAGGACAGCGACGGCAATGTAATCGGCGTGGAGGAAATCCCCTGCATCGTCACGGAATACGGTCTTGTCGTGCTCTGCCAGTCCTTCAGCCCCTACATGGTCGCGGTGGTTAAGGACGACGGCTCCGCGCCTCAGGCAAAATCCGTCATTGTCACCAAGACCGAAGGCGGCACGATTGAAGGCGGCGACGGCATCACCGCTCTGGCGCAGGGCGAGAGCTCTGTGCTGAAAATCGCGGCGGACGCGGGCTATGATATCGAATCGGTATCCGTCGCGGGCAGCCAGGTCACCGTGACCGACCCCGACAGCATGGAAATCACGCTCTCCTACGAGGATATCGCGGACGACAGCGCGATTGTGGATGTCAAATTCGCGGCGGAGTCTGTGCTGGAAAAGGAAGCGCAGCGCGGGGAGACCGCGGTTCAGGTAGACGCCGAGAGCGAGCAGCCGCAGGAGCCCGTCACACCGCAGCAGCCCGCGGAAACCACCACAACCACCGAATCGGCGACCACAACGACAACCACAACTACTACAACTACAACGAACTCGGCCACAGAAACCACGACCACAACCACAGTTACCACCACTGCGACAACCACGACCGCCCCTCAGACCACAGAAAACCCCGACTGGTACGCGTCTGAGGAGGAACTGGTCGAGTGGGCGAAGAAGGACTATGCCG
>CAYZMU010000009.1:1169-6216 GCA_964479595.1 uncultured Ruminococcus sp. | reverse complement strand
GACTGGTACGCGTCTGAGGAGGAACTGGTCGAGTGGGCGAAGAAGGACTATGCCGATAAGAACGGCGCAAGCGCCGCGAGCGGAGAGTCCGCGCTCAATGAGGACGGTTCGCTGAGCATCACGCTCAAGGACGAAGACGGCGAGACACTCGACACCTACACCATTGACCCCAAAACCGGCAAAGGCACCGATTCCGCCGGCGGGGAAGTGAACCTGCCGCAGACAGGCAAAGCTTTCCGCGTGGATTGGCCGCTCATCGTGGCGGCGGGAGCGCTTGCCGCGGGCGGTCTCATGCTCAGACGCGCCAAGCGGGACGATGAAGACCAGACTCAGCCGTAAGCGGATTCTGCTCTTTATAACGGGTCTGCTGCTGATAGCCGCCGCTGCCGCGATTTTAGCGCCGCGCGTGTGGCGGCGTGTCAGCGGGGAAGTGCGCCGGCAAAAACTCCTTCGGGAGAACTTAGTCCTCGAGATTCCGGATCTGAATATTCGCGAACCGGTTGTGGAGGGCACGGACAACGACGCGCTCAACATGGGCGCGGGGCACTTCCCCGGCACAGGCACCCCGGGCAGCGGAAACTACTGCCTCGCGGGCCACAGCAGCACGGTTTACGACTGTATTTTCAACGATTTGCACGAGGCGAAAACGGGCATGCGCATGACACTGAGCGACCCTTCCGGCAATACCTTCTCTTACGAGGTCACGCAGATGTTCATTGTGGAGCCTGATGAGGTCTGGATTCTGGACGACATGGGAGATGACCGCCTCACCCTCGTGACCTGCACCGACGACGGCTCGCAGCGTCAGGTCGTCATCGGAACGTTTATAAAACCCGGGGAGGGGCAATCCACCCTCACCTCCCCAAAAGACACCGCGGTTTCGGCCGCGGCGTTTTTTTACAGAAATTTTACACCGGCTTGCGGGGAATTTGAAAGTACTGTGCTAGAATAGCCATGGAAACGAATGAAGATGAAAAGAAGAAAGGAATCGAAAACATGGCTATCGATGTACTGACGCTCATAGGGGGCCTGAGTCTGTTCCTCTTTGGGATGAACGTCATGGGACAGGCGCTCGAGCGCCGCGCGGGGAGCAAACTGCGCTCCCTGTTGAGCAAACTGACTACAAACCGAATCGCGGGTTTTCTCACGGGTCTCGGAATCACCGCCGTCATTCAGAGTTCCTCCGCGACGACGGTCATGGTTGTGGGCTTCGTCAATTCCGGGCTGATGACGCTCAGACAGGCCATCAACGTGATTATGGGCGCGAATATCGGCACGACGGTGACGGCGTGGCTGCTCAGCCTCGCGGGAATTGAAAGCTCGAATTTCTTCCTGAGCCTTTTGAAACCCTCCTCGTTCACCCCGATTCTCGCGCTGATCGGCATCATTTTCTATATGTTCCTCAAGAGCGACAAGAAGAAGGACACCGGGCTGATTCTTCTGGGCTTCGCGACGCTGATGTTCGGCATGGAAACCATGTCGGACGCGGTCTCGGGCCTCAAGGATGTCCCCGCCTTCGCGGAACTCTTCCTGCTCTTTCGCAATCCCATTCTGGGCGTCGCGGCGGGCGCGATTCTCACCGCGATTATCCAGTCAAGTTCCGCTTCCGTCGGCATTCTGCAGGCGCTTGCCGCGACCGGAAAGGTAACCTACGGCGCGGCGGTGCCGATTATCATGGGGCAGAACATCGGAACCTGTGTGACCGCGCTGATTTCCTCCGTGGGCGCCAACAAGAACGCCAAGCGCGCCGCTCTGGTGCATCTCTCCTTCAACGTCATCGGGACGGCGGTGTGGCTGACGGTCTTTATGATACTGCGGGAGATTTACGAGCCCGCGATTCTCAGCGAACCCGCCTCGCTCACGGGAATCGCGGTGATCCACTCCATCTTCAACATCCTCTGCGCGGCGCTCATGCTGCCGCTCGCGGGATTCCTCGAAAAACTGGTCACGATGCTGATTCCGGACGCCAAAAAGCCCGAAAACGAGCCGGAACTGGACGAGCGTCTGCTCATGACGCCCGCCATCGCGCTGGAACGCTGCCGCAGAGTAGCGGCGGAGATGGCGGAGATTTCCGTAAGCGCGCTCAAGGACAGCCTCACCGTGCTGCGGAGTTATTCGAAGGAACTGGCGGATTCCGTTCGCGAACGCGAGGAGCGCGCGGACCACTACGAGGATATCCTCGGCACCTATCTGGTCTCGCTGAGCTCGCGTCAGATAAGCGAGGACGACAGCGCGGAGGCGGCGAAACTGCTGAAAACGATCGGGGATTTCGAGCGCGTCTCGGACTACGCGGTGTGCCTTGTCGAATCGGCGGAGGAACTGCTCGAGAAAAAGATGAGCTTCTCCCAGGACGCGCTCTCGGAGCTTGCGGTCATCTGCGCCGCCGTGGAGGAAATCCTCGATCTGGCGCTGGATTCCTTCCTGCGTGACGACCCGCTGCGCGCGGTCGCGGTAGGGCCGCTCGAGCAGGTGATTGACGAGCTCAAGGAGCAGCTGCGCACCAACCACATCCGCCGTCTGCAGCGCGGGGAATGCTCGATTGAGGTGGGTTTCGTGTGGTCTGACCTGCTCACGAATCTCGGGCGCACGGCGGCGCACTGCTCCAATATCGCGGGCTGCGTCATTGATATGGCGCACCACAAGATGAACCTGCACGAATCGCTGCGTGTCGCGAAGGACAGCGACGAGACATTTCGTCAAAACTTTATGTCCTATCAGCAAAAGTATGCCCTCGCGAAGAGCCCTGCCTGACAAAATGCTCAAAAAGGGCTTGACAAACTGCTGAAAATATGGTATAATTAACATAGGGGAGTGTGCAGATTCGCCGCTCCTCTTTTGGCATGAAAAAATCTTGGCGCGCGGGAGGAACGGTTATGAAACGAATTTTGCGTCTTGGGGCGGCGGCCGCGGCGGTGACTTTGGCGCTTGGCGCGGCGGGCGGCACACATCCCGTGAAAGCGGCGTCGGCAGTCACGATTTCGCCAAATGACACCTATGCCGCCAATGACGGCGTTTTTCAGGGCTGGGGGACCTCGCTGTGCTGGTGGGCGAACCGGGTGGGATATTCGGACTCGCTGGCGCAGCAGACAGCGGACGCCTTTTACGGCGAGGACGGGCTGCGGCTCAACATCGCGCGCTTCAATATCGGCGGCGGCGACGACCCCTCGCATACGCACATCACGCGCACCGATTCCAATATGCCAGGCTACAGCAGGCTTGAGGACGGCCAGATCGTCTACGACTGGAGCGCGGACGCCAACCAGCGCAATGTGCTGCTGCGGTGCGTTCAGGCGGCGGGCGACGACATGATTACGGAAATGTTCTCCAATTCCCCGCCCTACTACATGACCAAGAGCGGCTGCTCCAGCGGGGGCACGAATCCAGGGGAGAACAACCTCAAAGACGATTCCTACACGGCGTTCGCTGAGTATTTGGCGGAGGTCTGCGCGCACTACGAGAACGAGTGGGGTGTGGACATTCAGAGCATCGCCCCCATGAACGAGCCCTACACCAACTACTGGGGCGCGTACAGCAACAAGCAGGAGGGCTGCCACTTCGACATCGGCGAATCCGAATCCCGCGTCATCACCGAACTGCGGAAATCTCTCGCGGCGCGCGGGCTCGGCGATATTCTCATCAGCGGCACGGACGAAACCTCCATTGACACGGCGATTGACGCGTTTTCGGCGCTGTCGGACGAGGCCAAAGCGGCGATTTCGCGCATTGACACCCACACCTACGGCGGCAGCCGGCGAAACGACCTGCGCGACACCGCGAAAGCCGCCGGCAAGAACCTGTGGATGAGCGAGGTGGACAGCGGCGGCGTTTCGGGCACGGACGCGGGGGAAATGGGCGCGGCGCTCTGGCTCGCGGAGCGCATCACCGCCGACTGCAACGGCTTGGAACCGTCCGCGTGGGTGCTGTGGCAGGTTATCGACAACCACATCAGCACGGAAGGCTACAACGGCAACAAAGATAAAGGCATGGTGGACGTAAACGGCGGCTACTGGGGCGTCGCGGTCGCCGACCACGACAACGACAGCCTGATTCTCACAAAGAAGTACTACGCGTTCGGGCAGTATTCGCGCTATATCCGCCCGGGCATGACCATGCTGCGCTCCTCAGGGCCCGTCATGGCGGCGCTCGACAAGGAAACGGGGGAACTGGTGCTGGTCGCCTACAACACCGACGGTACGGAGAAGGACCTGACTGTCGATTTGTCCCAGTTTGACACCGTCGGAACTCTGGCGCGCGCGGTGCGCACCAGCGGGAGCGAAAACTGGGCGGACGCGGGCGAAACCGCGATAGAAAACTACGCGCTGAACGCGAAACTCCCCGCGAATTCCGTCACCACGTTTCTGGTAAGCGATGTCAGCGGCGGCTTTGACCCGGGAGAGCGCATCGAACCTGCGGAAGTGACAGGCTCCGACAGCTGGCACGCCGACCCGGCAAACGGCGCGGATAAGGCGTTTGACGGCGACCTCACGACCTATTTTGACGGCGTCGGAGAGGGCTATGTTCAGGCGGATCTGGGCGGGCTTTATGCGTTAAGCGCGATTGGCTTCTGCCCGCGCAAAGGCTATGAATACAGAATGGCGGACAGCGTTTTTCAGGTCTCCTCAGACGGCGAAAATTGGGAAACCGTCTACACCGTGATGGGCAAGCCCGACTACAGTATGCACCTTGTACGCCCCTCGGCGCAGACGCGGGCGCGCTATGTGCGCTACACCGTCCCGGCGGGAAAACCCCAGAACGAATACAACGGCGATGACATTTACTGCTGCAATATCGCCGAAATCGAGCTTTACGGCACTCCCGCGCTGCTCATGGGAGATGTCGGCGCGGACGGGAATGTGACGGCGGCGGACGCGGTCGCGCTGCAGAAATATCTCCTGAGGCAGGAAACGGAACTCGCCTCGCCGCAGGCGGCGGATTTCAACGGCGACGGAATCCTGACAGCGGCGGATCTCAGCGCGCTCAAGCGCCTCCTCCTCAGTTCCCCTTCCTGAGAGGTTCACGCCGATGGTGCCGTGGAAGTGACATTCGT
>CAYZMU010000009.1:0-1069 GCA_964479595.1 uncultured Ruminococcus sp. | reverse complement strand
GGACAGAATCCGAGGGGCATTATATGGGTTCGCCATTGGCGACGCAATCGGCGCGACAACGGAATTCATGGAGGAATCGGAAATTGCCGCGAAATACGGGTATTTGGACGATATGGTTGGCGGCGGCTGGCTGAATTTGCCGCCCGGTCATGTTACGGATGACACCGAAATGTCCGTTTGCGTTATGGAAGCGCTGATGGAAAGCGACGGCAATGAGGCAAAGTTTCGCGATATCCTGCGAGCAAAGTTTATCGATTGGCTGGATAGCGGTCCAAAAGATGTCGGCGCTACTTGCAGCAGGAGTATCCGCTATCTGAGGGAAAACAACACAGCCGAAAGTCCATACGAACCGGACGCTTTGGGCAACGGGGCTTTAATGCGGGCGCTGCCGTGCGCGTTAGCCGGCAGCTGGGAACTTCAAGTTATCCAAGCCAAAATGACTCATAATAACGACAAGCAGCTGGAATGCTTAAAGGACTATCATACGGCAATCAGGCAATCGCTGGCCGACATCGATTACGACTACAGCCAATACGGCCGCTATATGAAGCCGACCGGACATGTTTTGAATAGTTTGGTCAATGCGATGGAAGCAAATAGCCAATATTCAGATTATGAATCGGTGGTTCTCCGTTTGGTGAACATGGGCGGCGACGCGGACACCATAGCGGCCATCGGAGGCAGCTTCGCCGGAGCAAAATTCGGCTATAGCGCCATACCGCAAAAATGGATTGACAAATTGGACAGCAAAGTCAAGGACAGCTTGGAAAAGTTTGCCGATTGGTGCTCCAAAGCGGAAGATAATGACGAAAACAGCCATTTTGAACCATAAGAAGAATACAAAAGAGAGCGCCCCGAGGTTTCTCGGAGCGCTTTTCCGCCGCGGCGTACGCATGGGCCATCAGGGACTCGAACCCGGGACCGACCGGTTATGAGCCGGTAGCTCTAACCAACTGAGCTAATGGCCCTGTGTAAAGCAAAAACCAGAGAAGTTCTCTGGTTTCTGCTTTCAAAGTGCCGGCATCGAACTATCTTCCCGGGACGTCTCCATCCAAGTATTTTCGACGCG
>CAYZMU010000008.1:4009-42972 GCA_964479595.1 uncultured Ruminococcus sp. | reverse complement strand
CCCGAAAACATACAGCGGATAGTAAAAAGGAGGGCGGCATATGGAGAAAAACGAATCGGGGCGGCTGAGTACGACCGCGTGGGGGTTTACGTTCGCGGCGGTGCTGAGCGTCTTTGCCACGCTGTTCATCGGTCAGGTCATGGAGCGGTCCTTTACGTTTCTGTGGGCGGGGGCGCTGGTGCTCGCCATCGCGACAAGCGCCGTCGCGGCGGGTCTGTGGCTGACAAAGCTCTGCCGGGTCCTCTTTCACAAAGGCAGCCCGTATGTGATTATCGGGATTCTGGACGCGCTCACACTCGCCGGGGTGACAGCCTACTGTCTCTACGACCGCGCGCGGGAAGGCGTCATGGCGGGCTTTGTGGGCTCTCTGGGGCTGGTCTTCGTGGTGCCCGCGCTGGGGGCGGTCCTGCTCATTGACATCATCGCGGGGCTTGTGCGCCGCGCCCGCAAAACCCCCGAACCTTAACACAGCATCATGAACGGAAAGGATGTGTCCGATATGCCGCGCAATTCAGAGGAACAGCCCCTCGTGATTCTTGACCGCGCGGGGAACCCTTCAGACGAACCCGCGGGACAGGCGCACACGGCGAGTAAACATGCGATAGTATCCGCAGCGCTTTCGGCCGCGCTTGGGCACCCGCTCTCGACCGTCGCGATTCCCGTCTTTGTCTCCAAAAACCATGTCCGCATGGAGGACTACGCGGACGCGCCCTACCGCAGTTTCAACGCCTTCTACACGCGCCCCGTAAAACCCGCCGCGCGTCCGGTTGACAGCGACCTTTGCGCGCTGATAAGCCCCTGTGACGGGCTGCTCGAGGTTACGGAATCTTTGGCGGAGGATACGCGCTTTACCGTAAACGGGGAGGAAACCTCGCTGCCGCGGCTGATTGGATGCCGAAAACTCGCGGAGAAATTCCTAGGCGGCACGGCGTTTCTCTTCCGGCTGACGGACGGCTGCTACCACCGCTTTCTCTACCCCGACGCCGCGCGCGCGGGCGGCACACGGCTGATACAGGACGGAAACAACCGCGCCGTGACGCTGCTGCACACGGAACATTTCGGGGACCTGCTGCAGGTTGAAATAAGCACGGGCAAAATCGAAAACCACCCCCGCGGCGATTCAGTCATGCGCGGCGTGGAGAAGGGCTGCTTCCTGCCCGGGGGCGCGGCTATACTGCTCGCGGCACAGAAAGACCGCGTAAAGGCGGACGCCGGCATTGCCGCCAACACCGCGCGGGGGGCGCTTACACTGGTGCGATACGGCGAGCGAATCGGACACGCGCCGGAAGAATAACAACAGAAAGGAAAATCAGCATGGAAAACATTCTGACACAGGCACAGGGGCTGCAGCCCGAACTTCAGCAAATCAGGCGGACGCTGCACGAGAACCCGGAGGTTGGGTTTGATCTGCCGCAGACCAAGGCTTTCGTAAAGGGCGAGCTGGAAAAAATGGGCTATGAGCCCAAAGAGATGGGCAAGGCGGGGCTCACCGCACTCGCGGGGACGAAAAACACCGGCAAAACGCTGCTGCTGCGCGCGGACATGGACGCGCTGCCTATGACGGAAGAGGCGGACGTGCCCTACAAGAGCCATGTCCCGGGGAAAATGCACGGCTGCGGGCACGATATGCACACGGCGATGCTGCTCGGGGCGGCAAAGCTCCTCAAGGAACACGAGAGCGAGCTCAAAGGCACGGTCAAGCTGGAATTTCAGCCGGCGGAGGAGATTTTCCAGGGCTCGCCGGACATGATAGCCTCGGGGCTGCTGGAAAACCCGAAAGTGGACGCCGCGGCGATGATTCACGTGACGGCCGGAATGCCGCTGCCGGCGGGAACGTTTTTAGTCTCGGGGGGCGGGGTCTCCTCGACGTCCTGCGAGCAGTACCACATCACCGTCAAGGGCAAGGGCGGGCACGGATCCACCCCGCACACCGCGATTGACCCCATCACGGCGGCGGCGCACATTCACATCGCGCTGCAGGAAATCAACGCGCGGGAACTGGACGGCAATCAGTTCGGCGTCTTCACGACCGGGCATTTCTCCGCGGGTTCCGCCTCCAACGTGATTCCGGATACCGCCGAGATGTGGGGAACCATCCGTACCACAGACCCCGAAAACGCCGTAGGCGCGCTCATCCGCAAGCGCATGGCGGAAATCGTCAAGGGTGTCGGCGCCGCGCTGCGCTGCGAGGCGGATGTGGAATTCTACGACTACTGCCCGTGTATGCTGATTGACCCGGCGCTCTCGGAAGAGACGCTCGCGATTATGCGCGGGGCGTTCGGGGAGGGCGCTATGGATCTGGCGGTGGTTTCGGGCGGCAAGCCCGGCGGCGGCAGCGAGGATTTCGCGTTTGTCAGCCATGAAGTCCCGACGGTCAGTATGTTTCTGGCGGCGGGCAGTTCCAAGGACGGCTATCTCTACGGCCAGCACCACCCGAAGGTGCGCTTTGACGACAGCATTCTCTGGCGCGGGAGCGCGGCGTTTGCCTTGCTGGCGCTCAAGTGGCTCGAAAACCACGCTTAAAACATTTGTTCTTTTACCCGCCAAGGCGCCTTCAGATACGTTTTGGCGGGAATTTTGCGGCTTTCCGGGACTTTCACACGTTGGTGCGTAATTTATAAATGAAAAAATTTTTGTGAACCCCTTGACAGGGGCGGAGAAATCTGGTATAATGACTATAGCACAAATTCTAGTGTGTTTTTTCGGGTTCAAACACTACATCTAGTGGTTAGTGAGCCGGCCGGCGGCCGGCGGAAGCATCTCCGAAAAGGCGTGGCAAATGGAAAATGTTCTGATTATATCGCGGAAGGGCGGATAGGCCTTGAAAATCGCGGGATTGCAAAAATTGACTTTATTGGACTACCCGGAAAAGACGGCCTGCACGGTCTTCACATGGGGGTGCAATCTGCGCTGCCCGTTCTGCCACAACGCGCCGCTGGTGGTGACGCCGCCCGAAAGGCTCATCGACCCGGAGGAAATCTACGCGTTCCTCAGAAAGCGCAGGGGCATTCTGGACGGGGTCTGCGTCACGGGCGGGGAGCCGCTGCTGCAGGACGACCTGCTCGAATTTCTCAGGCCGATTAAGGAAATGGGGTTCCTCATAAAGCTTGACACGAACGGCACGCTCCCCGAAAAACTGACAGAAGCCGCCGGCAGCGGGCTTATCGACATGGTCGCGATGGACGTCAAGAACTGCCCGGAGAAATACGCCGTGACGGCCGGGGCGCAGCGGCCCTGTGTGGAGGCGGTCAACCGCAGCGTGCGCTTTCTGCTGCGCGGGGTCGTGCCGTATGAATTCCGCACGACGGTCGTGGAGAACTACCACACGGAGGCGGACATGGAAAACATCGCGCGGTGGCTGGCCGGCGCGGAGCACTACTATCTTCAGCAGTTTGAGGATTCCGGCGCGCTGATTGAGAGCGGGCTGCGGGGCTGTTCGGAGCGGACCATGCGGCGCTACCTCGAAATTGTGCGGAAGCGGATACCCACAGCCGCCCTACGGGGCATATCATCATAGCGGGAGGAAAAAGGGATGTATCAGGTTGAAAAACGCGACGGACAAATCGTGGAATTTGAGATTACGAAAATCTCCGAGGCGGTGCGGAAGGCTTTTGACGCGCAGGAAAAGCAGTATCACCCCTCTGTCATCGATTTCATCGCGCTCAAGGTCACGGCGGATTTCGAGCCCAAGATTCACGACGGCATCATCGCGGTGGAGGACATTCAGGACAGCGTGGAGCGCGTGCTGGGCGAGGCGGGCTACGGCGACGTGGCGAAGGCGTACATTCTCTACCGCAAGCAGCGCGAAAAACTGCGCAACATGAAGTCCACGATTCTGGATTATAAGGAAACGGTGGACAACTATGTAAAAATCGCGGACTGGCGCGTCAAGGAAAATTCGACGGTGACCTATTCGGTCGGCGGGCTGATTCTGAGCAATTCCGGGGCGATTACCGCCAACTACTGGCTCTCGGAGATTTACGACGAGGAAGTCGCCAACGCGCACCGCAGCGGGGATATGCACATCCACGACCTCTCCATGCTGACGGGCTACTGCGCGGGCTGGTCGCTCAAGCAGCTCATTCAGGAAGGTCTGGGCGGTGTGGAAGGCAAGATTACCTCCGCGCCCGCGAAGCATCTGGCGACGCTGTGCAACCAGATGGTCAACTTCCTCGGCATTATGCAGAACGAGTGGGCCGGCGCGCAGGCGTTCTCCTCGTTCGACACCTATCTGGCGCCGTTTGTCAAGGCGGACGACTTAAGCTACGACCAGGTCAAAAAATGCATTGAATCCTTCGTCTTCGGTGTCAACACGCCCTCGCGCTGGGGCACGCAGGCGCCCTTCTCCAACATCACGCTGGACTGGACGGTGCCGGACGATCTGGCGGACTTAAACTGCATCGTCGGGGGCAAGGAGATGCCCTACAAATACAAGGACTGCAAGCGCGAGATGGACATGGTCAACAAGGCGTTTATCGAGACCATGATTGAGGGCGACGCGCACGGGCGGGGCTTCCAGTACCCGATTCCGACCTACTCCATCACGCGGGACTTTGACTGGTCCGAGACCGAAAACAACCGCCTGCTCTTTGAGATGACGGCGAAATACGGCACCCCGTACTTCTCCAACTACATCAACAGCGATATGGAGCCCGGCGACGTGCGGAGTATGTGCTGCCGGCTGAGACTGGACCTGCGCGAACTGCGCAAAAAGAGCGGCGGGTTCTTCGGCAGCGGCGAATCCACGGGCTCGGTGGGCGTTGTGACAATCAACATGCCGCGCATCGCCTATCTCGCCAAGGACGAGCAGGATTTCTACCGCAGACTCGACAAGCTCATGGACATCGCGGCGCGCAGCCTCAAGACCAAGCGCACCGTCATCACGCGGCTCATGAACGAGGGGCTCTACCCCTACACCAAGCGTTATCTCGGCACGCTTGACAACCACTTCTCCACCATCGGGCTTATCGGGATGAACGAAGTCGGGCTCAACGCGAAGTGGCTGCGCAAGGACCTGACCCACCCGGAGACGCAGGAATTTACCAAGCAGGTGCTCGACCATATGCGTGAGCGGCTCTCGGACTATCAGGAGCAGACCGGCGACCTTTACAACCTGGAGGCGACGCCGGCGGAATCCACAACCTACCGCCTCGCCAAGCACGATGTGGAGCGCTACCCCGACATCATCACGGCGGCGGAAAAAGGGAAGACCCCCTACTACACCAACAGTTCCCACCTGCCCGTGGGCTTTACGGAGGACATCTTCTCCGCGCTGGACATTCAGGACGACCTGCAGACGCGCTACACCTCCGGGACGGTCTTCCACGCGTATCTGGGCGAGAAACTCCCCTCCTGGAAATCCGCGGCGTCTCTGGTGCGCAAGATTGCGGAAAACTACAGACTCCCCTACTATACGCTCTCCCCGACCTATTCGGTCTGCCGCAATCACGGCTACCTGACCGGCGAGCAGTACATCTGCCCCGAATGCGGCGCGGAAACGGAAGTCTACAGCCGGATTACAGGCTACTACCGCCCCGTCAAGAATTTCAACGACGGCAAGGCGCAGGAGTTTAAGGACCGCAAGGAATACGTCATCGAGCGCAGCGGCGCCCCGCGCGCGGGAGCGTTGCCTGTTCCGGAATCCGTCGGTTCCGTGAAGGCGCTCGGCGAGGAGCGGTATCTGCTCTTCGCGACAAGGACCTGCCCCAACTGCAAGATGGCGGAGCGGTTCCTGACACAGGCGGGCATCGAATACACGAAAGTCATCGCGGACGAGGAGCCGGAAATGGTGGAGCGCTACGACATCCATCAGGCGCCGACGCTCATTGTCGAGACGGGCGGGGACTGTGAACAGATTGTCAACGCCTCCAACATCCGCCGCTTCACCGAATCCGTTCACGCGCACGCGGGCGGCGAGGCATGAGATATGATATCGCGGTGGTAGGTTCGGGACCGGCCGGGCTTACCGCCGCTGTCTACGCGCGGCGCGCGGGGAAATCCGTGCTGGTGCTGGAGAAGGAGACGTTCGGCGGGCAGATCGCGCTCTCGCCGTGTCTGGAAAACTACCCCTCCATTCAGCGGATAAGCGGCGCGGAGTTTGCGGAGAATCTGCTAGAGCAGGCTCAGAATCTGGGCGCGGAGTTTGAGATGGACCTTGTCACGGGGCTGGAACAGGACGAAAACGGCTTTTCGCTGCTCGGCGAGGCGGGCCGCTACGAGGCAAGGGCGGTGATTCTGGCGGTCGGCGCGCGGCACAGAAAACTCGGGCTGCCCAAAGAGGATACCCTGCGCGGGGTGTGCTACTGCGCGGTCTGCGACGGGGCTTTCTATAAAGACCGGGAAGTCGCGGTCGCCGGCGGAGGGAATTCCGCGCTGCAGGACGCGCTGCTGCTGGGCGGCATCTGCTCAAAAGTCACGATTCTGCAGGATTTGGAGACCCTCACCGGTGATAGGATTCTGCGGGAACGTTTAAGCGCGCTGCCCAACGTTTCGGTGATAACCGGCGCGAAACTGCGCGCGCTGGAAGGCGAGGGGGAACTCACCGGCGTGACCTATGAGGTTTCGGGGCAGGTAAAAACGCTGCCCTGCGCGGCTGTTTTTGTCGCTGTGGGCATGGTTCCGTGCGCGGGGGCGTTTACGGGGCTTGCGGCGGCGGACGAACAGGGCTATCTTCAGGCGGGCGAGGACTGCGCGACAGGTGTGCCCGGGCTTTTCGCGGCGGGCGACTGCAGGGTCAAAACGCTCAGACAGGTCGTGACGGCGACAGCGGACGGCGCGCAGGCGGCGCTCGCGGCGTGCCGATTCCTCGAACACTGAAAAATTTCCCCCGCCCCCTTGACAAGCGCGCGAAACTGTGCTATAATAGGAGACGGAATAGGGGTATAGCTCAGCTGGTAGAGCAACGGACTCCAAATCCGTGTGCCGAGGGTTCGATTCCTTCTGCCCCTGCTCTTGCGCCAAAGGTCCCGCTTTCGGGGCTTTTGGCGTTTTATTTTGCGCGAAAAAAGAGCGGAGGCAGCCTCCGCTCTCTGTTTTTGGATTTACGCTTCCGGGCCCGCCTGACATTCCGCGAGCATCTGTACGACCTTATCCCGCAGCCAAGCTGACGCGCCTTCTATGGGAATCATTTCCTTAAACGTTTTATCCCTTGTGGAGATCTCCAGCGAATCCGCCGCGACGGTCTTGGGGCTCACCACCACGCGCAGCGGAATCCCGAATAAATCCGCGTCCGCGAACATCGCCCCGGGGCGGATATCCCGGTCGTCGTAGAGCACTTCCACGCCGTAGGAGAGCAGTTCCGCGTACAGACACTCCGCCGTCTCGCGGACTTTCTCGTCGTCCACGCGGAGATTCAGAATCTCCACCTGCCACGGCGCGATGGTGATAGGCCATATCGGCCCGAAATCGTCGTGGCTCTCCTGCGCGATGGAGGCGCAGAGCCGTCCGACGCCGATGCCGTAGCAGCCCATAATCGGGTGGCGGCGCTCGCCGTTCTCGTCGAGGTAGGTCATGTCCATCGCCTCGGTGTATTTTGTGCCGAGCTGGAAGATATTGCCAATCTCAATGCCCTTTTCGATATGGATGTGGGGCTGGCCGCATTTGGGGCAGATGGCGCCCTCGTAGGTCTTCGCGACATCCGAAAAACGCAGCTCCCCGAGATCCCTGCGCAGATTGAGCCCGCTGAAATGCGTATCAGGCTCGTTCGCGCCGCAGACCAGCGATTCAATCCCTTTTAAGGACCGGTCAAAGACCGTCTTGACCCCTTGGGGGAGGTTGAGCGGTCCGATAAACCCGGGGCAGAGCCCGCTTTCGGCAGGAATCTCCGCGGCGGGGTGTATCTCCGCGCCCAGACAGGCGCGCAGCTTGGATTCGTTGACTTCCAGATCCCCGCGCAGGAACACGACCACCGGTTTTCCGCTCTCGTTCTCGCAGTAGACCACCGCCTTGCAGAAGGCTTTCGGGTCTTTGCCCAGAGAGGCGCGGAGGTCCTCAATGGTTTTGAGCCCGGGCGTGCTGAGCTTTTGCAGCGGCTTGGGTTCCCCCGGCTCGTTCTCGACCCGCAGCGCCGCCGCCTCCATATTGGCGCGGTAGCCGCAGTCGCAGAGCGCCAGCGTGTCCTCGCCGACTTCCGAGAGCAGCATGAACTCGTGGGAGACGTTCCCGCCCATGATGCCGGAATCCGACTGCACGGAGATGAAGCGCCTGCAGCCGCAGCGCGTGAAAATCCGGTTATAGGCGTCAAAAGCCTTGGCGTAGAAACGCTCGAGATCCGCCTGAGAGGTGTGGAAGGAATAGGCGTCCTTCATGGTAAATTCCCGCACCCGGATCAGGCCGCCGCGCGCGCGGGGCTCATCGCGGAACTTGGTCTGGATCTGGTAGATCATGAACGGGTAGTCCGTGTAGGAATTTGCCGTGTCGCGCGCCAGATGCACCGCTGCCTCCTCGTGGGTCATGCCCAGCACCATCTGATTGCCCGAACGGTCCTCAAACCGCGCCATCTCGCTGCCGATGCTGTCGTAGCGCCCCGATTCGCGCCAGAGCGACGCGGGCATGACCACCGGAAAGAGCACTTCCTGCCCGTCCAGCGCGTCCATCTCCTCGCGGATAATTTGTTCAATCTTTCGCATAATCCGCTTCCCGGGTGTGTACAGCGAAAAGATGCCGTTTGCCATATATTTCATATAACCGCCGCGCATCATGAGCGCGTGGCTCGCGATGACGCAGTCCTTGGGGGCCTCCTTGAAGCGCTCCCCCAGAAGATTCGCGACTTTCATATCAAACACCGCCTTTCAGAAATGCCGCCACTTTAGTTTAGCACATTTTCCCGGAAATTGCAAGCGTTCGCGCGTTTTCCCCCGCGCCTTTGTATATTTTGCCCTGATTCGGGGATTCAGGGGCGTGATTTTGTTGAAATTGCCGTTTCTTCACAAAGGGCTTGACAATTTGCGCGATTTGGTGTATAATCAGAAAAGGCGGCTGCGTAGCTCAGTTGGCTAGAGCAATCGGTTCATACCCGATCGGTCACTGGTTCAAATCCTGTCGCAGCCATGACGGCCCGTTGGTCAAGCGGCTAAGACGACGCCCTTTCACGGCGTAATCATGGGTTCGATTCCCGTACGGGTCATGGCGGAGATTCCGAGTTTTCGGGGTCTCCGTTTTTTGTACTCAGTCAAACGCCGCGAGGTGGGTTTTGAGTTTTTCGCAGGATTCTTCCCGGATTCCCATCTCTGTAAGCCGGGTAAAAAGCGTTTGAACGTCCTCCTGCCGGATATCAAAAGTCAGCGTCACGTTCTGCGCAAACTCGCTGTCGCGCTCCTTCGCGCCCACGCGTTCCAGAAGGCGCCTCAACGCCCCGTACGCGGCGTAATCCACGCGGACGCGCAGCAGCAGCGCCTCGTAAAGGGTCTGTATTTTTGCGTTTTGCACCGCGAGGGCGGCGCTCTGCGCGTAGGCTCTCGCAAGCCCCGACGCGCCGAGGAGCACGCCGCCGAAATAGCGCGTGACGATAAGCCCGGTGTCCTCCAGCCCGCTCTTGCGCAGAACCCCGAGAATGGGCGCGCCGGCGGTCCCCTGAGGCTCCCCGTCGTCTCCGCAGCGTTCCGAGCCGCCCTCGCGCAGACGCCACCCCCACGGGTTGTGACGCGCCTTGTGGTGCTTTGCGCGTGTGTCCGCGAGCGCGCGCTCAAATTCCTCCGCGCCGCTTATCGGGAAGACCTGCGCGATAAATTCCGAGCGCTGCTGGGTAAAAACCGCCTCGCAGCGCTCAGCGACCGTCCTGACGCCCGCCATCTTAAATCCCCACGCCGATCATGGCGCGGTACTCCGCGTCCGCCGCGCCGATAGTCTGCTGCGCGAGCCCGTAAATTGCCGTGGCGCGCGCCTCAAGCTCCGCGCACTCCGCGCACGCGCCGCCCAGACGGGAGAGCTTTGCGGGGGAAGTCGAGCAGGGCAGGACCGCGCCCGCGCTTTTGGACGCCGCCAGAATATCCCTGCCGCGTTCGTTGAGCGCGAGTATTCTGCCGTAAGGAGGCGGGCTCTGCGTGTGCTCGCGGCGAATCCCGATGAGCAGGTCCAGCAGCACGCGCCGCAGCCGCGCCATGGGGTAGCGCTTGCTCTTCATGGCAAAGAACATGGATTCCAGCGAGGTCTCCCCGCGCGCGGCGTAAATCTTGTTCTCAAGCCCCTGCGCGACTTCGGGCAGCTCACGGATTTCCTCAAGCGTCGCCGTGCGCAAACGATAGAGCAGCACGCGCTCGAGATTCTCAAATCTCGCGGTGGTCCCCTCCTTGGCACAGCCGGTTAAAATTTCAGCGGAAACATCCGGCATCAGTTCATCATAATCCTCGTTCTCGCTCTCCATCATCTGCCGAATCAGCGACGCGCTCGCGACATTCCCCACCGGCACGGTCATGTGGTGCGAGGCACCGCGCCGCACGGTGAAGGGCTTGATGGGAATCCGCTCCCGCTGGGCGGCCTTTAAGTACTCAATCGCGAGGACGTTGTTTGGATAGCTGAGCAGCGCGCCGACCTCGTCGCCGTAATTCTGGCGAATCAGAATCTGCAGCGCCTTGGGGTAGGAATTGCCGCGCCGCAGCAGTTCCTCAAGTTCGGGTCTGCGCGCGCAGTCATAGGACGCCTCTACGCCTTTTCTGAGCAAATCGAGATCCCCGCACTCGCTGCCGAAGGACAGCTCCTCCACACAGCCCAGCCCGTTTAAGAGCTGCAGCGCTCCCCGCGCGTAGACCTCCGCGGGGCTCAGGCAGTAGGCGACGGGCAGCTCGATGACCAGATCCGCGCCGCAGCTGACGGCCGCCTTCGCGCGCTCGAACTTTCCAATCACCGCGACGTCGCCGCGCTGCACGAAATTCCCGCTCATAATGGCGACAATATGCGTCGCGCCGTTTTGCCGCGTCTGCTCGATATGATAGAGATGACCGTTGTGAAACGGGTTGTATTCGCAGATAATACCGCTGATTTTCATGCTTTCGTGCCGCTCCTTTTCGGAATAAATTTCGAAATCCCCCTTGATTTGAACGGGATTTTGTTGTATAATAGAAACAGGGCGCGCGCCTTGATGGCGTCCCCGTTTATTTTATAATCGAAAGGATGATTTCCATGCTTATTCTGGTAGTCAACGCCGGAAGTTCCTCTCTGAAATATCAGCTCATCAATATGGATGATGAAAGTGTGCTCGCGAAGGGCAACTGCGACCGCATCGGCATTGACGGGCATATCTCGCACAAAACGGCGGACGGGCGCAAACTCGAAGAAGACTGCGACTTCCCGACGCATACCGAGGCGTTTGAAAAGCTTGTGGAAGTGCTGACCACCGGCGACGCGTCCGTTATCAAGAGCATGGACGAGATTTCCGCCGTCGGGCACCGCATTGTTCAGGGCGCGGAGATTTTTGACCGCCCCACGCTGGTGACCCCCGAAGTCATCGACAAGATCGACGAGCTCAGAGAACTCGCGCCCGTGCACAATCACGCCCACGCACTGGCTCTGCGCGCCTGCACCGCGGTGATTCCCAAGACCACCCCGCAGGTTGTCGTGTTCGACACGGCGTTTCACCACAGCATGCCGCCCAAGGCGTATATGTTCGGGCTGCCCTACTCGGATTATGAGCAGTATCATGTCCGCAAGTACGGCTTCCACGGCACCTCCCACCGCTTCGTGACACAGGCGCTGGCGGAGGCGATGGGCAGAGACCTCAGAGACCTCAAGATCGTTTCCTGCCATCTGGGCAACGGCTCCTCCATCGCCGCCGTGAAATACGGCGTCTGCGTGGACACGTCCATGGGCTTTACCCCGCTCGACGGGCTGCTCATGGGCACGCGCAGCGGCGCGGTGGACCCTTCCGCCGTGACTTATGTCGCGGAAAAGCACGGGTTTTCGCCGGAGGAAATGAGCGAATACATGAACAAGAAATCCGGGCTGCTGGGCATCTCGGGCGTCTCCTCGGACAACCGCGACGTCAATGAGGCCGCGGCGCACGGCAACAAGCGCGCGACACTCGCCGTGGAAATGCTCGCGTACGAGATCCAGAAATATATCGGCTCCTACACCGCCGCCATGAACGGCGTGGACGCGGTCATCTTCACGGGCGGCATCGGGGAGAATTCCTATGAGGTGCGCTCGCTCGTTTGCCAGAACATGACCTATTTCGGAATCGAGATTGACGAGGAGATCAACAAGAACACGCGCGGCAAGCTCGTGAAGCTTTCCAAAGAGGGCACCAAAACAGAGGTCTGGGTTGTGCCGACCAACGAGGAACTGCTCATCGCGCGGGATACGCTCGCGGTTATTTCCGGCAAAGACGGGAACTAATCCCGCTCCCCTATCATTATACCACGAACGACCCGGCGGCGCAAGGGCTTTCGCGGCGAAATTGCGCGCCGCGGGAGTCTGCCGCTCAAAGGAGATGTCAACATGGCGAAAATGAACGATCTGCTCAAGGGTCTGTTCTACCCGCGCGAGGAAGAAGAGGACGATACCCCGCGCTATGACGACGAGGACGAATCCTTCCGCATGCCCCTTTCCGAAAACGAATCGGAGGAGGAGACGCCTGAGGAGGAGCCTCTGCCGCCGGAAAGACCGGTGACGAGAGTCGCGCACAGTTTCAAGACCGTGGAGCCGGCGCCCTCACCGCCTCAGGACGCTCAGGTAAGCCCGCTTGACGACGAGGCGAGAGCGCTCTTTGAGCTGGCGAGAGCCGTGCGCGAAAAGGCGTGGGCGGTGCATTCGGGCTTCCCCGTCGGCGCGGCGCTGCGGGCGAAGTCGGGGCAGGTCTATATGGGCGTCAATGTCGAAAACGCCTCCTACCCCTGCGGAATCTGCGCGGAGCGCGCGGCTATCTGTTCCGCCATTACGGCGGGGGAGCGGGAATTTCTCGCCATCGCTGTCTGCGGCGGGGACGAAAACAAGCCCTGTATGCCCTGCGGGCTCTGCCGCCAGACGCTCGCGGAATTCTGCGGAGAAGATTTCAAAATCATCACCGCGAACGGAATCTACAGACTCGGCAGTCTGATGCCGTACACTTTCAAGCGTTAACGGCCTCGTCTGGGCCGGATGGGGGGATGCTCTACGCCGTGCGTGAAACGCCTTCTGCTGTGCGCGCTCGCGCTGCTTCTGGGGATGGCGCTGCCCTGCTGCGGCGGCGACACACCCTCCGGCGCGGGGCATTCCTTCGCTTACACGCTGGTCGGGAATCCCGACACGCTCGACCCCCAGCTCTCCGAAAACGCCTCCGCAAAAACGGTACTCGCCAATCTTTTTGAGGGGCTCTTTGTCATCGACGCGGCGGGGAATGTGCAAAACGGCGTCGCGGAGAGCTACACGGTCTCTGAGGACGGGCTGCGCTACAGTATCAAGCTGCGGCAGGATTCCTTCTGGTACAGCGCCATCGGCGACGGCGGCGATTTCTCTGAGGAAAAGCGCGCGGCGGTCACCGCGATGGATTTCGTCTTCGCCTTTCAGCGGCTCTTTGACCCGCTCTATCACTCCCCGTATCGACAAACCTACGCCTGTCTGGAAAACGCGGAGGAAATCATAAGCGGCGAGCAGGACCCTTCCATGATCGGCGTCTACGCGCGCAAGCCCTATGAGCTGGAGATACGCCTCGCCTACCCCAACGCCAATCTGCCAAAACTGCTCGCGCTCACACCCGCCATGCCGTGCAGCCGAGATTTCTTCGAAAGCACGAAAGGGCGGTACGGGCTTGATGAGGAATCCGTTATCGGCAACGGCAGCTTCGCCATGCGGCGGTGGCTCTACGACCCCTACGGCAAGTACAACGTCATCGAACTGGAGCGCAATCCGCTCAATCACGAAACCAAACCGGTGCTGCCCAAGGACGTGACGCTTTATATTGAGGAGACGGACGCGGACGCCGCGAAAATCTTCTCAAACGGCGCGACGGACTGCTACACGGGCGCGCAGAACGAAACGTTTACCGGCGCGAAATATACAGAGGAAGGCTCTTTCAGCGTCACGGCGGGGCTCCTCACAAACCCGGATTCATCCTTCGGCAACCCGGATATCCGCGCGGCGCTGAGTTTAGCGCTCGACCGCTCCAAGCTCCCCGTAAACGGCGAAACGCTCAAAACCGCGCAGGGGGTGATTCCGCCGGCGTCCACGCTGCTCAACAAGAGCCTGCGCGAGCTGATTTCAGAAGACGGCTACGCGCGGCTGGATGTGGCGGCCGCGAAGGATGCGCTCTCCAAGGGGCTCTATACGCTGGAGCGCACGGAACTGCAGGAGGGCAAAATTCTGGTGCCCTCGGGGCTGATGGACTACGAGGCGCTCTCCGCGGCGGCGCAGCAGTGGCAGAGCACGCTCGGGATTCACCTGAGTGTTGAGGAAGTGCCTGACGCGGAATACAGCGAGCGGCTCGCCAACGGCGATTACGCGCTGGCGCTCTATCCGCTGACAGGGGACGATTTCGGCGCGGCGTCGGTTCTGGGGCGCTTTCTCACAGAGGCGCCGCTCGGCTGCGCGGAGAACGCGGCGCTGGAATCGCTGCTCAAAGAGGCGGTCGCGGCGGAAAACCTCACGGACTGCGTGGAACTCTACCGCAAGGCGGAGGAAACCATTCTCTCCGACAGCTGCTTTATCCCGCTTTTCTACGTCAAGCGTACGCTGGTCTGCAAAAAGGGCGTGGAGGATGTCGTGTTCAATCCGTTTACGGGGCAGGTGCGCTTCGAAAACGCCAAATATTTTGACTGAGGTGGCGCGTCCATGCGAATCATCACTTGGAATGTCAACGGGCTCAGGGCCTGCGAAAAGAAGGGCTTTCAGGAGTTCTTCGAGCGCGCGGACGCGGATTATTTCTGCGTTCAGGAGACCAAAATGCAGCAGTCGCAGCTTTCGGAACTGCCCTTTCTGCCCAAGGACCGCCGCGCGTTTTTCTGCGACGCGCAAAAGCGGGGCTATTCGGGCACCGCGGTCTTCGCGAAGGAGGAGCCCGAGGCAGTCGAGACAGACCCTGTACTGGGGAGCATCGCGGGGGAGGGCAGAGTCCTGACACTGAAAACCAAGGATTTCTATCTGGTAAATGGCTATGTGCCCAACGCGCGGAGGGACTTATGCAGACTGCCCGAGCGCGAGGGCTGGGAGGACGCCATGCGCGGCTATCTGACGGCGCTGGACAAGGACCTCCCCGTCATCTACTGCGGCGACCTCAATGTGGCGCACAACCCCATTGACCTCAAAAACGCCAAAGCGAACGAGGGCAGCGCGGGCTACACCGACGCGGAGCGGGAAAAGTTTTCAAAACTGCTCGAGAGCGGCTTTGCGGACGCTTTCCGCGCGCTCTACCCCGACCGCGCCGACGCCTACACGTGGTGGTCGTACATGGGGCGGGCGCGGGAGAAAAATGTCGGCTGGCGGATTGACTACTTCGTGGTGTCGCGGCGGATTGTGCCCAAGATTCAGGATGTAAAGATTCACGGGGAGGTCTTCGGAAGCGACCACTGCCCCGTGGAACTGCTGATAAACTTTTGAGGAAGGCGGGCGATTGCGATGATGATTTCTTCCCGCGGGCGGTACGCGCTGCGCGTGATGATTGATTTAGCGGAGGAGAGCAACGGGGAATTTGTGCCGCTCAAGACCATCGCGGACCGCCTCTCGCTCTCGCACAAATACGTGGAATCCATCATGACCACGCTCTCCAAGGCGAATCTGCTCGAGGGCGTGCACGGCAAGGGCGGCGGCTACCGGCTCCTGAAAAAACCGGAAGAATACTCCGTGGGGGAGATTCTGCGGCTCACGGAGAAATCGCTCTCGCCCGTTTCCTGTCTGGACGGGGAATGCGAACAGGCGGGCGAGTGCAGAACGTTCCCGCTCTGGGAAAAGCTGGGGGCTATGATCACGGAGTATCTGGACAGCGTGTCCATTGCGGATTTAATGAGCAAAGAATAAGGCGGGGAGCGAAAACTCCCCGCCTCAAGCTGTTTACTGGAATCGAACCAGCGACCTCATCCTTACCAAGGATGTGCTCTGCCGACTGAGCTAAAACAGCGCCTCTCCAACTATTATACCGCGTTTTGGCGGAAATGTCAAGGGCTTTTTTCGAATTTCCCATTTTCGGCATTTTACACAAATTGGGCGTCCATGACGCCGCTCTTATGCACAGTCACATAAAGATTCCGACAAAAGGCTTGCAATTTCAGTGAAAATGTGGTATAATCAAAGGCAGAAGTGAGGGGGAGGCGCGGAGTCTCCCGACGTTTGATAAAAGATAAACCCTGATAAGAGGGATCAAAGAAAGGTTGGCGGCAACGAAACGCATCATCTCCCAAGGAGGAGTCGGCCATGCACAGGTTTTGCCACAGGAGCGCAGCCGCCGCGCTCGCGGGAATGCTCAGTGTCGCTGTCTTGGGTTCGCAGGTCTTCGCGGAGGATTTGAGCGGGGACCGAAACGGCGACGGGATTGTAAATGTTTTTGACTTTCTGCTGGAAAAGCGTGAGGAAATTCTCGCCAGTTCCCCCGCGACGCTCTCGGCAAGCGGCGGGGAGGTCTATCCCGGGGAGGACTTCACTGTCACGGTTTCGCTGGATGATGTCTCGGTGTGCGCGTCCGCGGAGTTCATTCTGCGCTGCCCTGAGGGGATAGAACTGGTCAGCGAAAACCGCTTGGACGAATGCATTTTCCAGTCGATGGAGCCCGCGCTCACATGGTTCGGGGAGTCGTCGAGCCTTGTCTACCATACCGCGCAATTCGGGGCTTCTGAAGAAAGCGGGACGCTGTTTACCGCCGTTTTCCACTGCCCGGAAGATGCCGCGGCCGGGACGGTCTATCATTTCGCGTTTGACAATATCTCTGTCCTTGCCGAAAAGGACAGGAATCTGCCGCTGCTTACGCGGGCGGGGGACGTGACGGTCCGGAAAAAGCCGCTCACCGCGTCGCCGCAGGGATATCCGGACTACCTTACCCAGGGCGTTGATATCTCCGCGTGGCAGGGCGATGTGAACTTTTCCAAACTCGCCGCGGATCCGAACGTCGATTTCGCGATGATTCGCGCGGGGTACGGCAAGCTGGCGAGCCAGCGGGACAAGAAATTCGTCCAGAACTACGACGGCGCGAAAGCGGCGGGGCTGCCTGTCGGGGCGTACTGGTATTCCTACGCGCTGACGCCCGAAACCGCGCGCGAGGAGGCCAGGGCTTGTATGGCGGTTCTGGGGGACAGGACGTTTGAGTACCCCATCGCCTTCGACATTGAGGAGCCCAAGACGCTCGCGCTCCCGAAAGACGAGGTTTCCGCGATTATCCGCGCGTTCTGCGAGGAGATGGAGGCAAACGGCTATTACGTCACGGTCTACTGCTCCTCCTACTGGCTGGGCGCCAAGACCAACGCGGGCATTCAGAAGGATTTCGACGTCTGGGTCGCGCACTACAACGTGAAAAAGCCCACCTACAAGGGCAAATACGGAATGTGGCAGTACACCTCCACGGGCTCCGCGGGCGGAGTGAGCGGCGCTGTGGACAAGGATTTCTGCTACAAGGACTATCCGAGAATTATCAAAAACGCCAAGCTCAACGGTCTTGGCTGAGCTTTCCCGAACAGCGCGCCTCTTCCCGTTTCGGGAGGGGGCGCGTTCTGAAAGCGGGCTGTGCCCAAAAGGATGGATATCATGCTGACATTTCGACAATTGGCCCCCGGGGAGCCGACGCGGGCCTTTGAGGAACGCGGGCTGCCGCGGGTGCCGGAAAACGGGACGCTTTTCGGCGCGTTTGAGGACGGTCTGCCGTGCGGGCTGCTCGTGCTCTCGAAGGATACCGTCGGGGAAAGGCCTGTCTGCGCGCAGGTGCTCGACCTTTACGTAAGCGAGGCGTTGAGGCGCCGCCAGATTGGCAGAACGCTCCTTGGCATGGCGGCGGGAGCTGCCGTCAGCCGCCGCATCTACTTTCTCTGCGCGAAGGTGACCGAGGAGAGCCTTGCCTTCTGGGACGCGGTGGGTATGCGCGAATCCCCGCTCGCGCCGGAGGGAATGCGCCTGCTCGACTTGGCCGACGTGGAAGGTCTGCGCCATGGCTGAAAACGCGAGAAGGCGTCTGCGCTTTGCCCGTGCCGCGCTCTCCGTGGTGCTTCTGCTGGGGACCACGCTGGTCCTCACGGCGGCGGCGCTGCCCGCTCTGCGGGGCGAATCGCTCGCGGAGCGAAAACCCTTTGACCTGCTGCTGGCGGCGAGGGACCGCGTCTGCCTCGCGCTGGGGGAGGACAGCATCGGCGGCGTCTATGTGACGTCTGAGCGGCTGCTGCCCGAAATCACGGATTACGACGCGGCTGCGCTGGAAGAAAACGCGAATCGCGTCGTAGCGCTCTCAGACCGCGCCGAAACGCCCGTGTATGTGCTGGCGGTGCCCACGGCGGCGGCGATTTACAGCTCCGATCTGCCAAGGAACGCTCCCCGGCTGGACGAGCGGGAAATTTTGCGCAACTTCGAGCAGAAACTTCAGAAGCATGATGTCCGCGTCATCGAGAGCTACAGCTGGCTCTCCGCCGCGCGGGAACAGTACCTCTACTACCGCACGGACTCGCGGCTGACGTCCTACGGCGCGTATATTCTCTACCGCACGGCGATTCAGAAACTCTCGCTCAAGCCCGTGGGCTACGACCGCTTCGAGATTGCCCACTTCGACACGGAGTATTACGGCGATCTGGCGCGCAAAACCGCGAACCCGAACCTCGCCCGCCCCGACACGGTGGACCTTTACACCACCGCGGACAGCCCCGAAATCACGCGCGTCACGGCGCTGCGGGAAGACGGCACGAGGGAAACGCTCAAAGACTACTTCCGGCCCGCGGACGCAGAAAGAAGCGGCAGCGCGCTCGATGTTTTCGCGGCGATGACCCGCGCGGCGGTGACCATCGAGACGGATTCGCCGGGCGGCATGAGCCTTACTCTGCTCACCGACGCCAACGGCGCGGCGATTGTGCCCTTTCTCTATAACCACTACACCTCGCTCACTGTGGTCAATGTGGAGCGCGCGGACGAGGCGGTGATTGCAGACGCGCTGGACGCCGGGGCAAACCAGATTCTGCTGCTGTGCGGCATCGAAACGCTGCTGGGAGCAAACGCTGCCGAATGAAAGTTTGATAGCCTAATCAATACCGGAAGATTTTGTGAAGATTCTATAAATTTTCGCCTCGTCCCTTGACAGGAGCGGGGGATTTATGCTAAAATAATAGATGGGGGAGATTGCGTGCCGGCAGCCGGGAAGAAGGCGCCGGTGTCGGGGAAGAGGTGCGTACTGTCAGACAATGAACTACTACGCTGATATTCACGCGAACATTCTGCCGGATATGGATTTCGCGGGGGGTTCTGTGCTGCGCGGCGAGCGGCAGAAGTCCCGCGTCACCGCCATGCGGGAGAGCAATATCAAGCAGGCTATCGCGGCACCGCTCTATGACCCCGAAAAATGGACGCCAAGGGAGTTTCTCGACGCGCGCGACGAAAAATTCGAGCGGATTGAGCGGGAAACGCCGTCCATGCGGCTGGTTCGCGGCGCGGCGGTGCGGTATGATTTCTGCGTGGCGCACGCCAAGGAACTAAGTGATTTCGCGCTCGGCGGGACGGGATACTTCCTCGTCGATTTGCCGGACACGCCCGTCACGCGGCAGATTTGCGAGGACCTGCACAAGACGCACATTGTCAGCCGGCTCTGCCCGATTGTCGCGGACGCGGACCGCTTTTACGACATCTGGGCGCCCGAGCAGTGGCCGTGGCTGCGCGAGTCGGGGATTCTGGCGCAAATCTCCATTGACGGGATTCTGCGCCCGGAGCGGCGGGATTTCAGCCTCTTTCTGCTGGCGAACCAGTTCGCGCAGTTTATCGCCACGGGCGGGCGCGACACGGGGGAGGATCTGCGCTTCAGCGACGCCATGCGGATTGTCCAGCGCAGCCTGCCCGCGCAGGTTTACAAGCGGGTCAAGAACAATTCCGGGATGCTGCTCTCAAACGCCTCGCCTTCTGAGTTTTTAGCGAAATAACGTCCTGAACAGAAAATTTACGCCCTGCCGCTGCACGAAGCGGCGGGGTTTTTCGCGCGCGGGCGGCGCGAAATTTGACATGGATTTTACATTCCCCATACAGAAGCTTTATATTCGCGCGGTACAATGAGAGCAGAGACAGGAATGGGAGAAGAAAACATGAGTTGGGCGAATATCATAGCGCTGCTGGGCGGCGTCGCGCTCTTCCTTTTCGGGATGAATTTAATGGGCGACGGGCTCAATAAAGTGGCGGGCAATAAGCTGGAAATGGTGCTGTGGAAACTCTCGGGCACGCCGCTCAAGGGTATTTTGCTCGGAACGGTCGTCACGGCGGTGATACAGTCCTCGTCCGCGACTTCCGCGATGGTGGTGGGCTTTGTCAATTCCGGCATGATGACGGTGGCGCAGTCGATTCCGATTGTCATGGGCGCGAACATCGGCACAAGCGTCACGGGCTGGATTCTGTCGCTCTCGAGTGTCGGGGGCGGGGACGCGGCGGGGCTGCTGTCCACCGCGACGATTTCGGCGATTGTCGCGTTTGCCGGGATTCTGCTGCTGATGATTTCCCGGTCTGAGACCAAAAAACATATCGGCGGGATCCTGCTGGGGTTTTCGGTTCTGATGTACGGCATGACGGCGATGAGTGACGCGGTGTCGCCGCTCAAAGACAGCCAGTCTTTCCGGGATTTGCTTGTGACATTTGACAATCCCTTTCTGGGCGTTCTGATCGGCATTCTCGTCACCGCGGTGCTGCAGAGCAATTCCGCGTCGGTCGGTATCCTGCAGGCGCTCTCCGCAACCGGGGTCATCAATTTCGCGACGGCGTTCCCCATCATTATGGGCATGGGCATCGGCGCGTCCATTCCGGTGCTGCTCTCGGCGCTGAGCGCGCGGCGCGACGGCAAGCGCACCGCCCTCATCTACCTGCTCATCAACGTTTTCGGCACCTTGATTTGCGCGCTGCTCTTCTACGGAATCAACGCGTTCGCGAAATTTTCGTTCATGGAAGAAAGCACGCCGATTGACGCTGTCGGCATCGCGCTCGTCAACTCGCTCTACCGTCTGGTTTCGATTGCGGCGCTGCTGCCCTTCACGAAGTATCTCGACCGCATGACGGACATGATGCTGCGCGGGAAATCCGCAAGCGCGGAAAAGAAGCCCTACGAAATCGAGCGCCTCGAGGACCGCTTTCTGGAGCACCCCGCGCTCGCGCTCGCACAGAGTCAGGACGCGCTCTATCATATGGCGGATATCGCGAAGGAAAACCTCTTCCGCGCCTTGGATCTGGTGACGAGCTACGACGAGGAGGAGGCAAACAAGGTCATTGAGGCGGAGGACGTGGTCGACCGCTACGAGGACCTGCTGGGGACCTACCTCATCAAGGTGACCGGGCGCGAGCTAAACCACGCGCAGACGATTGAAACCTCGCTCTACCTGCACACCATCAGCGATTTTGAGCGAATCAGCGACCACTCCATGAACATTCAGCAGGTGGCGGCGGAGATTGAGAGCGAGCACATCGCGTTCTCGTCCGACGCGGCGGAGGAACTGGAGGTGATGGAGTCGGCGCTGCGCAGTATCGTGGAGATGACGTTTGAGGCGTTTGAAAAGCGCGATCTGGCGCTCGCGGTGAAGGTCGAGCCGCTCGAGGAGTGCATTGACACGCTCTGTCAGACCGCGAAGCTCAACCACGTCTCGCGCCTGCAGCGTCAGGTCTGCACGCTCAAGCAGGGGTTTGTGTTTAATGACTTAATCGGAAATTTTGAGCGTGTCGCGGACCACTGCTCGAATATCGCGGTGGCGCTCGTCGAAATCAACGCGGATTCCTTCGACACGCACGAATACATCAACGAGCTGAAAGCCCATAAGGATTCGGAATTCTCGCGCCTCTACGAGGAATACCGCAAGCAATTCCGTTTCGCGGCGGAGTAAATTTCAAAGCAGCAAAAAGCGGCACGTTTTCGCGTGCCGCTGTTTTCAGGAATCGCCGCCGGGCTCGATATAGGGAATCTGCGCCTTTGTCAGCGCCTCTGTCAGCGCCTCGTACGCCTCCTTCGAGGCGCCGTCATTCGCAATACGCGCCGCCGCGCCGCTCTCTTTTCGCAGCCGTTCCACGAAGTCCTCAATCGAGATTTTGCCGCCGTCGTAAAGATAGTCGCTCCCGCTGACGGTGATGTCATAATACACAATCCCGCCGGAGACGCCGCTTGCCCCGGAATCGCCGTCCTCTTCCTCGTCCTGCCCGAAAATCAGCAGAAGAAGGGCAATCACCGCCACGAGCACCACGACCGCCACAACCACCTTGCCCAAGGCAAAGCCGTTCTTTTTCATAGAAAATCCCCCCGTGCCTCTATTTCGTTCTTATTTTATCACAAACGCGCGCGTTTGTCAAGCCCGCGTGAAGATGACACAAAGGGTCAGTTAATCCGATAGAATACCTGAAATACACGTATTTTCGCGGATTTTGCCGGGTGATAAAAAAACAGTTGCAAAAACGGCGAAAAAGCGGTATAATAGTAAGGGACTGTGTGCCCAGCTAAATTTTGTTAAGGAGAAGAGATCAGATGGAACTGAAAAACGCGTATCTCAAGTCAGTTTATGAGCAGGTCGAAAAGCGCAACCCCGCCGAGCCGGAATTTCTGCAGGCGGTGCGCGAAGTTTTCGTAAGCCTCGAGCCCGTTGTGGAGAAGCGCCCCGATTTGGTGGAGGCGGGCGTCATTGAGCGCCTCGTGGAGCCGGAGCGTCAGATTATCTTCCGCGTGCCGTGGATTGACGACAACGGCAAGCAGCAGATCAACCGCGGCTTCCGCGTGGAGTTCAATTCCGCGATCGGTCCGTACAAGGGCGGGCTGCGCTTCGCGAAGAACGTCTATATCGGGATTATCAAGTTCTTGGGCTTTGAGCAGATTTTCAAGAACGCTCTGACCACACTGCCCATGGGCGGCGGCAAGGGCGGCTCGGATTTCGACCCGCACGGAAAGTCTGACGGCGAGATCATGCGTTTCTGCCAGAGCTTCATGACCGAGCTCTGCAGACATATCGGTCCGAACACGGACGTCCCCGCGGGCGATATCGGTGTCGGCGGCAGAGAAATCGGCTATATGTACGGCCAGTACAAGCGCATCCGCAACGAGTTTACGGGCGTGCTGACGGGCAAGGGGCTGGAATACGGCGGCTCGCTCATTCGTCCTGAGGCGACGGGCTACGGCGCGGTCTACTACACCGTGGAAATGCTCAAGCACTTCGGCGACACCATCAAGGGCAAGACCGTTGTGCTTTCCGGCTACGGCAACGTCACATGGGGCACGGCCAAGAAAATCACCCAACTTGGCGGAAAAGTCGTCACCATTTCCGGTTCGAAGGGCTATGTGCTCGATGAGGCGGGCGTCAACACGGACGAGAAACTCGATTTCCTGCTGGAGATGCGCGCGAAGAACACCGGAAACGGACTGGAGGAATACGCGGCGAAGTTCGGCGCGAAGTACTTCCCCGGCGAGAAGCCTTGGGGTGTCAAGGGCGATATCGTGATGCCCTGCGCGACTCAGAACGAGGTGGACGTGGACGACGCCAAGAAGATCATCGCGAACGGCACCAAGTACTACGCGGAGGTCTCCAATATGCCGACCACGAACGAGGCGCTCACCCTGCTCACGGAGAACGGCGTCATCGTGGCGCCCGCGAAGGCTGTCAACGCCGGCGGCGTGGCGGTTTCCGGGCTGGAAATGTCGCAGAACTCCCTGCGCTACAGCTGGACAGAGGAGGAAGTCGACCAGAAACTGCAGAGCATTATGGCCGATATCTTCCAGGCGAGCGTCAAGGCGGCGAACGAATACGGTCTGGGCGACAATCTTGTCGCGGGCGCGAATATCGCGGGCTTCCTGAAAGTCGCGGAAGCGATGAAGGCGCAGGGCTGCGTCTGATTTTGAAGCAAACAATCCCCCGTCTGTTTCGGACGGGGGTTTTTGTTTTTTTAGGGCTACGCCTTCTCCCACAGCATCAGAGCGCCGTCGAAGAGGACATTCAGTTCCCCGCTGTCTCTGAGCCACGAAAGATACGAGCGCACGGTGCTGCCGACCAGCGCGTACTGCTCAAAATTCATGGTCAGGGCGTACTCCTCAAACAGTTTTTGCAGAATCGTCTCAAACGTTTGCGGCCGTGCGCAGATTCGCCTGATGGATTCGGCGATTTGCTGTACTTTTTCGATATTCTTCCGGGCGAGCGGCGCGATATCCTCCTCCGCCCCGGCGTGCGCGGGGACAAAATACCTCGCCCGCAGCGTCTGTACTTTTTGCAGCGTCTCCAGATACGCGCCGACGTCATAGATATAACTGATCCCGTATTTTTGCAGCGTCTGCTCTGAGCAAAGGCAGTCCCCGAGATAGACCACATCGTCGGGCGTGCGAAAACCCGTCATATTCGGCGAATGCCCCGGCAGGTCTATCATCTCAAAACCACAGGGCAGACGCTCCGGGCAAAGCGAATGCGCCTCGCTCTCTCTCGCGAGCAGAAATTTGTGCCGCAGGTCCTTGGGCGGACAGCCGCCGTAGAGCAGCGCGGGCTCCAGAACGGGGCTGCGCGTGAAGGCGCATTCCATCCCCGGCGCGTAGATTTCACAGCCCGTACGCCCCGCCAGATACGCGTTGCCGCCGATATGGTCCGCGTGGGAATGCGTGTTGTAAATCGCGCGCAACCGCCACCCTTTTTCGTCAAGAATCCTGCCGATTTTCTTCCCCGCGTCCCGGTCTGAGCCCCCGTCAATCAGACAGACCTCTTCCTCATTCAGCCGCACAAGCCCTACCTTGACGGGGCTGTCGATATAATAGCTCTCCCCCGCCGCCCGAATCAGTTCGTACATTTAGCGCCCGCCCTTTCCTTGAAACGAAGCCCCCGTGCCGCGAAGGACACAGGGGCTTAGTCTTGTTAAAGATTTTGATTTCAGGGACCGTGGCTTACTGCCACTTTGAGGTATATCCGGTTGTTGTCGTGGTATTCACCGTTGTCGTTGTAGTCGTGTTGTTTGCACTCCAGACGGAGGTCGTCGTGTCGGCTGTGGTGGTTGTGGTGGTCTGAACCGGCGTGGTGTACTGGGTAATAACCTCCGCGTGCGGTACCGAGGCAGGCGCGACACCGTGGTAGTCTGTCCAGATGGACGGCACGGACGCCGGCGCGGTGCCGGACTGGTACGTGAATGTGAATTTCGGGGATTTCAGCCCCAGCACACTTCTCAGTTCATTGCCCTTCACGCGAACCGTGCCCCCGATGGTGGCATACGAAACATAGCCGCCGTCACCGTATTCCAGCTGAATCCAATCGGATGGTCCGCCGCTTAACTGCACGCCGTAAACGGACTGCAGCTTGAATTTCAGGGCCGCCGCGGAAAAAACCTTCGCGGAATTGTAGTGCGGGTCGACCGTGCTGTCATGCCGCACGGGAAGGCTCACGAGATAGGGGATGTCCTGATAGAGTATGTCTTTCGCGGAAGCGGTCGCGCCCCCGGAAGAGGCGGAGAACATCGTCAGCGCCGGCGCGCCGTTGTAATAAACCACAACGCCCAGCACGGACTTCACAGCTTCGACAATCCTTTCGTCGGGGTTGGGCTTGCAAATCATGCCCGCCCCGTAGCCGTTGTAGAGGTAATAAGTATACGCGGCGATTGCCTGCGCCTTCATGGCCTCCTCGGAAAACGTGCTTCCCATTTCGTTGTTGATAATCTCCGAGAGAATGTTCACAACCGTGTCTGTCTTTCCTCCGACTGTCATGAGTTCGGTCTCCGGGGTGCCCGTTTGTACGAGATACGTCCCCGGGTAGTAGTAGCTTAAAATCTGGTCGTACGTCCAGCCGTCATACCTTGCGTAGAAATTTGCTCCGTTCTGGCTCATTCCGAGCCCGTGTCCGTAACCGGACGTGTAGAAAATAACGCTGTCTGGCTCCGCGCAGATGGTGGAAATCGCTGTCTGCACAGGCTCTGATTCTGTTGTCACCGCTCGGTCTGTCGTGGTTTCCTCGCTGTCTTCCTCCGTAGAAACTGCTGTAGTCGTTAGCGGATCTTCCGACTCCGTACTTGCTGCCTCATATTTGGTCAGGGAAAAGTCGTCATCGTATTCATATAGATCGGCCTTCCTCCATCTCACAAATTGATACGCGTCCGCACCTTCCGCTTCGGACAGAAGGCTGCCGTCGTAGCTCCCGCTTCCCGCGCCGGCTTGTTCATCCGCCGCGTTCCGCCCGGAGTTCGAATCAGCCGCGAAGACGGTATTGGCAGCTCCTGAGTTCTGCGCCTCGCTCCCGGCTCCTGAGAGACTGCCTGTAGCGGCCGTCACCAGAATCATTGCTGCCAGGAGCGCTGCGTGGTTTCCTCGCATAAGAGCTCGCATATTCATCTCCGTAATCAATCTCACCGAAACTATTCGGTTTTATTTCCCCGAGATTGCGGCAGGGATTTTGTCTTTGGTATTTGTCATCCTTTCACCGCGCGGTCTCCTTACGCGTTCCCGCGCGGGCGCACGCTTTGGCGGCAGCACCCTTTCATCATAAAAGTCATTGTGAATCAAAGACGCGGCGCCAGAGAGCAGTGCATTGTTCTTCCATGCTTCTATCTCTCTTGCCGTCTCTGCGACATCACGGATCATCGCGCCGCAAGGAATCCTGCGTGGGGAAACGCAAGTCCGCGTTCCCTCAAGTGACGTCAGACGGCGAACTGATTCCCGCACCCGTATCTGAGAGCAAGGGGCAGTATCCCCCGCGTGACAGACCTGCGCGGTCTCAGTGCTCTCCCGCTGCCGGCTCAGGGCCGTAAGGCACAAACCGGTCGGGATCAAAGGTTTCTTCGTGGAATCGATAGTAGGCTTTCGGGTAGAGAATGTTGTCGCTCAGCCCGCTATTTTCGTAGCCTTCATTAGGATCTTCACCGTCCCGCAGCTGCCGCGCCATGATGATGAGCTTCGCGTTGGCAACGGTTGAGTTGCAGGTGTAGAGCGTGAGAATGGGATCGCCGTACTTCACGTCTACCGTATTTGTGATGATGTTGCGTTTCTTTGCGTTGTTTACATACCAGTAGAATTCGTTTTCATCCGCAAAGTCAATGGTGTTCCAGCAATCGAACCCGTATTCCGAGTCAGTGTCAGAACTGTCGATTAAAAAGACCGCGAATATCTTGTAATCATAGCTCAGGTACAGCGACTGCAAGTGCACAATCGGATGCTGGCTGAGAAAAGAATAATTGCGGACATAGTCCTTCAGACTGCCGAACATGGAGCGGTTTTTCATATTGTGGCCGTATATCAGGAGGTTGCCGGAGTTTTCGCAAATCCTTCTGTGTTCGAAGGCTTCGTCGAAGTGACACCGGAAGTCCATGAAGATACTGCCTGACTTGCTGGTCTCCTGCTGAAAGTTGCGATAAAGGTAATAATCGTTCGTGTTGACGGTTAACGGATCCGGAGATTTCTTCTGCACCACAGGGTAGCTTACTTCCGTGCCCTCGATCTGAATATAGCCTACGAGGTCGGGGTTCTGCTTGAGGAACAGATCAGCAATCTCATTGTACTCCAGATACTCCAGCTCTTCGCCAATCACAGGCCCTGAATCGGAATCATCCGTCATATAATGACGGTCCAGCTCATCCTGAATGTCCTGGTAGCTCTGCTTGTCCTGATAAAGTCCGACATAGTAGTCGCTGATGAGAAACGCACAAATGCTGACAACGCAGAGCGCCGCGAAAAACACAATCTTGCGCACACATTCAAGCACGGAATCGCCGCGCCAGGGGATGAGTGTTTTCAGCGCCCTTACAAAGGGGTTGGGTTTGCGAGTTTTCTCCCGCTTGCCGCTTCGCGCGGCCTGGGCTGCCTGCTCGGGTTTGTCCTCACTCGTTCGCTTCGCCGGCGCGGCTTTTGTTTTCACCGGCGCCTGCTCGGGTTCCTCATGAGAATGTTCCTCCGCGTGGCTGACCACGGGCCCGACTTGACCGCTGTGCGCGGCCTCGTCCGCTTCGCTTGGGGCAGAAGAAGTAGTCCTGACATCGCGCGTGGATTGACTGTTCTTACGTTTTTGTTCGACTTCCGCTAAGATTGCGTCGATGTCATCCGCGTTCCGGCTCACGTCCGCGGAACGTCCCGCGCCCCCGCTCTCCGCCTCCTTCGGCAAATCATCCCCACCCTGTACGGCGGGCGATTTCTTCGCCTCCGGCACTTCCTGCGGCTTTGCGTGCCGTCCCGGAACGGCTCCCTCCGCTTGACGCGGCGAACCGAAACCGGCATCTGCCGAATGAGCATCCGCATTTTCGGGCGGGACACCCTTCGGACTTCGTTTTTTACCGGGGTTTGCCATATCTTGAACGCCTCCATCGTCGCGTCCGCTCCTCTGCTTCGAGGAAACGCGTCACTCAAGGCCAGCTTCCGGCCCCGTCATGCCGCGCGTGAGAGCGTCCGCCAAGGGTAATGCTCCCTGAAATTCAGCTCGTCTCAGGAGAGCAAAAGTTGTTTCGCAAGCTGAAACACACATACCGCCGTCTTGTGCCGGATTGCGTCACGGTCCGCTTTCGGCATAGCCGAAAAATCAAGCAGCGTGGCAGCCACCTCGTTCCGAAAGGCAAAGCCCGCGTAGACAGTACCGACAGGTGTTTTTTCAGTACCGCCTCCGGGCCCGGCCAGCCCCGAAACCGTCAGACATAAGTCCGCCCCGGAAACACGGCGTAAACCTTCCGCCATCGCGAAAACAGTCTCGCGGCTGACGGCGCCGTATTCGGAGAGAATCGGGCGGGGTACCTGGAGCAAGTCTTGCTTCATCCTATCAGAATAGGTGCAGATTCCAAGCTCAAAAACATTGGATGCGCCCGGAACAGATGTAACGCGTTCGGAGAGCAGTCCTCCTGTCAGGCTCTCGCCCGTCGCGACAGTCAGCCTATTCTCCATTAGTAATTCTACCACATCACGCACCGTTTTGTCAAGGTCCTCCTGCGCGATTCTGTCGTTTTCACTATATTTTGGCTTGATAATATCCTGAATTTTCATGTTTCCTCCAATTTCTTCGTCGATTTCACCGAATTTTGACCGCGCGTTTTGGGCGTTTCCCACGAATCAGGCGTGAAAACCGCCCTCCTGCGCGACGCGCCACGAGAAGACCTTCTTCGTCGTGCCCTCGACCGCGCGCGCCACCAGCGGCGCGAAATCCGCCTCGCTCTGAATCTGCGCGACCCGTTCGGGGTCGGGGCGGAGTTTGGGGTGCGGCGGCGTGAAAACGGAACAGCAGTCCTCATAAGGTTCGATGGAAGTCTCGAATGTGCCTATCTGACGCGCCCGCGCGACAATCTCCGTCTTGTCCGCCCCAATCAGCGGGCGCAGCACCGGTATGCTCGCGGCGGCGTCCACGGCGGCGATGGCGGGCAGCGTCTGGCTCGCGACCTGCCCCAGACTCTCCCCGGTGACAATCGCGGCGCAGTCGTGCCTTTTGGCGAGCTCGCAGGCGATTTCCACCATCAGCCGGCGCATGATGATGGTCGTGTACTCCGGCGGCATCCGGTTGCGGATCATCTCCCCGATTTCCGTGAACGGCACACAGAAAAACGCGATGCTGCCGCTCCACACCGTCAGTTTCTCGCAGAGCTGCTCGACTTTCATCACCGCGCGCTCGGAGGTGTAGGGAGGGCTCGCGAAATGGCACGCGCAGAGTGTGCAGCCGCGCCTTGCCATGCGCCAGCCCGCCACGGGGCTGTCAATACCGCCCGACAGCAGCAGCATACAGGCGCCGGAAGTGCCCACAGGCAGCCCGCCCGCGCCCTTTTCGCGCGCCGCGTGCAGGTAGGCGTTTGTGTCGCGGATCTCCACCGTGACCGTGACTTCCGGGTTTTCAACATCCACGCGCAGATGCCCGAAATCCTCAAGCAAAGCGGCGCCGAGTTCCGCGCAAATCTGCGGGGATTTCATCGGAAACGCCTTGTCCGCGCGTTTTGCCTCCACCTTGAAGGTCTTCGCGCGCGACAGCACAGGCGCGAGATAATCCCTGGCGCGCGCGCGGATATCGTCAAAATTTTTCTCGCAGACGAGCGCCTTGGAAAGCGCCGCGATACCGAAGATTTTTTTGAGCCTCGGCATGGCCTCGTCCAGCAGTTCCCCGCGTTCGCGGTCTGTTTCCGCGCGGGGCGTGATGTAAATGGTGGACTGCGCCCGCGCGTAGGAAAATTCCCCGATTTCGCTCAGCCTTCTCCGGATATTTCTTGTCAGCACGTCCTCAAACGTGCCGCGGTTTAAGCCCTTGAGCGCCATTTCCCCGTATTTCGCCAGAATGATTTCCCGCACGGCGCGCCCTCCTTTCAGAATTTGCGAATCAGCCGCGCTTGCGCCTCCTCCAGCGCGCCGCGCAGCGCCTCAATATCGTCAAAGGTATTCTCCTCGCTGAAGCTTACCCGAATCGTGCTGTCCGCCTTTTCCCGCGCGATGCCGAACGCCTCCAGCACACCTGTCGGGCGGCCCTTGGCGCAGGCGGAACCGCTTGAGACGTAGATGCCGCGCTCCGCCAGAAAATGCAGCAGCGTCTCCGAGCGCACGCCCTCAAGCGAAAGGCTCAGAATATAGGGCGAGGATTCGTCCGGCGACTGCGGCACCATCGGCGGGCAGAGACGTTCCAGCGCCCTCTGCCGCAGCGCGCGCGCGTGTTCATACCGTTCATTGAGATTGCCGCTCAGGCTTTCCACAGCCGCGCCGAAACCCGCTATCAGACTGACCGCCTCCGTGCCGGGACGCAGCCCGTTTTCCTGTTCCCCGCCGCGCCACAGCGGGAAAAGCCGCACGCCCCTGGCGTGATACAGCGCGCCCACACCTTTGGCGGCGTGGACTTTATGCCCGCTGACGGTCACCAGATCCGCGGAGAGTTCCCTCGGCGTGAACGGGATTTTCAGGAAGCCCTGTACGGCGTCGCAGTGCGTGATGACGCGCGGGAAATTTTTCTTGATTTCACGAAACGTCTCCGCGACCGGCAGCAGCGCGCCCGTCTCGTTGTTGACCAGCATCATACTCGCGACACAGGTGCTGTCATTGACGGCGGCGAGAAAAGCGTTTTTGTCCGGCGCCGTTCTGCACACCTCATAGCCCTGCTCCTCAAGCATTTGCGCCGCGCCGCGCACGGAACTGTGCTCCACAGCGGTGATGACCACACGTCTGCGCCGCCGCCCGTATTCCGTCGCCGCGCCGCGCAGCGCGAGGTGATTGCTCTCCGTGGCGCCGCTCGTAAAGAGAATCTCCTCCGGGGAGACTTTCAGCGCCGCAGCCACCCGCGCCCGCGCCTGAGTGAGCAGCCGCTCCGCGCGCACACCCATGCTGTGCAGCGAGGAGGGATTGCCGTAAGTTTTACGCAGCGCCTCAAGTTCTGCCGCCACGCACGCCTCGCAGGGCGCGGTCGTCGCCGCGTTGTCCAGATATCGCTCCATGACTTCACTTCCCATCATACTCCCCTATTATACCACATTTCCCCCGAAAATGCAAACCCGCCCCCGCTTGACAATCGCGCGGGACTGTGGTATAATGGAAGTGTGTGAGCGGGCGTTCGGTAGTCCCGCTTGCCTGCCCCTCGTTCGGAAAGGAGACTGCGCTATGAACACTGCCGCGCAAGCCGGAGCGGCGCCAAAGAAAAAACGCCGCAAAAAGCCCCTGATTGTGCGCTTTTTCGGAAAGATATTTTCCATTATTTTTGTCACGTTTCTCTCTCTGCTGCTGCTTTTCTGTACCACCGGCGCCATCTGCGGGCTCGCCGCGACCGCCTATGTCGTCAACTACATGGATTCGACCCCTTCCGAGGTCAGCATTCAAGAGATGACGATGAGCTACACGACCAACATCTACGAGACTACCAAAGAGGGCGAACTTGTCAATGTCTACCACGTCAAGGCGGACCAGCAGCGCATTCCCATCACGCTTGACGAAGTCCCGCAGCACACCAGAGACGCCTTCGTCTGCGCGGAAGATGAGCGCTTTTATGAGCATGAGGGCGTGGATTTCAAGCGCACCGCCGCGTCGTTCGCGAATATGATTCTGAGCTTCTGGAACACCGAGCAGGGCGGCTCCACCATCACCCAGCAGCTCGTCAAGAATCTGACAGGCGACAACGAAACCAGCCCGCAGCGCAAAATCCGCGAAATCTGCCGCGCCATGCAGCTGGAAAAATCCTACAGCAAGGATGAAATACTGGAGACCTACTTAAACTACATCGGTTTCGGCGGCTCCGCCAACGGCATTCAGATGGCGGCGAAGAAATATTTCGGTAAAACGGTTGACAAACTCTCCATTGCGGAGAGCGCGTGCCTTGCCGCGATTCCGCAGAGCCCGGAAGTCAACAACCCCTTCGCGGGGCACTACGAAAAAGCCTACAACCCCGTGACGGACACCTATTATTTCACGGACACCTACATCAACACCGGCAAAAAGGCGAACCGCGAGCGTATGGAATATATTCTCGGGCAGATGTACGAGAACGCGACGATTACCTTTGACGAATATCAGGAGGCGCTCAACGAGAAACTCGTCTTTACCGACAGCAAGGAGTACTTAGCGGAGCACCCCGACGAGGACCCCGCCAACGAGGACGACGATATGGACCCGGAGACCTCCGAAAACACCTCCTGGGTGGTGGACGAGGCGCTGCGGGAATTCGCGGAACGCCTGATGGAGGAGCGCGGGGTTTCGTTCCAGCGCGCGCTCAACCTGATAAACTACGGCGGCTATCAGATTTACACAACCGTTGACCGCGATATGCAGGCGTATATCGAAGAAAAATATTCCGACCTGAACAATATCCTCGCGGGCATGACCAACCGCAAGGCCACCACACTCTACCGCGATCTCGACGGCGACGGCGTAAGCACGGACGAGGAAAACCTCGAGCTGCAGTCGGGCTTCACCGCGATAGACTACTCCGGAAACATTCTCTGCACGGTGGGCGGCATCGGGCAGAAATCCGGCTCTCTGGGCACAAGCTACGCCTCGACCGAACCCCAGCAGCCCGGTTCGGCAATCAAGCCCGTCTCAAGCTACGGCTACGCGCTGGAAAACGACTACATCTCATGGGGCACGAAAGTCCTCGACTACCCGCCGCTTACCGTCAACGACAAGCCGTGGCCGACCAACTACACGACCTACGCGGACGCCTCCAACGTGACGCGCTACAGCAACACCAAGATCTTCATCTACAAGGCGCTGGAGCAGTCCTACAACACGATTCCCGCGCTGCTGGTCAAAACCTACGAGCCCATCAACGTCTTTAACTTCGCGACCGACTCGCTCGGGCTCTCTCTGGACGAATCCACCGACGTGGACTACGCGCCGCTTTCCGTGGGCGCTCTGGGCTACGGCATCACGGTAGAGGATCTGGTCAACGCGTTCATGGTCTACGGCAACGGCGGCAACTTCAGCGACGCGCACATCATCAGCCGCGTCGAAAGCGAGGACGGCGGGCTTGTCTACTCCGGCGGCGACGACTACGCCTCCGTCATCAGCCCGGAAACCGCCTACGTCATGAACAAGCTGCTGCAGAACGTCATCGACAACGGCACCGGCAAGCGCGCGCGGCTCATGCAGAAGGGCAAGGTCATTCCGCTCGCGGGCAAGACCGGCACGACGACAGACTGGTACGACCTGATGTTTGTCGGGCTCAACCCCGATTTCGTCAGCGGCGTATGGCTGGGCTACCCCGAAAACAAGATGATTCGCGGCCACAACGCCATCTCCTCGCCGCAGCTTTGGAAGAATGTCATCGGGGACTGGATTGTCGAGCATTATAGCGGCGCGGATTTCCCCGAATGCGACACGGTCATTGAGAGCTACTACTGCGCCACAACCGGAAAAATCGCCGGCTCGGGCTGCCCCAAGGGCGGTGTGGGCTACTGGAAATCCACCAACGCGCCCTACTGCAACAATGTCGAATGCACGCTCGGGCGGCCGCATTCCGAATCGGGCGAGGAGGATTCGGAAGAAGACAGCGATTCCTCCTCCTACGGGCGAAACTGAAACAAAACCGCAAACAAAAGCCACGCCTTGAAAGCGTGGCTTGTTTTTATCCTCTGCCAATCAGGAGCCATTTCGCGCCCTTTTCGCTGAAGTCCGCCAGAATATCGCACACCGCGAGGAGGTCTTTTCGGGTGACGGAGAGCAGCCCTGAGCGAAACGCCTCTTTGTCCGCTTTTTCCAGCCCCATGAAGCGGTTCGCGTCCGCGGCGGCCGCCTCCTCGCGCGGGGAGAGCAGCGGGTCGTTCGCGGCGACGGTGGAGATGATAAATTCCTCAACACGGTCGGTTTCGCTTAAGAATTCCCGCAGGAAATCCACAATCGCGCCGTTTATACGCAGCGATTTTTCCGGGGTCGGGTCGCGGAAGGAGTAGGTGAACACACTGCCGTCCAGACGGGCGTTGAAACCGGTGCCGTAGGCGCCGCCGCGCACCCTGACCTCGTTCCAGAGGTATTCCAGACTGATGATTTTGCTCGCGACAAAGAGCGCGGGCGGCGGGAACTTCCCCTCAAAGGGCAGCCGCAGCCCTTCCACGGCGTAGCCTATCCCGGCGGGAATCTCCTCCCGGATTTCCATGGGCAGCCGCAACTCGTACCGCGCGGTTCGCGGCGCCTTTTCCCCGAGCGGCAGCTTTTTTAACAGCGCGCTTACGTCCGCGGGCTTTTCCGCGCCGACGCTTATCACGGCACGCGCGCGGGTGAAGGTCTTGCGCAGTTTCTCAAAAACCGCCGCGAGCGCCTCCCAGCCCTCCTCAAAATGTTCGAGCAGTTCCTTGCCCTTGCGAAGCGCCGTGCGCCCCTCGAGCGCCTCTCTGGCGGCGTCTTTCGCGGTGTAGTGCGAAAGCACCGCGTACACCCCGTAGAGATGCCCCGCCGTCACAAAATCCAGCTTTTCCTGCTCGCTCTGCTGGACCAGCATTTCCCGGATCTTTTCGCGGTCGTCAAAGCGCGATTCCAGCAGCAGCTCCGCCGTCAGTTCCAGCGCGACAGGGAGTTTTTCCTCCAGCACGGAAAGGCTCAGCTGAAAATACGGCGCGCAGGTTTCGTGTTCCGTCACGGGCGCGAACACGGGGATATCCGCGTAGAGCGAGCCGATATGGGTTTTGATCTCCTGCTGCATCTCGAGAGAGCCGTGCCGCGCGGTCGGCAGCTTGGTAAAGACATAGGCAATCCTTGAGAGCAATGACAGCTCCTCCAGAGAGAAATCCGTCAGCGGGAAATAGAGATTGACGTGGCACAGCCCCGGGCAATGGAGCGGGTGAAAGAGAACCCGCGCGCCCTCAAAATCCGCCTGCTCTGTCGAAACCCACGACACTTCCCTTGAAACCTCTTCTATCGGCAGCACGGGCAGCGTGGAGAGCTGTTCGGGGGTGTCGGGCGTGTGCTGCCACGCCTTCATCTCCTCGCTGCGCGCTTTCTCCTCTTCCGGGTTTTCGAGCGCCTTGACATACGCCTCTTCCTCGCGCCGCAGCTGTTCGCCGCGTTCGCGGGAGGGCACGGCACGCAGCACACAAAGCCCCTCGTCCTCTAAAAGCAGCTCGCGGAGAATCTCCTCCATCTCCCCCGCCGCAATCATGCGACGGACTTCCTCGAAATCCTTCGCGCAGACGAGATTGCGCATCGGGTCGCCGCCGTAAAGCGCGGAATCCATGCAGCGGACCATGCGCTCGAGCGCCTGCGGCTCCTCCGGCTCCAGAAAACGGAATTCCAGCCGGTTCACCGACGCCTGCAGCGCGTCTCTGGAAAGCCCCTCGCTCAGAAGCTTTTGGACCGTTTCACGCAGGCAGGGCAGAATCCGCTCCTCCTTGCCGTCCGTTACATTCTTAAACAGAATGTCGAAATAGGGCTGATAGATTCCGGTCTCCAGCGAAAATTCCATCTCCTGCGCCAGATTCTCCGAGAGCACGGCGCGCTTGAGCGGGGCCTCGTTGGAGCCGGCAATCGCGTCCTTGAGCACCATGATGGCGAGCAGCTTGGCGCGGGAGGGCTTTCCGGGAATGATTTTGCCAAGATCTAACGCCACGCGGTTCTCCATGGGCTCGTCCGCAGAGAGTTCATAGGAGATGGTGCGGACCGCCGCCTTGGGCTCCTGCGCGCGAAAGACCGGAAGATTCTCCTCCCTGTCAAAGTTTTTGAGATAACTTTCTATCATCTCGAGCGTTTCCTCAAGCGGCACGTCGCCGTCGAGATAGAAAATCGCGTTCGAGGGGTGATAGAAGCGTCTGTACGTCTCGCGGAATTGCTCCAGCGTGAGTTTTGGTATCTCCGAGGGCTCCCCGCCGTAATTGAAACCGTAGCACGTGTCAGGGTAGAGCAGGCCGATAAACGCGTAGGCGCAAAGCTCCTCCACGCTGCTCATGGCGCCCTTCATCTCGTTGAGCACCACGCCCTGAAAACTCAGCTTGCCGTCCTCCTCCTCGAGGTGGCGCCCCTCCTGAAAGAAAATGGAGGGGTTTGTCAGAATTTTCGGGGCGAAAACCGCGTCGAGATAGACCGAGGCGAGGTTTAAATAATCTCTGCGGTTGCGGCTGGAGATGGGGTAGACGGTTTTATCCGGGAAAGTCATCGCGTTCAGAAACGTGTTCATGGAACTCTTGAGCAACTCGACAAAAGGCTCGCGCACGGGGTATTTTTCCGAGCCGCACAGAACCGAGTGCTCCAGAATGTGGAAAACGCCCGTGCCGTTTTCGGGCAGCGTGCGGAACGTGACCGAAAAGAGCTTGTTCTCCGCGCCGTTGTTGAGAAAGATAAGCGGTGTGCCGGTCCGCTCAAAGCGCGCCTCCACGAGTTCCCCGCCGATTTCGCGCTCCGCACGCACCCTTGTAATCGTGAACCCGTGTATCCGGTCTCCGACATGGTATTGCATGGCAGTTCCCCTTCCTGATAAATAGCGGCGCACCTTCCCCCGAAACGAGGGAAGGCGCCTGATTTCAGCGGTAGGACGCGATGATTTCTTCCCGCTGCGCGCCCGCCTTGCCGTTTACTTCATATTCCTCGTGGAAAATCCGGGACACCTTCCCGAACGGTATCGTGTGCTGTCCGCCCGCCTGCGTGTAGCCCGTAATGCGGAAGCTCACCTGCTCCGCGTCGCAGGAATCCAGTGTAATCGACATCTCCCCGTCCGTCTGCTCCTGTCCTATCACGCGCGGCGAAACCGAGAACTGGAAAATCTTGGGCATCGCGAAAGTCGAGGAGTGCATAAGCGTCAGCACGGGCGGCCGCGAGGAGGCGATTTGCTCCGCGATGGGTGTGCCCTTGAAAGCGTTGTGCGCGATAAGTTCGGGCATCTCCTTGGCCTGAATGGTGCGCAATTTCGCGCAGCCCTCAAAGGCGCTGCTCTGTATGGCGCGCAGCGAGCGCGGGAAAGTCACCGCCTCAAGCGCTAAGCAGCCGCGAAAAGCGTTCGCGGGGATCACCCGGATGCCCGCCGGAATCGTAATCTCCCGCAGCGAGGAGCAGCCCTCGAACGCCCCGATACCAATCGAGCCGTCGGAGCAGTCGGGGTAGCGCATCTCCCCGGGCATCAGAATGTTTTCCAGCGCGGAGCAGTCCGTAAAGGCGTACGCGCCGATTTCGCAGAGCTTGTTGGAGAGTGTCACGCTGCGCAGATTCTTGCACTCGCGGAAGGCGCTCTCGCCCAGAATCAGTATCGTGTCCGGCATGATGGTTTCCGTGGCGGTCGCGCCGCGAAATTCCCCGCGCTCCACTCTGTCCTTCTCGTGATAGCGGATTTTGTCCACCGCCGGTTTCTTGCTCACAAATTTTGGCATACTATAAGTCCCCCTTCAAAAATCATTCGTTTCCGACCGCGGTTGTTTCGCTCGTCTGTGACGCGGTCTCGGTAACCGTTTCCGCCGCGGCCGTGGTGCCCGTTTCCTCTGTGCCGTCCGTCACTGTCGTAGTGTTCGCGGGCGCGGTGACGGAATAGACAACATCCAGCGTTACGCTGTTGCCGCCCGCGTCCACCGCGATAAGCTGGGTTTTGCCCTCTTCCGTGGCCTCCGAGGTGTCGGGTTCCACCGAAAAATGATATTCCACCTCAGAGACATCCTCGCAGCTCGCGACCACGTCCTGAGGCTTTGGCCGCTGCCCCGCCGAGAACACAATGGGGTCGGCAAGCGTAATCACAGGCGGCTCGGTGTCCGCCACACGCAGCTTGCAGGGGAGCGTTTTGTCCCCCATCCGCAGCTCCACGTCATACTCCCCGACCTCCGTGAAATTCTCAAGCGGCGGGGAAAAGCTCGCTCCGGCGAATTCCTCCCCCAGAAGGCTTTCCGCCGTGGCCGCCGTGCCAATCTCCCAAATCGCCACCGGCTCCTTGAGCAGGAGTTTCGCGCTCTCCTTGCGCGCGGTGCCGTCGGAAAGCTCCAGCGCGATCTCCACATTCTGCTCCCCGTCAACATCCTTCGGCGCAATCGAATACCGCGCGGACCGCACCAGCCCGTTCGCGGCATCGGTCAGGAATCTGTCCGCCGCGGGCAGCGCGCCGCCGCGCCAAGCCTCCAGCTTTTCGACGACATAGCCCTCCTGCCGCAGCGCGCGCGTCTCCTCAGAGCGCGCGGAACACCCGGAAAAGACGAAAATGCCGGCCAGAAAAAGCACCCCGATGGCGGAAATGATGTTGGCCGCCGTAAAGATTTTCGCGGCGCCGGTTTTTTCTTCCACGTTCCAGACCCCCGTCCGCAATAGAATCATCATACGCCCCATTATACCATATTTTCGCGGTTCTGTCAAGCGCGCGGCGGTCTATAAAAAAGCCCCGCTTTTCGGGGCGGGGCAGGCGGCACACATGAGGAAAAGCCGTCATTTTTCTTTCAGGTAGCTGTGGTAGCTGATGACCACGGGCGCGTCGGGAGGATATTTCCGATTGTCTCCTCCGTTCGTGGGTCTGCCGCCGATGGTCACGCTCGCGACCCTGCCGGGATCATTCAGCAAACCAAGAAGCGTGTCCTTGAGCGGCACACAGGATACATTGGTAAATCCC
>CAYZMU010000008.1:0-3909 GCA_964479595.1 uncultured Ruminococcus sp. | reverse complement strand
ATAGTCGATATCCACATTGTCCCCGCCCGTGATGTGAATTTGCGTTTTTGTGACAGTGGTGGTCAATCGGTGCAGCTGCACGCCGGTATAAATCCAGAACCCCAGCCCCACGCCGAACATCACCGTTCCGACGGTATTGAAGAAGGAAAGCGGTATCATGCGGATGAAGAACCCGGCAATGGTGAGAAGAATCCAGAAACCAAGTTTCTTGCGCAGTTCCGCCGCTTCCGCGTCACGGCGCTCCTGCTCCTCCTTGCGCTGGCGTTCCGCCTGGAGCCTCTGCTCCTCCTGCTGTCTGAGGCGCTCGCGCGTGACCATCTGCTCCGTTTCCGCGCGTTTCATCGCGGCGGCCTCGCGCGCGTCCACAGCGGGGGTGTCAAGTCTGATGTTCGAATCGCAGAACTTGCACTTGACAAACCCCGCGTACTCGTTCTCGACCTCGATTTTCGCGCCGCAGTTCGGGCAGGTCATAGACTGCATTCCAATCGCCTCCATCCGATATAAGAGCCTTGTTTCCTCTTTTAAGATAGCACAAGGACTCTGAACGTTATAAATTTGCATTCCCGATATTTCGCCTGAACCTCGCGCGCGGGGCTTGCGCGGGGGCGCCGTTTTATGATATAATAGGAAAGCCGGGGTAACCGCGGAAGTTTCATCCGGGCAGTGCTCCGTTTCGTCCAATTTGAGGGCACATTTGGACGAAAAGCGGGAGCGCCGGACGAAAGGGGATTTTATGAGAACATTTGATTACAGCGCGCTTGCCGAAAAAGCGTGGGACACCGCAGTTTTGAATCTGGTCGCGAAAATCCACGAGTATAAGGGGAGACAGGATGCCCTGATCGGACAGAACCCCGCGCGGCTCACGCGCCTTGTGCAGACGGCGAAAATAGAGAGCACGGAGGCGTCCAACAGAATCGAGGGCATCATCACGACAAGCACGCGCATGAAGCAGCTTTTCGCGGAGAAAACGGCGCCGAGAAACCGCGACGAGGACGAGATTATGGGGTATAGGGATGTGCTGAACACCATTCACGAGAGCTACACGTATATCCCCCTGCGCCCGTCCTATATTTTGCAGCTTCACCGGGATCTGTTAAAACGCACAGGGGTTTCCTACGCGGGGAATTTTAAGAATGTCCAGAATTACATCAACGAAACAAGACCCGACGGCTCGGTCAGGACGCGGTTTGTGCCGCTCCCGCCGTATGAAACGCCCGGCGCGGTGGAGGCGCTTTGCGATGCCTACGCGCGCGCGGCGGCAAATGAAAAAATCGACGCGCTGATTCTGATTCCGGTGTTCCTTTGCGATTTCCTCTGTATCCATCCGTTCAACGACGGCAACGGAAGATTGTGCAGGCTGCTTCTTCTTCTGCTGCTTTACCAGAACGGGTACTTTGTCGGAAAATACATCAGTATCGAAAAGCAAATCGAGAAAACAAAGGACCGCTATTACGACACGCTGGAGGCGGCGGGCTTGGGCTGGCATGAGGGAAACAACGACCCGACGCCTTTCATCCGATATGTGCTGGAAGTGATTCTGGCGTGCTGCACGGAATTTGAGGAGCGTGCGGCGGAACGTTCGGGAACGGCATACGACGCCGTGAAAAAATACGCGGGCGAAAAAGTTGGCAGGTTCACCATTGCCGATGTTTTGGCGCACTGTCCGGATATCGGAAGGTCGTCCGCTGCCGCCGCGCTGAAACGCCTGACCGAAGAGGGCTTTCTCATCCGCGAGGGCGCGGGCAGAAGTACTTTCTACGCGCGCGTTCACGCGTAATTCACTCTTTCTCGTAGCAGTCGCGCTTCTCAAAATCCCCCGTTTCCAAAACCTCCTCAGGCACCAGACCGCGGACAAACGCCTCAAAGCTGTCCGCCAGCCGCGTCTGTTCATATCCGCGCTCCGCCGACACATAAACCACCGCCGGTTCTCCGAGCGGGCCGCACTCGCGATAGTCCAGAAAGACCATGTCATGCCCCGCGCCGGGTGTGTCGCAAATCGCGACGCCGATTTCCGGGTAGCCCCACTCTTTTATCAGATACCGGCTGCCGGTTTTTCCGCAAAGGGAGCAGGCTTTCTCCCGCCCGATGCCAAAAATCCCGTGTATCGCGAAAACGCCGCCGCGCGCGGGGAAACGGTTTGCCGCGGGAATCCCGCCGTTGCGGCGTTTCATAAGCCGGATATAGGATTCCGGGAGTTTAAAGCCCAACTCGCGCTCAACCGACGCGAGCAGTTCCTCTGTGAGCGGCGCGTCGGTGTACGTTTCCGCGGCGTAGGCGCTCTCGTCCCAGAAGGCGCCCGGGGCAACCTCAAAATTCCCGTTTCTTATCGCGGCATTCTGACAGTCGCGCAGCACCAAAGCGGCGTTTTCGTTTTCCGGCTCCAGTTCCGCCCAGCGCCGCGCGTAAGCAATCCCCCGCTCCTCGCGCCCGGGCAGGTACTCATAGGCGTACGCCATGCGCTTGTTCCACTCCGCGCTGTCCTCCCGCACGGTTTCCAGAACCGCAATCGCGCGCTCAAGGGCTTTTTGAGCCTCCCCCGGCTGTATGCCGGCGTCATCATCCCCGATTACGGCGTAGTTTTCCAGCGCCCTTGCCAGCGCGAAAGCGGCGCGGCGGGAAAACCGTTCCCTTGGAATGGCGTCGAGTGACCGAACACAGCGCGAATACGCGTCGTCGGCGTTTAGGAAATCAATCTGCCGAAAGAATTTCCGCTCGTCGTCCGGGGTGTACGGAATCAGATCCGCGTCCATGCGTTTCCCTCCGTTTCGTGTTCTTTTGTTTTCATTTTACCACACGCCCCTGTTTTCTGTCAATCCTTTTCCCGGCTTTTTTCGCGCGGAAAAGCTTACCGGACAGCGGGAGAACAGAAAACCGCCCGAGCTGCATTCCCCCGGCAGCACCGCGCCCCCCATTTTGAGAAGGGACAGGCTGCGGGGAGAACATGACCGTTCCCCGACCGCAAAAGCGGGGGTGAAAAATCCGGCAGGGCAATCAAAACCGCCCGAGCTGCATTCCCCCGGCAGCACCGCGCCCCCCATTTTGAGAAGGGACAGGCTGCGGGGAGAACATGACCGTTCCCCGACCGCAAAAGCGGGGGTGAAAAATCCGGCAGGGCGATCAAAACCGCCCCGGGAATCCTATGTTCAGCCCCTCCCCCGCAGGGGGAGGAATCAAGCCCCCGCCCGGCAGGGCGAGAAAAAGGAGGAGAAAGCGTGCAAATAGATGAAGAACTGAAGGCGCTGCGCGACGAGGATTTCCAAACGTTTCAGGCACGGCTGCTGCCGACGCTGGATTCGGAAACCATCCTCGGGGTACGCACCCCGCAGCTGCGCGCGCTCGCCAAGCGTCTGGCGCAAAACGAGGACGAGACCCGCGCCTTTCTCGCAGTGCTGCCGCACCGCCTCTTTGAGGAGAACCAGCTCCACGCTTTCCTGCTGGAGATGTGCCGCGATTACGACACGCTTTTGCCCGCGCTGTGGCGGTTTCTGCCGTTTGTGGACAACTGGGCGACCTGCGACCAGCTAAACCCAAAGGCCCTGCCTGAGCGCCGCGCGGATTTTCTCCCGCAAATCCGGAAAATGCTTGCTGACCCGCACCCCTACACCGTGCGTTTCGGGCTCAAGAAGTTAAAGGACCTCTTTCTCACCGCGCCCTATTTCTCGCCGGAGATTCTCGAACTCGCCGCCTCGGTCCAAAGCAGGGAATACTATGTCGAGATGATGCAGGCGTGGTTTTTTGAGGAGGCGATGGTCAAGCAGTATGACGCGGCGCTGCCCTATCTCAGCGAGCACCGCCTCTCCCCGAGCGTCCACGCCAAAACCCTCGCCAAGATCCGCGAGAGCGCTCTTTTTTCTGCACGGTTTTTGTAATCGGGAGAATTTACCTTATCTCCGACGCCTTTTTTGCCCC
>CAYZMU010000007.1:31805-44122 GCA_964479595.1 uncultured Ruminococcus sp. | reverse complement strand
GAGGCTCTGCTTGTTTATTAAAAGAAGAACGCTCCCCCGAAACGCTCGGGGGAGCGATTTTTTCAGTCTCCGAAGGAAACGCCGATACGTCTTGCCGTGACCACCAGCTGGTCCTTGGGGTCAACGAACTTTGTGAGCCCCGCGATATCCTCAAGCTTGTTCGCGGTCACTTTTCCGTTCACCATCGCGACGGTGCGCCCGTACTTCTCGTTTTCGATGAGCTTCGCGGCGTGTACGCCGAATTTGGTCGCGAGAATGCGGTCGTACGCGCTCGGAGAGCCTCCGCGGAGCATATGACCGGGCACACAGACACGGGTATCCACACCCGTACTCGCCTGAATTTGCGCGGCAATGCGCGATGTCGCCGTGACGATTCCGGCCTCCTCACGCTTTTTGGCGCGGTCTTTCTTCTTGAGCTGCGCCTCCTCCTTGTCATAGGCGCCCTCCGCCACCGCGATGATGGAGAAACTCTTTCCGCTCGCGGTACGCTTCATGACGGCGTCGCAGACCTTTTCAATGTCGTAGGGAATCTCAGGAATGAGGATGATGTCCGCGCCGCCCGCGATACCCGCGTTCAGCGTCAGCCAGCCCGCCTTATTGCCCATGATTTCGCAGACGAGAATCCGGCTGTGGGAGGCGGCCGTAGTGTGGAGGCGGTCAATCGCGTCTGTCGCGGTATCTACCGCCGTGTGGAAACCAAACGTCACGTCCGTGCCGTAAATATCGTTGTCGATGGTTTTGGGCAAACCGATGATATTGAGCCCCTCGTCCGCGAGGAGTTTCGAGGTCTTGTGCGTGCCGTTTCCGCCCAATGTCAGCAGGCAGTCCAGTTTCTGCTTGTGGTAGGTGTCCTTCATGTTCTTGACTTTATCGACATTGTCCTCGCCGATTACCGTCATCATCTTGAAGGGCTGGCGTTTGGTCCCCAGAATCGTTCCGCCCTGAGTCAGGATGCCGGAAAAATCCGAGGGTTTCATCACCTTGCACATATTGTGAATCAGCCCGTAGTAGCCGTTGGAAATCCCGATAATCTCCACATTGTCCTCACCCATGAGTTCAAAACACGCCTTCGCGACGCCTCGAATCGTCGCGTTCAGCCCGGGGCAGTCGCCGCCGGAGGTGAGGATTCCAATTCTCTTTTTCATGATTTACGCGTCCTTTCTGTTTGTTTGATGAATCGCGGCAGACTCATGCGCGTCCCGGCGCGTTCTGCCGAATGAACAGCTCCGTATCGGAGGCGCTCATGGGCTTGCCGTAGAGATAGCCTTGGATATAGTCACAGCCCGCCTCGCGCAGCTGGTCCGCCTGCCGCTGTGTCTCCACTCCCTCCGCGATGGTCTCTATCCGCTTGGCTTTCGCAATTTGGATAACCGACCGGATAATCTCCTGCACGACCACGTCGTCCTCCATGCGAATGACGAACGAGCGGTCGAGTTTAATCATCGTGAAGGGGAGCATCTGAATGTAACTGAGCGAGGAATAGCCCGTCCCGAAATCGTCCATTGCCAATTTGATGCCGAGTTCGCGCATTTGCCGCATCTGAGCGACGGTCATGTCAATGTCCTTGAGCGCCATGGACTCAGTGAGCTCCACTTCCAGAAACTGCGGGTCCAAATCATTTCGCTCCAGACATTTCGCGATCTCCGCGCAGGCGTTTTCCTGATAAAAATCCGCACTGCTGAAGTTAATGGACATGACAATCGGCGGCAATCCCATGCGCTGCCACAGCCGCGCCTGTCTGCACGCCTCGTACATGACAAACCGCGTGATATGCGTGATGAGCTGGGAACGCTCGGCAATGGGGATAAACACCGAGGGCTGTACCAGTTCGCCGTTTGGCTTTTTCCAGCGCACCAGTGCCTCGAGCCCCGTGACCGCGCCGGTTTTTGCGGAAACTTTCGGCTGGTAATAGAGCACGAGTTGATTGTTCATGACGCCCGACGCAAGTTCCCGCTCCAGATTGGACTCATAGATAATGCTGTCGTGCATCGCCTGCGTGTAGCGCTCAATGCTGCCGCCAGTGTGCGCGCCGGCGGAGAGCGCGAATTCCGCGTGCTCGAGCACTTCCTCAAAAGACGCGCCGTCCTGCGGCATTTTCGCGTAACCCGCCGAGCAGCCCAATGTGCGGTTGGAAAGCGCGCCGACCGCCTGTGTGGCAAGCGTGCGCTGCATCCGGCGAACTACCTTTTCCGGGAGATCCGCCTCCCCCACATCATGCAGAATCAGCGCGAAATTGTCCCCGGAAATCCGCGCGCCAAATCCGCCCACACTCAGCTGGCGATTCATGGTGTCGGCAAACGCCTTGAGCAGTTCATTGCCCGTCTCATACCCGCAGGTGTCATTGATGATATGGAAACGGTCGATGTCCATGACAATGACCCAGTAGGAGCTGCCTATCTCAACAGCGCATTCGTAGAGTTCCTTGCCCATGCGCATCAGGCTGTTGCGATTGGGAATGCCCGTGACACTGTCCTCATACGCGATACGCTGAATCTGCGCGTCCTTTTCCTTCTGGTCGGTAATGTCCATGACGGAGCCGCCGACAATCAGCCTGCCGTTGGTCGCGTGCGGGCGCACTTTGAAGCGGTAGGAATACCAGCGGTATTGTCCGTCTGCGGAACAGATGCGCATTTCTGTCTCATCGGAGCCCTTCTCAAGCATTTGTCCCATGCGCGTGTGCAGCGTCATAACCAGTCTGTCATAGGCCGCGACATCCGGCGGATAAATCTTTTCACGCAGTTCGGAAACCGTAATGGAATTGGAAGCCAGCCCCCACATTTTCTGGAGCTTTTCCGAGGCGAATATGGTCTGACTCCCCTGTTCTATCAGCAGAATGCCGATATCGGTGAGTTCCATGGTCAGCATCTGCTTGCCCTCGGAGGCGGACAGCCTGCGCGAATAGGACTCGATTTCGGATTCCATCTTGTGCATCTGCGCCAAATCAAGCCCAATGGAGAGATACCACGAAACTCCATCGGGGTCTTTCCCGACAGCGGAGGTGCTCCAGATAATGTCGTGAGGTTCCCCGCTCTTGGCAATGAAGGAATACTCCCGGCTCCCCATTTTCAGCATATTGTCAATGTCGTCCTCGTCAATGCGGTCCTTCGAAAACAGCCACGGCACAATATACTGCGCGTCAAAGCCGTCCTTGGGCTCGGTGAGTTCCGCCAGTTCGATAAGCTGCGGGCTCAGCACCACGGTAGTCAGTTTCGAATCCCAGAGCATGGCGGGAGAGGCGAGGCTCTTGGTCAGTTTGATAAACCCCTCGCGCTGCTCGATCTCGCGCTTGCGGCGCATGTGCTGCCAATAAAGCACAAAGCAAAAGCTTAAGATAACGGCGAGGAGCGCGTAAGAATTAAAAATAATGTAAACAAGTTCCGCGGAGTCCCGGTGATAGAAGGCGTAGATGAGAATGTATGCCGTAATCAGCGCGAAGAAAACCTCGGCAGTATAGATAATATGCTTTTTGAACTTTGCAAACTTCTGTTTCAATCCGCAAGACCTTTCTTTCATTTTCCGCGAAACGTCGTGTTTCTTTTCCTCAAGAATCCATACACATCTATTATACCAAACGCGGAGAATTTTGTCAATCCCTTGCGGATATCTCTTCCATTTCTATGCAAACTGCACAAAGAGAGGTCCACCGTTTTGCCGAATCTTCCAAAGTCAGGAACGCGGGCCCTCTTCCCGCCAAGATCAGAGCGGAAAGCGCCAAACCGCGATGGATGCCCTTTTTCGGAAAAGAACGCCCCGCGACGTTTTGCCGCGAGGCGTTTTCGGATGGGCATCACCCTATTCGGGCAGCGCTCCCTGTTCAATCAGACCTGCGAGCACTCTGAGTAGACTCGACAGATCACTTTGGTCAATGCCGGGCGAGGAATTGGTATCGGCGTTGAGCCTTGCCTCATCACTCAGCTCGATCTCGGCGTCCCCGACAGCGAGGCGTGAGAGCAAAACGGCGTCTGAAAGTGTGACCGCGCCGTCGAGATTGAGATCGCCGTAGAGCGACGCGGCTGCGGGCAGCGTGGTTTCGGTCGGTGTGGTGTCCGTCGTTGTAACGGTTGTACTTGTGGTGGTCTCTGTCTGGGTTGTGGTGGTTTCTGTCTGCGAGGTCGTGGAGGATTCTGACGGCGGGAGCGTTCCGGCGCTCTCCAGAATGGAATAGAACGCGGGCTTTGCCGTGGACTGCGCGTCGAAAATCAGCGGCTGCTGCGAGGCGCGCCAGCTTCTGTCGTCCTGAATTCCCCAGAAAATCACGGCGGAAATGTTGTCCGCGTGCGCGATGATCGCGTCAAAAATGCTCTTGTAGTATTCGCCCTGTGCTTCGAAATAATCCGTACCGGAATTTTCCGGGACCGTCGCGTCCAGTTCCGTGACCTGAATGTCCAGCCCGGTCTCCGCGTAGCGGTCCAGAGCCTTGCTGTACACATTCGCTGTCGGGAAAGCGGAATCTCCGCCCTGACGCACGTCCAGATGCGACTGCATGCCAATCCCGTCAATGACGCCCTTTTTTTTCAGGTCCAGCGCCATCTGGCAGACGGCGTCCACCTTGTCAGGCATATATTCGTTATAATCGTTGTAGTAGAGTTTGCAGCCCTGCGGCGCGTACTTTCTCGCGAAGGTGAACGCGGGCTCGATGAAGGAATTGTCCCCGAAAACCTGTACCCAAGCGGATTTTGCGGAACCGCTGCTGCCCTGCTCGCCCGGTTCTCGCGGGGTGCCGGAATCCGTCCACGCCTCATTCACGACATCACAGGCGTAGAAATCAATATCGGGATAGAGTTCGGTCAGCGTCTCGAAGTAAACTTTAATGTAGTTTTCCATGCGCTTGAGCATCTTCTCGGAATCCACCCAGTCGCCGTCGTCCTGAAAGTTCTCCTTGAAGAACCAGTCGGGCGTCTGGCTGTGCCAGACCAGCGTATGCACGCGCACGGGGATTTTATGCTCGCTGCAGTAATCCAGCACGGGCTTTGCCGCCGCAAAGGAAATCTGCGGCACGGTGTCGTCTCCCGTCTCCTCAACATACGCTTGCGTGGCGGTCTTATTGAGCACGGAGTCGGGCTTTAATTCGTTTCCGACGGTAATGCTTTCATAAAAGTGTTTTTCCAGAAGGTTCATAAAGGATTTCACGGAAAGGTCGCTCGGCGTCATCGCTGTCCCTATCTTGAACGCGGAACCGAACGCCTCCGCCAAGGAAGGCAGATCCGTTTCAATCGGAGTCTCGGGAACTTCCACCACACTGAAGTCGTCTATGAAGAGGTCGTCCTGCCCGCCCTCAAAGTAGACAAAGACATTTGTCATATCCGAGGTGAAGCTCACCTTGACATTCTCCACGGAAATCCAATCCGAACCGTTGAGATTCGTCACAAGGTTGCTGTAGTGGTCCTGACCCTCTGTGTCAGTGTACTGCATACTGAAGGTCGAGTTGGTGTAATACCGTCCCTTGAGTTTCGCGCTGATGTAGTATTCGGTGTACGGTTCGCATTTGTCGTCCAGGCGAAACGCGGGGCCGTTCCAATCCTTTGAGCGCCCGCTCGCCAGAAGCGAGGTTGTCCCGCTCGCGGCCGCTTCCGTGGAAGCGGAAATCTCCGTGGTGTCATCCCCGCCGCGGTTGGTGAAGGCGGAAACGTCCCCGTCCTCAAAATCCGTTTCGTAGATGACTTTGCCCTCGTCCGCCGCGCTGACGGAAACCGGCAGAGCCGCCGCGAGAACGGTCGCGCTCAGCAGCAGCGCGCCAAACCTTTTGCGCTTCATGATGCTACCTCCCTCAAATATTTTGTCCGGGAACGCCCCGGGCTCTTCCTAATCTCATTATACCACACGCTATTTCAAATTGCAAGCCCCTCTCAAGGCCTCAGATGCAGTAATCCCCGCCGTCGGAATCAGGCGTGCGCTTTACAATGTCCTCTAAGGTAATCCCATTTAAGTAATCATTGATAACTTTATAGAGCCCTTCCCAGACATAAAGTGTGCCGCAGACGCCCGCGCGCGGACAGAGATTTTCCTCCGTGTCCAGACAAGCGGTCGGCGCCAGCGAGCCTTCCGTCGCCCTGAGAATCTCACCGACCGTAATCGTTCCCGGGGGTTTCGCGAAGCTGTAGCCGCCATGTGTGCCTCTTGTCGTGCGCAGCAGCCCGGCAGATGTCAGAAGCGGCACGATCTGCTCGAGATATTTCTTGGAAATCTCCTGCGTTTGCGAGATTTCCTTGAGCGAAATCACGCGGTCGTCACCGTATCGGGCGAGCTCCGCCATCATTCGCAGCGCGTACCTTCCTTTTGTTGAAATTTTCAAGGTATCTCTCCTTTTCGATTGTCACTTTCATTCCCATTCCTTACGAGCCCGTATCAGAGTCAGCATGGACTGATAGCTTTCCAGCCGACTTTTCGCAATCGCGCCCTCCCGCACGGCGCCGGTAACCGCGCAGCCGGGTTCGCGGTCGTGCAGGCAGTCCGCGTAACGGCACTTCCCCAGCAGCGGACGGAATTCCGGAAAGCACCCCGCCAGCTCGGCTGCCGGGATTTTGGCGTAGCTTTCCAGTTCAAAAGTGGAAAAGCCCGGTGTGTCCGCGATTTTCGCGCCGTTTGGCAGTGTGTAAAGCGCCGTCTCACGTGTGGTGTGGCGCCCTCTGCCCAGTTTTTTGCTGATTTGCGCCGTCTGAAGGTTGAGATTCTCGTCCAGCGCGTTGAGCAGCGTCGATTTCCCCACCCCGGAATTTCCCGTAAACGCGCTGAAAGAGCCCTTGAGCGCCTCTGAGAGTTCGTCCAGCGCGTCCGCGCGTCTGTAGTCCGCCATGCATACGGGATAGCCCGCCGCGCGATAGACGCCCGCGTAAGAATCCGCGTCCGCCAGATCAATCTTGGTGAACACCAGCAGCGGCGCGATATTCTTGTACTCGCAAACCGCCAGAAACTCGTCCAGAAGCGTGAGATTGGGCGCAGGCTCGCACGCGGAGACCACAAAAACCATGTGGTCGAGATTCGCGAGCGGCGGCCGCAGGATTTCGTTGCGTCTGGGGTAGATTTCGACAATGCAGCCGTCCTCCACCCGCACACGGTCGCCCACACAGGGGGAAATGTTCCGCTTGCGGAAAATCCCGCGCGCCTTGCAGTCTTCCAAAATGCCATCGGGGGACTCTACATGGTACAGCCCCCCGATAGCTTTCGTAATCAGTCCGTCCATAGCCGCGGTTACGGCGCGACGGTTGTGGTGGTGGTAGTGGAAACGCTGCTCTGAGAGGGCGGTGTCCACCATGTTTTGGCGGTGGTCGAAGTGGAAAGTGTGGTGGTTTCCGCAGTCGTTGTCGTGGTGGTCAGCTCGCCGATACCGCCGACTTTCGTAAAGGCTCCCAGCAAATCAGAGCTGATGGCAACCGCCGTGCCCGCCTCATAATCCACGCGATAAGTTCCGATTTCCGCTGTCGCGCCCGTAGCGGTGTTCTTTAAGTTCACGAAGTAGTCCACCACCCCGGTTCCGCTGACCGTAACGGAAGTCGCGCCCATGGTATACGCGACGTTAAACTCAGGACCCGCGAATTTCTCAATGCCGTCCTCATAGAATGTTATCTGGAAAACGCCCGTCGCGTTCGCCGGAATCGAGAAATTCACGCGCACATCTTTGGGGTCCGGAACACCCGTGGAAACCGTCAGTGTCACCATGGTGCCCTCAGTGACCTCTTCGTCCGGTTCAATGCTCTGGTGGAGAACCGTGCCCTCCTCAGCGGTGTCGTTGTCGTCCTCTTTCTGAAGCACAAGCCCCAGTTCCTCCGCCATGGACTGCGCGTGTTCCCAGTCAAGCCCCACAAAATTAGGCATGGGGACTGTATCGAGATTCTCGCCGCGGCTGATGTAGATGATAACGTAGCTGCCCGGTTCCAGTTCCGCCGGCCCCGCAGGGTCCGTGGAGATGACTTTCCCGGCCTCGATTTCGTCATCATAGGTGTAGCGCGGCTCAACGTTCAGTCCCGCGTTGATAATCGTCGTCTTCGCCGTCTCAAAATCCCAGCCGGTGACATCCGGCATCTTGACCTGCTTCGCCCCGAGGCTCACCTTGACATTGACCTGCTCGCCCTTGGAAACGGGGTTCTCCGGCGCGATATCCTGATCAAAGATTTTGTCCTTTTCGTAGTCGGAATACTCTCTACTCTCCACGTTGATGTTGATTTGGTCGCCGTAGAGCAGCTGAGCCTCCTGATAATCCATGTTGATGAGATTGGGCATCGCGAACTGCTCCGCCGTGGTCGCGCCGCGGTTGTTCTTAATGACGTTGAGCACCACGGTGGTGAACATGACCGCCGCCACAACAATTACCACGATGATCACGGCGCTCAGAATCGGCACAAAGAGGGATTTGGGCTCTTCCTCCTCGTATTCGTCGTCCTCGTCGTAGTCCTCATCGTCCGGTTCCTCGCCGCGCTTTCCCTTTTGCGGAGCGGGTTCGTCAGAGTTGTTTTCCTCGATCATGGCGTTCTGAGGTACGGCAACCGGGCTGTAGGCGCGCGTCTTTTCATTGGCAGTGGCCGATTTTCCGCCGAGCAGCTCGGGGAAATAGCCAAAGACCTCATCGGGATTTTCCTTGAAGGTCTGGATGTCGTCCATCATCTCACGCGCGGACTGATAACGGTCCGCGGGGTCTTTCTGCATCGCCTTGAGGATGATTTCCTCAAGCCCCGTGGGAATCCCGGGTCTGACAAGATGGGGCAGCGGCACCTCCGCCTGCATATGCATGACCGCGATGCTGACGGGATTGTCCGTGTCAAACGGCTTCTTGCCCGTGAGCATTTCATATAGCATCACACCGACGGAATAGATATCGCTCTTGGCGTCCGTAGTCGCGCCGCGCGCCTGTTCGGGACTGATGTAATGCACGGTGCCTATCGCCTTGTCCGTGCTCGTTTTGCCCTCTTCCCGCGCGAATTTCGCGATACCGAAATCCATGACCTTGACGCCGTCGTCGCCGTAAATCATGATGTTCTGCGGCTTGATGTCACGGTGGACGATCCCCTTGCTGTGGGCGTGCTGAAGCGCGCGCAGAATGTGAATCGTGAAGTGCACCGCGTCCTGCCACTCGAGCACCTTGTTTTCCTCCATGTACTCGTTCAGCGTGATTCCGTCGATGTACTCCATGACAATGAACTGGATTCTGTCCGAAAAGCCCACGTCAAGAATCTTGACAATATCCGGGTGGTTCAGGAGCGCGATGGCCTTGGACTCATTGCGAAACCGCCGCAAAAACTCCTCGTTTTCGGAAAATTCCTTCTTGAGAATCTTGACAGCGACAGTCTTGTGGTCGACAATATCCGTCGCGCGGTAGACATCCGCCATACCGCCCTCACCGATATGCTCGGTGATTTCGTATCTTCCGTCGAGCTTCTTGCCAATGTTTTTATCAATCTGGTCTTTTTCCATCTCAATCCTCCGTTCGGGAAGAACCCTGTTTTGTTTTATGATTCACTCAAAGCTGCTTTCAGGCAAGCAGCAGGATTACGGAAATGTTGTCTCTGCCCCCGTTTTCATTCGCGAGCGCGATGGCCTTTTCGGGGAACTGCTCCGGCGGGGTATCTATGGCGAGCCTGCCGAGCGTCTCAATATCTATCATACCGTAGAGCCCGTCCGAGCACAGCAGCACGCGCTCCCCTTCGCGCAGTGCGAAGATCCGCGCGTCACTCAGAACGCGATTCGCAATCCCGACCGCGCGCATCAGCTCATTGCGGCGCGCGTGCGTTTCGCGTTCCTCGGCTTTGATAACGCCCTGCTCATAGAGATACTGCACCACCGTGTGGTCGGTTGTGATTTGTTCCGCCCGTCCCGAAGGCCGGATGAGGTAGGCGCGTGAATCCCCGACATGCACCAGACAGCACACATTGTCGCGGCAAAACGCGCCGACAAGCGTGGTTCCCATCCTGCCGCGATTTTCTCCCGCGGCGTTGTAGACGCGGATGTTCGCGGTGTCCACACAGCGCCTCAGCAGCGCGAGAATTTCGGAAGGCTCGCTTCCCGGACGATATTCCTCACGAAACGTCTGCTCCGCGGCGTCAATGGCAATCTTGGACGCCGCTCTTCCGTTGCGCTCCCCGCCCATGCCGTCACAGACAAGTGCCAGAACGCCGTCGGGGAAATCGTCCGCGCGGATAGAATCCTGATTCTCATCCCGCATTCTGCCGATATCACAGCCCAGAAACGCTTTCACAGCCGCTCACCACACTTTCTTTTTGATTTGTCGCCATGCCTCTGCGCAGCTGACCGCACGCCGCGGCAATGTCCGCACCCAAGGTTCGGCGCACTGTCGCGTTGAGTCCGCTTTCACAGAGCTGCTGCCGGAAACGCTCCACCGCGCCCGGGCGAAAACTGGTCCCGTCCACAGGATTGACGGGAATTAAATTGACATGCGGTCTTTGCCCGGGGAAATGAGCCCGCAGGCAATCCCGAAGTTCCGCCGCGTCCTGTGGCGTATCGTTTTCCCCCGCGATGACCGCGTATTCAAACGTGACTCTCCTGCCCGTCTTTCGGAAGTATTCCTCCGCCGCGTCAAGGAGCGTTTCCAGCGGATAGCGCCTCGCCACGGGCATCAGCGCGCGGCGTTTTTCGTCATTGGCGCTGTGCAGCGAAACGGAAAGCGTCACGGGGAGATTTTCCTCCGCAAGCCTGCGAATCTGTGGCACAAGCCCGCACGTGGAAATCGTAATATGACGCGGGCTTAAATTTCTGCCATCGGGGTCGGAGATAAGCCGCAGGAAATCCATCACATTCTCGTAATTATCCAGCGGCTCGCCGATGCCCATCAGCACGACATGGTCAATCCGCCCGCCGGGCTCGAATCCGGAATCCGCCGCGTATATCTGCCCGAGCATCTCCGCCGCGGTGAGATTTCGCGAAAAGCCCATCGGCGCGGACGCGCAGAACGCGCAGCCCATCCTGCAGCCCGCCTGCGTGGAAATACAAGCGGTAATGCCATGGCGGTAGACCATCCGAACCGTCTCAATCAGGTTGCCGTCCTGCAGTCTATATAAGTATTTTACAGTATCATCGATACCGGATGCAAGCTTTTGCTCAATTTTTGGCGTTTTTATACAAAATTTCGCGTCAAGTGTTGACTGGAATTGTTTCGGTAAATCTGTCATCTGGTCAAAAGAAAAAACTCTGTTGCGGTGAATCTGCCGGAAGATCTGCCTGCCGCGGTAAGCGGGCGCACCGAGGGTTCTTACGAGTTCCTCAAGCTCCGGGAGCGAGACCCCCAAAAGATTGGTTTTGGATTCCGTCACGAACCCTCCTTACCGTCTTCTCAGTTTCGCGAGAAAGAAACCGTCCGACTGAAAATACTCCGGGAAAAGCGTGGTCATCCGCTCGCCCCAGCGGGAAAGTCCGGGGAGATTCTGCCACGGCTCCTCAAGCGAAAATGCGCTGTTTTGCGAAAGGAAACGCTCCACAACCGCCTCGTTCTCCGCCTTGCGCAGCGTGCAGGTGGAATAGACCAGCACACCGCCCGGCAAAACAAGCTCAGACGCGGCGCTTAGAATCGCCAGCTGCTCCGTTGGGAGGTTTTGTACGTCCTCAAGCGGTTTATAGCGGATTTCGGGCTTCCTGCGAATGACGCCGTAGCCCGAGCAGGGCACGTCACACAGCACCTTCTCCGCGCGCGGCTTGCCCGGCGCTTTCGCGTCCGCCGCCGCGCACACAACGCACGAAAGCCCGAGTGCCTTCGCGCCCTGTTCTATGAGCCGCACACGCCCCGGACGCAGGTCGTAAGCGAAAACCTTTCCCTTATCGCCCATTTCCTCGGCGATGGTGAAGGTTTTCCCGCCCGGCGCCGCGCAGAGATCCAAAACAGTCTCTCCCGGCTTCGGCTCCAGCGCGAGCGCGCACGCCTGCGACGCCAGATCCTGCACATGAAAGGCGTTTGAGAAGCCTGTGATCTTGGTGCCCGCGGCGAGTTTCCACGCGCGCGGAATGCATTCCACCGCCTCGGCGCCTTGCGGGATTGCCGAATCTTTCGCGGCGAGCGGATTCTGCCGAATGTAATCCGGGGGCGGTTTCAGCGCGTCCTCCAAAAATCCCGTGACTTTCTCCTCGCCATAGTCCGCGAGCATTTCCCGCAGCAGCGGCACAGGCAGGCTAAAACGCGCCGAGAGCGCCTCCAGCGGGTCCTTGGGAACGGGAACGGCCTTCCCACCGCGCAGAAAACTCCGCAGCACGGCGTTTACCAGCGCGGCGGCACTCGCGAACCGCAGCGCCTTCACCGTCTCAACCCAAAGATTGACCGCCGCGTAATCCTCCGTATCGAGGAAGAGCAGCTCATAGAATCCGCACAGCAGCGTGATATG
>CAYZMU010000007.1:12415-31705 GCA_964479595.1 uncultured Ruminococcus sp. | reverse complement strand
CGCATGGCAAGCAGCCGAAACAGCTGCAGCACCGCCACGGCAACCGCCGCCACATAGGTAAGCGCCGCCGCGCGAAGTACCGCCGTGACACCGTAGATTTCCTCCGGTTCGAGCCAATCGTTCTCTTTGAGCGCCTTGACAGCCCTGCCGCTGGCGTTAAACTCCACCGGCAGCGTCACAAGCTGGAAGAATATGACAGCCGTGAACGCCCAGATGCCGAGCGTCATGAGGCTATAGGAGCTAAACAGCAGACCGAGCAGAATCAGCAGATAGGAGATGTTTGAGGCAATGTTTGTCGATTTGACAATGGCGTTGCGCAGCACAATCGGTCCGTAATTCTCCGCGTACTGAATCGCGTGCCCCGCCTCATGCATGGCCACGCCGACAGACGCCACACTCGCCGTGTTGTAGACATCTCTGGAAAGCCTTATCACGTTGTCTTTCGGGTCGTAATGGTCGGTCAGAGAGCCGCCGATCTGCTCAATACGAACGTCGGTTATGCCGTGCGCGTACAGCAGCTGTCTTGCCGCCTCCGCGCCGGTCAGATTTCTGGAATTCTGAATCTGACTGTATTTTCGGTAGGCGTGCTGGACGTTTATCTGGGCAGCAAGCGTGATGAGAAAAGAGATAAGCAGCAAAATATACATGATACCGCACCTTTCCGGATTTTACGGATTCGCCGAGAGTCTGTCGCCCTTCTTTAGTGGGAATCCGCGCAGAAAATCCTCTTTTGCCAGCGGTCTGCCCCCCTCCGCCTGAATGACAGCGGGTGAGAGCAGCGTGCCGCCCTCGCAGGAAATCACAAAGTTATCAGCATCGATGACCGTGCCCGGCGGCGCGTCGGTCTGCCCGCTTTGTACCGAGGAATTCAAAAACTTGAGCCTCCTGCCGTTTTGGAAACAAAAGCCTGTCAGCGCGCGGATTCTGCGGTCAAGCGCCTGCGCGGGCTCGTCCTCAAAACAAAGCCGGCTCATTTCCTTGGTGATCTTTTCGGCTTTCGTGGCAAGGGCGTCGTCCTGTTTTTGCGGCGTTAAAGCCCCGGATTCCAAAAGCGGCAAAGTCCGGACAATCACGCGCGCGGAAATCTCCGACAGCCGCTCACGCAGCGTTTCGGAAGTATCCGTGTCCAGAATCGGCGTTTCCTCCGCAAGAAGAATATCCCCCGTGTCCAGCCCCGCCGCCATTTGCATGGCGGTAACGCCCGTTGTTTTATCGCCCGCGAGAATAGCCCGCTGAATGGGCGCCGCCCCGCGCCATCGCGGCAAAAGCGAGGCGTGCAGATTTACACAGCCCAAGGGCGGGACCTTCAAAATCTCTTCCGGGAGAATCTGCCCGTACGCGATAACCACGATCACCTCAGGGCTGAGCGATTCCAGAATCTCCAGACACTCTGTCATTTCCCGACGTGTCGAAACCGGCGTATAAACGGGGATCCGCATCGCCGTCGCGCGCTCCTTGACAAAAGAAGGGAGCAGCTTTTTGCCCCGTCCTCTCGGCGCGTCAGGCTGCGTGAAAACCCCCGCGACCTCGTGCCCTGCCGCGCAAAGCGCGTCTAAAGTCCCGACGGCGTACGCCGGGGTGCCCATAAATACAAGTCTCATTTTCCGGAAGCCTCATGGGCTTTCCCGGACTTTTGCTCGGCGCGCGCGGATTCCAGCTCTTCCGGCGGAACGAATTCGTCTACAAACTCCAGAAAAAGATGCCCGTCCAGATGGTCGTTCTCATGGCAGGCGCAGCGCGCGGCAAGTTCCTTGAGCTTCAGTTCATAAGGCTTTCCCGTGCGGTCAAAAGCGCGTAAAACGCAGGTTTTCGGGCGCTTGACATAGCCCCACTGATTCGGGACGGAAAGACAGCCTTCGATATCGCGAATCTCGCCCGAGGTCTTGACAATCTCCGGATTGACCGCCTCGATCACCTCATCGTCAATGATCATGACGAACACGCGCCTGAGAATGCCGACCTGAGGGCCCGCGAGCCCGACGCCGCCTGCCTGTCTCAGCGTATCAATCATGTCGTCGATCAGGACAGACAGTTTCTCGTCGAATTTTTCCACAGGTCTGCAGCGCTTCTTCAGCACAGGGTCTCCCACTTTTACGATATTGCGAATTGCCATTGGTTCTTTCCTTCCCCGTATGAATTAGCAGTCGCCGTTCATCTCCGCGTAGACGGTAACCTGACGAAACAGCGGCTCTTTGACGGCGCTTTGCAGCAGCTGCCGAATCATCGCCCGAAGCGGCGGCGTATCCTTGCATTTGAGCAGAATCCGCAGACGGTACTTCCCGCGCAGCTTCGGAATCGGCGGCTCGGAAACACCAAGCGCCACAAGCGGCATCTCCTTGCGCTCGCGCTCCGAACGCGCCGCGATTCTCTCCGTCAGGCACTCCTGAAACCATACCGCGCCCTCGCGCGCCGCCTCCTGTGACAGCGAGGAGAACCAGACAGCGCAGATATCACAGACGGGAGGAAACAGCAGCGACTTGCGCAGCGCAATTTCCTCACGGTAGAATCGTTCGTAGTCCTGAGCCGCCGCGAGATGGATGATGTAATGCTCCGGCAGAAAAGTCTGCAGGATAGCGCGCCCGGGGGTCTCTCTCCTGCCCCCTCGCCCCACAACCTGCGTCAGAAGCGAAAACGTGCGCTCATAGCTTCGGAAATCCCCCGAAAAAAGCACACTGTCACAGGAAATCACACCTACCAGCGTGACATTCGGGAAATCAAGTCCCTTCCCGATCATCTGGGTGCCGCAGAGTATATCATATTCCCTCGCCGCGAACGCCCGGAAATTCCGCTCATAGGAATCCCTGCTCACTGTTGTGTCGGCGTCCATGCGAAGCAACCGGGCTTCAGGGATCAGTGCCGCCAGTTCCTCCTCGAGCTTTTGTGTCCCGAAACCCGTACGAATCATATCCGTGCGCCCGCAGTGCGGACAAGGCAAGTCCGCAGGCGCCAGATAGCCGCAGTAGTGGCACAGCAAACTGTCGTTTGCCTTGTGGTAAGTCAGCGGCACGGCGCAGTTCGGGCAGCAGAGCGGCTCGTGACAGCGCGGGCACTGCAGCAGTGTGCGATAGCCGCGCCGATTGAGAAGGAGAATGCTCTGCTCGCCCCGCCGCAGCGTTTCCCGCAGAGCGTTCGTCAGTTCCAGCGAGAAATTCCCGTCATTGCCGCGCGCGCGTTCCGCGTTCATGTCCACAATCCGCACTTCCGGCAGCGGCACATCGCGATAGCGTTTCGTCAGCCGCAGCAAAGTGTAGACACCGTTTTCCGCACGCCAGCGGCTTTCCAGCGAAGGAGTCGCCGAGCCAAAGACAATCGCGGCACTATGAAACCGCGCACGCGCCTTCGCGACTTCCGCCGCATGATAGCGCGGGGACTGTTCGGAGCGGTAGCTGTGGTCGCCCTCCTCGTCCAGAATCACCAGCCCGATATGCTCAAGCGGCGCGAAAACAGCGCTGCGCGTCCCGATAACGATGGACGCCTCTCCGCGCCTTATCCGCTTATCCGTATCCAGACGCTGCGCCAGCGACAGCCCGCTGTGAATCAGCGCGACCGCGTCGCCGAAACGCGCCTCAAAATACGCGACCGTCTGCGGCGTCAGGGAAATCTCCGGTATCAGCAGCAGTGCCGTGCGCCCGAGACTCAGTGCAAAGGCGATCAGTTTCTCGTACACGGCAGTTTTCCCGCTGCCGGTCACACCTTGGAGCAGAAACGCCGCCGCTTTCCCCGCCGCGATACTCCGCGCAACCGCGTCATAAGCGCTCTGCTGCTCGTCTGTGAGTATCGTGTCATCCGGGGAAATCACGGCTTTCGCGCCGGTCCGTGCCCGTGTCATCTCCCGCTCAAAGCTTTCCGCGGCACCGCTTTTGATAAGATTTTTTATCACAACGTCCGTAACGCCGGCGCGGTAGGCACACTCCTTGACGGGAAGTTCCTTTTCCTCCCGCAGAATCTCCAGGACGCGCTCCTGTTTCGGCGTAGGCGAAAACTCCGAAGGATTTGTAAGAAATCGATCAGAAAGGCGCACCAACCGTCTTGTCAGAGGGGCGACTTTGGATTTGCTTTCGGGAATCAGCGCGCCTTTCGCCGCCAGACTCTGAAAAAGCGCGCGTTCTTCCTTGTCCGCGGAGAGCGGAGCGGAAAACTCCTTGGCGCCCTCCCTGCGCAGTTTCAGCAGCAGCGCAGCCTCGGGTTCGGTCAGAGGCGCGGCGGGGGAAATTTCCCCGAGACGGTATTTCCCGCCCAAAGAAAGCCGCATCCCGCCCGGCAGAACCTGACGTACCGCGTCACTCCACGTGCAAAAGGTGTGTTCATGCAGCCATTCAGCGAGAAACCGCAATTCCTCTGTCAGCACAGGCTCATCATCGGGCAGTGCCAGAATGGGCTTGCGCGGGCGATTCGCCGCTTCCTCAGCGGGGTACACCCGCCAGATCATGCACAGGCGCTCCGCATTCGCGCTCCCGAACGGCACGACTGCCCGCATCCCCGCTTGCGCCTTGTCTTGGAGTGCCGCGGGAATGTCGTAGTCATAAAACCCGTCATAGCTCGGCGCCGCGGATTCCGGCACACAGGACGCGACAAGCCCTCCCTTTGGCAACTCAGACGGGACTTGCGCCATCAGTGCCGCGTGTCGGAATGCGGCATAGAGATCTTATATTTCCCGGCCGCGAATTCGTCCACCGCCGTTTTCACCGGATTCTCTTCCGTCTCCAGCATATGCAGCGTCTTATCGTCCAGGCGGACTTTCTGCTCGCCGTTGGCCTTGGCGCGGCGATCCGCGGCGGCCTTGATTTCTTCCTTCTCCCTGAGATTCTGCGCGGCAATTTCCCGCGCGCGCTTCGCCACGCCGATGACGAGTGCGTAGTAGCTCTCATTCTTTGGAATGATCTGATAAATGGAAGGTCTGAGCATCATTTTGCCATCTCTCCTATCTCCTTGACCCTTCGTGCGGCGCGCAGATTCTCCGCCCGCACGATGGTGAAAAAATCCGCCACGGCATCTTCCAGCCTGTCGTTCTCAATCACATAGTCATACCGCCGCGCCTGCGAAAGTTCTTCCTTCGCCCGCGTGACCCTCGCCAAAACCGCTTCTTCCGTCTCCGTGCCGCGCGCGCGGAGTCTGCGCTCAAGCTCCTGCAGCGAGGGCGGGATGACAAAAACGAGGAGCGTATCCGGAAAGCGCTCCTTCACCTGAAACGCCCCCAGCACCTCGATTTCCAGAATGACGTTTTTGCCCTCTTCCAGCCGCTCCTCCACGGCCTCGCGCGGGGTGCCGTAGTAATTCCCGCAGTACTCGGCGTATTCCAGCAGCCTGTTTTCCGTTATACGCCTTTGAAACTCCTCTTTGGTGAGGAAGAAGTAGCTCCTGCCCTCGATTTCGCCCTCTCTCGGCGCGCGGGTCGTTGCCGAAACGGAAACCGTAAAACGCTCGTCCTTGAGGATTTGGGCCATCATCGTCCCTTTTCCGCAGCCGGAAGGACCCGAAAGCACAATGAGCATTCCCCTACGGTTCGTCATCCATGTCCTCCCCCTTCAGTCTCAGTGCAATCGTCTCAGGATTTATCGCCGAGAGAATGATATGGTCGCTGTCCATAACAATGACCGCGCGCGTGCGGCGTCCGTAAGTCGCGTCAATCAGTCTGCCGCTGCCGCGTGCGCCCTGAATCATGCGCTTAATCGGCGCGGAATCCGGATCGACGATCGTCACCAGCCGCGATGAGGAAACCATGTTGCCAAAGCCTATGTTGATGAGGCGCATGGACGCTCCTTTCTCATTCTATGTTCTGAATTTGCTCCCGGATTTTTTCGATCTCGGCTTTCATGTCAACCACCAGTTTCGTGATTTCGAGGTTCTGCGCCTTGGATCCTATCGTGTTGACCTCGCGATTCATCTCCTGCACCAGAAAGTCCAGCTTCCGCCCGACCGCGCCGCCGGATTCCAGCAGGCTTCCGAACTGCTCAAGGTGGCTTTTGAGCCGGACCGTTTCCTCGTCCACCGCAATCTTGTCCGCGAAAATGGCTGTTTCTGTGAGGATGCGCTGCTCATCGATATCCCGCTCCCCGAGCAGCTCTTGAAGCTTGGCGAGCAGCCGCTGGCGGTAATTTTCCGTCGACTCGGGCTCGAGCTGCGCTACCCTGCCGCGCATGACCTCCAGCGCAGAAATCTTCCCGGCGAGATCCTCCGCGAGTTTCGCCCCTTCCGCGCGCCGCATTTCCAAGAAAGAGTCAAGCGCCTCCCGCGCGACCTTCAGCACAGCCCCCGTCACCGCTTCCTCGTCTTCCGGCTCTTTGGTGACCGTGAGCACATCCGGCAGGCGCAGGATGTCCGAAAGCTCCAAATTGTCATTCAGACCCAGCCGCTCGTTCATGCCGCGCAGCGCGCTCAGGTACGCGAGCGCGAGCTCCGTGTTGGCGGACACTTCCATCCCCGCGCTCTCAGGGCGGGTGACCGTCACAGAAATCTCCACTTTCCCGCGGGAAATCTCCTCGCTCAGCAGAGCCTTGAGCTTCTCCTCCAAAAACAGCAGCCCCTTTGGCAGGCGGGCGGAAAATTCGTAATAGCGGTGATTGACCGCGCGGATTTCCACGACAATTTCTCTGCCGTCATCGAGCCCCCGCGCCCTGCCGTAGCCGGTCATACTCCTTGGCATCAGCGTTCCCCTTTTCATGGATTCTTCGTTCTATCCATCTGTTTATTATACCATATCCGGCTGAAAAAATCAAGAGACAAGTCTAAAGAATTTGTGAAATTTACATTCCTTCAGACGCTCGACAAAGTGACCTCCGGCACCAGACCGGTCTGCCCGTAAATCAGGACCGCAATTTCAAACTGGCGCTGCTTCGAAAGCGTTTCCCCGCTCCCGCGCAGCACACAGCGTCCGTCTTCCTCAAGGGAAATCTCACAGTGAAGCCCGAGGGAAGTGCTCGCCTGTTCCAGCCGCGAATAGAGATTCTGAGACGCCGCGTCATCGTCAGAATAGGAAAGCGTATTATCCCGAAACTGCAGCACCGCCGCAAGCGTTCCCGTCTCCTCAGAGCGCACGAGAATCGGCGCCTCCTCACGCAAAAAGACCGTGTAGCCCATGGGAAGGGACTTCGGCAGCAGCACCTCCATCAGCCCGTCATCAGACATCTTTTCATAGCCCATCTGCGCCATCTGCCTGTCCACACGTTCCATGGTTTTGCGCTCGGGCGGGGCCGCTGTAACCGCAATCGGGCGAAACCCATACCCAAAGGCGAACAGCAGCAAAAGCAGCCACAGCACACACAGCGCGACGCAAGCCACCGATCGGGCGGGGCTTGACGCGTCGTTTTTGTCCGTTCGCCGCTCCCGCGCTTCGGGTTCAGCCTCGCCCCTCACTTCTTTTTCTTCTTGGTGACCACGCCGAGGACAACCGCCGCGACCAGAACCGCAAGCCCTACCCCGCCTATTACGGCGTAGAGCGCGATGGGGGTATCGTCGCCCGCTAAAACGGGCTCAGCCGCCAGCAGATACAGCGCTGTCAGATTGGTCATGAGATTCGCCATCTGTTTCTCCTCCTTTTTTGCCGGGCACCGCCTCGTCGGGATCCTTCGCGTGGGACGGGCGGTGCTTCTTCTTTCGGGTTTCCTTCAGGGGCACAATGTCGTCGAAAACCGCGTAATATTTCACCGGGATATAGCGGTTGATATGACACTTCCCGAAATACCACTGCGTAAACCGGCAGATTTGCGTCAAATCCTCAAAGAAAGCGTGGACTTCCAGCCGCTGCATGGTGTCCACCCGCAAACAGTCTTTCAGAGATGCGGGCGGCTCGTGCGTAATGATATAGTCAACCGTGTTGCCGTGCTCTTCAAGACGCTTCGCCGCCGCCATGATCTCCGCGTAAGTCGGCTGCTCGCGCTCCCACCATTTCGCTCCCGCGCGGTATTCGAAATCCCCGCTGTGTCCGCCGCCGAACGTGAAGAAAGTCTTGCCGCAGATCGTGTAGATTTCCCCGCGCAGCAGGTGCACGAGATTGGGCGCTATCACCCGCGCCTTCGCGCCGTTCCAGTCCGTAATGGGGTAACTTTCCAGCAGATCAAAATTCTCGTGACAGCCGTCCACAAACGCCACGTGATAGGGAAGTCTGGAGATTTTGCGCCGCAGCCGCCTTTCCTTTCGGGAATCGTCCCAGAAAAAGCCGAAATCCCCACAAATAATGAGATAATCCTCCGCGCCGGCTTTCTTGAGAACCGGGGAGCGAAAGCGCGAGAAATCCCCGTGCGTGTCCCCCGTGATATAGACCATGGCGTCACCCTCCCTTCGCCTGAACGCGCCCGCGCAGCAGAAGCCCCTCTTCCCAACGCGGGATCTCCGCGTCTGTCTCAAACGAGCAGCGCATCATCGCGTGGCTGGCGCTTGGCGTTTTTTCCATCGCCTCGTCCCGCAGGTCGCGCACCGTAAGTGCCAGAGGCGGCTGCCCTTTGCGCAGCAGTTCCAGCGTATCGCCCTCAAAGAAGCGGTTTCTCTGCGTCAGAAAAATCCTGCCGCCTTCCACTCGTTCCAATACCCCCGCGAAAAAGCGCGTGCTTTCATAGCTGCCCGTGCCGCGCGCGACGGTGCTTTTGGGGTTGCCGTCAAAAAAGCCTTCTGTATACGGGCGGTGGCTGACCGCGTTCACCTCGTCGAGAATCCACCCCGGCAGCGAGCGCTCGGGATGCTCCGCAAGGAAATCAAGCGCTGAACGGTACGCGTTTGTCACTGTGGCGACATAATACGCGGATTTGCCCCGCCCCTCAATCTTGAGCGCGGATATCCCCGCTCCGAGAATCTCCCCGAGGCGGGAAATCAGGCAGAGATCCTTGGAATTGAGCAGATAGCTGCCGTCTTCTGTTTGTGCCAGCGGAAAATACTCCCCGGGGCGGCTCTCCTCACAGAGCGCGTAGCGGGACCGGCACGGCTGCGCGCATTCTCCGCTGTTGGCGTCCCTGCCCGTGAGATATTCCGAGAGCAGACATCTCCCCGAAAAGCTCACGCACATCGCCCCGTGCACGAACATTTCAAGTTCCGCCGCGCCGTCTATATTCCGCGCAATGCCCGCCGCCTGCGAAAGGGACAGCTCCCGCGCCAGAACCACCCGCTTCGCGCCAAGTTCCGCGAGCGCGCGCACCGCCTCGCTGTTGACCGCGCCAAACTGTGTCGAAATGTGAAGCGGCAGTTCGGGGTGGAGTCGTTTCGCCACGCGCGCGATGCCCAGATCTGCCACAATCAGCGCGTCCGCGTGGGCGTTCACGGCGGCGTCCAGAATCCCGGGCAGGCGTTCAAACTCGCTGTCACGCGGCAGAGCGTTGAGCGCCAGATAAATTTTAACCCCGCGCGCGTGCGCGTAAGCCGCGGCTTGCGCAAGCTCTTCCTCCGTGAAGTTTAAGGCTCCCGCGCGCAGGTTGAGCGTCTTCAGCCCCAGATAGCAGGCGTCCGCGCCGTAGCGCACCGCCGCCTCAAGCGCTTCCATATCCCCCGCGGGGGCAAGCAGTTCGGAATTACTCGCCCTCGGCCGCAAGCCCCGCCTCTTTCTGCTGCGCGTCGATCTTCGCCAGATTCGCGTTATGCTCCTCGTTCGTCGTCGCGTAGAAGATTTCGCCTGTCTGCACATTGGCGGCGAAGAAGTAGTAGTTCGTATCGGCGGGATATAGCACCGCGCGAATTGCCTCAAGCCCGGGGTTGTTGATGGCTCCGGGGGGCAGCCCGGCGGAATTGTAGGTGTTGTAGGCGTCCAGTATCATGTCGTTGCTGACCTGCATATTCGGCTTGATGACTTCCTCCGCGTATTTTCTGGTCGGGTCAGACTGAAGTTTCGGGAACATGGTGGTGTTGAGCAGACGGTTGTGGAAAACCGACGAGACCATTTTCATGGAAGACGCCGTGGGCGCCTCCGCCTGCACAATGGATGCTAGCGTAATCACTTCGTCCAAGGTCATATCAAGCTCGTCCATTTTGGCGTAGTCGCCGTCTGTCAGCTTGGAATCGAAATTCTCGTAAATCTTCTGCGCCACAATGGCGGGGTCCTCGTCCACATAGAAATCATAGGTGTCCGGGAAGCAGTAGCCCTCCATCTGGTGGAATTTCATGGTGCTGGGCTCGGGCAGGCGCTGCTCAAACGGGAAACCAAAGCCCCCCGCGTCGAAGAAGAACAAAAACTCGCTCGCGCTGCAGACCTCATTCTCTTCCAGAATCTGCGCCGCCTCCACAATCGAAATGCCCTCGCGGAAGGTCACCGTCACATAGTCGCGCTCGTCCGCGTAATTCTTGCACAGCTCATTGATCATCGCCTGATAGCTCATCGCCGGGCTGAGCACGTGCTCTCCCGCGATATAGCTGCCGTCCATGCCGTTCATGCGCGAGACAAACCGGAACACCTGCGGCAGGGAAATCATATGCTCCTGCACAAGCTGTTCCGCGATGTCCTGCGTCGTCGCGCCCGCGGGGATATTGATGACCTTCTCGCTGACGTCCTTGTCAATCCCGTACATTTCCTTCGCCACGGCAAGAATGGACACCGACAGCACTACGGACGCCGACAGCACCAGCGTCAGCAGCACCAGCGTCATGGAGAGCCCCCTGCCCTTCTTGCGCTTGTGCTTGCGGTGCTTCATGCGCCGCCAGTAGAACGAGAAGAAGCCCTCATATTCCGCGTCGTCCTTCGGCGGCTTTTCCTTCTTCCCGCGCCCGCCGGCATCTTCGGCATCTTCGAGGGGTTCCTCGTCCTCCAAGGAGTCCTGCTCCGTCTCGTCGATTTCTTCTGTCACCATCGCCTCGTCGTCCTCAGCGGGCGGATTTTGTTTCGATTTTGACATTTTCTTCCTCCTCCGTCAGCACCAGGTCCAGCGAAATATCCGTGTTCTCGCGCGGGAGCCGTTCCACCCCGCAGCATGAGAAGCAAAGACCGATGGTTCTGACGTGAAATTTCGCGAGATAGCGGTCATAATACCCTCCGCCCGCGCCCAGACGGTACCCAAACTTATCAAAGCCCCACATCGGCACGACACAGAGAGTCGTCCGCGACGGCGTCAGGACGTTTTCCAAGCAGGCGGGCGGTTCGGGGATGCCGTACGCGCCCGGTCTGAGCTGTCGCAGCGCAGAAATTTTGTAAAATATCATTTCCTTTGACGCCGTGTCACACACCGGCAGCCCCGGCACTTTTCCCTCTTCCAGGCAGCGCGTCAGAAGGGGCAGTGTCTGGATTTCCCCGGGCATGGCGGCATAAGCGAGCACGGTATCAGCGGCGCGAAACCACGGGTGGCAGAAAAGCTTCTCCAGAATAGCTCGCTCCGCGCGCTCGCGGTCCGCCTGAGGCATCCCGGCGCGGATTTCGCGAAACCGTGCCCTCAGCGCACGCTTTTGCCCGCAAACGGTGTCCTCACCAATCGGTGCAGACAATTTTCTCCGCGAGCTCCGCCGCCAATTTTTCGGTGCAAAGCTGCCCCACAATCGTCAGCGCGAAATTCACCGCCGTGCCCGCGCCGCGCGAGGTGATGTAGTTTTCGCAAACCACGGTGCGCTTATGCAGAAGCCGGGCCCCGCCCGCGATAAGCTGCTCCTCAAAGGCGGGATAGCAGGTCGATTCGACGCCTTCCAGCAGCCCTCTGTGCGCCAGAATGCTCGGTGCCGCGCAGATAGCACCGATCCACAGCTTTTTTTCCGCACAGAAGGAAATCGCGTCCTGCACGGTCGAGCTTTCTTCGAGATTTTCCGTCCCCTGCTTGCCTCCGGGCAGAATGATCATCTCGAGCAATTCGTCAAAAAGAATATCATCCTCGTCGCAGTCGCAGGAAACGGGGATATTGTGACTGCCCATAATGGTCTTGCCGCCAATTCCGACGGTCTGCACGGACTTTCCGGCCCTGCGCAGAATATCCACGACCGCCAAGGCCTCGATTTCCTCAAAGCCGTTCGCTAAAAACAGGTAAATCATTTGATTTGCTCCTCTCTTTTATGCCCGTCTGAGCGGGCTTTTACTTCCCCGATTTTTCAATTCCCGCCAAAAGTGCCTCATAGCTGCGAATGATGCCCTCGTCGGCGGTAAAGCGGTTGAGGCGCAGCGTAACATCCCTGTACACGCCGTCCTCGAGCAGATAGTATTCGTTGTCGCCCTTCGGGACAAACTCCAGAACAGTCTGATGCCCGTCGTGATACGTGTAGGTGATGGTCGCCGCCGCGTCGCCCTCGGGCTTGCCGTCCATATCCAAATCCGTAAACTGCAGCGTGCTGACGGAACGGTAGAAGGTCTGGAACAGTGTCAGAATCTCCTCGTCATCGAGCGCGTCAATATCCAGATCGTCCAGCGCGTACTGCTCATTCTCGTAATCCACCGAGAGTACACAGTCCAAATCGTAAATGTCCCCCATATCCACTTCAACCTTGGAAATGTCCGCGATATCCACATCGGCGCAGTAGGGGTCCATGAAACTCCGTATTGTCAGATCCATAAAGGACGCCTCCGCCTTGAGGATGATGAACACTTCCTCGGTATCGACGAAATAGCCGTACATCTCCGTGTCCGAAACATCGTCCCCGAAGAGGATCTCGCGCCGCATCGGCTGACTGCCGTCCGTGCCCTCAATCAGCAGCCGCGCCTTGGGCTCGTTCAGCCCGTACTGCGCCAGATCTTTCGGGTGTTCCTCCCCGTAGGATTCCACAGTCGCGCGCACCACAACATCCATCATGTCGCTGACCTCGGAACTCAGGACCGCGTACGGCTTGGGTTCTGTCATCTTCCAGAGCGTGTCGTCCCCGCGCTCAAACGCCAAAACGGGTTCACCGGGCTTCTCCAGACGGTAGGAACTGACCTCGGAGCTGAGCGTGTCAAAGAGGTACATATTCTTGAGCGTATTCTTCGCCACACAGAAGACGGAACCTCTGGTGTAGTCGATGGTGTAGACATCATCCGAGCCGTCCACCATCGCGTAATAGGCGTTGAAAGTCGGTGTGCTGTCCCCCACATAGAGAATGTAGGGGTTGTCCCCGCCCGTGTCCTGCGTGTAAACTTTCACGGTCACGGGGTCGTCAAAGCCGTAGGTGGCTGTGTCCTCGCAGTCAAACGCGACGGTCTTCAAGGAGGAAAGGTCGCAGAAATAGTTGCAGATGGTCGCGACAGCGTATTCGTTCAGGGTAAACTGCTCCTCGCTCGTGAGCATCCACTTGCTTTCCTCGGCGTTCCAGTCAAACGCGAAATTGCCCTCCTCGCCGTCAATCGTAATCCGGTTTACCGATTCCGGGTCAACGGAAAAAAGCGTTTGCGCCTCCCCTGTCTGCTTGGTTTCCTTTTCCTTCGTGAAATGATTTACCACCAGAAAAGCGACCAGCAGCACAACCGCCGTAATCGAGAGGATAATCACCCACTTGAGCTGCTTCATGCGTCCTTCCTCCTCAGCCACACGACAACGCCCGCGAGCGCCACCGCGGCGGGAACGACCACAAAAAGCGCCATCAGCCCGCGCGCCTCATTGGAGCTGTTGACATTCAGGCTGTCATAGTAGCGCTCCTTGTCGGCGATATTCATATCCACATCGCTGTCGTACATCCATGTGATGCTGGAAAGGAACAGCTGCAGCGGCATGATGAAGAACTCGTTGGAAACGCCCTCGTCCGTGATAAATTCCCCGGAGCCGAACACAATGCACTTGGCGTTCTGGCGCATGGAATCCACTGAATACATGGAGAGCGTCAGTTCCCGCCCGTCCACGGATTCCGGGTCCTCAATGGTCCCGCCGAAAGGTTCCGCGTGTGCCGTGGAGGCGGTCTTTAAGAGCGTGTCCTGCGCGCAGGCGGTGTAGTTGTTGCTCGCGACCGTATAGAAACTGCGCGAGGCGGGCATATAAGTCAGAACGTCATTGACCTCCGCCAAGCCGCTTGTCAGGTCGTTTTCCTCGTTCGCGTCGGGGGATGGAGGCTGAATGTCGCACATAAAAGTGTAGGGGTCATTGGATTTGTAGCGCGCGGTGTCCGTTTCGGAGATGCGGTTGTAATCCATGCCGATACAGAAGCTGTTGAGCAGCGTGGTGATATTGGTATAGCTCAGCTGCGCGTCATTCGGAGTCATCAGCAGGCTTACATTGCCGCCGAGATCCGTAAAGTCCATGATCTTTTCGAGTTCCTCCCCGGAAATATCGCGCTCGGGCGCCGCGATGATGAGGATACAGGCGTCCTCGGGAACTTTGTCCGCGTTGAGGAGGTTGAGCGGCTGGACATTGTAGTTGTAATTTCTGAGATTCGCCTGAAGTTTCGTCATTTCCTCCAGCGGCGTTTCCCCGTGCCCCTGCAGGAAATATACCGTCGGCATCACACCCTCCACCACGGTGTTCATATAGCCCGTGATGAGGTTTTCGCCCTGAAACTCCGCCGACACAACCTGCTCATTGCCCTCGGAATCCGTTTCCGTCTGGTAGGCATACATCATGTTTCCGGGCAGGCGCTTGACCATATCGCCGCAGCGGAACAGGAAGTCGCCGTCCCCTAAATTGTAAACGCCCTCCGGGTCCAGATCGCGCAGAATGGCCGGCTCTGTGTCCGGGTCAAAATCAATGAGGTTGAAACACGCGTGCGCGTCATACTGCAGCAGCGTGCGGTAGAGCGCCAAGACCTCCGGGTCGGATTCGAGATCCTCCATCTTGGTCAAAAAGTAGACATCCACGACCGTGCCCTCGGCGTCGAGCGCGTCCAGATACTCCTCCGTAGAATCCGTCAGCGTATAGAGGCTGTTGGGCGTCATGTCGAAATGGACGTCCAGACGGTCCACAATCAGATTTACCGGAACCGCCACGGCGACAACCAGCACGGCGAGCAGCCACGCCAGAAGCGTGTACTTGCGGTTTTTGCTGTTCACTGAAGTTTTCATGCTGCCCTCCCGCCACTCAGGCTCTGCTCTGACGCCGCTTCTGAATCAGGATGATCGTCCAGATGAGCACCACGGCGGTGAGACTGATAAAGAAAACCAAATCCGAAAGCGCGAGGAATCCCTCCGCAAACCCCAAATACCGCTGGCGGATAGAGAACCAGTTCAGCGCCGCGGAAAGCCAGGGCACGCTCTGCACAAAATCCGTATTGGTAAAAACATCCAGAAAATACACCAGCAGCATCGCGACCTCGCCGAGCACCGCGGCAATAATGGGGCTCTCCGTCATGGCAGAGGCAAACATCCCGACGGCGATACAGAAAAGTCCCCAGAAAAAGAAGCCGATATAGCCGCAGATAAGCCCGGAGATGACTACGGAGCCGTGCAGCGCGCAGACCAGCGGGAAGAAGAACGACAGCACGATCATGAGAAGATAGACCGTCGCGACCGCGAGAAACTTCGCCAGCACGACCTGCCCTATCCCTATCGGCGCGGAAAGCCAGAGCGTTTCCGTGTGGGAACGGCGCTCGTCCGCGAAGGTGCGCATGGTCAGCAGCGGGATGATGAAGATGAAGAAGAAAAAGTTGTTGTAGATAATCTCGGGAAAGCTGAAACGCAGCACATTGGAATCCATCTGGCTGATGGAATAGACAAAGCTCAGCGAGAAAACCATCAGCAGCAGCCCGCTGATGACATAGGCAAACGGAGAGCAGAAGTAGGACTTGACTTCCTTTTTATAAAGTGAAAACATTTACTCATCCTCCTTCGGCTCAGGCGTTTCCTCTTCGGAATCCTGAGAATCCTGCGACTCGGTTTCCCCTTTGCGCCGAAGCTCCGCCTCGCGCTCCGCGTCCATCTGCTCGCCCAGCTCCTCGAAAATATCATCTTTCTTCGGGGAGGTGAGGCGCACAAAGACCTCCTCAAGACTGGAGTGCAGCAATGACACCTCAAGCACCATGCAGTCGCCCGCGAGAAGCGCCGCCATCAAAGGCTTGCGCACATCCTCAGACTCGACCGCGACCTCGAAGGAATTGACCCCCGCGGAATCGTACGCCGCCTCGCGGATTTCCCTGACGCCCGGCACATCGTTGATGATATCCGTCACCTTCGTGATTTCGCCCTCCACTTTCAGCGAGAGCACTTTCTCGGAGCTGACGCTCTCCTCAAGATTCCGGATGGTGTCCGCGGCGCGAATCTGCCCCTTGTTGATGATGACGACACGTTCACAGACCGCCGTCACCTCCGCCAGAATATGCGTGGAAAAGATGATGGTGTGGTCCGCGGAGAGTTCCCGGATCAACGCGCGCACCTCCGCGACCTGTTTGGGGTCGAGTCCCACAGTGGGTTCGTCCAGAATGAGCACTTTCGGGTCGCCCAGCAGCGCTCCCGCGAAACCCACGCGCTGGCGGTAGCCTTTGGAGAGATTGCCTATCAGGCGCTTCTGCACGTCTGTGATGCCGAGCTTCTCCATCGCCCTTTCCACATCGTCCCCGCGTTTCTTGCGCTTGACCTTCTTGAGCCCCGCGACAAACATCAGGTAGTCGCGCACACGCATATCCGTGTAAACAGGCGGGATTTCGGGCAGATAGCCTATGCGGCTCTTGACCTCCATGGGGTCTTTCGCGATATCAAAGCCGTCAACGAGCACCGTGCCGTCCGTGGACGGCAGGCAGCCCGTGATAATGTTCATGGTGGTGGATTTCCCGGCGCCGTTGGGGCCCAGGAAACCGAGCACCTCGTGGTCGCCGACCGTGAAGGAAATATCCCGCACCGCCGGGTGGCTCCCGTAGAATTTTGTGAGATTTTTAATTTCAACCACTGCGCTGCTCCTTTCATCGGGCATTCCATTTTATTATGCCAAATTTCCGTGTGCGTTCTGTGATAGAACTGTGACGAAACGGTGTACCGTGGGAGCATGGCCGGCGGCACGCGCTTTTTTCGCGTCAGAAGGGGATCGCCGTGCCTCAAAAAGGGCAAATCAGAATATGGTCAAATTGCACAAAACGGGAAGGCTCATATTGTGCAGATATCCAAAAATGAAAGGAAGTGTGAGGAGATGGCGAGAAACGCTTGACAACACGGGAAAAAAATTATATAATGAGTGCAGGATACTGTGGGGGTTTGTGTGCCCATGTGCCTGGCGCCTTGGGCTCTGACACCGCACAGAGGCTCTTTGTCTCGCCCGGACAGGGCTTGAGGCAGGGGTCATGTCCCCGAGACACGCTCGGGGCACGCAGTCCGCCGCGTCTGCCGGACGGGCGTGAACCTAAAGCAGACGGCATCTCTTACATTTTTATGAGAGGGGAAAAAGCAATGCAATTCAAAAAGTACAAGGCGTTTTTAGCGGCTGTCATTGCCGCGGGCATGGCCTGTACCGCGTTGATGAGCACCGCCTCCGCCGCGCATGTCGAACGCACCAAGCCGGAAAAGTACGGCGATGAGACCTACACGCAGCGCTTCCTGTCGCTGTATGACGATGTCATCACCAACGGTCAGAAGAACGGCTACATGAGCGATGACAAGGGCAGCGGCGGCTTCGGCGTGCCCTATCACTCCGTGGAAGAGCTCATCTGCGAGGCTCCTGACTACGGTCATGAAACGACTTCCGAGGCCATGTCCTATCTGGTCTGGGTTGCCGCGATGAACGACCATATCACGAAGGAAAACGCGGGCAAGATTGACGGCGTAACACCCACCAGCGACCTCGCGAAAGCCTGGAAGACCCTTGAGACCATGATCCCGAGCGCGGATCAACAGAACGGCTTCTGGGGCAAGAGCGAGCTGAGTTCGACGGTCGCTCCGGAGCACCCTGAAGGCATTGAGAAGTATCCCGACGAGGGCAATCAGGGCAACACCGGTTCCAACCCGATTCATTCAAAGTTTACGAGCGCTTACAGTTCTGAGGGTCGTGAGTATCTGCTGCACTGGCTCGCGGACGTGGATGACTGGTATGGCTTCGGCGGCGCCGGAGAGGGCGAAAAGGGAGATTTCACCTTTATCAACACCTTCCAGCGCGGCGACCAGGAATCCTGCTTCGAGACCATTCCGCACCCCTCCATTGAGACGCTGGAGTACGGCGATGTCGGCGGCAACGGCATGAAGTTCGCTTTCGAAACCGGTGGTGGTTCGAAGAAATGGTCTTACACCAACGCGCCTGACGCGGAGGACCGTGCCATTCAGGCTGTCTACGCGGCGAACCGCTGGGGCGTCGGCGACTCCGAAGTGACACAGAATGCCGCTATGATGGGCGACGAACTGCGCAACGACATGTTCGATAAGTACTACAAGGAAATTGGCTGCCAGAATCTGAATTCTCCTTCCGCCGGGGCAGCGGGCCAGCACTACCTGATGTCCTGGTACACCGCCTGGGGCGGCGCGGCTGACGGCGCTTGGGCGTGGCAGATTGGCTGCTCGCACTCGCATCAGTTCTATCAGAACCCGCTCGCCGCGTACGGTCTGCTTGCCGATACCGATTTGAAGGGCGGCATGAAGGCTGGAGACGCCGAGAAGGACTATAAGACCTCGCTGCAGCGTCAGGTTGAGCTGTATCTGTGGCTGCAGTCCGACGAAGGTCCGTTCGCGGGCGGCTGCACCAACAGCTGGAACGGCAAGTATGAGACATATCCTGCCGACGCGAGCACGTTCTATGATATGGCGTATCTGGAGCACCCGGTCTACGCGGATCCCGGTTCCAACCACTGGACGGGCAACCAGTTCTGGGCGACCCAGCGTCTGGCGGAACTCTACTACGTCATCAAGACGGACGGCGACACCGTCAACGTGAAGGCGGGCGGCCTTACCCTTGAGGAAGCGCTCGAGACCATGCTTGACAAGTGGGTAGATTTCTTTGTCACGTACACGGAACTCGACGACAACGGTGACTACCAGATTCCCGCTTCCTTGGATTGGACAGGAAAGCCTGAAACCTGGACAGGGACCTATGACCCGAACGCCAACAGCAATCTCCACTGCAACATCGTGGGCACGGGCAATGCTGACCTCGGCTGCTTAGCTTCTCTGTCTGACACGCTCGTGTACTACGCGAAGGCCAAAGGTGCCAGCAACATCGACGCCGACGGGAAAGCGACTCCCGGCACCACGCTTGAGGAGAAAGCGCTCTACCTCGCGCAGCAGCTCATGGACCGCGCGTGGAAGCTCGGCAGAGACGACATCGGTGTTTCCAGAACCGACCACAACGGTTCTCTGGCCCGTATCTGGGAGCAGGAAGTCTACATTCCCGCGGGCAAATCCGGCACATATCCTCACGGCTACACCGTACAGAGCGGTTCGACCTTCTTCGACCTCCGTCCGATGTATAAGGATCTGGAGGGCTACGATGATCTGAAGAACGCCTACGATCTGGATAAGAAAGCCGGAGCGGCCATGGTAGAGAATGTCGGGACAGACCCGGATACCGGCTGGGTTGAGTGCAACACTGACTGCAG
>CAYZMU010000007.1:0-12315 GCA_964479595.1 uncultured Ruminococcus sp. | reverse complement strand
ATGTGGAATGGGGCAATGTCAATGTGTCCACAGAGGGTTCCACGGCTGAGGATCGCGTCTCGATCGCTGACGCTGTTCTGCTGTCGCGTTCCAACTCCGATGATCCGGAAGCGACTGTGACCGATCAGGGCAAGCTCAACGCCGACGTCGACCACGACGGTACTCCCGGAGATGGAGACCTCACAAAGCTTCTGAACTTCCTGGCTGCCAACATTCCTTACGCTGACCTCGCCACGAAGTAAGAACAAGTTTTTTCACAGCAGTTTTACAGAGCCGCCGCGTCTGACACGTGGCGGTTCTTCTTATAGCTCAAAAAATCAGCGCCGAACCTTCGCGGAACGGCGCTGTTTCGTTAAAAATGTTTGAAAAGAAGAAGCCCTGCTTGTCACAGGGCTTTTTGGATGGAGGCGATGGGAATTGAACCCATGTCCGAAAACCGTTCCGGCCGAATCTCTACGAGTGTAGTTTATCTATTCAGATTCCCGCCTCACCGCGCCGATAAACAGGCTCAGCGATTTGGTAGCGCAAAAATACGACTGCCGCCCTTGCGCGAAAGCGGCAGACGTTCACCACGTCATGACGCCTGACACCGAACCCGTGGTCATTTCGGGCAGACGGACGGCCTCAAGCGGCCATCAAAACGGAATCGTTGTTCTCGTTTAAATTTAGCTTGCACCGTTTGCGGGCAGTGCGCCCCGGCTCGCAATTCAGATTTCACAGTCCCCGTCGAAACCTTTACGCCCCCTCTAACGAGAACGCTCCTTTAGCGCGCGGTCAATCTCGCGGTTCGCGGAACGCTTCGCCGCCGTTTCGCGCTTGTCGTAGAGTTTCTTGCCCTTGCAAAGCCCGAGCTGGACTTTCACCTTGCTGTCCTTGAAGTAGAGCGACAGCGGTATCAGCGTCAGGCCCTGCGTTTTGAGCATCCCGAAGAGCTTGAGAATCTCGCGTTTGTGCATGAGCAGTCTGCGCGGACGGCGAGGGTCACGGTTGAAAAGGTTGCCCTTCTCATAAGGAGAGATGTGCATATCGCGCAGAAACAGTTCCCCGTCCTCAATCGAGCACCAGCTGTCCTTGAGGTTGACGGCGCCCTGCCGGATGGATTTCACTTCCGTCCCGACCAGCGCGATGCCCGCCTCGTACGTCTCCAAGATGAAGTAGTCATGCCGCGCCTTACGGTTCTCCGCGATTTGCTTCACGCCGACCTGTTTCATGGCCCTCCCTCCCGCAGACTATTATAACACTTTGCCTCGCTTTTGTCAAGAGTCCGCCGGAGTTTCCTGCTCCGCCTCCGGCTCCTCCGAAACCGGTTCCTCCGGCTGAGGCTTTTGCGCTTTCTGAGACTTCTCGGGCGGCTCAGGCTGCGGTTTTGCCTCGGCGGATTCACCGGGAATGCTTTCCTTGAGCGACTTGAGTTTCAGCAGATTCTCCAGCTGCTCGATTTTCGCGCGCAACGTGTCAATCTCCCGCAGAGCCGCGTCACGTTCCAGACGCGCCTTCCCCGCCTCGTCCACATATTCCTTGACCTGAGAACGTATCACTTCCACGCTGTTGTTTGCCTTGGTGAGCTCATCCATCGTGGAAAGCGCCACCATCATGACAGCGGAGTGTGAGGAAACGCGGGGATTGTTCTCGGTGATGTCGGAAATGCGCTTCTCAAGCGTCTTGGCGAGCTGATAGACATAGCTCGGGGCGTCTTCCGTCTGTAAAACATATTCCTTTCCACAAAGCACGACCTTGACACGACTCATCATAATTTTCTATTTCCTTTCCGTTCAGTTGTCCAAGTAGCGAATCAGCGCAATCACACGCCCGAGAATGGCGGCGTTGTCCGTGTAAATCGGCTTCATGGTGCGGTTTTCGGGCTGGAGACGGTAGTGGTTATCCTCTCTGTAGAAGCGCTTCACGGTCGCTTCCTCGTCGTCCACCAAAACCGCCGCAATGGTGCCGTTGGGCACGTAATCGCACGGTTCCACCACGACAACATCGCCGTCAAAGATCCCGACTTCCACCATGCTTTCCCCGCGCACGCGCAGCGCGAAGAGGTCGTCCTCCACATACCCCTGCGGGATGAAGCTGACATAGCCGTCGATGTGTTCCACCGCCGTGATGGGCTCCCCCGCCGTGATGGTGCCAATCAGCGGTACGTTCCGCGCGCCTTTGCCGGGCAGGCGGATGGCGCGGTTCTGGTTGTCGATTTTTTCAAGCTTCCCTTCCGCCACAAGCTGCTTGATATAGCGGTGGACCGTTGAAGTGGAGCTGATGTGCAGCGCGTTGCAGATCTCCCGAACGGTCGGCGGGTAGTCCGATTCAATGCGCTTGCAGATGTAGTTGTAAATGCTCTCGGCTTTCTTATTCATAATGGTTCACCCTTCCTGATGTTTGGATTGCAGAGTATCCGCAATCTGCTTGGAAAGCTTGTTGACATCGCCACAGCCCAGGGTAATGATGAGGTCGCCCGGTCGCGCTGTTTCACAGACCGCCTCGCAAATGTCGCTGAAATTCCGGTACTTCCTCTCGTTGTTCTCAGGTTCATGCTCGTCCTGCGGAAACCAGATACAGCCCGGGATTTTCTCCGCGAGCATTCTCGTGAAAATCCCGCGTGTGTTTTCCTCTCTGCCGCCCATGATGTCCGTGAGCGCCACAATATCCGCGATTTGCAGCGCCTGAGCGAATTCGTCCAGCAGGCGTTCCGTGCGCGAGTAGGTGAAAGGCTGGTGCACCGCGATAACCCGCTGATAGGGCATGGATTTCGCCGCGCGCAGCGTTGCAGCGATTTCCGCGGGATGATGCCCGTAGTCGTCCGCGACCGTGATGCCGCCGCAGCGCGTGTGAATCTCAAAGCGCCGTTTCGCGCCGTGAAACTCCGATAAACCCGCCTGACACTGAGAGAAATCCATTCCCGAAGAGCAAGCGGCTGCCACAGCGGCGAGGGCGTTGAGAACATGGTGTGCCCCCGGCACACGCAGCGTCACCTCTCCCAAGGGCTTGCCCTCATGGATGACCTCAAAAACCGTCTCGCCTTGCGCCTGACGGATATTTGCCGCGCGCCAGTCACAATTCTCTGATGTTCCGAAAGTCACAAGGCGCTTGCCCCGCGTGGCATCCACCGCCGCGCGCGTGTTTTCGTCATCCGCATTGTAAAGCACGAATTTACGCGCTTTTTGCGCAAACTCCGTGAAGGATGCCTTCAGATTGTCAAGCGTATGGAAGTACTCCATATGGTCCTCGTCGATATTCAGGATTACCGCGATGTCCGGCGAGAGTTTCAGAAACGTATCCACATATTCGCACGCCTCACAGACGAATATATCGCTGCTGCCCGCTCGGCCGCTTCCGCCGATGGAAGGGAGTTTGCCGCCTATGACCGCGGAGAGATCCACACCCGCGGAAATAAAAATCTGCGCGAGCATGGAGGAAGTCGTGGTCTTACCGTGCGTCCCCGCGACACAAATCGCGTTGTCGTACCATTCGGACACAAGCCCCAGCAGTTCGCTGCGCTCCATCATCTCCACGCCGCTTTGCTCCGCGGCCGCGCGTTCAGGGTTCGTTTTGGAGATGGCGGCGGAATAGACCACAAGGTCGGCGCCCTCAATGTTTTCGGGGCGCTGCCCGAGCTGCACAGGAATCCCCATGGCGCGCACGGCGGCAAGCGTGTCTGTCTCGTTGTTGTCAGAGCCCGTAATCGTATAGCCCTTCGCGTGCAGCACCTGCGCCAGCGGGTACATTCCGCTGCCGCCAATGCCAATCATGTGGATGTGTTTCTTGTTCGAGATGTCCGCGCTCATGCCGCATCCCTCCTTTTCTGACGGAAAAAACCCTTTATCGCGCTTTTCATACATCATATATTCACAAATCAATCACATTAGTATGCTATACTATCGGTGAGAAGACACGGAGTGATGAACGTGGCGCCTCGGCGGCTGCCGGCTGTGGCGCGACCCGTGCCAGTTCGACAAACGCATCACCTGAGATTCGACAAAGCCAACGGAAAGGAAGGTAGTTCTTATGGAAATTACCGATTTAAAAATCAGAAAGATGATGGCTGACGGCAGGCTCCGCGCTATCGTTTCCATCACACTGGACCAGATGCTGGCAGTTCACGACATCAAGGTCGTGCAGGGGGAATCCCGCCTCTTTGTCGCGATGCCCAGCCGAAAGGACGAGAGCGGTATCTTCCGCGATATTGTGCATCCCATCTCCACACAGGCGAGGCAGTACATTGAAACGCAGATTCTCAACGCCTACCAAGAACAGCTCGCGCTGATGCAGGCGGAAACGGAAATGCGTGATTCCGAGACGGAATCCGCTGCGGCAGAATCGGCGGAAGACTCGGAGGAGTTTGTCTGATTTCTAAACACTCAGAACCGTTCATCTGACACTTCTAAAACCGAACATCAGATTGCGTTTGATGGGCTGTCCGGCGTTGTTTGAGGCGTCGGACAGCCTTTTTATGCCCTAATTCTTCCCGTGATAGAGAACATACGCGGTCTTTAGCAGCGCAATCTGCGTTTTCGCGTCCGGAATCTCCCCGCGCATGACCATTTTGAGCGCCTCAGGAAGCGGCATGCGCTGCGCGTCGAGAAATTCGTCCTCGTCAAGGCTTTGGCGGCGCATATGCAGCCCGCGCGCCAGAAACATATGGATAACCTCTTTGTCATAGGCGGGTGTCGGGTAGAGAAAGCCGAGCGATTCCATCGAATCCGCGACCGCCCCTATCTCCTCCGCGAGTTCCCTCACGGCACAGGCTTTCGGGTCCTCCCCCGCTTCCAGCTTCCCCGCCGGCAGTTCCAGCGTCTGGATGCCGTGCGGATAACGAAACTGCCTGACAAGCCAGACCGCGCCCTCGTCATCCAGCGCCGCGACACAAGAGCCGCCCGGGTGGTGGACCACCTCTCTGACGGCTTCCTCGCCGTTTTCCAGCAAGACTCTGTCCTTGGTCACACGCAGAATCCTGCCGTCATAGATTTCCTCGGATTCGATTTGCTTTTCGGTAAGATGCCTGTCCATGTTGAATCATTCCTCGCTTTCGAAGCCATCGCCCCGCTCGTCCGACTCGTCCTCATACCGCACCGTGCCCTCTTTCGGCGACACCGGCTCGTCCAGCTTGCGGCGGTTTTGCGCGTATCTCAGATAGAGGTCATGCGGCGGCAAATCCTGCCCGTTGAAGTAGTCGTAGTGGTACTTGACCGCGTACCCTGCCGTGCGCTTCTGGCGCTTGCGAACGCCCGACATGATAAGATAAACTATCAGCGTGCCGACACCAAACAGCGAAATCACCGCGCCGACGGCGAGCCCGGGTGTACGATATTGAAAGCTTATCTCATTCGCACCCGCCTCGCAGCGCACCGCCATAAACCCGTAACTGACGCGCTCCACATCCACCGGTTTGCCGTTGACCTGCGCGGTCCAACCGGATTCATACGGCACACTGAAAAAGACCAGCTGCGGCTTCTCCAGCGTGATGGTGGCGTCAAAGCCGTAGGAATCATAGTGGAAAGTGTCGCAGGTGTCCTCGGCGCGCGCCTGACAGTAGTCTACAAAATTAGCTTCTGTGAGGCTCGTGCGCTCGGAATCCGACAGCGGCTTTAAAATATCACGATATTTCTGGATCTGCTCCTCGTCAAGCCCCACGCCCTTAAGCAGAACCTTCTCCTTGGACAACGGCGCGAGCAGTTCCAGATCATCGGTTCCGATATAGCGGTCATAGGCGACACCCATCGGGATATACGCCTCATTCTCGTAGATGTAGAAGCCGTTTTCTTTTTTCAGATACCGAAATCCCGGCATATCCAGCTCGTAACTGTATTCCTCCGCCTTGTCCGGATACGCGCGGTCGAAGTAGTACTTGACGTTAAAGAGCGCCCTGAGCGGATACTCCGAGGTTTCCGCGCGCGAGGCGACATCCCGCGTGATATCCATATGGTCGTAAAAATCCATAATCGAAGGCGGGACAATGCTGTGGAAACAGCGCATATTCGAATATCCCCAGAACATGGGGTAGTTGTCATAGTCTTTAGAGATGTCCACCCGGTAGAATTGGTCCTGCTCCGGCTCGAGATGAATCTCATCCCCGCCCTCAATCGCGGTGTCAATGTAGGTCTTGGGATTGGAGCCCAGCCCGATGCCGAAATAGACCTCTGTGACCACGGAAATCAGGCAGCTCAGCGCCGTCAGCCAAAGTGCGGTATTTCGAAACGCCTGTCCTGTTTTCTTCTTGTGCAGCACAAACGCCGCGAGGAAGAGCATCAGCAGGCAAACCGCAAGCACCACGAAGAAATACCATGTGTACTCCGCGAAATCAAGCCAGATGGTTTCGCCGTTTTCGTCCTTGCGCGGCAGCAGGGAAATGACACCGCAGCCGAGCATGAAAATCAGCGAAATCATGAGCCCTCCGCGCCATTTTATCCGAGGGGCATCCAGCGCGTAGGCGGTCATCATCGCCATGATGAGGATGGGCATATAGAACCAGCGCGCGTAATAGGAGGCGTTGAACATATAAAACGCCGAGTTGAGAACGGGGATGAACGCGCAGACCGTGCAGACCGCGCAAAGGCGTGTCGCCCAATGGCCTTTCTTTTGCCCGCAGAACGCCAGCACACCCGCCATGGAGAACATCGGAAGATACCCGCCGATAGACGCCCATTTCGCGTAGTCCGTGCGGAAGAGATTCGGCCGCGCGGGCGCGTCAGGAAGCATGAAGAAGCTCTGCAGAATGTGCCAGATACGCGTGCGGTCGGAATACGAAACCAAATCCAGCCCGTAGAGGCGACTCTTGGTACGCTCATTGTCCAAAATGGCGAGCGCGGAGGGCAGCAGCATGAACGCCGCCATCATCACACCCAGAATGGCCTCAAACGCCACGGCAAAGAACTTCTTCCACGACGCGCGGAAGTCTTTGCACGGGCAGCGCAGGAGGAAATACAGCAGGACAAAGACCGCCTGTCCCGTGAAGAAGTAGTAGTTGATGGTCGCCATGAGCGCGACACTCAGCGCGAACCCGCCCTTGGAATCTTCATTGACCAGCTGCTCCAAGGCGAGGAGCATCAGGGGGAAAAATGCCGTCACATCCTGAAAATGATTAAAGAAAATGTTATAAATCTGAAAGCCCGAGTAGGTATAGAGGAGCGCCCCGACCATCGAGGCCTCTCTGGACCTCACGAAGCGCCGGATATAGGCGTAGGAAGTGATGGCGGCGACACCGTGTTTGAGCGCCAGAAGCCATGGTATCAGGTAGGGAACAGCGCTCTGCGGAAAAGGGTACGTCAGCCAGAAAAACGGGCTGCCCAACAGATAGAAGGAATAGGAGCCGATAAAATTCGCGCCTAAATCCGTTTTCCAGTTCCAGCCAAAATCGCCGTTTCGCACCGCCTCATGCGCAAGCGCGTAAAAGGGAAGCTGCTGGGAATTGAAATCACCGTAGTAGACGAAATATCCGCCCGTCAGAATCATAACGGGGAGAATCGTAAGCAGGATGACCCCGAACCCGAGCACAAAGACCTGCAGATAGGGCTCATGCTTTTCGTCCTGTAATCGTGCCGGGGAAAAGGGGTGCGGCATAGCCTCAAGTCCTTCCGGAAAACTTCGCGCCCTTTGGGAGCTGCTGCTTTTATTATAGCACAAAAGTGCGACTTTGTAAAGCCCATTCCCCCGCAGCGGGATTCTTAAATTTCCCCCTCCGCGAGCGGCTCAAACCGAATGTCCTCCCGATCTTTCAACTTCCGTGCCGCGATACTGTCAGGCGGTGCGCAAACCGTCAGATTCGGACAGCCGGAAAAATCCTGCGAGTCAATCTTCGTTTCCTTACCAAGAAAACACAGACGCTCCAAAGAATGGCAGCCGACAAAGGCGTCCCTTTCGACACACCGAACCGTCTTCGGGATGGTCAGTGTCTTCAGCGAGAAACAGCCCCGAAACGCCGCTTGCTCAATGGACTCCAACCCTTCGTTCAGTTCAATGTCTGTCAGATGGCTGCACCCGCAAAACGCCTCTTCCCAGATGATCCGCACCATATCAAGCACTTTCACGCGGCCTTTCATCCCCGGGGCACAGCGAAAGAGCTCGGTGTATGCTTTGCTGTAAAGCACGCCGTCTGAAGAGGAAAATTCCCGGTTTTCCGGGTCAACTTCAACAGAGGGAAACGCGCCGCCCTCAATCCAGAAGTACTCCGGGCGTCCATCCTCCCCAAACGTCATAATCGGCAGCACGCGTGTACCAAACACCCCAGGGTCAGGTGGTCCATCCTCCCCAATCAGCTCAACCTCTTTGCCCAGCACAAGCGGTTCGCTGTATGCGGCGGGGCAAAAGAGCAGCGTGGTTCTGTCCTTACTGTAAAGCACACCCTTCACATCACAGTAGCAGGGATTTTCCTCGGGAACTTTGATATACTCTATCTCGCCGCAGCCGTTGAGCGCGGCGGGGTCCATAGAGGTAACCGTTTTCGGGAGCAGCAGCGCAACACTCTTGGCACGCGGGCAATAAATCAGCTCGCTCTTATCTTTGTTGTAGACCGCCCCGTCGTAAGAAGCGAAAACGGGATTCTCGGGGGAAACATACACCTTCGAGAGGGAGGCACAGGTATCCAGCAGCGGCAGCTCCTCCAGACCGGCGGGAATGTAGAGCTCCTTGAGCTGCCTGCAGCCCGAAAAAGCGTTCTTCCCGACAAACGACACCGAATCAGGTATATTCAGCACATGCAGGGAACGGCAGCCGTGAAATGCCCGGTCCTCAATGGTTTCGAGGCCTTCAGGCAGCAACACGGTCTTGAGTTTCGTGCAGCCCTCAAAAGCGGAGTCTTCTATCCTGCGCACAGTCTGCGGCAGGCGCACGAAATCCTTGCGCGCCTGAGGGCAGTCGAGCAAAACCGTCTTCTTTTTGTTGTAGAGCACCCCGCTGCAGGAACTGTATTCCTCATGAAGCGGCGAGATAAAAATATTTTCCAAATTCGGCAGCGTCTTGAGTTCCTCAATCGGCAGCTCGTCCATCAACATCGGGAAGGAGATATCGCGAAGCGACGTGCAGGACTGCAAAAGCAGCGTGTTCATGTCGCGCACGGGGACGCCTTCCACATGATTGAGAATTTCAAGCGTCACGCGATTCTGATTCCACTCCGTCAGTTTCGCGGTGTCATCCGTCACCTGATATACTTGATCATGAATCTGAACATTCTTCACGGCGCGTTACCTCCCCGCTCATCCCTCAAGAAAATCCACCCGCGATTCCAGCACGGGAACCATCCGCTCCAGCGTCTGAGAATCAAAAATATCCGAAAACCCGCAGGACTCCAAGGATTCGCAAATCGCGTACTCCCCGGTTACAGACGGAACACTCGCGATATTCTCATAAAGCCGCACAGCCTCGTCGGGGTCCTCAAGCATCACCGCGTAAATCTGCACGGCTGCGAGCGCGGAAACCCCATAGCTGATATAATACCCCGGCTCCTCGTAAAGGTGCGAAATCTGATACAGCTGCATTTCGATACCGCACGGCGCTGTCGCCGCCTCAAAAGCGTCCAAAACATCGTTCTTGTCAAAAGTATCGATGTTTTTCATGACCTCATACTCAAATTCCCCGACCGCGAACCCCGCCAACAGGGAGTCGATGAGATTGATGACAGCCAGAAGCTCGACGTCACGGGCGTTCTCGCCGAAAATCTCGTCATAGAAACCCGTAAAGAGCATCTCCATGCCCTGCGACTGCGCCTCCGCGATGTCAACACAGTTCTGCTGCAGATAAACGGGCGTGGTGTCGCGCCAGTCACAGTGGAAGTGCCCGAACTCGTGCACAACCGAACCCACGTCCAGCGCGTCTGAGCAAAGATAGGTGTACATGAGCGCGGACTGTTCCCCGGGCAGCGCGACGGTGTAGGAGCCGTCATAGCAATTCTCCCCGCTCACCTCACGGTAGAGCCCTTCAGAGAGGAGCTTTTCAGCGGATTCGCCGATTGCGGGGGAAAGTTTCGGCGCGTATTCTCCAAGAATTTCGTAGGGGTCGTCGTGTGGAGCGTTCAGCGCCGCCTCACTGCGCGCGGGGTCATCCAGAAACACCTGCTTGGCGCGTTTTGAGAGCGGCACGAGTTTCTCCACGATCTGGTGATAGGTTTCATCGGCCTGCTCCGCCGTGTAATCGCGATTGAAACGGTCGTAGAGATACTGCGAGGTGTCCTGGGCCTTGAGTGTCTCGAGGTAGACTTCCGCGCAGGATTCGTTCGCCTCGCTCTCCGACAGTTCCGGGGCGTAGGCGGCGTCGTAGTATTCGTCCAGCCTTTCGTCCTCCGAAGCCGAAGAGGAGCGCGCGGCATTGACAATGCGGGTGAGCGGGGTTGAGATGTAGTAGTCTGCCCATGAGTCGTCCACATAGGGCGCGAATTTTTCCTCATAGTCAGAGCGACGGCTGCCGTTGGCAAACGCCCAGGAGATGATTTCCGACGCCACGTAAAAATCTTCCTTCGCCCTCTCGGAAGCCTCTCTCAGTTCCTCATTGTTCCAATCGGCGTAGTATGTCATCTCAGCACGGGCATAGATCGCCTGCGCGTCGTTGAGTTCCTCGAGCAGGCCCTCTATTTCCTCGTCTATCAGCGCCTCGCTGTCAGGCGTGTTCCACTGTTGGGAGAACGCCTCGGCTCTGTCCCGCAGCGCCTGTGTGTCATACCCCGAGGGCAGCCCCGCCAGCGTGGAATCCTCAGCGGCATTGCCCGACTCCTCGGCGAGCAAATCCAGGAGGGAACAGCCCGTCAAAGTCAGACAAAGCGTGACCGCCAAAAACGCGCGGACGATTCGCGGAGCGTTCATGAAATCTCTTTCTTCATTTGTCGAGCAGGCGCACCGCGAAAACGGTGACAACCGCGCAGATAGCCTGATAGAGGAGCAGTACCCCGCCGCTGATATCCTTGTAAGCGCCCATCAGGACGAAAACCAGCACATAGAGCAGCCCCAGAGCGACCGCGACCGTCTGAAGCACCAGCCCCAGAGTCGCGGCGGAGCGTATGCGTTTCGCGCCGATTACGGTCTGCGCGAAACCCGCGATTCTGCCCGCGCAGAGCATGGACGGGCTGTCCTCCTCAAGCGGCTGCGTTTCCGCCTCGTACGCTTCCTCCATGGACGCGGGAAGCACCTTGAGGGAAGATTCGGGAATCCCGAACATCTTCGAGATTCTGCGCCCCGAAAGCAGCGCGTCATTGCTGCGGATGAGAAGGAAAATCTCCTCATGCACCAGCTCGTGCAGCCAGTGCACCGTCCCGCGGCTCGCCTCCAGACGCACCACATACATGGCGGTGACCGTTCCGGAAACGGCGAAATAAAGCGCCTCGTTTCCGCTGCCGACCAGCGCCTCCTCCTTGGAACAGGCGGGAATCCCCTCCACATTGTGCGCAATCATCATCTCGCGCGTCCCCAGAAGCACACGCTTGTTCTCAATCCAGCCGCTGATTCCCTTCCCCTCGTCATAGGTGTAGTTTTCCACCGGGAGCAGCAGCGTGTCCTCCGCCAGAATCGCGCCGGCAAAGAGGTCCTTGAGGATGCTCCCAGCGTGCTGCGTAAGACTCGCGGAATACTGCAGCGCCTCCTCGATTCTCCCCTCGCCGATGACCTGAATGGATTCCAGTGTCGTGGTGCCCTTGGGGAAGAGCACCTGCGCGTCGATCATGACGGTATTGACATCGTAGAAGTCGTCCACACTCTGATAGCCGAGCAGAACGCCGCTGTTGCGGACAAAATTCTTTGTCGCGGACGCCATCGGCAGATTCGAAATAAGCGGAATGGCGACACAGGACGCCGCCGAAAAGCACAGCGCGAAAATGGAGAGCCCATAGCAGAAAGCGCTGCCGACCGTGGCGTGCCGCGCAACTGCCATGATCACGGAAAACGCCGCGCCGAGCCAGAACACAATCGGAACAGCCTTGCGGCAGAACTTATCCCCCAAATCGCCGGAAAAGGTGTATTTGAGAAAATCCTCAGGGTTGTCCACCGGACGCATCGTGGCGATGACGGGATAATCCCCCAGACAGCCGCGCGTGAGGTCCTCGGCGCGTTTCTCGTCCTCCACATAGTGGATTCCGTATTTCGGGTTTCCGTCCGCGAGCACACGGAAATTGCGCAGTGCCCTCGCCGCGGTAAGATTCTTCGAGACCGTATTGAGCCAGACCGCGAGCAGCGCCGCGGAAATATAGCACGAAACGATCCCGGAGCTGAGCATCTTGGGGCTTGGGAGGATGGAAATAGCAGAGAGCAGCGCCGTAATCAGCGACATCGCCGCAAGGGAATCACAATCCGGGCGCATCTCGAGCATTTTCTTATAGCCGTTGAGCACCAGTTTCCCCGA
>CAYZMU010000006.1:38424-54152 GCA_964479595.1 uncultured Ruminococcus sp. | reverse complement strand
ATCCCATAGGAGGAGCGCGTATGCCCAAATATGAAACCGTCATCGGTCTGGAAGTGCATATTGAACTGCGCACCAGGACCAAAATATTCTGCGGCTGTCCCGCGAGCCACGGCGGGGAGCCCAACACCCGCTGCTGTCCCGTCTGCATGGGAATGCCCGGCACGCTCCCGGTGCTGAACCGCGAGGTGGTCAGTTTCGCGGCGCGCGCGGGCATGATGCTCCACTGCGAAATCGCGCATTTTTCCAAGATGGACCGCAAGAACTACTTCTACCCCGACCTCCCCAAGGCGTATCAGATAAGCCAGCTCGACCTGCCGCTCTGTCAGCACGGCTACCTTGACATCACCGCCAACGGCGAGCCCGCCCGAATCGGGATTACGCGGATTCATATCGAGGAGGACGCGGGGAAGCTCATTCACACGGAAACCGGTTCCGGCGCGGACTGCAACCGCTGCGGCGTGCCGCTGATTGAGATCGTCTCCGAGCCCGATATCCGCTCCGCCGCGCAGGCGAAGGCCTATCTGGAACGTCTGCGGGAGCTGATTCGCTGGGCGGGCGTCTCGGACTGCAAAATGGAGGAGGGCTCCATGCGCTGCGACGTCAACCTCTCCATCCGTCCCGTCGGCGATACGGCGCTGCACACCCGCACGGAGATTAAAAATTTAAACAGTCTGAAACACATCACGGCGGCGATTGACGCGGAGCGCGCCTATCAGATTGATTTGGCGAACGCCGGAAAAGAGCCCGTGCAGGAAACGCGCCGCTACGACCCCGAAAAGGACATGACCTACGCCATGCGGGTCAAGGAAAACGCCAACGACTACCGCTATTTCCCCGACCCGGATTTGGTGCCCATTGTGCTGACCGATGAGGACCACAGGCGCCTGCGCGAGTCGCTGCCCGACCTGCCGGAAGAACGGCTGCGGACGTACCGCGAGGAGATGAAACTCCCCGAGACGACCGCGAAAGCGCTTGTGGACGAACCCGAACTCGCCAACCGCTTTTCGGACGCCGCGCGGGATTTCCCCGAGCCCAAACTGCTGGCGAATCTCATGCTCGAGGACCCAAACCCCGCCGAGATCCCCGCGAATGTCTGGTCGGAAGTGGCGGGGCTCTGCGCGGAGGGCAAAATCAACCGCGCCGCGCCGGGAAAAATCCTGAGCGCCTATCGCGAAACCCCGGGCGCTGTCGGGGAGATTGTGGAAAAGCTGGGGCTTTGGCAGGTGGAGGATTCCGGCGCGCTCGAGGCGGTTATCGAGGAAGTGCTGGCGCAGAACCCCAAGGCGGTCGAGGACTACCGCGCGGGCAAAACCGCCGCCATCGGCGCGCTCATGGGGCAGGTGATGAAGCGCACCAAAGGCGCCGCCAACCCCAAGGAGGCCAACGCGCTGCTGCGCAAAAAGCTCTCATAAAAAGCAATGACCGGGAACGCGCCCGGTCATTTTTTGTATCATGAAATCGCGCAAAATCGCGCTTTAGTGATGGGATTTCGTGAAGTTCCAGCTGTCCTTGCACATGGTCAGCAGGTCGGATTCCGCCTCCCAGTGCAGCAGTTCCTTCGCCCGGTCGGTCGCGGCGTAGGAAACCGCGATATCCCCCGCGCGCCGCGGCGCGACAACATAGGGCAGCTCCTTGCCGCAGGCCTGTTCGTAGGCGTGAATGACTTCCAGCACGGACGCGCCCTGCCCTCTGCCCAGATTGACGGCGCAGAACCCCCGCAGCGTTTCCGCGTAGCTGAGCGCGCAGAGATGCCCCTTTGCCAAATCGCAGACGTGGATATAATCCCGCACGCCGGTGCCGTCGGGCGTGTCGTAGTCGTCGCCGAAGACATTGACGCGCGGCAGCTCGCCCAGCGCGACTTTCGCGATATAGGGCACGAGATTGTTCGGAATGCCGTTGGGGTCCTCGCCCAGAAGCCCCGACGGGTGCGCGCCGATGGGATTAAAATAGCGCAGCGCGACAATGCTCCATTCCGGGTCCGCCTTGGCGGCGTCGGTGAGGATTTGTTCAATCATTTGCTTGGTCCAGCCGTAGGGATTGGTGGCGGAAGTGGGCATATCCTCCGTAAAGGGCGCCTTGTTGTTCATGCCGTAGACCGTGGCGGAGCTCGAAAATACGAGCTTTTTGCAATGAACGGACGCCATCGCCTCAAGCAGATTGAGCGTGCCGGTGAGGTTGTTGGCGTAGTAGCGCAGCGGAATCTCGCAGGATTCGCCCACCGCCTTGAGCCCCGCGAAGTGAATGACCGCGTCCGCGCGCGCGTCCTTGAAAAACGCGAAAACCTTTTCGCGGTCGCAGAGATCGATTTCAGCGAGTTTTGGACGTGTTTTCGTGATTTTCTCAATATTGTCCAGCGCCTGCGGCGAGCTGTTGCAGAAATTATCCAGCACGGTGACCTCATAACCCGCCTGCTGCAGTTCCACCACCGTGTGGCTGCCGATAAATCCCGCGCCGCCTGTTACGACAATGTGTGCCATCTCATTTCCTCCTTGAGTTAAATTTTGTAACGCATTCATTTCTTACAAGTGTTTCCAAATCTTTTGGTAAATTGTGGTTACTGTCCCATTCTGCGCCGTAGCCCGCCGCGCGGGACTGATACTGTGCAAAAAGCGGCGTCTGTTCGTAAAAAGCCGCGAGGGCGGGCAGTTTTTCCCCGCTTTGCCGCGCGCGCAGAATACCGAGGGTGAGCGCGATATTGGCCTCCTCGCGCGACCCCACGCATTCAAAGGGCTTGTTCGGGGAGAGCCCGCAAAGTTCCCTGAGCACGGGCAGCATTTCCGTGTTGTCGAGGATGTCCGCCCCAAGCAGCCGCGAGATTTCGCCATAGGTCAGAAACGGCGACAGAATCACCGCCACAAAGAGACATTTCGCGCACCGCCCGCACCACGAATCCGTTTTCGCGCCCGCGTTGCAGCTGCGGAAGGTTTCGTGAAAGATTTTGGGCAGCGACGCGAAGCGGCGCGCGATCTGAAATTCCGTCAGCGGCCGCAGCAGGCTGAAATAATCCACTCCCGCGCCGAGAAAACGCTCCGCATAGCCCCGAAAATCGCACTCAAATTCAAAGCTCTTGGAGTACTGGTGGTTTATCTCCTCACCCGGAACCGTGGATTCGCTCGCGGAGGACTCGTTGGAGAGCACCACGCTTCGCAGCCCGTGCAGATAGGCGGTCAGCACGCCCGAAAAGGCGACGACCGCGGAAAAGGGCGTGTGGCCGTTGAGAAAGCCCTCCTTGTTGAGCGCGAGCATATTCGGGTCGAGAGTCCGCTTGACGCTGAGGATATTTCGCGGGGCGATTCCGGCGTACAACGCCGCCTGCTCCGCGGAAGGCCGCCGCCCGATCTGAAACGCCTTCGCCTCTCCCAGCCTATCCTTGAGCAGGTTGAGCGTCACGATGGAATCCTTCCCCCCGCCCACGGGAATCAGCAGCCCGCGCAAGGTTTTCGTTTCGGGCTTTCTTGGCAGCAGCGGCTCGCCCTCCGCCTGAAGGTTCATGAAATCGTCCGCGCGCGCGTCAATGCCGTTGCGGTAGAAAAATTCGCCCAGCCCGTGAAAGGAAAGCTTCTTCCAGAAGGCGGTTTCGTCCTCTGTCAGCCCGCCGCAAAGGATCCTTGCGTTCGGCGAACAGGTGATTTTCCAGTAGCTCGGCAGTTCCGCCAGCCCCAGCGCGAAGACGAGCTTGCGCAGCGCCGGGTCGGAACAGTCGGGCGCCTCACAGGGAATTTCCCAGGTCGGGTGAAATTCGCTGAGCCCGGGAATCGAAAACGAATAGCGGATTCTGAGCGCGTCCGGCGCGGGGGAAAGCTCAAAGCCCTCGTAATGAAATTCCGGGTACGCCTCCCGCAGCTGCTCATAAGTTCGCCGCATGATTTCCTACCGCTTCGCCGCGTACGCCTCTCGCGCCACGGCGACGATATGATCCGCGCTGAGCCCGAAATATTCCAGCAGCTTCGGCGCGGGCCCGGAAACGCCGTAGACGTCTTCCACGCCGATACGCCGCACCGGGACAGGCTCGCCCTCGCAGACGCATTCCGCGACCGCCGAACCCAGCCCGCCGATAATGCTGTGTTCCTCGCAGGTAATCAGCGAACCCGTTTCGCGCGCGGCGGTGAGAATCAGGTCGCGGTCGAGGGGCTTGATGGTGTGGATATTGATGACCCGCGCGGAAATGCCCTCCTGCGAAAGCGTTTCCGCCGCCTTGAGCGCCTCAAAAACCATCAGCCCGGTCGCGATAACAGTCAGGTCCGTGCCCTGCCGCAGCGTCACGCCCTTGCCCATCTCGAAACGGTAGGTCGCCGGGTCGTTGAGAATCGGCACCGCGAGGCGCCCGAAACGGCAGTAGACCGGCCCCACATAGTCCACCGCGGCGGCGACAGCGGCTCTCGCCTCGGTGTCGTCCGCGGGATTGATGACGACCATGCCCGGAATGGTGCGCATGAGCGCCAAATCCTCGCAGCACTGGTGCGTCGCGCCGTCCTCGCCGACGGAAATCCCCGCGTGGGTCGCGCCGATTTTGACGTTTAAGTGCGGGTAGCCGATGGAATTGCGCACGATTTCGTACGCCCTGCCCGCCGCGAACATCGCGAACGAGGTGGCGAACGGGATCATGCCCATGGCGGCGAGCCCCGCCGCGACGCCCATCATGTTCTGTTCGGAGATGCCGCAGTTGTAGTGGCGGTCAATATAGGCTTTTCGGAAGATATTGGTCTTGGTGGCGGCCGCCAGATCCGCGTCCAGCACAATCAGGTTCTCGTGTGTCTCGGCCAGTTCCACGAGGGCCTCGCCGTAGCTTTCCCGTGTCGCCTTCCTGATAGGTTCAGCCATTGCTCCTGCCCTCCAGTTCCTGCAGACGCGCGTGAAGTTCCGCCATCGCCTGTTCATACTGCGGAGCGGTCGGCGCCTTTCCGTGCCATTCGACCTGCTGCTCCATAAACGACACGCCCTTGCCCTTGATAGTCTTGAGAATGATGACCTGCGGCTGCATGGTCACGCGCTCCGCCTCGCGAAAGGCGCGGTCCATGTCGTCAAAATCGTGCCCGTCCGCGGTGAAAACCCTCCAGCCGAACGCGGCGAATTTCTCGGGAATGGGTTCGGGCGTGCAGACGTCCTTGAGCCGCCCGTCGATTTGCAGCCCGTTGTAATCCACAATCGCCGTTAAGTTGTCGAGCCCGTAGTGCGCGGCGAACATGGCCGCCTCCCAGACCTCGCCCTCTTCCAGCTCGCCGTCGCCCAAAAGCGTATAGACGTGAAAATTATCCGCGCGGTGCTTGCCCGCCAGCGCCATGCCGCACGCGGCCGAGACGCCCTGTCCCAGAGAGCCCGAGCTCATGTCCACGCCCGGCGTCGCGATACAGGGGTGCCCCTGCAGCGACGAGCCAATCTGCCGCAGTGTGAGCAGCTCCTCTCTCGGGAAGAACCCGCGCTCCGCCAAAACCGCGTACAGCGCGGGCGCCGCGTGACCCTTGGAAAGCACGAAACGGTCGCGCTCCTCAAAATCCGGATTGTCCGGGTAGACGTTCATGCGCGTGAAATAGAGGTAGGTGAGGAAATCCGCGACGGAGAGCGAACCGCCGGGGTGTCCGGACTTCGCGTGGAAGATGCTGTCGATAATGTCCGCGCGAACCCTGCAGGCGTGGACTTCCAGTTCGTGAACAATCATAGGATCCATCATTTTCTTCCTTTCCGCTGCCTTCCCTCGCAGCACCGCCGTAACACCTTTCATTATACACTAATTTTCCCGAAATTGCAAGCGAAAAGAGCGCGTTTTCGCGATGAGGGGCAATTTGTACGAAAAAGCGCGCCATTCTTCCCGGATTTTGTCGGAATTTGTGCCGGGCGAAAACTGGACAAACGGCTCAAAATGTGGTAAAATAGAGGAAAGGGAGAGAATCAGTATGCGAATACGCCACAAGCCGTGGGCAAGGCCCGAAATCGCCGCGAGCGCTTTCTGTGTGGACGACCCGCGAGCGCTGCGCGGTAGGTGGCGCGGCGCCTACCCCGAACCGGAATGCCCGCTTCATCTGGAACTCGGCTGCGGAAAGGGCGGTTTCATCACCGCCGCCGCCGCGAGATATCCCGACATCAATTTCCTCGCGTTCGATATCAAAAGCGAGATGTTGGGCGTCGCCAAGCGCAAAGCGGAGGCCGCCTTTGGTGAAAACCCGCAAAATCTTCGTCTCGCGATATGCAACATTGAGCATATCGCCGAAGTTCTGAGCCCCGAGGACGCGCCGGATCGGATTTATATCAACTTTTGCAACCCGTGGTCGCACAACAAACACAAGAAACGCCGCCTCACGCATCCCAGACAGCTGGTGCAGTACCAGACTTTTCTGCGCGGGGAGCTGTTTTTCAAGACGGACGACGCGGAGTTATTTGAGGAATCGCTCTCGTATTTTTCCTACTGCGGCTGGGAAACGGCGGATGTGACGCGGGATTTGCACGCGGACGAGCCCGAATGGAATATCCGCACCGAGCACGAGGAAATGTTTCTGAGCGAAGGGAAAAAGATTTGCTTTTTAAGGGCTGCGCCGCCAAAAGAGGCGTTCGGAAAGCCCGTACAGACGCTTGCGAAGGAGGCGCTGCGCCATGCTGAAGGAATGGCACAAGAAGGACCCTGACGGGAAGTGGTTCTTTGACGCGGGTTTCGGCAATTTATCCGCTGTCGGCACCCGGAAGCCGGGCGACACCGTGCCCGACAATGACGGGCTGCGGCTTGTGATTTCCGATTGGATTGACCGATGGTGGGAACTCTGGCGCGCCCTTTGCGGAACGAAAAAGAAGAAGAGGGCCAAGAAATGAGGGAGACGCTGCTGCGCGGCGCGACGCTCGCGGACGAGGACGCGGAGCGCACGCTTGACCTGCTTCTAAAGGACGGCAAAATCGCGCAAACAGGGCAAAATCTCTCACCTCCCGACGGCGCGGACGTTCTGGATTTGAGCGGGAAGTTCATTCTGCCGCCGCTCTTTGATATGCACGTGCATTTTCGCGACCCGGGTTTCCCCCAAAAGGAGACGCTGCGCACGGGCATGGCGGCCGCTTTGGCGGGCGGTGTGGGAGAGGTGCTCTGTATGCCGAACACGAACCCGCCCATGGACAGCCCCGAACGGCTCCGGGATCTGCTTTGCCGCGCGCGGGCTGTAGACGCGGGGATTCATCAGGCGGGCTGTCTGACGGTCGGGCTGCGCGGGGAGGTTCTGGCGCCGTACGAGGAACTCAAAGAGGCGGGCGCTTTGGCGCTCTCCGACGACGGGCGGCCCATTCCAACGAAAGAGCTGATGACAAAGGCGCTTCTGGCCGCCAAAGCCGCGGGGCTGCCCGTGCTGTCGCACTGCGAGGATCTGGCCATCATTGACGGCGGCATCATCAACAAGGGCGAAATCTCGGAACGCCTCGGCGTCAGGGGCATGGACAGGCGCTCGGAGGAGAGCGTGACCGCGCGAGACTGCCGCTGCGCGCTGCAAACGGGAGCGCGGCTGCACATCTGCCATGTCAGCACGCGCGGGAGTGTGCAAATCGTGCGCGAGGCGAAGGCGGCGGGGGGAGATATCACCTGCGAGACCGCGCCGCATTATTTTTCGCTGACGGAGGAAAAACTCCTCACGCGGGACGCGGACTATCGCATGAATCCGCCGCTGCGCACCCGCGACGACCTTGAGGCCGTCAGAGAGGGCATTCTCGACGGCACGATTGACTGTATCGCCACGGACCACGCGCCGCATACCGCCGCGGAAAAGGCGGATTTTCTCACCGCGCCCAACGGCGTCGTCGGGCTGGAGACTTCCCTTTCCGCGGCGCTGACATCCCTTTACCACACCGGGGCGCTCAGAATGCGCGATATCGCGCGGCTCATGGTCTACGCGCCGAGGAAGATTCTGGGTCTTGCCCTCCCGCGGCTGGAACGCGGCGCGGCGGCGGAATTCATCGTCGTTGACCCGGAGCTTTCGTGGGAAGTCGTGCCCGAAAAGCTGCGTTCCAAGTCCAAAAACACCGCCTTCAAGGGCATGACGCTGCGCGGAAAAGCGACTATGTTTTTCCATCACGGCGAAATGCTTGAAATTTAAACGCAAAAAGATCCCTCCCGCTTGTGGGAGGGATTGTCTGTTATCTGAGCGCGGTGCCTTCCGGGACAGCGTCGTCCGCGAACAGCACCTTGCAGCCGCAGGCGCCGTTTTGCGCGGCAAGCAGCATCCCCTGACTCGTCACGCCCGTAATGCGCCGCGGTTCTATATTGACCAGCACCACGACTTTCTTCCCGATTAACTGCTCGGGGGTATAGGAATCTCTCAAACCGGAGACGATCACGCGCTCCGCCACGCCGTCAAAAACGGTTAATTTATAACAATTCTGCGATTTCCGGATTTCTGCGCATTTACGTACCGAACAGACGCGCAGATCGAGCTTTTGAAAATCGTCAAACGAAATCTCGCTCTTAAACGGCGCGACCTCGTCCGGCACCCCCTCGGCTTGTGTTTCCGCCTTTTCCGGCTCGGGCTGCTCAGACGTCTCGCGCTCCTCATCGGTCATGGGCGCGGAGAAATCGAGCAGGCGCAGGTAGCTGTCGCGGTCAATCGCGTAGAGGAACAGATAGAGCCGCGGCCCCGTGTCCTTGCCGAGCAGCAGCCGGTAGACGTTGCGGAAAAAGACGGTCTGCAGCGCGCGCAGGTTCTCCGGATTCTCGCCGTAGAGCTTTTTGGGGATCGCGTAGATCTCGGCCTGCAGCGCGTCCAGCGTGTCGTTTTGCGTGCTGAGATAGTCATGCAGCAGCCGGATTTCCTCGCGCTCGGGCTCGGAAAGGCTCTCCCAAACCTCGAAATTGCGCCGTTTCAGCAGATGGTTCGCCTGTTCGGGCGCGCAGTTTTCGAGCCAGTAGCGCGCCAGCCCCAGCCGCTCGCTGAAATCCTCGTACTTGAAGGGCTGCCCCACTTTCTCAAAGACCGTCTCGAGCATCGGCACATTGAAATCGACCACGGACCCCAGACTCACCAGCAGCGACATGGGGACAGTGGAAATCTCGCGCCCCTCAATCAGGCAAAGGCTCATGATATCGCGCGTGTGCTCGTCCGCTTTCTGTTCCTTGTACGCCGTGTACTGCTTGTCGAATTCGTAGTACTGCCGCAGAATCCCGTCGTCAAAGCAGAAATTGAACGCCTTCTGCGGCTCGACTTTCGCGTAGAGCCAGAGAATGACCTCCGGCTGATAGAGTTTCAGCAGCGTTTCGGGCGTGAGATTGAGCCCGCTGGAGCCCGACATCTTCCCCGTGGTGCCCTTGATGCCGATAAACTCGTAGCCCGTAAACAGCGGCGCCTCAATCCCGAAAATCTCCTTCGCGATGACCTTTGCCGTGTCGTAGGAGCCCCCCGGCGTGGCGTGGTCTTTCCCGCCCGGCTCGAAGTCAACCCCCTCGACCATCCAGCGCATGGGCCAGTCGACCTTCCACGAGAGCTTGCAGTGCGTGTCCTTGTCGAAGGAAAATTCCCCCGAAAAGCCGCACTTGCAGCTGTAGCGCGCCGTATGGCTTTCCTCGTCGTAGGAGGAGATGACGGTCGTGTCGCGCCCGCATTCGGGGCAGTAGACAGAAACGGGATAGTACGCCTCGCGCTCGCCGGGCTTTGCGTCCTGCGTGCGGAAGCTGTCGAGAATATCGAAGATTTCCCCGCGTCTGCGCAGCGCCAGCAGAATCTGTTCGCGGTAGGCGCCGCCGCGGTACATCTGCGCCTGATGGCGGTAGTCCATCTGAATGCCGAACCGCGCGACCGCGTCCTCAAACTCCCGCTCGAAATACTCCGCGTAACTGGCGGCGTCCGTGTCAAAAGGATTGGGCACGTCCACATACGGGCAGCCGATATATTTCTCAAAGCCCTCCTGCCGCTGCGCGACATTCACGGGGACTTTGCGCATACGGTCGTATTCATCCCACGAAAAGAGCAGTCTGGCGCGTTTGCCCTTTTTCTCAAGCGCCTTGCAGACGAACAGGCTGGTGGCGATATCGCGGAAGTTCCCGATATGAATCGAGCCGGAGGGACTGATACCCGCCGCGCAGACGTATTCTTCCTTGTCCGGGGCGCGCCGGATGATTTCCTCGGCGATTTTATCTGACCAGTGCATAGCGACACTCCTTTGCGCACATGAATTACAGCCGCGCGAGGAACCGCTCCATGCGGTCCGCCGCCTCGCGCAGGTGCTGCAGCGAATAGGCGTAGGAAATCCTTAAGTTGCCCTCGCCGCTTTCGCCGAACGCGGAGCCCGGCACGACCGCGACTTTCTCCTCCTCGAGGAGCTTTTCACAGAAATCCGCGCTCGAAAGCCCCGTTTTGGCGATGCTCGGGAACAGGTAGAACGCCCCGCGCGCGGTGAAGCAGGGCAGCCCCATCTCCTCGAAACGCTTGAGCAGATAGCGCCGTCTGCGGTCGTATTCCTGCGTCATGCGCAGCACTTCCCCGTCGCAGTCGCGCAGCGCGGTCAGAGCGGCGCGCTGGCTGACCATCGGCGCGCACATGATGCCGTACTGATGGATTTTCCGCGCCTGTTCGACAATGGGCGCGGGCGCGGCGAGCCACCCCAGACGCCAGCCGGTCATCGCGAACGCCTTGGAAAAGCCGTTGACAACCACGGTGCGCTCCCGCATGCCGTCCATCTGCGCGATGGAGGCGTGTTTTGCGCCGTAGGTAAGCTCCGCGTAGATTTCGTCGGAGAGCACAAAGATATCCGTCCCGCGCAGCACCTCTGCGAGCGCCTCGCAGTCCTCGCGTTTGAGAACCGCGCCGGTGGGATTGTTGGGGTAGGAGAGAATCAGCAGCTTCGTTTTCTCTGTAATGGCGCCGCGCAGCTGCTCGGCCGTGAGGCGGAAATCGTTCTCCTCTTTCGTGGGCAGCGCCACAGGCACGCCGTCCGCCAGCGAGACCAGCGGCGCGTAGCAGACAAAGCACGGCTCGGTGACCAAAACCTCGTCGCCGGGGTTTATCAGCGTGCGCAGGGTTAAATCCACCGCCTCCGAGCCGCCGACCGTCACGAGCAGTTCATCTTCCGCGCTGTACGAAAGCGAAAATCTGCGCGCCATATACCGCGAAATCTCCTGCCGCAGCGCGAGCAGCCCCGAATTGGGCCCGTAGAAGATGGCCTGATGCTCGAGCGTGGAGATGGCGGCGGAGCGAATCGGCCAGGGCGTGCGGAAATCCGGCTCCCCGACACCTAAAGAGATGACGTCGTCCATGGATTCCGCCAAATCAAAGAAGCGCCGGATAGGGGAGGGCGGAATCGCCTGCGCGCGCTTGGAGAGCAGAGACTCATAAGGCGTGTTCACAGGTAGACCCCTCTTTCGTCGTCCGGCTCGTCGTCAATGAGAATGCCTTTTTCCTTATAGCGCTTGAGCACGAAATGCGTCGCGGTGGAGACCACGCCGTCGAGGGTGGCGAGGCGCTGCGCCACGAAATTCGCGATTTCCTTAAGCCCCGAGCCGGTGACGGTAAGCCCCAAATCAAAGCCCCCCGACATCAGCGTGACGGACTGCACCTCGTCAAAGGCGGCAATCGCGCGCGCCAGCTCGTCAAAGCCCCTGTCGGGCTGCGGGGTGATTTTCAGCTCAATGTACGCGGAAACATCCGTAGCGCCCAGCCGCTCCTCGTCAATGACGGCGGTGTAGCCGCGCACCACGCCTGTGCTCTCAAGCCGCTCTATCTCCCGTTTCACCTCGTCCTCGCTTACACCGAGCGTCGCGGCAAGCTCCGCCACGGAAAGTCTGGCGTTCGTTTTCAAAAGTTCCAGCAGCTGTTCCATGAGAACACACTCCTTTCAGGATTCCGAAGTCTCAGACGGGCACAAAAAAAGCACGCGTAAAGGCGTACTTTTCCGCCCGGCGTCACACCGGGGAAGATGGTGAGGATGAGTGGACTTGAACCACCGACCCCCTGCATGTCAAGCAGGTACTCTAACCAACTGAGCTACACCCTCAACACTTCCCTATTATACCACATCTTTTCGCGCTTGTCAAGCCCTTCCCGCAAATTTTTTTCGCGAAATGGAAAGCGGGCAAAAGTTAAAAAACATTCATACTATAAAGGGCTTGACAAGGGGGAGAAAATGGAGTATACTATATGTGTGTGACCTCGCGGAGAGTCTGTCCGCGCGCGTAAGGAGCGGCGGGGGCTCTTTATCTGAGGGGAGTGTTTTGCGGCAGATGCCGCCCAATTTGCGGTTCCATTTCTTTTTTCGGCGCGCCGGGGCGATTTTTAGGGCCCTTCGGCAAAGCCGGTTTCTATATTTTCCCGCAAGGTCCGCGCCCTGTGAGAGAGGGGCGGGCGCGTTTAAAGATAGAGAGGATTGAAACGAACGTTCAAACGGCGTGTTTCCTGCCGCGAAATCAAATGAGCGCACATCCGCGTGCAGCGGTTTGACTCAATTTTGATGAAGGAGGAAATCGCAGACATGACACTCGGCATTATTTCTGCTGCCATGGCAATGGGCACACCCGTTGCCGTGATACTGATTCTGGCGGCGCTTTTGGCGGGCGCGGCGGCGGGCTTTGTGTTTGGGACAAAGCGAACCAAAAAGGAACTTCTCGGCGAAATCGACAAGGCGGAGGAGCGCGGTGTGGAAAAGGGCATCGCGCAGCGCAAACAGGAGGCGGAAGCGGCTATCGGCAGCGCGGAGGCGGAGGCGCAGCGTATCCGGGATTCCGCGCAGCGCGAGGCGGACGAAAGCAAGCGGCTCGCCCTCGCGGACGCCAAGGACGAAATCTTCAAGATGCGCAGCGACGCGGAGAAGGAAATGAAGGAACGCCGCGGCGAAATGACAAGACAGGAGCGCAGAATCCAGAGCAAGGAGGAAAGCCTCGACAAAAAGACGGAAAACTTCGAGCGAAAGGAAAACGAACTTCAGAACAAGCTGCAGAAGGCGGACAAAAAACTGCAGGAATCCGAGGAAATCCGAAAGTCCGCGGAGGAGGAAACCGAAAAGATCAAGAAGGCGCAGATCGAGATGCTCGAGCGCATCTCGGAACTGACACGCGACGAGGCGAAGGAATATCTGCTCAAGGAACTGGATTCCGAGCTGGTCCACGAGAAGGCGGTGCGGGTGCTGGCGTATGAGCAGCAGCTGAAATCGTCCTGCGAGGACATCGCGCGCAGCCAGATTTCGCTGGCGATTGCCAAATGCGCCGCGGAGCAGGTCTCCGAGGCGGCGGTTTCCGTGGTAGCACTGCCCAACGATGAGATGAAGGGGCGGATTATCGGACGCGAGGGCAGAAACATCCGCGCGATTGAATCGCTCACGGGCGTGGAACTGCTTATCGACGACACGCCCGAGGCCATCACCATCTCCTGCTTTGACCCGGTGCGGCGCGAGGTCGCGCGTATCGCGCTGGAAAAGCTTATCGTGGACGGGCGGATTCACCCCGCGAGCATTGAGGAGAAAGTCGACAAGGCGCGCAGGGAAGTCGAAAAGCGCATCAAGCAGGAGGGCGAGCGGGCCGTTCTGGAAACGAATGTCCACGGGCTCAATCCGGAGCTTATCAAGCTTCTGGGGCGGCTGACGTTCCGCACCAGTTTCCGGCAGAATGTGTTAAACCACAGCATCGAGGTCTCTCTGCTCAGCGGGATTATGGCGTCGGAGCTCGGTCTGGACGCCAATATGGCGCGCCGCGCGGGGCTTCTGCACGATATCGGCAAGGCGCTGACGGCGGAGATCGAGGGCTCGCACGTCGCAATCGGCGTGGATGTCTGCCGCAAGTACAAAGAGCCCAATGAGGTCATTCACGCGGTGGAGGCGCACCACGGGGACGTGGAGCCGCGCACGGCGATTGCCTGTCTGGTGCAGGCCGCGGACGCCATTTCCGCCGCGAGGCCGGGGGCGCGCTCGGAGAATATGGAAAGCTACATCAAGCGTCTCGAAAAGCTTGAGGAAATCTGCCTGGCGCATGAGGGCGTGGACAAATGCTACGCCATGCAGGCGGGACGGGAAGTGCGGGTCATGGTCAAGCCCGAGGTGGTCGACGATGAGCGCATGGTTCTGGTCGCGCGCGAGATTGCGCAGCAGATTGAGAAGGATGTGGATTATCCCGGGCAGATTAAGATCAATCTGATTCGGGAGAGCCGCGTCAGCGATGTGGCGAAATAACGGTTTGTGCCGCGCTCGGGGCCTTCGCGGGGTCGGGCGCGGCAATGAATATCACAAAACTTTGGCGCAAAGGCGGTGCTGCTGAATATGGCGAAAACCATTTTCCACACGACAGAGAAATCCAACTTTATCCTGAATATGGACCTTGACCGCTACCGCGCCTTCTGCGCGCGGGCTCTGATCATCGTCTTCACCGCGACGGCGTGCTCCGCCGGCATCAATCAGCTCACACAATCCGTCAACGCGGATTTGGCGGCAAAGGTCAGCGAGGGCGGTTTCGCGGGCGTGATGGCGCTGGTTGTCATCATGCTGCGCAGTGTCGCGAATATCTTTTCGGTGGCGGGCGTGCTGGCGATTATCACGATGGTCGTCGGGCTCATGCGCAAGCAGATTCACAAGCGCCTGTTTTTCCCCTATGCTGTCATTGCCGCGTCGCTGCTGTGGGGCGTGCTTTCCCTCACGCAGTCGTTCTCCACGAGAGATTCGCTTTTCGGGCTGGACGGCAGAGACGAGGGGCTCATAGCGCTCTTGATGTACGCCGCGATTTTCTATCTGGGGACGATGCTGCGGCGCGAAAAGTTTGCGGAGATTCTGCTCGACGGGCTTCTGATTTTCGGAATCGTTCAGTGCGGCTGGGGGCTTTTGCAGGCGCAGCCCTTCTTTGATTTCCCGAATGAATATAAAATGGTCGACCCGCTGCTGCTGGACAATCTGCGGCTGCCGAGCGGGCTGACGGACAGCCCCGTGACGTTCGGAATGCTTCTGGGGCTGATACTCGGGGTTTCCATTCCCGCCGCCGCGTTCTCAAAGAAAAAATCCCGGCGGATTACGGCGCTTGTCTGCGCGGGGCTTTCGCTGCTGCTGGTTTTCCGGACACAGACTTTCGCGGGGCTTGTCGCGGGCGCGGCCGGGGTGCTGATCTGCGTTCTCTGCTGTCTGCAAAAGAGCCGCTCGAGCGCAAAACAGCGCGGGATTCTGGCGGCGGTGGCGGGTGTCTGCGTGTGCGGCTCGCTGCTGTGGACTTATTTCGCGCCGTCTCTCAACAACGCTTACTCCACGCGGGATGATTCCCCCGTGCCGAACGGTTTCGCGTTCTATGACGGCGGGATTGTCTGGGACGACGCGTTTTACCGCCTCTCAACCTCCGGGCCCTACCGGCGCGACGAGGAGAAATTTCTCATCGGCGACAGTTCCTCCGTGCTCTCCTACTGCTGGAAGGACGCCTGCTCGGTGATTGCCAAGTATCCCTTTGTGGGCACAGGACCCGACAACTATTCCTATTCGCAGCTCAAAACCAGTATGACGCTCGTGCTGAACGCCAACTCCATCGACCGCCCCTACAACGACTATCTGTTCATCGCGGCGACACGCGGGATCCCCTCGCTGGTGCTGCATCTGGCGCTGCTGGTAAGCTGTTTTCTGCTGCTTTGGAAGCGCCGGCGAACAAACAGCTGGATGACATGGGCGTTCGGCGGCGCGGCGCTCACCTACGCGCTCTGCAGTGTGGTCGGGGTTTCCGTGCTGACCGTCGCGCCGGTTTTCTGGGCAATCCTCGGCGCGGCCGCGGCGGAACCGATTGAGGAGCAAAAACCCGTGGCGGAATCCGCTCCCGCACAGCC
>CAYZMU010000006.1:7739-38324 GCA_964479595.1 uncultured Ruminococcus sp. | reverse complement strand
CGGCGGAACCGATTGAGGAGCAAAAACCCGTGGCGGAATCCGCTCCCGCACAGCCCGGCAAAGGCAAGCAATCCGCACAGCCCAACAAGGGCAAGCAATCCGCACAGCCGAACAAAGGCAAGCAATCCGCACAGCAAAACAAGGGCAAACAGTCTTCCCAGCCCAACAAAGCCAAGCAATCCGCACAGCAAAACAAGGGCAAGCCAAAGCCCAAGAAATAAGAAAACCCCTCTTTCCCGCGGGAGAGAGGGGATTTTTGTTGTTCAGAGCCGAATCGTAAAGGTGGTCTGGTCGCTGTTCCAGTGAATGTCCGCCAGCGGGTCGTCCTCCGGGTCTTTCTTCGGCGCGGCCGTCTCGGGTTTGGCAGCGTCCGGTTTCGCCTCGGCGGCCGTCTCGGGTTTCGGCGCGGGCTTTTCCGCGGGCTCGGGGGGCAGGTCGGGCAGGTCGCTTAAAAGCTCCGCGCGGCGTTTCGCCTTCTGTTCCTCAAGCGTTCCGCGCAAGGGCTCTTTTTCACGCGGCTGCGCGCTTTCCTTGTGCTTGCGCGGAGGTTTCGGCTTCTTTTCCTCACGCGGCAGCACGGCGCTTTCGTCGTAGGGCACGGAGGTTTTCTTCGCCTCCGCCAGCTGCCGGCGCACGCGCTCCGCGTAGTTTTTCTCGTCCTCAAGAATGGCGTCGCGGGCCGCCTGGGCCTGTCTTAATTCCTCCTCGCGCTGTTTCTCACGCGCCTGCCGCTGCGCCTGTTTGTGTTCCTCGTCCCGCTGTTTCTGCTCCTCGGCGGCGGCGTCCTTGGCGGCTGCGGCTTTCTTCGCGCGCACGACACTTTCGGGCTCGTGCTTGGGGGGCTCCGTCTTGGGCTCGGTTTTCATCGCCTTGGGCGGCTTTGTCTCCTGTTTGGCGGGCTCCTGTTTGGCGGGCTCCTGTTTGGCGGGTTCCGCTTTGGGTTCCTGCTTGGGCGGCGCGGGGGACGTTCCCTCCGGCTTTACCGCCGCCTCCTCAGGTTTCGCCTCCTCGGGTTTTCTGAAGAGGAAATCCGGGTCGGACGGCAGCGCCTTTTCCTTAGGCTTGCGCTCGGGCTTGCGCGGCGCGGTGTCCTTGGCGGCGCGGGGCGCGATCTGCTTTTCCTCCCGCGTCAGCGCCTCCATATCGAGCGGTGTCAGCTGCATCATGGAACTGTGCAGCCGCGCGTAGCGTTCCGCGAAGCTCCCTTCCTCCGCGTGCAGGCGGAATTTGGGGCAGTCCGTGAACGCGTTTTCCGCGATTTCCGTCACAGAGGCGGGAATTGCGACATCCCGCAGGTTTTCGCAGTGGCTGAACGCCGACTGACCGATCTTGCGCACCCCGTCGGGAATGATGATCTTCTCAAGCCCCGAGTGGGAGAACGCCTCGAAATTGATTTCCGTGATGGTCGAGGGCAGCTTTACGGTTTTGAGCGCGGTGCAGCTGCTGAACATCGCGTTGCCGACTTTGGAAGGCCCTTCCCGGAACACGACCTTCTGCAGCGCGGTGCAGCCGTGGAAGATATAGTCCCCGATTTCGCGCAGCGTCGTCGGCAGTTCCACGTATTCGAGCGCCTCGCAGTAGGAGAAGGCGCCGTTCTGAACGCGCAGCACGCCCTCGGGCAGCCGAATCACCCGCGCGGGGAGCTGTGAGAGCGCGGAAGGGGCGATATAGCGCACCCCGACCGGCACATTGATTTCCGGGTCCGTGCAGGCGCAGTGCAGCAGGATATTCGCGCCCGCGATGGTGAAAGGCTCGGTTCTGCGCAGAAACCACGGCGTATTCGCGAAGGCGTCCACACCGATTTCCTCGACCGAGCGCGGTATCGTCACGTCTGTCAGGATGCCGCAGTTGGCGAACGCCCCGTCGCCGATGCTCAGCACCCCGTCGGGGATATTCACCGCGCGCAGCCCGCCCCTGTCAAACGCCCTCGGCCCGATTCTGTGTACCCCGATCGGAATGGGGCTGTAGCCGTCCGCGTGAATCAGGAAACGCCCGACGATATAGTGCCCCGCCGTGTTGCGGAAAAGCGGCGTGTCCGCGAAGGCGTTCGGCGTGATTTCCACCACGCTGTCGGGAATGTACGCCTCGCGCAGGCTCGAGCAGCCCCGAAACGCGTTCTGGCGGATATATTTGGTGCCCTCCGCGATGACGACCTGGCGCAGCGACGAGCAGCCGCTGCAGACGCTCTCGGGAATGGCCTCCAATTTCGCGGAAAAGCGCAGCTCCGTCAGCGCCATGCAGTCGCGCAGCGCCTCCTTCTCCATATGCTCCACATTGTCGTACATATAGAGCCGCCGCATGGCCGTGCAGCCCTGAAACGCGTTCTTGTCGATGCTCTCAAGGCTCTCCGGCAGAATCAGCTCCACCAGCGGGCAGTCGCGGAACGCGAAACACCCGATTCGCCTGAGCGTGCCGGGCAGGTAGACCCGCTGCAGACTGTGGCAGCCGTTGAACGCGTAGTTTCCGATTTCCGTGACGCCCTCGGGGATGACGACAGAGGCAATCTGCCGGTTCTGCTCAAAGGCGTGGTTGCCGATGCCGATGACGCCCTCCGGAATCAGCACGTCGCGGACATTGTATTCCCGCGTGTATTTCTTCAAAATCCCGTACTCAATCGAGAAATTCGGGTTGCAGCCGATGAGCTTGGTCGCCTCGCGCTCGGTGTAGCAGAGAATGCCGTGCTCCATGGCGAATTGATAGGCGGCGCTGCCCGTGACGGTCGTGATGACGCGCAGGTTGTTTTGCGTCCCGAAAGCGTAGGGGTGCAGCTTTGTGACCGAGGGCGGAATCGTGACGAATTTCAGCTCCGTGCAGTCCGCGAACGCGTCCTCGCAGATCTCCGTGACGGTCTCCGGGATATAAATCTGCCGCAGCGCGGAGCAGCACGCGAACGCCTCCCGCCCGATGGTTTTCAGCCCGTTTGGCAGGCGCACCTCCAGCAGCGAGGAGCAGCCGTGAAACGCGCGGCTGTCGATATGCCGAACCCCCTGCGGGATTTCCAGTTCCTCCAGCCGCGAGCAGCCCGAAAAAGCCCCGCGGGAGATGGTCTCGAAATTGACGGAGAGTTTGAGGTTCCTGATGCCGCCGCAGTTGCTGAACGCCCACGCGCCCAGAGACACGCAGCTGTCGGGAATCGAGACCGCCCGCAGCGCGTGGCAGCCGTCAAACGCGTACGCGCCGATTTCGCGCAGCCCCTCCGTCAGCGCCAGAATGGTCATGTCCGCGCACAGCGCAAACGCGCGCTCCCCGATTTTGACAACATTGGCGGGTATCTGCACACTCTCAATGTTCGTCATCGTGAACGCCTCGTCGCCGATCTCCGTGATATTCTTGGGCAGGGTCAGAAACTCCCCCTGCCGGCGAATCCCGAGCTTCTCCAGCGCGCCGGCTCCCTCATATTTCAGCAAAACGCCGTTTTTGATTTTAAAAGCCATCTGAGCGCCCCCCGAATCGAACATGAAAGCAAAGATAACGCTTCAATGTAATTATACCACACGCGCGCGGGTTTTGCAAGGTCCGCGCCTTGTCGGAAATGTAAAATATTGTCCGCGTCATTTGGTCATTTTGCATAAGTCTTTCTCTCAGCTGTTATTTGCTTCATCCAAATAGGCGTCCACCGCGGCGTAAATCGCCGTGACGGATTCGTTCCACGGGCTTACCCCTTTCGCCGCGGCGCGGATGCCGTATTCGTTGGAATCCAGAATGTCGGAAACGTCCTGCGACACCGCGTTCATGAACTCAAACCGCGGATTCTCTCTTGCGAGATTGTCGAGCTCTTCCTTCATGTCAATCATTTCCTGCGTCCAGCCGTAGTCCGACATCATCTGCTCCGCCCGGATTTCGTAGGTGCGCTCGTTCGTCACCAAAACGCGCTTGCACGCCGCGAATTTCGCGACGCCCTCCGGGTTCTGCCCGCCCTTGACAAGCGTGTAGCCGTCCAGCCCCACCGGGATATAGTAGGCGTCGGCGTCGGGGTCTTTGGGCATGGGCACAAACATCACGTTTTCGCCGAAAACAGGCTCCCACTGGTCCTTGGACATATAGAGCTTCCAGAGCCCGCACGGGAAGCACAGCAGCTTGCCCTGCCCGATGAGGGCCTCCCGCGTTTCGTAGATATTGTCCCTGCCCATGAGCACGTAGTCCGATGTGCCCAGCTCGTAGAACCAGTTCTGCAGCCGCTCAATCGCGGGGTCCTTTAAGTTGTTCTTGAGCAGGCCGTCCTCCAGCCCGATATACGGCACGCCGCAGGTCGCGGAAAGCCCCGCCTCAAACCAGAAGCCGTCGATGCCGTAGCGTTCGTTGGTCACATCCACAAACTGTTTGAGCATATCCGTGAACGTGTCCCAGTTCCACTCGCCCTTTTCGTAGAGTTCCAGCGGGTCGGGCAGGTTGTTCTGCGCCATGGTGTCGCGGTTGTAGATAAAGGCGCAGTTGTCCCCGACCACGTCGTTGACAAAGACATAGTGGCTGCCCTTCCACACGAAGCTGTCCATCGCCGCCTTGATATCGCTGTAGAGCGGCCCGTCCAGATCCACGTAGTCGTCAATCGGCACAAACATATCTTTGATGGCGCCGCGCGGAATCACGTCCAAATCGCTCGCGGAGTAGAAGTCAATCCCCTCGCCCGCGTTGATGGCGTTGGCGAGTTCCTCAAAGCGCGTCTCAAAGGTAATGCTGTGAAACTCAATCTTCCCGCCGTAGCGCTTCTGAAAGATTTCCAGTTCCACGGGGGTGCTCTTTCCGGTCGAATCGGGGTTGATGTCCCATGTCGCCATCCATTTGATGGTCTTGTTCTCCAGCTCGCCCGTCAGACGCTCGTCCGACGCGGCGATGGTCCCGATTTCCTCGGCAACCGCGGAATCCAGCGGCTTGTCATAAGTGGATTCCTCGTCTCCGCAGCCCATAAGACAGCCCGCCGCGGCCGCCGTGAGAATGAGCGGGGTTATCTTGTGGCGCATTTGATCACCTCCGTGGCGCCTGAGCGCGCAATTTGTCCAGCACGGCCTCGAAATACCCGGGCAGCTCGGATTCAAAGAAGAGCTCCTTTCCCGTGACCGGGTGCCGAAAGCCTATCCTGCGCGCGTGCAGGCACTGTCCCTCTATATCTTTCTCCGCCCTGCCGTAGACGTCGTCGCCGTAGACCGGGCAGCCTATATATTTCATATGAACGCGAATCTGGTGCGTGCGCCCCGTGAAAAGCCGGCAGCTGACATAGGCGTGGCGCGCAAAGGGCTCCAAGACCCGATAGCGTGTCACCGCTTCCTTCCCCCGGTCAAAGGCAACGCACATTTTCTGCCGGTCTTTGATGTCGCGCGCGATGGGAGCGTCTATCGTGCCCTCGGGCTCCTTCGGAATCCCGCAGACCACCGCCTCGTATTCGCGCAAAAAGTCATGTGCCGCGATCTGTTCCGCGAGCGCCAGATGCGCCCGGTCGGTCTTCGCGACAATCAGCAGCCCGCTCGTGTCCTTGTCAATTCTGTGTACAATCCCCGGCCGCAGCGCCCCGCCGATTCCGGAAAGCCTGCCCCCGCACGCGTAGAGCAGCGCGTTGACCAGTGTGCCGTCGGGGTGCCCCGGAGCGGGATGCACGACCATACCTTTGGGCTTGTTGACCACGAGCAGGTCATCGTCTTCATAGACGATTTCGATGGGGATATTCTGCGCCCGCGCCTCCAGAGGTTTCGGGGGCGGCACCGTGAGCGTGATTTGCCCGCCGGGCGCGATTTTGTCGTTCTTCGCGAGCGCGTGCCCGTTCCGCTCTGCCGCGCCTTCCTCAAGGAGCCGCTGCACCGCCGCGCGGGAAAGCCCCGACTCTTTGGCGAGCCAGACATCCGCGCGTACCCCGGCGTCTTCGATACCGGGCGAAAAGGTGAATACCCCGCCGTCCTCAGCGGACATGTTCCTGTGTCGGCGCGGGTTCGAGCGCTGGCGCGGCCTCAAGCGCTGGCGCGGGTTCGGCGTCCTCAGCGAGCGGGCTTCGCCTGCAGTAGGGCACTCTGGGCGATTCCTTGAGCTTTTTGGCGCGGGGCAGTTCCTTTTCCAGAAACAGCAGCCCCACAATCAGCACCGCGACGCCGACCGTCACGCAGCAGTCCGCGAAATTGAAGACCGCGAACCGGAAAAGCTGCAGGTCGAAATAGTCAATCACGTGCCCGCCGCGGAAGATTCGGTCAATGAGATTCCCGATTCCGCCCGCCATGATGAGCGGCAGCGCGACGTAGAGATAGCGGTGGCGTCTGGCGAGGCGCAGCAGCAGATAGAAGCACAGCAGGATCATCAGAATCGATTCCGTAATCAGAAACGCTCTGGAGCCGCTCAATATGCTGAACGCCGCGCCGTCATTTTCCAGATACCGCAGGTGCATCCAGTCAAAATCGCCGATTGGACAGAAGGGGATCTCCTCGCCGCCCTTTAAGTTCCGGACAGCCCAGAGTTTGATGGCCTGATCCGCGCCCACAAGCAGCGCGACCGCCGCGCAGATGAGAACCGCCGTCAAAATCTCCCTCTCCCTTCACAAAAGAATGAACCCGCACGGCTCCTTGCCGCCGCGGGTTCGAAACGCTTACCGGCAAATCAATAACGTTTTTTCTTGTCGTCCCTGCGGCTGCCGAAGGAGTTTGTGTCCCGCGAGTAGCCGCGCCTGCCGCTCTCCGCGAACGGGTCGGCAATCTCTTCCTCCTCCGCCTCCTCGGGCTCAGCGGAATCTTCAGGCTCCTCCTCGGGCTGCTCTTCCTCCGCCGGCGCCTCCGGTTCGGGCTCCGTTTCCGGTTCGGGCTCCACCGCGCTTTGTCTCTCCAGTTCCTCCAGCACGTCCTCGGGCAGGTCGTCCATGCTCTCGGGGAGTCTGGAAATCTGTGCCAGATGTTCCTTATACATATCGAACAGCGCCTTCTTGAACGCGGAAACCTGCCGCTGCGCCATCACCAGCGCCGCGTTTTCGAGTTTTACCTTCTCGGAAAGCTCCGTAATTTCCGTCTCCAGCGAGGCTTTCGTCTGCGCCTGCACGGAATCCACCCGCTCGCGCGCCTGCTGCTCGATTTCCTCCGCGCGTCCGTTCGCCTGCGCGATGACCTCTCTCGCCTGTTTCTGCGCGCCAATCAGCGCGTTCTTGAGGTCCTCCTCGGTTTCCTTGTATTCACGGACTTTGTCGGCGAGAATCTGCACCTTGTCGTTGGTGTCGGTCAGTTCCTGCTCCATGAGTTTGACGTCCGTTTCCAGCTGTGCCAGAAACGCGTCCACTTCCTCCGGGCTGTAGCCGAACTTTACCTTCTCGAATTTCTTTTTGTGAATGTCTTTCGATGTGATCATCGCGGTTCTCCCTTCTTTTTTCCGCCGTTCTTTTTACATGATAGCGCCGTTTGCCTCGAGCTCGTTGACCAGATCCTCCCCGATAAACCCGACATTGTAGGGCGTGATGATGTAGGTGAGGTTCGCCACGGGCTTGAGGCTGCCGCCGTTGGCGTAGGCGACACCGACCAGGAAGTCAATGATTCTGCGCTTGTTCTCAGCGGACGCCGTCTCCAGATTCAGCACAACCGTCTTCTTGGAGATGAGGTGGTCCGCTATCTGCTTGGCGTCGGTAAAGACCTCAGGCTTCACCAGCACCACCTGCAGCTGCGCCGTCGCCTGAATGTTCATCACCTTGCCCTTGCCGTCCTTGGAGGAGGCCGCGCTTGTCTCGGTCTTTTCCGTATGCTCCTTGGCGGGCGCGGTGAGTGTGCGCTCCGGCTCGTAGCTGTAGCTTTCCGAACGCGCGGAGCGTTCCTTGGAGGACTTGGAACCGGTATGCTCCGCTACCGGCTCGGATTCGTAGCCGTCATCTTCCTGCGGCGCGAAAAAATCCCGCACTTTGTCAACAATTCCCATTTTCGTTTCTCCTTTTTCTATCATATTCGCTCGGGCGCAGCAGCAAGCTCCGCTCCGGGTTATTCAAGTCTGCGGCGCCGGGTAGACTCTCGGGCCGAACAGCGCGCTGCCGATTCGCACCATCGTCGAACCGTGCGCGATCGCCTGCTCATAATCCCCCGACATCCCCATGGAAAGCACGCGCATCGGACACACGCGTTTGCTGTCCTCATAGAGCAGCCGCGTCTTCTCAAAAAGCGCCTCCTGCGCGCCTTCATCGGTCATAGGCGGCGGAATCGTCATAAGCCCCCGCACCTCGATACCGGGCAGTTTCGCCGCGTCTTCCAGCAGTTTTGGCAGCTCTTGCGGCGCACAGCCGGATTTGGTCGCCTCGCCCCCGATATTGACCTCAATCAGCACGCCGGTTCTGATTCCGAGGCGCTCCGAGCGGCGGGAGATTTCCTCCGCGAGGCGTGGGCTGTCCACAGAGTGGATGAGCGCGACTTTCCCGACAATCTGCCGGACCTTGTTGGTCTGCAGCGAGCCGATGAAATGCACCTCCGCCTCGGGGCGGTACAGCGGCGCCTTGGAGAGATATTCCTGCACCCTGTTTTCGCCCAGCACGCGCACGCCCGCGTCAATCGCGACATTTACGAGTTCCGCCGGCACGGTTTTCGTGACCGCCATCAGCGTGACTTCATCCGTACTTCTGCCCGCGCGCGCGCAGGCCTTGGCGATATTTTCCCGAATCACGCGCAGTCTTTCCAGCACGGCCTCATTCTGTTCAGTCCCCGTCTGCCATCACTCCCTTCGTGATGATGTCATCGTAGAGCGCGACAAATCCTTCCGGCGCGTCCAGCGAGGAGAGATAAAACGTCTCGTCCTCATAAACGACGTCCACTCTCCTAAATTCCGCCGTCTCCCCGATGAGAACATACACGCCCATGCAGTTCTGGGTTTCGGTGTGGGTGCCGTCCTCGTCCTCTACCTCGACCTCAACATCCTTGAACCGTATCGCGGAGCGCGGCACACGCACCCCCGTGACGGTGTTCCGCACGATTTCCACACGCTCCGTGCGGTGCTGCACGACTTCCGAAGTCATCTGCTCGCAGCGGAAAACCGCCTGTGTCTGCGTGATATCCCCGCCCGACATCAGCGATTCCACCGTCACCTGCAGCGGCCTCGGAAACGACGCCAGCCGCACCGACGCGGTGTCTCCCTCCGTCAGACGCAGTTTGTTGTTGTCGAAAATCCCCGTGATGTACCATTCATAGCTGTCCACGAGCTTGCCGACCGCGTTCTCGTCAAGATTCCGCGCACCGCCGCTGTCGGAGACATCCCGCAGCTCCTGAGGCGTCAGCCCCGCCGCGTTCTCCATGTTGAGCTTTTCTTCATATCCGTCAACATAACTGACAAAATAGGCGCTGGAATCCGCCCTTATCACCTGTTCGGGCTCCTGCAGGCGCGTTCTCAGCTGCGCCGTTTCCGTCTCAAGCGCCGTCTTGCGCGCGGAATAGTCGATCGCCGTGTTCGTGGTCTTGTCGTAGGTGTTCATCAGCAGCGCCAAATCGCTCTTTCTGGCTGTCATCTCCGAAAAGCTGCCCAGCTCGCGCAGCCGCACCATGTCTTTGAACTCCTGCGTAATCTGCGCGGAGAGGCTTTCAGGCTGCACATTGCGCGTGGAGCCCGGGTTCTGCAGCCGGTTTAACATCTCAATCTCGGCTTCCTTTTCCGCGATGCTCCGCCGCAGGTCTATCTGCTCCTCGTCGGCGTAGATCTCCGCGATGGCGCTCCCGACACCGAGCTTCGCGCCGTCCTCTACCAGATAGCGCACCGCCCCCTGCCCCGAGTAGCGCAGCGGTCTCTCCTCGCGCACATAAACCCCCTGAAACGCCGTGACGTCACTGACCTCGTAGTAGACGGCGTTTTCCGTTTCGTAGCTCTGAAAGAACAGGTGGTAGAACGTCGTAAACGCCATCACCGCCGCGAGAATGACCACGAGTACGCGCAGAATACGGGTTGTTGCGTCACTCATGCGCCGCGGTCAGCTCTCCGCGGGCGCCGCGTTCTGTTCGACCGCGTCGAGAATCGAAATCGCCCGCGCCGGCACTATGGTCGAAATCGCGTGCTTATAGACGAGCTGCTGACGCCCGTCCGTCTCCAGAATGACCACATAGGAATCAAAGCCGCGGATGATTCCCTTGAACTGAAACCCGTTCGTCAGAAAGATCGTCAGCGGGATTCTGTCCTTCCGCGCCTGATTGAGGAACACATCCTGCAGGTTCATTGCTTTTCCACTCATACGCTTTGCCTCGTTTCTCTTTTTATCTTTCGGCCGGCATCCGGCAAAACCGGCGCCGCCTACACACTATAATTATAGCACAGTCGGCCGCTGTTTTGCTATCGAATCCCTGAATTTCTCAAAAATTCCATAATCTCCACAAAAATCATCGACATAAGCCCACTGAATTTGATGATTCCGACGAAACCATGTGCCCTGCCGCTTCGCGTAACGGCAGGTCTGACGCTTGACGCGCTCCAGAGCGTCCTCCAGATGTTCCGCCCCGAACGCCCACGGCAGCAGTTCCTTATATCCTATCGCGGCGGCGGACGTGGAGCGCCTGACCCCTGAGCGGATTTCCCCCAGAACCTCCTCGCAGAGCCCGTTTCTTACCATCTCGTCCACGCGCGCGCGAATGCGTTCATAGAGTTTTGACCGGTCTCTGAAATCAAGCCCCAGCCGCAGCGTCTCCCAGGGCGGGGGCTCCTCGCGGCTGCGCCGTTCGTGCTCCGAAAGCGGAATCCCAGTCAGTTCATAGACCTCCAGCGCCCGAACCACGCGTTTTATGTTGTTGGGGTGCAGCCTTTGCGCCGCGGCCGGGTCGCATGCGCGCAGCCGTTCCAAAAGAGCCTCGCCCCCGAGTGTGCTTGCCTCCCGCGTGAGTTTCGCGCGGAGATTCTCGTCGGAGGGGATCTGCGGGAAACGGATATTGTCAAGCAGTGCGTCGAGATACAGCCCCGTGCCGCCGACCACGAAGGGCAGCCGCCCGCGCGCGAGGATTTGTTTGAGGACTTCCCGCGCCATCTCCGTATAGCGCGCGACAGAGCAGCTCTCCCACGGCTCCAGCACGCTGATGAGGTGGTGCGGCACGCCCAGCGTCCGTTCGGGGGAGGGCTTTGCCGTGGCGATATCCAGGCCCTTGTAAATCTGCATGGAATCCGCCGAGACGACCTCCCCGTCAAAGGTCTGCGCGAGCGCCGCGCCGAGGTCGGTCTTGCCCGCGGCGGTCGGCCCGACAACAGCGACAATCAGCGGCTTTGGTTCTGCGGTCATATCTCCCCTCCGCGCAAAAAACCGCGCACGTCCCGCGTGAGCGGCTGCTCTCTGTGATTTTATAGACACCGCGCAAACGCTCAGCGCCCGGGCGGAAGACAACAAACGCCTGCCCACTATCCTCAACCCGCAAATCCGCGCCGCAGCCTCGAAACTGTAAGAATATCATAGTTTCAGTTACTTTGATAATGGTTCTTAACCATGTGATATTCTCTCCGTATGGCATTCTCTTTCCGAATGCTGAAGATGCCTTTTAACAAAAAAGTGAGTAGTCCGATCAGACCTGATGAAAAGAAAAACCACGGAATAATACTTTTTGTTTGCGGCACGATGAAACAGAAAGGAAGGAAAACGACCAGCGATAAAAACATCATCGCCGCGCATAATTTTGTATTTTCTCTTTGCTCTTCAAGCATACTCCGACCTTGCGCCTCAAGCAGGTGCCGGCGCTGTTCCTCTTCCAGCTTTGCCTGCCGCTCAAAAGCCATGCGCTCCGTTTCCGCCCGAATGCGTTCCGCCTCCGCCTTGATCTGCTCAGGCGTTCTCTCGTCCGTCAGCGAAATTCTCGAATCGCAGTATCGGCACACCGCGAACTCCTGCTTGTCCTCAACCCGCAAATCCGCGCCGCAGTTTGGGCATTTCAGTGTCAGCATGGTTTCATCCTCCCGATACGCTTACATATGGTTTTCTTTCCACTTGCCGGAAAGCGCCTTGACCAAGAACACCAGCGCGACAATCGGACAGGTGAACGCCAGAACCGCCAGAATAAAGTTGGCGAAGAAGGATTCCGGGTCCGTGACGGCGATGATGATAAGAGTGCCAATCCACGCCGCAAACGCCAGAAAGGAGATGATACCGCACTTCCGGGTGTTGTCTTTCTGCCACGCGAGCCTCTCCTGACGCTCCATAATTTCGCGTTTGACAGCCGCCTCGCGCGCCTCCTGCGCCGCCTGTTCGCGCTGCGCCGCCTCCTCTTCCGCGCGTTCCCGCGCCATTTGCCGTTCTTTCTCCGCGCGTGCGCGCTGTTCCTCCTCCAGACGCACCCGCCGATCAAAAGCCATGCGCTCCGTTTCCGCCCGGATGCGTTCCGCCTCCGCCCGGTTCTGCTCTGCCGTGCGGTCGTCGGTCAGCGAAATTCTCGAATCACAGTACCGGCAGATAACATACCCCTGCCGCGCATCCTCAACTTGTAAATCCGCGCCGCAGTTTGGGCACTGAAAGGATGTCATTGCCTCATCCCCTTTCTTTTATTATACCACGCCCCGCGCGCGTTTGTCAAGGGACGCCCTCTTGACAAAAGGGACAAAACGCGGTACAATCAAAGAGAGGAAATTACGGAAAGGGGGCGGGGCCGTGCAGCGCTTTCGAAGCCGTCTGCGCCGTCTGCTCATCGCGTGGAGCGTGCTGGCACTGATCCTGCTCGGGATCTTTCTTCTGGGCTGGCGCGGCACCATCTGGTTCAACCGCCCGAGCAAGCGCAAATATCCCGTGCGCGGGGTCGACGTCTCGCACTATCAGGGCAAGATAGATTGGGAAAAATTCGCGGATCAGGGTGTGCGGTTTGCCTATATCAAGGCGACGGAGGGTTCGGGCAGCGTCGACGAGAATTTCGCCGACAACGTCGTCGGGGCGCGCGCGGCGGGGATTGCCGCGGGGGCATACCACTTCTTCAGTTTTGACAGCCCCGCCCAGCAGCAGGTCGAAAATTTTGTCAGGACCGTTCCCGCCGGGAGCATGGGTCTGCCGCCCGCCATTGATCTGGAGCAGTACCGCTCCGAGAATCTCCCCGAACCCGACACCGTGCGCGAAAACCTGCGCGTCATGCTCGATTCGTTCGAGGAGACCTACGGCAAGCTCCCCGTCATCTACACCACGAAATCCTGCTACGAGGAGTATCTGCAGAACACGGATTTGTCCTACAGCCTCTGGATTCGCAGCGTCTTTTCCCCGCCCTCCAAGGATCTCATCCCCGCGTGGACTTTCTGGCAGTATAACCCCCGCGGCGTGCTGGAAGGCTATGAGGGCGGCGAGCCCTTTATTGACTTGGACGTCTTCGCCGGGAGCGAGGAGGAATTCTGGGAATTCGCGGACAGCAAAACGGTGCCCTGAGCGTTCAGGACACCGCCTTTTTGTATCTCTTATTCGCCGCAGTGCGCGCAGTCGTTCTCGCGGAACTGCTCCGGGTCGTATTCGATGCCGTTGCGGTCGTAGTAGTCCTTGACCGCCGCCTTGATGGCCTCCTCCGCGAGCACCGAGCAGTGCAGCTTATACGCGGGCAGACCGTCGAGCGCCTCCGTGACCGCCTTGTTCGTCAGCGTCAGCGCCTCGGAAATGGGCTTGCCGAGAATCATCTCCGTCGCCATGGAACTCGACGCGATCGCGCTGCCGCAGCCGAACGTCTCAAACTTCACGTCCGTGATGATATCGTCCTCCACCTTGAGGTAAATCTTCATGATGTCCCCGCACTTGGCGTTGCCGACTTCCCCGACGCCGTCCGCGTCCTCAATCACGCCCACATTGCGCGGATTGCGGAAGTGGTCCATCACTTTTTCACTGTACAGTGCCATAAAACGCGCTCCTCTCTCATTTCAGAACAAACTGCTGCTTCCCCGCCGTCAGATCCCGCCAGACCGGGGACATATTCCGCAGGTACTCCACAACTTCCCTTACCGACTGGATGATATAATCCGCTTCCTCGTCCGTCAGTTCCGGCCCAATCGACAGCCGCAGCGAGCCGTGCGCGACTTCGTGCGGGCGTCCGATGGCGAGCAGGACATGGCTCGGGTCAAGCGAACCGGAGGTGCAGGCGCTGCCGGAAGACGCGCAGATGCCCTTGTCGTCGAGCAGCAGCAGCAGCGACTCGCCCTCAATCCCCTCAAAGCAGAAATTGATGTTCGAGGGCAGGCGCTTCCTAGCGTCCCCGTTTAAGATACTGTGCGGAATCTGCGAAAGCCCCGCGATGATTTTGTCGCGCTGGCGCAGCAGTTTTTCGGTGTGCTCCGGGATAGCCGCCACACTCTCTTCCAGCGCCGCCGCCAGCCCGCGAATCCCCGCCAGATTCTCCGTCCCGGCGCGTTTTCCGCGCTCCTGCGCGCCGCCGTAGATGACGTTTTCCAGCCGGATGCCCCGCTTGGCGTACAGCACCCCGACGCCCTTGGGCCCGTGGAATTTGTGCGCCGAAATCGAGAGCATATCGATGTTTTCCGCCTTCACGTCAATGGGCAGATGCCCCGCCGCCTGCACGGCGTCCGTGTGAAAGAGCACGCCCTTTTCCCTGCAGACCGCCCCGATTTCCCCAATGGGTTCAATCGTGCCGATCTCATTGTTGGCGTACATGACGCTTACAAGCGCGGTGTCCGGGCGAATCGCCTCCGCGACCTGTTCGGGGGTGACAATGCCGTTCTCATGGACGTCCAGCAGCGTGACCTCAAAGCCCTCGCGCTCGAGCGCCTCCAGCGTGTGCAGCACGGCGTGGTGTTCAAAGGCCGTGGAGATTAAATGCTTCTTGCCCTTCTTCGCCCCGAGCGTCGCGGCGGTGCGCAGCGCCTGGTTGTCCGATTCGCTGCCGCCGGAAGTGAACGTGATTTCTCTCGGGTCCGCGCCGAGACATTTCGCGACGCGCGCGCGGGCGTCCTCCAGAGATTCCTTCGCGCGCTGCCCGAAGGCGTAAAGACTCGACGGGTTGCCGTACTGCGTGTCAAAGCACGGCAGCATGGCCTCTATCGCCGCGCGGCTGGTCTGTGTGGTCGCGGCGTTGTCCGCGTATATCATGCGGGATTCCTCCTCTTTTGCTTTCTTGCCCGATTATTATACCACATTCTGCCTACTTCGTCAATAGGTAAATAGGCCTTTCCCGGATTTTCGCCCTTTTGCACAAAGTCTGCCGCCCCATTTTGTGCGGAATCAACAATGAAGCGCGCGTTCCTCGCAGTATTCGCAGACCGTTTCGCCCCCGCGCGTGAGAAAACTCTTCGGCAGGTAGCGTTCCGTGGCGGTGACGCAGCGCGGGTTCACGCAGCGCAGCGAATCATCCGGCTCCCCGCGCAGCAGCGTGAACGTCTCCTCGCTCTCGAGCAGCTTGAGAATCAGCGCCATGCGCACATACATTCCATACTGCGCCTGTTTGAAATAGAGCGCCCTCGGGTCGGAATCCACCGAGACGGCGATTTCGTCCACGCGCGGCAGCGGGTGCAGCACCGCCAGATCTTTCTTCGCGCGCGCCATTTTCTCCGGCGTCAGGCAGTAGATATCCTTCTGCGCGAGGTAATCCGCCTCGGACGCGAAACGCTCGCGCTGAATCCGCGTCATGTACAGCACGTCCAGATCCCCGATGGCGTCGTCCAGAGAAGTCGCCTCGCAGTATTCGCAGCCGCGCTCCCTGAACATCCGGATGAGATAGTCCGGGGCGCGCAGGGCGGGCGTGGAAATCAGCACAAAGCGGTTTTTGGGGTAGCACGCGAGCGCCTTGCAGAGCGAATGCACCGTCCTGCCGTAGAGCAGGTCCCCGCAGAGCCCCACTGTTAAATCTTCAAGCCTTCCCTTTTCCATGCGCAGCGTCAGCAGGTCCGTCAGCGTCTGGGTGGGGTGCAGATGTCCCCCGTCGCCCGCGTTGACAACCGGACATTCCGCCGTCATCGCCGCCGCCTTCGCCGTGCCCGCCATGGGGTGGCGGATGATGAGAATATCCGAATAGGAGCTGACGATTTTCGTTGTGTCTTTTAAGTTTTCGCCCTTCGCGACAGAGGAACTGTTGGGGTTGTCAAAGCCGATAATGTTCCCGCCGAGGCGAATCATCGCCGACTGAAAGCTCATCTGGGTGCGCGTGGAGGGCTCGTAAAACAGCGTCGCCATGATTTTCCCCGCGCAAGCCTGCACATAGCGCTGGGGGTGGGAATAAATCTGCGCGCCGAGCGAGACGACCTTGTCAAGCCACGTGAGCGGATAGTCGTCCAAGTCAATTAAATGTGAATATTTGCTTTCCATTTCCCGCGATTCCTCCCCGTTTTTCCAAGGGCCCGATGCTCAGGTCCCCCTTATCGCTGAGGCGCAGCAGCAGATTTTCCCCCGCGCGGCGCGAAAGTCCGCCGCCTGAGGAGACCGCGCACCAGAAACCGCCCTCGGGTACGCCGTAGCGCGCCTCGATATCCGCGCCCGAATCCGCCGTGCCCGGCGGCGCCAGACTGAGTTTATAGCCGTGAAACAAAAGCCGCAGCGTTCCTCCGCTGACGGTGAATTTTACATCTTTTAACGTAATTTCGGCGTTTTCGAAAGGCTCCGCGCGCACCCCGCAGAGCCGCGCGCCCTCTCTCCAAGGCGTTTGCTCCGTCAGCAGCACCCGTTCGACCTTCATTTCGGATAGCTCCTTCTGATACGCCGCGGCGTTCCTGCCCTCAAGCAGAACCAGCGCGGAAAGTTCGGAAATCCCGGCGCTTTGGAGGTATTTCGCCGCGTAGGCGGGGCTTTGTATGTCGCCGGTGAAATCCACAAGCGCGGTCTGCCCGCCGTAGGAAATCACCGCCGCCGCCTCTTCGGGCCGCCCCAGCAGCGCCACGCGCAAAGTTCTTTCCGAGACAGCCTTCTCAACCCCGAGCCGCAGCCCCGTCACCAGCGCCGCCGCCAGGAAGAATACGCCGATATAGCGCGGTTTGCAGCGCGTCACGAGCAGCGTAAAGAGCGCCGCGCAGCACAGAAGCAGCGTGATTTTGGAGCCCCATGAGGTGAAGGCGAGCTTGGAAAGGGGGTTCTGTCCCAAAAGCCTTGCCCCGAGCAGCGCGAGCGAGCAGGCTCCCCTCGCCGCCGTCAGCAGCGGTGTCAGAAAACCGCCCGTGAACACGAAAATCAGCCCGAGATAAAGCGCCGCGGTGCAGACAGGCAGCAGAATCAGATTCCCCAGCGGCGCTATCAGGGAGGATTCCCCGAAAAACATCACGGACGCCGGGAAAACCGAAACCGAGACGCACACAAGCGACAGAATTTCTTTCAGCAGTCTGCTTTTGAGACCCCGCGTCAGCAGAGGCGCCGCGACACCCACGCCGAACACGCCCGAAACCGAGAGCCAGAATGACGCGGAAGTGACGGCATAGGGCGTAAAAACCGTGCAGAGCACCGCCGCCAGACACAGCGAGCGCAGCGTGTCGCCCCTTCGCCCGAAAAGCGCCGCCGCGTTGGTAATGAGCAGCATGACCGCCGCGCGCGCGACCGAAAAGGACGCGTCCACGAGCAGCGCGAAGAGCGCGATGCCGCCCGCCTCCAGAAAATAGGCAAGCCGCGCGGGACAGCCCAGAAGCCGCAGAATCCCCGCCAGAAGCGCCGTAAAGAAAACAAGATGCAGCCCCGAAACCGCCGTGATATGGCCTATCCCGGTGTCGTAGAGCAAATCAGCCGCCTCGTCGGACATGCCCGAGCGGTCGCCGAAGAGCATGCCCGTCAGCAGCCCCGCCTCCTCAGGCGGCATGGCGCGGCGGATGGCTTTGACGATTCTCTCCCGCCAGAGCAGCAGCAGTTTCCGCACCGAAAAGCCGCCCTTCGCACTTCCCAGAAGTTTCGCGTCCGTAATCCGCAGATACTCGCCCTTTCCCGCGCGGTAGGCGGCGGTGTCAAAGCGGTAGTCTGATGGGAAAACCTCCAGCTCAGCGTCCAGCGTGACCGTGTCGCCCGGGCGCAGCGCGGGGATTTCGCTGCCCGCGTACCACACCGCGAGCGCGCCGCGGCTCTGAAGTTCTGTCTTAATCGTATAACGCGCGCGGTCGCCCGCGTACATTTCCGCCTCCCGCACCCGCGCCGTCAGAACGGTCTGAGTGCCGTCCAGCGCCAGCAGCGGCCGCCTGACGCCGTAATCGTACACGCCCCAGAGCAGCGTGCCCAGCAGCGCGCCCGCCGCCGCGAACACGAACGAGCGGTAATATCCGCGGGAGCGGCGCCAAAGCGTCAGAAACAGCAGCGCGGCGAGCGTCAGCGCCAGAAAGCCGGGCCCGTGCCCGAGCGCTGAGAGTGTCAGACCGAGGAGCCACGTCAGCGCGAAGCATTCCGCGCCGTAGAGACTCCCCCTTTCACGCTCTTTTTCCGGTTCAGACACCGGAATCCTTGGACCAGCCCATGGGCGCGCCCGCGAGGAGATGGAAGTGCAGGTGCGGCACTGTCTGCCCCGCCTGCTCGCCGCAGTTGGTCACCACGCGAAAGCCCTCGGACAGCCCCTCGCGCGCCGCGACCTTGGCAATGCTCTCAAAAATCTCCGCGCAGATATGCGCGTTTTCCCCCGTAATATCCGCCGCGGACGTGATATGCGTCTTCGGCACGAAGAGATAGTGCAGGGGCGCGATGGGGTTGATGTCCTTGAAGGCGTAGACGTTTTCGTCCTCGTAGACTTTCTCGCTCGGGATTTCCCCCGCGATAATCCGGCAGAACAGGCAGTCTTTCATGGTTCGTTTCCTCCGTTTTCGGTTTCCTCAAAATCAATGCTCATCTCCAGCGCGCGCCGCCGGGAGGTGAAGCCGCAGGCCTTGAAAAACGCGTGCGCGCCGGTCTGCATTTCGTGGGACGCCAGCAGAATCCCGCCCGCGCCCGATTCCGCCGCGAGTTTGCGCGCGCGGGCAAGCAGCGCCGAACCGATTCCCGCGCGCCGGTGCGTTTTTTTCACGGCAATCACGGTAAGCAGCGCCATGGGTTTTGAAAACAGCGGGGAATCGCAGTCGCACAAATGCGCCACACCAACGACCTCGCCCTCCGCCTCCGCGACAAAAACCCTGTGGCGCGGGTTGACGCAGAGCCGGGTCAGCGCGTGGGCGATATCCGCCGCGGAAACGGAAATCTCCATCTCCTCGCGCAGCAGTTTCGCGACTTCCTTCGCGTCCTGGGCGCGCGCGCAGCGGATTTTCACGCGCAGGTCCCCGCGCTTGGTCTCCGACGCGCTCATGACGTGAACAAATCCTTTACAATCGAGGGCAGCGCGGCGAGCGCCTCGTCCACCATGTAGGGCTTGCCGATGCCGCCCATGGCGCTTTCGGGTCTGCCGCCGCCTTTGCCGCCCGTGACGGCAGACACGCGCTGGATAATTTTACCCGCGTGCGCGCCTTTCGCCCGCGCGGATTCCGAACAGACGCAGCAGAAGTTGCCGCGCTCTCCGCTCACGCCGGCTAAAAGGGCGATGGTGTCCCCGCCGCGCGCCAGAATGTCGTCGCCCATGGCGCGCAGGGTCTCGGGCTTTACGTCGGTCAGCAGCGCGGAAATCAGCTTGACGCCGTCTATCTCCGTGGCGTTCTCAAAAAGCTCCGAAAGCTTGGAATTGGCGATCTTGCTGTTGAGGCGCTCGATCTCCCGCGCCTGTTCGCGGTTCTGCGCCATCAGCCCCGCGCATTTTTCCGGCAGTTCCGAAATCCCGCGCAGTTTGAGCGTCCGCGCGCAGTTTTGCAGCGTCCGCTCGTATTCGTCCATCTTCTCCAGCACATTGGCGCCGGTGAGCAGCTCGATTCTGCGCACGCCCGCCGCGACGGAGGTTTCCGAGACGATTCTGCAAAGCCCTATCTGCGCCGTGTTGGAGACGTGCGTGCCGCCGCAGAATTCCTTGGATTTCGCGCCCGCCTCGACCACGCGGACAATGTCGCCGTATTTCTCCCCGAACAGCGCCATCGCGCCGAGTTTTTTCGCCTCTTCAATCGGCATCTGCCGTGTGGTGACTTCCCGCGCCGCGAGGATTTCGCCGTTTATCTCCTCCTCGACCGCCCGCAGCTGGTCTTCGGTCACGCGGCTGAAGTGCGAAAAATCAAAGCGGCAGCGTTTCTCGTCCACGAGCTGCCCCGCCTGATGCACGTGGTCGCCGAGGACATCGCGCAGCGCCGCCTGAAGCAGATGCGCCGCGGTGTGGTTGCGCGCGATGGCGCCTCGCCGGGCAGTGTCTATCCGCGCCTTGACGGTGTCCCCGACCGCCAGAGCGCCGCCGGTCAGAACGCCCAGATGCAGAAAATGCCCCGCCGCGTCCTTTTGCGTGTCCGCGACCTCGAAAACGACCTCGCCGTCGCGCTCAAAAACCCCGATATCGCCTACCTGCCCGCCGCTCTCGGCGTAGAAAGGCGTGCGGTCCAGCACAACCACCGCGTCCGCGCCGTTTTCGAGGAGCGTGTTCACCGGTTCCCCGCCCGCGAGAATCGCGAGGACTTTCCCTTCGCAGACCTGTTCCTCGTAGCCCGTAAAGCGCGTTTGTTCAATCTCTTTGGGCACCGCGTCGCCGCCGCCCCATGAGGTTTTGACTTTCGCGGCTCTGTCGGCGCGGGCGCGTTCTTTCTGCCCGCGCATGAGATTCTCAAAGCCCCGCTCGTCCACGGAAAGCCCCTGTTCCGCGGCGATTTCCTTTGTTAAATCAATCGGGAAACCGTAGGTGTCGCTGAGCGCGAACGCCGTCTTTCCCGGGATCTGTGTCTCTCCCGCGCCGCGCAGGGTCTTGATTTCCGCGTTTAACATTTCCATGCCCCGGTCGACCGTGCGCGCGAAGCTTTCCTCCTCGTGGCGGATAATTTGTGTAATCAGCTCGCTTTTCTCGCGCAGTTCGGGGTAGGCGCATTCGTTCTCCGCGATGACGGTCTGAGCGGCGTCATAGAGGAACGGCTCATGAATCCCCAAAAGCCGCCCGTGTCTCGCCGCGCGCCGCAGCAGGCGCTTGAGCACATAGCCTCTGCCGTCGTTGGCGGGTGTGATGCCGTCGCCGACCATAAAGACCGTGGAGCGGATGTGGTCGGTGATGACCCGCAGCGAGACGTCCGTTTTTTCGCTCTCGTGGTATTTTACCCCGGCGATTTCGCAGACGCGGTTCATGATATTGCGAATCGTGTCCACCTCAAAAAGGTTGTCCGCGCCCTGCATGACGCAGGCTAAGCGCTCAAGCCCCATTCCGGTGTCGATGTTTTTGTGCTGCATCTCGGTGTAATGGCCCTTGCCGTCGCTGTCGTACTGCGAAAAGACAAGGTTCCAGACCTCGACATAGCGGTCGCAGTCGCAGCCGACATGGCAGTCGGGCTTTCCGCAGCCCTTCTCCGGCCCGCGGTCAAAGTAAATCTCCGAACAAGGCCCGCACGGTCCCTCGCCGTGTTCCCAGAAGTTGTCCTCTCTCCCCAGCCGGACCATATGCGAGGGGTCGACGCCGATTTCGCGCGTCCAGATGTCGTACGCCTCGTCGTCGCGCTCAAAAACGGAGACGTGCAGCTTTTCCTCGGGGAGTTTCAGCTCTTTGGTAAAGAATTCCCACGCCCACGCGATGGCGTCGCGCTTGAAATAATCCCCGAAGGAGAAGTTGCCGAGCATTTCAAAAAAAGTGCCGTGCCGCGCGGTTTTCCCCACACGCTCGATATCCGGGGTGCGGATGCATTTCTGGCAGGTCGTCACGCGTTTCGAGGGCGGCTGCGCCGTCCCGAGGAAGAATTTCTTGAGCGGCGCCATGCCGGAGTTGATAAGCAGCAGCGAATTGTCCCCCTTCGGCACCAGAGAGGCGCTCTCCATGCGTGTGTGCGCCTTGCTTTCAAAGAACGTCAGAAACCGCTCCCGCAGTTCGTTGAGTCCGGTCCATTCCATATCCGTATCGTTTCCTTTCCTATGTTCGCGGGGTCAGGCGGAACTGATTTTGCGCCTCGTCGTAAAAAGCCCCCGCCGCGCGGAGTTTTTGTGTGATTTCCCGCGCGTCCAGCGCGTTCTCCAGACAAAATTCGCTGAAGGTTTCCCCGCTGTCGCGCAGTTTCGTGTTGAGATAGCTGAACAGAATATAAGGGTCGCCGGGAAGTTCCATTTCCTAAACCTGCCTTTCCGCGCGGAGAATCTCGGGCTCCAGCTCCAGCCGGAATCCCGTCTGCTCAAAAACCTCGCGCTGTATCTTTTCGCAGAGCGTCATGACGTCCGCGAAAGTCGCGTGCCCGAGATTGATGACGAAACCCGCGTGTTTCTCGCTCACCTGCGCGTCCCCGACACGCAGCCCCCGCAGCCCGCAGCTGTCGATGAGCGCGGACGCGTAGCCGCCCTGAGGGCGCTTAAAAGTGCTGCCGGCGCTGGGGTATTCCAGCGGCTGCTTGTCGCTGCGTTTCTGCAGCAGCGCGCGCATGGTCTCCCGGATTTCGTCGCGGTTTCCCGGTTTCAGCGCAAAGCGCGCCCCCAGAATCCAGAGCGGGCGCTCCATGAGGAGGCTGTGGCGGTACGAAAACGCCAGCTCGTCGCCCGAGAGCACCATGGTTTTGCCTTCCTCGTCCAGCACCGTGGCGGAGACCAGCACCTGCGAGATTTCCCCGCCGTACGCCCCCGCGTTCATGTAGACGGCGCCGCCGACCGAGCCGGGAATGCCGAAGGCGAATTCCAGCCCGCTCAGCGCGTGTTCGCGCGCCGCCAGACAGAGCTTGTTGAGGGGCACGCCGGCCCCGCAGCGAATCAGTCCGCTGTCCTCCGCGCGGATGTCGGCGGCGAGCATTCCGCCGAGCGTCAGCGCCACGCCCTCAAAGCCCTCGTCGGGCACAAGAAGATTGCTGCCCCGCCCTATCAGCCGGGAGGGAATGCCGTTTTTCACCAGAAATTTCCTGCACGCCTTGCACGCGGCGATATTGGGCAGATTGATAAGCGCCTCGCACGCCCCGCCGATTTTGATAGTCGTGTGGGCGGACATCGGCTCGTCAAAGAGCACCTCCGCCTCGACCTCGTCACAAAGCGCGGCGAGTTCCTCGCGCAGCCGCGGCGTCATAAGCCGTCCTCCTCGTTTCCCGCGGCTTTGAAATCCAGACGGTGGCGTTTCGCGGCGGTCTCGAGGACTCTGTCCGGGTCAAGGCTTACAATCAGGTCTTTCGGGAACGCCGCCTCGGCGAGGAGCCGCTCCGCCAATGGCGTGCGCCCCACTTGTTCACAGAAATGCGCGTCCGTGGAGACCGTGACGGAGGTTTTGGAATCCTTGCAGCATTTTAACATCTCGAGCGCGTTTTCCCAGGCGCCGGGTTTATAGCGCAGCGAGCTTTCGTTTATCTCAAGAAACTTCCCCGTCTTTGCGCAGGCGTCCGCCAGCGCGCGGAAATCCACCGGGAAATCGTTTGTAATGGGGTGGCCTATCACGTCAACAAAGGGATTCTCACAAAGCTTGAGATAGCCGTTTGTGACGGCGCGCACAGTCCGCTCAAAGCTTACAACGCCTAAATGATAGGAGGCGACGACCCACTCGCAGTGGGAAAGCTCGGGCTCCTCCATGTCAATATTCCCGTCGGGGCCCAGAATATTCGCCTCGACTCCCGTAAGCAGCGTCACGCCCCGCAGCACGCGCGGCAGGACTTTATAGTTGCGGAAGTGGTAGATATGCGGCGAGTCGGGCGCGGCGGGACCGTGGTCGGTGACGGCGAGGAGTTTCACCCCGCGCGCGCGCGCCGATTCCGCCAGTTCTGAGACCGTGGAGTAGGCGTGCGTGGAGGCTGCGGTGTGCGTGTGCAGGTCCGCGAGTATTTGCATGTCGTTCCTCCTCAAAAGCTATCGAAATCCTTGACAATCTCCTGTCCGGGCATCTCCTCGAGCCCCAGACGCTGCAGCAGCTCCGCCGTGGCGTTGTAGCCCATTTTCTTCTGGCGCGAGTTCATGGCGGCGACTTCCATAATGACGGCGGTGTTGCGCCCGGGCTTTACGGGAATCGTCATGGAGGGGACTTTCACGCCTAAAATGTTGGCGTACTGCTCGTCCATGCCCATGCGCTCGTAGACCTTGTCCGCGTCCCAAGGCTCCAGCTCGATGATGAGGTCGATCTCCTGCTGCAGCTTGACGGCGCCCATACCGAAGAGCCTGCGCACGTTGATGATGCCGATGCCGCGCAGTTCCAGAAAGTGGCGGATGTTTTCGGGGGAAGTGCCGATAAGGTTGGTGTTGGAAACTTTGCGGATTTCCACGGCGTCGTCCGCGACAAGGCGGTGGCCGCGCTTTACAAGCTCGATGGCGCATTCGCTCTTGCCGACCCCGCTCTCGCCGATGATGAAGATGCCCTCGCCGTAGACCTCAATCAGCACGCCGTGGCGCGTGACTCTCGGCGCGAGGTGGAGATTTAAGAAAGAGAGCAGGTTGGAGGTGAAGTGGGAGGTGGATTCCGCGGTCCGAAGCACGGGGACGCCGTATTCCTTCGCGAGGGTGAGCATTTCCGAAAAGCACGGCAGCCCGCGGCTTAAACAGAGGCATTTGATGTGCTGGGCAAAGAGCGCGGTTAAATGCTCGACGCGCTCGGGCTCGTCAATGGTGGAGAGATAGGCAAACTCCATCTTGCCGATAATCTGGATACGCTCGGGGTTAAAATACTCATAAAATCCCATGAGCTGCAGCCCCGGGCGGGTGATGTCGTTTTCGGCGATGAGAATCTCGGAAGGGTCCTGCGGGGTGTAGAGCACCTCCATGTGAAACTCGTCGATAATCTGCTTGAGCGTGACGGTGAATTGCTGTTCGGGCATCAAGCGCTCCTCCTTTCGGGTCTTTCCTTTTATCATACCACAAAACCGCCGAAATTGCAAGCGCAAAACACAAAAATCCCAAGCCCCGCGACTTTGCAAAGGGCGGATTTTGCGAGGGAAAGGCAAAAATTTCGCCAAAGGGCTTGACGCGGAGGGGGAAAAGGTGATATAATAGGGGAAAGCCGTGTCCGGCACGGCGTTTTTGCACGCGAGGACGGGCGAGGAGTAAATGTTTAGACGGCGCTTGACAGAGAGGGCTTTCACGCTGAAAGAGCCCGCGCCGGGGGCATTGAAGTCGCGCCCTGAGCGAGACGCGGGCGGTTTCTTTTCCGAAAACGTCCGCGCGGGGGCGGGCCGCCCCGAACGGGCCGTAAAGCGCGGCAGTTTCGCTGCCGAATTCAGGTGGTACCGCGGAAGTCAAGATCTGATTTTTCGTCCTGAACGTTTTCTTTCACGGGAAAGACGCGTTCGGGGCTTTTTATACAAAAGGAGATGATTTTTTGAAGGAGCTCGCCAAGAACTACAACCCCTCGGATTTCGAGGAGCGCGTGTACGCCAAATGGATGCGCCACCGCTGCTTCCACGCCGAGACAGACGCCACGAAAATCCCGTATACGATTGTGATTCCGCCGCCCAATGTCACGGGGCAGCTGCACATGGGGCACGCGCTGGACGAAACGCTGCAGGACATCCTCATCCGCTGGAAGCGCATGCAGGGCTACAGCACGCTCTGGCTGCCCGGGACAGACCACGCCGCGATTGCCACGGAGTGCAAAATCGTGGAAGAGATGCGCGCGGAGGGGCTTACCAAAGAGGACATCGGCAGAGAGGCGTTTATGGAGCGCGCGTGGGCGTGGAAGGAGCGCTACGCGGGCACGATTGACAAGCAGCTGATGAAACTGGGCTGCTCCTGCGACTGGGAGCGCGAGCGCTTCACGATGGACGAGGGCTGCACCGAGGCGGTCAAGGAGGTCTTCTGCAAGTACTACGAGGACGGGCTTATCTACCGCGGGGAGCGCATCATCAACTGGTGCCCGAAATGCCTTACCTCCATCTCCAACGCCGAGGTTGAGTATGAGGAGCAGCAGGGGCATTTCTGGCATCTGCGCTATCCGTTCAGCGACGGCTCGGGGTATCTGCGGCTGGCGACGACAAGACCCGAAACGCTTCTGGGCGATACCGCCGTCGCGGTAAACCCCAAGGACGACCGCTACCGTTTGGCGGTGGGAAAGACCGTGATTCTGCCGCTGGTGGGGCGGGAGATTCCCGTCATCGCGGACAGCTATGTGGACATGGATTTCGGAACGGGTGTTGTGAAGATTACCCCCGCGCACGACCCCAACGACTTCCTTGTCGGGCAGCGCCACAACCTCCCCGTGCTCAATATCATGACCGACGACGCCAAGATTACGGACGACTACCCCAAATACGCCGGCATGGACCGCTACGAGGCGAGAGAGGCGATTGTCAGAGATCTGCAGGAAGGCGGCTTTCTCATCAAGACCGAGGAGCACACGCACAATGTCGGGACCTGCTACCGCTGCGGGACGACGGTCGAGCCGAGAGTTTCCCTGCAGTGGTTCGTGAAGATGGAGCAACTCGCGAAACCCGCGATTGAGGCGGTGCGTTCCGGGGCGGTGAAGTTCGTGCCGGAGCGCTTTGAGAAGCTCTATTTCAACTGGATGGAGGATATCCGCGACTGGTGCATCTCCCGCCAGCTCTGGTGGGGGCACAGAATCCCCGCGTTCTACTGCGACGACTGCGGCGAAATTACCGTCACGCGGGAAAGCAGCGCGGTCTGTCCCAAGTGCGGCAAGCCTATGCGTCAGGACCCTGACACCCTCGACACGTGGTTTAGTTCCGCCTTGTGGCCGTTTTCCACGCTCGGCTGGCCTCAGGACACCGACGATATGCGCTATTTCTACCCGACCGACACGCTCGTCACGGGCTATGACATCATCACGTTCTGGGTCTCCAGAATGATTGTCGCGGCGATGGCGCATACCGATGAGCCGCCGTTTCACCATGTGCTGATTCACGGGCTTGTGCGCGACGCGCAGGGGCGGAAGATGTCCAAATCGCTCGGAAACGGCATCGACCCGCTGGAAGTGATTGACGAATACGGCGCGGACGCGCTGCGTTTCATGCTCGCGACGGGCAATTCCCCCGGCAACGATATGCGCTTTACGGACGAGAAAGTCCGAGCGGCGAGAAACTTCGCGAACAAGCTCTGGAACGCCTCGCGATTCGTGATGATGAATCTTCCCGACGGCTACCGTTTCCGGGGTCTGCCGAAAAATCCGCGGATGGAAGACCTGTGGGTGATTTCGCGGTTTAATGATCTGGCGCGCGACGTCAACGAAAATCTGACAAACTACGAAATCGGTGTCGCGTCGACGAAGCTTTACGATTTCATCTGGGATGTCTACTGCGACTGGTATATCGAAATCGCCAAGACCCGCCTGAAAGCGCAGGGCGAGCCCAGAGAGAGCGCGCTGGATGTGCTGGTGTTCGTGCTGCGCGGGATTCTGAAACTGCTGCACCCGTTCATGCCGTTCATCACGGAGGAAATCTGGCAGGTGCTGACCGACGGCGAGAGCATGGTCATTCTGGAGAAATACCCCGAATATGATAAATCGCTTGACTTTTCCGCGCGGGCGGACGATTTTGAGAAAGTCATTGCCGCCATCAAGGCGGTGCGCATGAGCCGCATGGAATTGAACGTCCCCGCCTCCGTGCGCACGAAGCTCTATTTTGAGACGCTGGAAGTCGATCTGTTCTCCTCCGCGCGGCCGCTCTTTGAGAACATGGTCTCCGCCTCGGAGCTGGTTTTCGGCTCTGATTTCAAGTTCTCAAACGCTCTGACGGTCGTGACGGACAGCGCGCGGATTTTTATCCCGATGGAGCAGCTGGTCGACCGCGAGAAGGAACTCGCCCGCCTCGCCAAGGAGCGGGAGCGCTGCGAACGCGAGGTCGAGGGGATCCGCAGAAAACTCGAGAACAAGGGCTTTGTGGAAAAGGCGCCGCGCCAGATTGTCGACGCGGAGCGCGAAAAGCTCGCGAACGCCAGACAGAAACTGCAGAAAGTGCTCGAATCCATCCAGTCCTGGGAAGCGTGACGTATTTTGGGGCTTCCCGTCCCGTTTTACACCGAAAACCTGAGGGGGATTATCATGAAAAAGAAAAAGAGTCAAACCAGAGTCTGCGCGGCCGCGTTTGCGCTGCTTGCCGCCGCGTGTCCGGTTCTGAGCCTGCCGGGGGGTGTTGCAGCCGCGGACGGCGCGTATACGGCGGAATATCTCGACAGAGGCGTCTGCGCGGTGAACACCGGCGCGGGCATGATGGTCAGCTGGCGCTTTCTGGCGAGCGATTCCGACAGCGCGGTCTTCAAGCTCTATCGCGACGGCGCGCTGATTTACACTTCCGAGGAAGGCAAGGCGACGAGCTTCCTTGACAAAGAGGGCACGGCGCAGTCGCTCTACCGCGTGGACACCGAGGAAGGGGGCAAAACGGTTTCCTCCTCCGTCTGTTCCATGATTTCAGACCAGAGCTATTTTGACATCGCGCTGGACGTGCCGGCAGCCGGCGCGGACTACACCTATTCGCCGTGCGACTGTTCCGTGGGCGATGTGGACGGCGACGGGGTTTACGAGATTTTCCTCAAATGGGACCCGAGCAATTCCAAGGACAACTCGCAGGCGGGCGCGACGGGCAATGTCTATATCGACTGCCTGCGGCTGACGGGCGAGCGGCTCTGGAGAGTGGATCTGGGGCAGAATATCCGCGCGGGCGCGCACTACACGCAGTTTCTGGTCGCGGATTTCGATCTGGACGGCAAAGCGGAGATGACCTGCAAGACCGCCGACGGCACGGTGGACGGTGTCGGAAACGTCATCGGGGACGGCAGCAAAACCTACCGCAACAGTTCGGGGTATATTCTGGAGGGCCCGGAATACTATTCGCTCTTTGACGGGCTTACCGGCGCGGTGCTGGATACGGTTGACTACGAATACCCGCGCGGGGAAGTCTCCAAGAGCACGTGGGGCGACAACTACGGCAACCGCTGCGACCGTTTTCTGGGCGCGGTGTGCTATCTGGACGGGGTGAAGCCCTCCGCCGTTTCCGTGCGCGGCTACTACACCCGCATGACCGTGGTCGCCTATGACGTGGTGGACAAAAAACTGGTCAAGCGCTGGGGGTATGATTCCGGGTTTGCCGCGAGCTCCTACACCGGCTACGCCAACGGCAACCACAACTGCATGCCCGCGGACTTGGACGGCGACGGCAAAGACGAGCTCTGTGTGGGCGCGGTGTGCTTTGACGACGACGGCAGCATTCTCTGGTGCACGAACAGGGGCCACGGCGACGCCATGCACTTAAGCGACTTCCTGCCCGACCGCCCCGGCGAGGAACTCTGGGTCTGCCACGAGGAACCGCCTTATGGCGTGTCGCTGGTGGACGCGGGCACGGGCGAGATTATCTTCCACTACGACCATTCCAAGGACACGGGACGCTGCGCCGCGGGGAATATTTCCGCCGCCAACCCCGGCGGGGAATTCTGGGGCGCGCAGTCGGGCGATGTCTATGACGGCGCGGGACAGCCCACGGGAATCGCCAGAGGGGCTATGAACTTCCTTATCTGGTGGGACGGCGATCTGGAGCGCGAGCTGCTCGACGGCAACACCATTTCCAAAATCAACACGGAAAATCCCGCTCAGATTGACACGCTGCTGACCGCCGACGGCTGCCTCTCCTGCAACGGCACCAAGTCCACGCCCTGCCTGTCGGGCGATATTCTCGGGGACTGGCGCGAGGAGCTGATTCTGCGGACAGAGGACAACGGGCTGAGAATCTTCTGCACGCCCTATGAAACCGAATACCGCCTCACCACGCTTACCCACGACCCGCAGTACCGCTGCCAGCTCGCGGGGGAGCAGAACTGCTACAACCAGCCCCCGCACCCGAGCTTCTATCTGGGCTCGGATAAACCGCTGCCCGCGCGCCCGAACGTGACGGTGCACGAGGCGACCGGGGGCGAAAATGTCCCGGCTGTGATGGACCCGGCGAAGTACTACGTTTTCCGCAATCTCAACAGCGGGCTCTACCTTACCGCCGGCGCGGACGGCAATGCCGCGCAGCGGGAGACTTTCGCAGCGTACAAAGGTGTGTGGCGCTTTGAGGAAGCGGGGGAGAACGCCTATCAGATCTTCCTCGCCAATGACAGCGAAAGCGCGCTGACCGTCGCGGGGAACGGCAACGCCGAGCTTGGCGCGGGACAAAGTTTTACGCTTTACCGAAACGCGCAGGGCTATGTCATTACAACGGACTCAAGCGGCGGGGCGAACTGTGTGGAAATCGAGAACGCCGGCACGGACGACGGCGCGAACGCCAGAGAATGGGAGCGCAACGGCCACCCCTGCCAGATCTGGGGCATTGAGGCGGTAAGCTATATCCCCGGGGAGCGGGCGTTTGCAGTGGGCGACTGCGATGAAAACGGGACGCTGAGCGCCAAGGATCTGAGCCTTCTCAAACGCGCGCTGACAGCGAACGCGGCGCCTTCCAGAATCGAGACCCGCGCGATGGATTTAAACGCGGATACGCAAAAGTCCGCGGCGGACGCGGTGCTGCTGAGCCGGCTGCTGCTGGGGGAAACCCCGGAAGGCTTAGGCGTGTCGCAGGCGGCAACGGACAGCGCGATTTACAAGGGCATTGAGGAGAACACCAACGCCGGCGCGCTCACGGAAACCTACGTAAACCTTGAGAATACGGAAGGCAGCTTTGTGGAGTTTGAGGTCTTCCTGCCCTTTGAGGCGGAAACGGTGCGCTGTGTGGCGCGCTACGCAAACGGCACCGCCGCCGCGCGCACTGTCACGATAACCGCCAACGGCGAGAGCGCCTTCCCGCTCTCCGCTGACGGCGAAAGCCCCGCGCCGCCGGTCTCTTTTGAGACGACCGGGGACTGGACGACATGGGCGG
>CAYZMU010000006.1:0-7639 GCA_964479595.1 uncultured Ruminococcus sp. | reverse complement strand
AGCCCCGCGCCGCCGGTCTCTTTTGAGACGACCGGGGACTGGACGACATGGGCGGAGCAGGAGATGACACTTGTCAATCTTCACGCGGGGCTCAACACGGTGCGGATTGCCTCCGCGGGGGCGGACGGCGCGCCGAATCTCGATACGCTGGCGTTTTTCGCGGAGCCTTGAGACAGAAAGGATGGTACCATGCTGCTTTACAACTCCCTCACGCGGCGCAAAGAGGAATTTCGCACCGCCGAGCCGGGGGTCGTCAAAATGTACACCTGCGGGCCGACCGTCTACCACTACGCGCATATCGGAAACCTGCGCACCTACATCATGGAGGACGTGCTGGAGAAATACCTGACCTTTTCGGGCTATGAGGTCCGGCGCGTCATGAACATCACCGATGTGGGGCACCTGACCTCCGACGGCGACACCGGCGATGACAAAATGGTTCAGGGGGCGCGGCGCGAGCATAAAAGCGTGATGGAAATCGCCAAGTTTTATGGCGACGCGTTCTTTGAGGACTGCGCGCGGCTCCATATCGCCAAGCCGCGGACGGTCTGCCCCGCGACGGAACGGGTAGGGGACTTCATTGAGGTGATAGAGACCTTGCTGCGAAAGGGTTACGCCTACGAGGCGGGGGGAAACATCTATTTTGACACCTCAAAACTCCCGCGGTACTACGTGTTCCACGACTTTCGGGAGGAAGACTTGGAAGTCGGGGTGCGCGAGGGCGTGGAGCGTGACGAAAACAAACGCAATAAGGCGGATTTCGTGCTGTGGTTCACCAAGTCCAAATTCGACGCGCAGGAGCTCAAATGGGAGAGCCCGTGGGGAACGGGCTACCCGGGCTGGCACATCGAATGCTCCGTCATCGCCATGAAAACGCTCGGCGAAAGGCTTGACCTGCACTGCGGGGGAATCGACAACGTCTTCCCCCACCACACCAACGAAATCGCGCAGAGCGAGGCGTATCTGGGGCACCCGTGGTGTACGCACTGGTTCCATGTGCTGCACTTAAACACCGCCGACGGCAAGATGAGCAAGTCCAAGGGTGAGTTTCTGACGCTCTCGCTGCTCGAGGAGAAGGGCTATGACCCGATGGTCTACCGTTTCTACTGTCTGCAGTCGCACTACCGCAAGACGCTGGAATTTTCTTTTGACAATCTCGACAACGCGAAGACCGCCTACACAAGGCTGGTTTCGCGCCTTGCCGCGCTGCTGAAAGAACGCGAGGGCGAGCCCGACACCGCGCGCGGGGAGGAACTGCTCGCCAAGTTCCGCGCGGCGATGGACAATGATTTGAACACCGCGCAGGCGCTCACCGAACTTTACGAGGTGCTGAAGGCGCCCGACAGCGCCGCCACGAAACTCTGGTGCGCGGAGCGGATGGATTCGGTGCTGTCGCTGGGGCTTCTGGAACACGCGGGCGCGCTGAAAGAGCAGCCCCCCGCCGAGATTCCGCCTGAGGTGGAAAAACTCGTTTCGGCGCGCGCCGAGGCGAGAAAGAACAGGGACTTTCAAACCGCTGACGCGCTGCGCGACCAAATCGCCGCGCTGGGCTGGGCGGTGAAGGAGACGCGTCAGGGGACGGTCTTGGAACCTTTGACAAAACAGGGAAAGGAAGCATGAATATGTCTTGGGAACAATCCGCGCTTTTTTATCACATCTATCCGATGGGGCTTTGCGGGGCGCCGTGGGAAAATCCCGGCGGCGAACCCGTGGACCGAATCAGCAAGATTCTTGACTGGATTCCGCATCTGAAAAAATTGCACGTCAACGCCGTCTGCTTCGGGCCTGTCTGGGAATCGGGCACGCACGGCTACGACACGATTGACTACACCAACCTTGACCGCCGTCTCGGCACGAACGCCGATTTCGCGCGCGTCTGCGACGCGCTGCACAGCGAGGGCATCCGTGTGGTCGTGGACGGGGTGTTCAACCACGTGGGCAGGGGGTTCTTCGCGTTTCAGGACGTGCTGCAAAACCGCGAGTCCTCGCCCTACTGCGGCTGGTTCTGCAATCTCTGGTTCGGCAACTCCAACCGCTTCGGCGACCCGTTTTCCTACGAGTCATGGCGCGGCTGCGAGGAACTGGTCAAGCTCAACCTGCGCAACGACGAGGTCGCGCGGTATCTGGAGAACGCCATTATCGGCTGGATGGACAACTTCCATATCGACGGCATCCGCTTTGACTCCGCCGACTGCATCGACCGCGATTTCTTCCGCCGCGTGCGCCACACCATCAAGAGCAAGAACCCCGAGTGCTGGCTCATGGGCGAGCTCATTCACGGCGATTACGCGCAGTTCGCCAACCCCGAAATGCTCGATTCCGCGACCAACTACGAGTGCTGGAAGGGGCTCTGGTCCTCGCACAACGACAAGAACTATTTTGAGATAAACTACGCCATGAACCGCCAGTCCGGGCAGCACGGCATCTATCCCAATCTGCTGCTCTACAACTTCGCGGACAATCACGACGTGGCGCGGCTCGCCACCCAGTTGAAGGACGAGCGTCACCTGCCGCTGTGCTACGCGCTGCTCTACGCCATGCCGGGCATTCCCTCGGTCTACTACGGCAGCGAATTCGGGCTGAAGGCGGAAAAGCGTTCCGATTCCGACGAGAACCTCCGCCCCGCGCTCGAGATTTCCGAGATGAACCCGGAAGGCAATTCGCTCTGCCGGTTTCTCTACCGTCTGGGCGCCGCCTACGAGGCGACGGAGGCGCTGCACACGGGGAGTTTCTACACCGTCGAGGTGCGCAACCAGCAGCTGGTTTTCAGGCGCGGGGAGGGGCAGGACGCGCTCTACTGCGTGCTGAATCTTCAGGACTGCGCCGCGGATTTGCCGCTGCCGATTGAGGGCGAGGGCTGGTACGACCTGCTGTCGGGGAAGCCTGTCGCCGGCGGGGGGCGCGTGCAGTCGCCCGCGTTTTCCGCGATGTGGGTCGCGCGCCCGGCGCCTGAGCTGTTGAGCGAAATCCAAGGGCCGCAAGCCGAACCCGAGGAAAGCCCCGCCGCTGAACCCGAAAAAGAGCCCGAACAGCCGCGGGAACCCGCTGCGCAGCCCGAGCCGGAAACCGCCCCGCCGCAAGCCCCGGAGATGACCGCCGCGGAGCTGGTCTGGAAGCTTTCGCTGCTCGACCGCTGCATGACGCGCGACAAACTCCACGGCGCGTTCGGCATGGAGCCCACCGTTCGCAATGACGGCAGCAACGTCGTCTTTGAGTTCCGCTTCGGCGAGGTGACGCTGCGGCTCTGGGGCGACCCGGTGCTGCGCGCGGCCGTGCAGTGCGGCGACAGCGCCTTTGAGGTTTCCCTTTCCTGAAATGAGAAAACAAAAATCCCCGTCTTCCTTTTGGGAGGCGGGGTTTTATTCGTCTTTGGCGCGTTTAAACAGGTTTTTGAACCGTGTCAGCAGCTGCGGGAGCGTCTCGGTGAGGATTTTGGGGCTGCGGCCCTCGTCCTTTAGTTTTTTGAGATACCAGTTAATCTCCCCGCCCACCAGCCACGCGTAGACACAGGCGTAGAGCCAGAGCAGAATGAGAATCAGGCTCGCGAGGCTGCCGTAGACGTAGGAATAGCGCTCGAAGGAATAGCTCTGCACGAAGGAATACAGAAACGCCGCGCCGCGCCAGAACAGCATGGTCACACAGGCGCCGGGGAGCTCGTCGCGGAATTTGCCCTTGCGCGAGGGCAGCGTCACGTACGAGAGCCAGAACACCGAGAGCTGCAGCGCGGGGCTGAAGAGGTTCCGCGCGATGCCCAGCACAATCTCCACAAAGAAACTGTGCGGGAGTTTCAGCAGGAAGCCCTCCACAAGCCGCGTGCCGAGCGTGTACATGACGACCAGCGTCACGAACAGCACGCAGAGCGCGAGCGTGTACAGACAGCCTATCAGGCGCACCAGAGTCTGGTTTCGCGTTTCCTCAATGCCGTAGACAGAGTTAAATCCATTAATCATCGCCTGCATGAACCGCGACGCCGTCCAGATGAGGAACAGAACCAGAATGATTTTTGTGGCGCCGATATTCTGGTTAAAATAGCTGTCGATAAGCTGCCCCACGACCTCGCGGTAGTTTTCCGGCAGAATCAGGTTCACGAGCGCCAGAAACATATCCTCCCGGATGGGCAGGAGTCTTGTCGCGAGGCACAGCAGCATCACGAACGGGAAGAACGAGAGCATCAGGTAGAAAGTCGCCTGCGCGGCATAGGCGGAGAGGTGGTCATCGTTGAATTTTTTGGAGACACTCAGCAGCCGGTCCGCGGCGCGTTTGATTTTACCTTTAGCCATCACGCGTCTCCTCCTGTCCTTGTGTTTTGGGGTCTTTCGGGGGGATTAGTCCGCGAAGTCGTATTTTTCGCCGAATTCGCTTTTGAAGCGCTCAAAAATCTTTTCGCAGAGGTCCTCGTCGGTCACCGCGTCGTAGGATTCCTTCTCCGTCGCGATGTTGCGCACTTCCACGATGACCACGCCGTCCGAGTCTTCCGGCTGCAGCACCGCGTAGGGGGTTCCGTCATAGATAACCGTCTCGAGATAGGCAAAATCCTGCACATTTCCCTGCTCGTCCTCCAGAGAGACGATGTCGCCGGAAAAATCCTCGTATTCTTCCATTTCATTCACCTCTTTTACCATTTCCAGTCGCTCCAGAAACGTCCCGCGCGCGCGTCCCCGCGACGCTTGAGTGTCTCATTGACCGCCGCGATGGCAATGAGCAGCAGCCCCGCCGCGAGCAAAGTAATCCACCACCGCGCCGCGCCGGAAAGCCCAAGATTAATGTACAGCGCGGAAACGAGCAGCGAGATGCCGCCCAGCAGAAACCATTTCTTCTGCCGCACAAGAAACGACACAATGAAGATGACAAGCGACAGAATCAGCACCGTGAGCGCGTCCGCCGTGCTGCCCGAAATGACCGCCCCCGCGCCGAGGCGCAGCATACAGAACGCCCCGATTGCGAAGAGGAGCGTGCCGCCGGCTTTTTCGCCGTAGAGCAGGCGCAGAACCACCCCGAAAGCGAGCAGCGGCACAAGGCCTATCTTGCCCTCCCAGTAGGTGCCCTCAAAGTCAATCAGCGGCTGCAGCCAGAACGCGATGACGCCTGCCGCCGCCGCGAGCGTCCAGAAAAGGCGCCTGAGATCCCGCTTTTTCGTCAGCGTCACAAAATGGACCATGCACGCCGCCGCCAAAACCGGGACAAAGAAGAGCAGCCAGTCGGTAAATTTTTCAGAACGCGGCGCAGCCAGCGCGACACAGAGCAGCCAGACGGGCACCGCGCAGCCCGCGAGTGTCAGCGTATAACCCCGCGCGCGGTCCTTGGCGGACTTGTCCTCGCGCTCGACCGACCCCAGACAGTGAAACAGCGCCGTCAGCCCCAGCGCGCAGCAGACCGTCAGGAACGCGCGGAAACCGTTTGTGGCGGGGATGGCCTGCCGCCGCGCGCTCTCCAGAGCGAGAATCAGCGCCAGCGCACAGCCCGCGGGTTCAAAAACCTGCCCGGGCTCGGTCACAAACCAGCTCAGCGCGAGAAAGAGCAGCGTATAGAGGAAGAAGAGCGCCGGCCACTCCTCCGAAGAATGCGGGAACAGCAGCGCGCCGGAAAGCGTCAGGGCCATGAGCGGCGCGGCAATCTGCGCGGTCCTCGTTACAGACCGCGCGCCCACAAAACGCGCCTTCCCTTTCAGAATCAGGATGGCGATGACGCAAAGCGGCGGCAGCCAGAAACTGCTCAGCAGCGCCGGGATATACGGCGGGTCAAGCGGCGCGAGCCTGAAACGCGCCAGATAAGTTGTCAGCACGGCGAGCAGCAGCGCCGCCCCCAGAGAGACGGACGCGAGCGCGCGAAAGCCCCGGTTCGCGAAGATTTTCGCAATCAGCAGCGACGCGAGTGTACAGATGACGGCGGGCAGAAACCGGGTAAACCCTTTCCAGTCGGTCAGAAAGCACCATACAGCCGTCGAGAGGACCGGCGGAATCGTGCCCAGCGCGAAAATCAGCCGCCTCACACCGTCAAAGCGGTTCTTCACGGTGAAATAGACGCCGAACGCCATGGCAAAGGCGACCGCGCACCAGATACTCAGAAGAGCGCCCTCGGGCAGCCTGTACGCGAACGCGCCGACATGCGAGGCGGACGCCATGAAACCGGGCACGGCGGCGGCGAGGGCAGCGCTTGTATAGCGCAAAAACGGGGTGTTTTCCTCGCGCAGGGCGTTGCGCAGAAACCAGAGCGCGGCCAGCAGCCCGAAAGCCGCGGCGAGCAGAAGGGCAGGCAAACGGAGCGCGTTCTCCGGCGCGGTCTCAAAAAGCGGCGAACCCGGCGGGTAGTCCTTCTTGGAGAGCGCGGAAATCGCGCTGACGGCGAGCGTTGCCGGGAACAGCAAATCCCCCGTCACACAGCGCAGCGGCTTTATGAGCGTAAAGAGCAGCGCGCAGAGCGCCATGGCGGCACAGAGCGGAAGATGTTCCCACGCGTACGGGAAGGAATCGAGTTCTTCCAGCGCCGCCGCAGAGCGCAGACAAAACGCCCACACGCAAAGCGCCGCCGCCGCGCGCGGCAATCGGGGTGAGGAACGGTCCTTGAGCGCGAGCGCGACAGTCAGGCCCGCCAGAACCGCCAAAGCGATAAGCAGCGCGAAATGTTCGCCGCCGAAAAAGGACAGCAGCACGCCGAAAACGGCAGTCAGCGCGAAGGCGCCGCGAAAGCCGGGGCTTACCTCCCGCGGCAGCGCGTCAATCAGCAGAAACAGCGCGAGCGTGGCCGCGCAGACAAGCGCGCTCAGCTCCAGCAGCGACGTCCCCCAGAAAGCGTGAAGGGCGTCATACGGCGCGTCATACGCGGAGCCGAGGCGATAGAGCGGATAGAAAAACGTGTGAAAGGCGCACAGATACAGCACGGTAAGCGGGGCGGCGGAGAAGTTTTTGAGATACCGCCGTGTTACGGGAGCCAGAAACACCGTGCCCAGAATCAGCAGCGCCGCCCCCGCCAGCGCCGTGGACGCGTCGCCGTAAAGTTCCTTTGACGCGGTACGCGATGTGAACACCGCCCAGATTCCCGCCAGCGCGGCAAGGAACGCAAACCCCAGCGCGAAGGGTTCCATGGTGACGCGCAGCGCGTGGGGCATTCTAGGTTTCAGATAACGCGCCGCCGTGACCAGCGCGGCCGTGTAAATCGCGGTGAGGAGCGCAAAAAGAGCGTTAAAATCTTTAGCAATATATCGCGCGAGCGCCAGAAACGCGAGAGACAGCCCCGCCAGAAACGCCACGCCCCAGGCAGGATGTTTGCAGCGCAGCGCGGCAATCAGCGAGACACCCCCGAACGCGGCAAAGCACAGCGCGAGCAGCAGCGCGTTCGTGCCGCCCGCCAGAGTGTCCCCGAGCAGGTGAAAATAGCCCGCCGCCCAGACGGAGATGGGCAGAAACACCGCTCCGAGCGTAAAAAACGCCATGCCTGTGCTTTTGATGTTCCCCATCCGGTTTGCGAGCGCCGACGCGCCGAAAAAGACCAGCGCCAGCGCCGCGAGCACCGAGAGCCGCGCCCAGTCCGCCAGCGCGTCCCACGAGCTCCGCACAAAAACCAGCCCCGCGAACACCACCAGCAGTACCCCGACGCCCAGCATTGCCGAAATCGCCGAAACCTTAAATTTTTTTACCACCCG
>CAYZMU010000005.1:5297-60769 GCA_964479595.1 uncultured Ruminococcus sp. | reverse complement strand
AAAAAGCTTCGGGGATAAGGCAAATTCCACCGATAACAAAGGTCGGGCGCTCAAAAACGGGATTTGTAATCGGCGAAGGTGAAGGTGCGCAGGACGCGGCAGCTGCCGTCGGATTCGCGCACGGCGACGCAGGGCATGGGCATTCCGGTGTACATTCTCGCCTTGGTGAGGGTGTTGATCGCCATATCGCGGAAGACCAGCCGCTCGCCGATTTCGAGCTTGTGGTCGAAAGAGTAGTCCCCGAAGATATCCTCCGGCAGAGGGCTGCGCCCCGCGAGACGATAAGTATGGGCCAGCACGGAAGGCTTGTCCGCGCCCTCAAGCGGCGGACGGTACTGCAGTTCCGTGATGTCAGAGGCGTGGCAGACGGCGGAGGAATCGAGCACGGCGATGGGCATGCCGTTGTCTATCAGATCCACGACCGTGGTGATGAAATACCCCGCCTCCCAGACAATCGCCTCGCCGGGCTCAAAATAGACGGTGAGGCCGTATTTTTCGCGCAGAAGCCGCACGCACGCCTCAAGACGCTCCGTCTGATAGCCCTCGCGGGTGATGTGGTGGCCGCCGCCTAAATTCACCCACTCCATCTGCGGCAGCAGCGTGCCGAATTTGTCAATCATCGCGTCGAGCAGGTACTCCAGCGCGTCGGCGTTCTGTTCGTAGAGCGCGTGGACATGAAGCCCCTGTATCAGCCCGCGCAGCTCTGCGGGGAACTGCAGGACGGTCGTGCCGAGGCGCGAACAGGGCGCGCAGGGGTCAAATTCATCAAGCTGCTGGGAGAGGCACTCGGGATTGACGCGCAGCCCCACGGAAACGCCCTTGTCCCGCGCCAGCGCTCCGTAAGCCTTGAGCTGCAGCGGGGAATTAAAGACCATGTGGTCGCAGATGGGCAGCAAGGTTTCGATTTCCCCGGGCAGATAGGCGGTCTGAAAGACGTGGTTCTCGCCGTGAAAATAGAGATGCGCCAGCTGCGCCTCATAAGTCGAGCACGAGGACGCGCCGTCCAGAAAGCGCGAAATCATGGAATAGAACGGAAACGAGGAGAACGCCTTCTGCGCGAAAAGAATTTTGCAGCCGCAGGACTCGCGCAGGGTATCCAGTACAATGAGGTTCTTTCTCAGCGCGGTCTGGTCTATCAGATAGCACGGCGAGGGCAGTTCGGATTCGAGCATAAACGGCACTCCTTCCCAAAAGACAAAATAACACAACTACAGTATAGCACATTCCTTTGAAATTTGCAAGCGGCGCGAAAATTTCCCTCCCTCTCCGCGAAAACTTTTCCAAAAACCCTTGACAAACCCCAAATTTTATTGTATACTTAAAGGGATAAACGCCATGAAGGGAACAAAGAGCCGTGTGCGCGGTTTTCAGAGAGCTGCCGTTTGCTGAAAGGCAGCAGCCGCCCCGGCCTGATAACTCCTCCCCGAGCGGCGCGGGCGAAACGATTCCGGGTGTGCCACACAAGGGCGCAAGGGTGCGGTGCTTGGTTGGGCGCGGTGCGCGATTGGGTACGGTGACTGACGGGCGCGGCGGCTGATTGGGCGCGGTGTCCGGTTGGGTACGGTGGCTGACGGGTATGGTGTCCTGATGGGGCGCGGCGGCTGATGGGGCGCGGCGGCTGATGGGGCGCGGTGCTTGATGGGGCGCGGTGCTTGATGGGGCGCGGTGCGTGACCCGGGTACGCCGGTTCCGGTATCGGATTAGTTCGCGACGGGTTCTCCCGTGACAGAGAAGGGTGTTGTGAGCACCCGCTGAGGGGGCACATCTGTGCCAAGAAGAGTGGTACCGCGGAGTTTTGATAATCTTCGTCTCTTTCCGGTTTCTTGGGGGGGGATTTTTTTATTGCTCTCCAATGCCCGGGCAGCTGATGCCCACCAAGGAGGAAATGAAATGAAAAACGCTCAGAAGTACACCAAACAATTCTTTGAGGCCCCGCCGACGCCGATGCGCTGGGCGCAGAAATCCATGATTGAAAAGCCGCCCATCTGGTGCAGCGTGGATTTGCGCGACGGCAATCAGGCGCTGATTACGCCGATGAGTCTGGACGAGAAACTGGAGTTCTTCGCGGAACTCGTCGCGCTGGGGTTCAAGGAAATCGAGATTGGCTTCCCCGCGGCGTCGGAAACGGAATACGAATTCTGCCGCGCGCTGATTGAACGCGGGCTGATTCCGCCGGACGTGACAATTCAGGTGCTGACACAGTCGCGCGAACACATCATCAGACGGACTTTCGAGGCGATTCAGGGCTGTGAGAACGCGATTGTCCACCTCTACAACTCCACCTCGCTGGCGCAGCGCGAGCAGGTCTTCCGCAAGAGCCCCGAGGAGATTATCGGCATCGCGGTCTCGGGCGCGAAACTCTGCCGCGAATACCGCGAAAAGAGCAAGGGCAACTTCCGCTTTGAGTATTCCCCGGAAAGCTTCACGGGCACCGAGCCGCCGTTCGCGCTGGAAATCTGCAACGCCGTTTTAGACGTCTGGGAACCGAGCGCCGACGACAAGGTCATCATCAACCTGCCCGTCACGGTGGAGCTCTCCATGCCGCATGTCTACGCCAACCAGATAGAGTATATGTGCGACAACTTGAAGGACCGCGAAAACGTCATCGTCTCGCTGCACCCGCACAACGACCGCGGCTGTGCCGTCGCGGACACCGAGATGGGGCTGCTCGCGGGGGCGGACAGAGTCGAGGGCACGCTTTTTGGAAACGGCGAGCGCACGGGGAACGTGGATATCATCACGCTGGCGCTGAATATGTACACCCAGGGCGTGGACCCGGGGCTGGATTTCAGCAATATTCCCGCCATCACCGAACTCTACACGCGCCTGACGAGAATGACCGTGGACGACCGCCAGCCCTACAGCGGCAAATTGGTCTTTACGGCGTTCAGCGGCTCGCACCAGGACGCGATTACCAAGGGTATGAAATGGCGCGAGGAGAAAAACACCCCGCACTGGACCGTGCCCTATCTGCCGCTGGACCCCACGGACGTGGGACGCGTCTACGAGAAGGACGTCATCCGCGTCAACAGCCAGTCGGGAAAGGGCGGCATCGGCTACATTCTCGAATCGCGCTTCGGCTTCAAGCTGCCGCCGAAGATGCGGGAGCATTTCGGGTATCTGGTCAAGGGCGTCTCCGACCGCGAGCACAAGGAAATGATGCCCGAGGAGATTTACGGGATTTTCAAGGACAACTACTTAAACATCACCGCGCCGCTCAACCTGATTTCGGCGCACTACGCGCAGCGAAACGGCATTGAGGCGAAGATTGAGGTCTCCATGGACGGCGCGGCCATCGGGGCGACGGATTCCGGAAACGGGCGTCTGGACGCGGTTTCCAACGCGATTCGCTCCTGTCTGAACGTCAGCTACAACATCGAGGACTACACCGCGCACGCGCTGGAGAACGGCTCGACTTCCGCGGCGGTCTCGTATGTGCAGATTCTCTCCGATTCCGGGGAGAGCTTCTGGGGCGCGGGGACGGACACCGACACGGTCACGTCCTCCATCAAGGCGCTCATCAGCGCCGTCAACAATATGCTGCTCGCGCGCGGCGCGGGACAGAAAAACATCTGAGGTTGGGGAAATGAGAATAAACGGTGCAAAAATCGTCGTCGAAACGCTGATTGAGCAGGGCTGCGACACTATCTTCGGCTACCCGGGCGGGCAGGTCATCAACCTGTTCGACGAGCTCTGGCAGAGCCGCGACCGCATCCGCCACATACTCACCGCGCACGAGGAGGGCGCCGCGCACGCCGCGGACGGCTACGCGCGTTCCACCGGGAAGGTCGGCGTGGTCATCGCGACTTCGGGGCCGGGTGCCACAAACCTCGTCACAGGCATCGCGACGGCGTATCTCGATTCCGTGCCGCTCGTCGCCATTACGGGGAATGTGCCCTGCGATTTAATCGGGCGCGACAGCTTTCAGGAAGTGGACATTGTGGGCATCAGTATGCCCGTCACGAAGCACAACTTCATTGTCAAGGATGTAAACAAACTGGCGGACACCATCCGCACGGCGTTTCAGATTGCGAAATCCGGGCGTCCCGGGCCGGTGCTGGTGGATATCCCGAAAGACGTGCAGTGCGGGTTCTGCGAGTTTGAGCCGCAGAGCAAACCTGTACAGCCGTTTGCGATGCATTCGCCTTCAGAGGCAAGAGTGGACCGCGCCGCGGAGATGATTGAGCAGGCGCAGAGGCCGTATATCTACTTCGGCGGCGGTGTGATAGCCTCCGGCGCGGGCAAGGAAGTCATGGCGCTCTCGGAGCGTATCGACGCGCCGATGGGCTGCTCGCTCATGGGGCTTTCCGCCGTGCCCTATGACCACCCCAAATTCCTCGGAATGCAGGGTATGCACGGGCATTACGCCTCCTCTGTCGCGGAGGACGAGGCGGATTTGGTCATCGCGCTCGGGGCGCGCTTCAGCGACCGCGCGACCGGCAAGAAACAGCGGTTCGCGAAGAACTTCCGCATTATCCACATCGATGTCGACAACGCGGAACTGCACAAGAATATCCCTGCCACGCTGGCGATTCAGGGGGATCTCAAGGAGACCGCGGCGCGCCTGCTCAAGAAATTGCCCCAGCAGCGCAGACCCGAATGGGAAAAGCGCGTGGGCGAGCTCAAAGAGGAGGAAAAGCGCAGAGTCGAGCACGCGCTCAAGCTCGAGCGGGAGAAGAACTGCGCGAACTGCGCGGCGGAATGCGCCCACGCCGGGATTCCCGCGGCGGAACGCCTCACGCCCTTTGAGATTATTGACGCGGTCAGCGCGCGCGCCACGGTGGAAGATAATATCGTCACGGACGTGGGACAGCACCAGATGTGGACGGCGCAGCGCTATCCTCTCAAGCGCCCCAGAAGTTTCCTGACGAGCGGCGGGCTCGGGACGATGGGCTACGGCATGGGCGCCGCCATCGGTTCGGCTGTCGCGACGGGGCGGCGCAGCATTCTCTTTACGGGCGACGGCAGCTTCGGGATGAACTTAAACGAGCTGGCGACGGCGGTCACCGAGAACATCCCGCTCATCATCGTCATCATGAACAACGGCGTGCTGGGCATGGTGCGGCAGTGGCAGACGCTCTTCTTTGACAAGCACTATTCCAACACCACGCTCAGCCGCAAGACGGATTTTGTCAAGGTCGCGGAGGCGTTCGGGGCCAGAGGCGCGCGGGCGCGGAACACGGACGAGCTTTCCCGCGCGCTGGACGAGGCCTTTGGGCAAAACGGGACATTTTTGATTGACTGCGCCGTGGACTGCGACGATTTCGTGCTGCCGATGCTGCCTCCGGGCGGTTCCATCGACGACATTATCACAGAGATCAAGTGAGGGCTGCTGAAGATGGAGAATCAATATGTAATCGGAGTGCTGGTCTCGAACATCGCGGGGGTGCTTTCGCGGGTTTCGGGAATGTTTACCAGAAGGGGCTTCAATATCGACAGTCTCACGGTCGGGGAGACCGAGGAGAGCGGCGTTTCGCGCATTACCATCACCTTTCACGGCGACGAGGACATCAAGCGCAGAATCGTGCGGCAGCTTGAAAAACTCTACGACGTGCGCGAGGTCGAGGTGCTCGACCGCTCCGTGACGGTCACAAGGGAACTGCTGCTGCTGAAAGTGCGCAACACGGCGCAGACGCGGCAGGACATCATGGCGGCGGTGGAAATCTTCCGCTCCAAAATCGTGGACTACTCCCCTACCGCGCTGATTTGCGAACTGACCGGGGAATCCGCGAAACTCGACGCGTTCATCGGGCTGATGCGCGAATACGGGATTCTGGAGATGTGCCGCACGGGGATTGTCGCGATTGAGCGCGGCGAAAACTGCCTCAAGACTTCCCCCGCCTCGCTCTGAGGGGCAAAACTTTCGCAACGGACGCCTTCCCTGAAAAGGCGTATCGCACAATATTTACTTTAGAAGGAGTGTTTTCTCATGGAACAGACCGCAAGAGTCTTCTACGAACAAGACTGCGACCTCTCGCTGCTTTACGGCAAGACCATCGCCGTCATCGGCTACGGCAGCCAAGGGCACGCGCACGCGCTCAACGCCAAGGAATCCTTAGGCGACAAGGGCAGGGTCATCGTCGGGCTCTACGAAGGCTCCAAATCGTGGGCGAAGGCGCAGGAGCAGGGCTTTGAGGTCTTCACTGCCGCCGAGGCCGCCAAGCAGGCGGATATCATCATGATTCTCATCAACGACGAGAAGCAGGCGGCGATGTACAAGAAGGACATCGAGCCCAACCTCGAGGCGGGCAATATGCTGATGTTCGCGCACGGCTTCGCGATTCACTTCGGGCAGATTATCCCGCCCCAGGACGTGGACGTGACCATGATCGCGCCGAAAGGGCCCGGCCACACCGTCCGCAGCGAATATCAGGCGGGCAAGGGTGTGCCCTGCCTCGTCGCGGTAGAGCAGGACGCCACGGGCAAGGCGAAGGAACTCGCGCTGGCTTACGGTCTCGCCATCGGCGGGGCGCGCGCGGGCGTGCTGGAGACGACCTTCCGCACCGAGACCGAGACGGATCTCTTCGGGGAGCAGGCGGTGCTCTGCGGCGGTGTCTGCGCGCTCATGCAGGCGGGCTATGAGACGCTGGTCGAGGCGGGCTATGACCCGAGAAACGCGTATTTTGAATGCATTCACGAGATGAAGCTCATCGTGGACCTTATCTACCAGAGCGGGTTCTCCGGGATGCGCTATTCCATCTCCAACACCGCGGAATACGGCGACTATGTCACCGGACCGAAGATCATCACCGAGGAGACCAAGAAGACCATGCGCGAAATCCTCAAGAACATTCAGGACGGCTCGTTCGCGAAGGAATTCCTGCTGGATATGTCTCCCGCCGGCGGACAGGCGCACTTCCGCGCCATGCGCAAGCGTGCGGCGGAACACCCCTCCGAGAAAGTCGGCGAGGAAATCCGCAAGCTCTACAGCTGGAGCGACGAGGACAAACTCATCAACAACTGAGCGCGGCGGAATTTCACGGCCCGCGCTGCCTTGTGCGCGGCGCGGGCGTTTTACAAGGCGAAAGAGACAGCCCCTGCCGGAATCCGACCGAAGCGGGATTTCGCGGCGAGGCGGCGGAATTTTACCGGGCAGATGACGGCGGATAAGCGTCCGAAACGGTCTTGCGGAAATCATAAAAAACTAAAGAGGACTTTGTCATGAGCGGAAATTATTTTAGCGAGGGTATGGAAAAGGCGTCCCAGCGCTCGCTTTTCAATGCCTTAGGGTTCACGAGTGAGGACATGAAGCGCCCGCTGGTCGGGATTGTTTCCTCGTTTAACGAGATTGTCCCGGGGCACATGAACATCGACAAGATCACCGAGGCGGTCAAACTCGGTGTGGCAATGGGCGGCGGCACGCCGGTGGTTTTCCCCGCCATCGCGGTCTGCGACGGCATCGCGATGGGACACGAGGGCATGAAATATTCGCTCGTCACAAGGGATCTCATCGCGGACTCGACCGAGTGCATGGCGCTGGCGCATCATTTTGACGCGCTGGTGATGATTCCCAACTGCGACAAGAACGTGCCGGGGCTTCTCATGGCGGCGGCGCGGGTCAATGTGCCGACGATTTTCGTAAGCGGCGGGCCGATGCTCGCGGGGCACGTCAAGGGGCACAAAACCAGTCTCTCGAGCATGTTTGAGGCGGTCGGCTCCTACAGCGCGGGGAAGATTTCACAGGAAGACCTGCTCGACTACGAGTGCCACGCCTGCCCGACCTGCGGGTCGTGTTCGGGAATGTACACCGCCAACTCCATGAACTGCCTGACGGAAGTGCTGGGCATGGGGCTGCGCGGCAACGGAACGATCCCGGCGGTGTATTCCGACCGGCTGCGGCTGGCGAAAGAGGCGGGGATGCAGGTCATGGAACTCTGGCGCAGAAACATCCGCCCGCGCGACATCATGACCGAGAAGGCGTTTCACAACGCGCTGACGGCGGATATGGCGCTGGGCTGCTCGACCAACAGTATGCTGCACCTGCCCGCCATCGCCAATGAGTGCGGCGTGCGGATAAACCTTGACATCGCCAACGAAATCAGCGCGCGCACACCCAATCTCTGCCACCTGGCGCCCGCGGGGCCGACCTACATGGAGGACCTCAACGAGGCGGGCGGCGTCTACGCGGTGCTCGCGGAACTCGCCAAGAAGGATCTTCTCAGCCTCGATTGCCTCAGCTGCACGGGCAAAACGCTCGGGGAGAACATTCAGAATGTCAAAAACTTAAACGAGGAGATTATCCGGCCCATTGACCGCCCCTACAGCGAAACAGGCGGCATCGCGGTGCTGCGCGGGAATTTAAGCCCCAACGGCTGTGTGGTCAAGCGCAGCGCGGTCGCGCCGGAAATGTTAAAGCACAGCGGTCCCGCGCGGGTCTTTGACAGCGAGGAAGACGCCATCAAGGTGATTTACGACGGCGGGATTCGCCCCGGAGACGTGATTGTCATCCGCTATGAAGGTCCCGCGGGCGGCCCGGGCATGCGCGAAATGCTCTCGCCGACCTCCGCCATCGCGGGCGCGGGGCTGGACAAGGAAGTCGCGCTGATAACGGACGGACGGTTCTCCGGCGCCACGAGAGGCGCGTCCATCGGGCACATCTCGCCGGAGGCGGCGAGCGGCGGGCTTATCGCTTATGTGAAAGAAGGCGACATCATCTCGATTGACATTCCGAACTACAAAATCACGCTGGAAGTGCCCGAAGAGGAAATCGAGCGCCGCAAAGAAAGCATGCCGATTCGCAAAAAGGAGAACATCACGGGCTATCTGAAGCGCTACGCGGCAATGGTTCAGAGCGCGGACAAGGGCGCCATTATCAATCAGGTTTAAGGGAGAGAAGAAAATGGGAATGACCATGACGCAGAAGATTCTCGCGGCGCACACGGATTCGGGGGAGGTCAAGGCGGGAGAGCTGATTCTCGCGAATCTGGACCGCGTGCTCGGCAACGACATCACCTCCCCGGTCGCGATTGAGGAGTTTGAGCGGCTGGGCAGGAAGGACGTCTTTGACCGGGAGAAAGTCACCATGGTGATGGACCACTTTGCCCCGAACAAGGACATCAAGGCGGCGGGGCAGTGCAAGGTCTGCAGGGATTTCTGCGCGCGCGAGGGGATCCCGCATTTCTACGACGTCGGCGAGATGGGCGTGGAACACGCGCTGCTGCCCGAAAAAGGGCTCGTCACGGCGGGCGACGCGGTCATCGGCGCGGATTCCCATACCTGCACCTATGGCGCGCTCGGGGCGTTCTCCACGGGCGTCGGCTCGACGGATATGGCGTGCGGCATGGCCATCGGCAAGGCGTGGTTCAAGGTTCCCTCGGCGATTCGCTTTGTCCTCAAGGGCAAATTCCGCGAATATGTCTGCGGGAAGGACCTGATTCTGCACATTATCGGGCAAATCGGCGTGGACGGCGCGCTCTACCGGTCTATGGAGTTTACGGGCGAGGGGCTGTCGGCACTGACCATGGCGGACAGATTCTGCGTCGCGAACATGGCGATTGAGGCGGGCGCGAAGAACGGGATTTTTGAGGTCGACGACGCCACGCTTGCCTATCTGGAAGCCCACGGCGCGAAGAAGGCGGCTGTCTACCGCGCGGACGCGGACGCTCCATATGACGAGACGATTGAGATTAATCTGAGCGCGCTCGAGCCGACGGTTTCCTTCCCGCATCTGCCAGAGAACGCGAAGACATTCGGGGAGTTCGGCGATATCCCGATTGATCAGGTCGTCATCGGCTCCTGCACGAACGGGCGGCTTGAGGACCTGCGGATTGCGGCGGGGATTCTCAAGGGCAAAAAATGCGCCAAGGGCGTGCGGGTGATTGTGATTCCCGCGACCCAGCGGATTTATCTGGACGCCATGCGCGAGGGGCTGCTCGAAATCTTCATAGAGAGCGGCGCTGTCGTCTCCACACCGACCTGCGGGCCGTGTCTGGGCGGCTATATGGGGATTCTGGCGGAAGGCGAGCGCGCGGTTGCCACCACAAACCGCAATTTTGTCGGGAGAATGGGGCACCCGAAATCGGAAGTCTATCTGGCAAGCCCCGCCGTGGCAGCGGCGAGCGCGCTGACCGGAAAAATCACAAGTCCGTGGGAGGTCTGCTGAGCCATGAAATATCAGGGAACGGTTATCCGCTATCAGGACAATGTCGACACCGATGTCATCATTCCCGCGCGCTACCTCAACACGAGCGACCGCAAGGAACTGGCGGCGCACTGCATGGAGGACCTTGACAAGACCTTTGTCACGCGCGTAAAGCCCGGGGATATCATTGTGGCGGGGCAGAATTTCGGCTGCGGCTCCTCGCGCGAGCACGCGCCCATCGCGATTAAGGAGAGCGGAATTTCCGTCATCATCGCGAAGAGCTTCGCGCGGATTTTCTACCGCAACGCCATCAACATCGGGCTCGCGATTGTGGAATGCCCCGAGGCGGCCGACGGCATCCGCGAGGGCGACACCGTGGCGGTCAATCTGGACGAGGGCGTCATTGAGAACCTGAGCACGGGGCGGAGCTGGAAAACCGCGCCGTTTCCGCCCTTTGTTCAGACCATTATCGAAAACGGCGGGCTGGTGGAATCCGTGAAGAACGGCAGCGTAAAGTGATAGAGAGGGTAAGGAAATGGAATATCATATCGCACTGCTCAAAGGGGACGGCATAGGTCCGGAAATCGTGGAGAGCGCCTGTGCCGTGCTCGAGAAAGTCGGGGAACGCTTCGGGCACAAGTTCGTCTTCACGCCCTATCTCATCGGCGGCTGCGCGATTGACGCGACGGGAGAGCCGCTGCCCAAAGAAACGGTGGAGGGCTGCCTTGCCAGCGACAGCGTGCTGCTGGGGGCTGTCGGGGGGCCGAAATGGGATAACCTGCCCGGCGACAAGCGCCCGGAAAAAGCCCTGCTGGGGATTCGCGCGGCGCTCGGGCTCTACACGAACCTGCGCCCGGCGAAGCTCTATCCCGCGCTGCGCGGCGCCTCTCCGCTGCGGGAGGACATTGTCGGGGAAGGCTTTGACCTGCTGATTGTGCGCGAGCTCACGGGAGGCATTTACTTCGGCGAGCGCGGGCGCGCGCAGGGGGCAAACGGCGAGGAGGCGTTCGACACCGAGCGCTACAGCGTCATGGAAATCGAGCGTATCGGGCGCGCGGCGTTTGACGCGGCGAGAAAGCGCTCGGGGCGGCTCACGAGCGTGGACAAGGCGAATGTGCTGGAGAGCTCGCGGCTGTGGCGCGAAACCATGCACAGACTGGCGAAGGAATACCCCGATGTCGCCTACAACGACCTCTTTGTGGACAACGCCGCCATGCAGCTGGTGCGCAACCCGAGGCAGTTTGACGTCCTTGTGACCTCCAATATGTTCGGGGATATTCTGTCGGACGAGGCGTCGCAGATTACGGGCTCTATCGGGATGCTCGCCTCCGCCTCCCTAGGGGACAGCAAGCGCGGAATGTACGAGCCGATTCACGGCTCCGCGCCGGATTTGGCGGGAAAGGATATGGCAAACCCGCTCGCTACCGTGCTTTCCGCCGCGATGATGCTGCGCTACGCCTTCGGGCTTTCACAGGAGGCGGACTGTATCGAGCACGCGGTGGACGAGCTGCTGGAAGCGGGCTGGCGCACGGCGGATATTCTGGGGGACGCGCAAACAAAACCCGTGGGCTGCGCGGAGATGACGCGGCAGCTTCTGGAGCGCGTGTAAGCCATGGTCAAGAACAAGAAACTTCAGGAAATCGAGCTGGCGCTCAATTCTCTGGTCATTTTCCGCAAGCTGCTCTCCAACGAGGTCATCGTCCCGCTGCGGCAGATGCTCGACACCGAGGTCATGGACCCGCTGGTGCAGCTGCAGCAGTACGCGGAGTTTGTGTCGCGGCTCTTTTCGAAGAACCCGAACCTCACCCGGTACATTTTAAACCTTGTGCTGGAGGACGAGAACTTCTACGTCATCCGGGCGGCGAAAGGCGAACCCTCCAATGAGATGCTCGACGCCTGTCTGGTAAACGAGCTGAAGATTTTAGAGCGTCTGGGCGGGATTACACCGAGGGAAATGCAGAAGGAAGTGTCCTATTACGGGATTCTGCCGGAATGGGAGACGGAGAATATCGATTTTACGGAGATCTATACGCGGCGGCTTGCGAATATCCGAAAGTACGGCTACGGGCTCTTCTCGCGCGGACCGATGTTCACCTTAAACGGCGGGCGGCTGGAGCTTGTGCGCCACCCCGACCCCATCGCGCTCAACGAGCTTTTCGGCTACGAGGCGCAGCGCGAGGAGCTTATCGCGAACACCCGCGCGCTTTTGGAGGGCAGACCCGCGCAGAACGCGCTGCTCTACGGCGACGCGGGCACGGGCAAATCCTCATCGGTCAAGGCGATTGTCAACGAATTTTCGATGGACGGGCTGCGGCTCATTCAGGTCGGAAAGGACCAGATTTCGGAGATTCCGCGCGTAATTGACCGCGTGATGGACAACCCGCTCAAGTTCATTCTGTTTATAGACGACCTGTCCTTCAGCGCGGGGGACGATGTGTTCAACCGCCTCAAGGCGACACTGGAGGGCTCGGTCGCGGCACGTCCGCAGAACCTCGTAATCTACGCGACGAGCAACCGCCGCCATCTGCTGCGCGAGCAGTTTTCCGACCGCGACGGGGACGACATTCACCGCGGCGACACCATGCAGGAGCAGCTCTCGCTCTCCGCGCGTTTCGGGCTGAGGGTCAACTTCCAGCGCCCCACGAAGGACGAGTATCTGCGGATTGTAAGCTCGCTCGCGGAGCAGTACGCGATAGACTCCCCCACCCTTTCGGAGGACGCGGAGGCTTTCGCGCTGCAGTGCGGAGGACGCTCCCCGCGCGCGGCACGGCAGTTTATCGACACGCTGCGCGCGAACGTGCGCGACCCGGAACAGAACTATTCGCACGAGCACAAAGACCCCGAGGGGAAGGCCTACCCCATCGAATCCCAAAACCGCAAAGACGAAGGAGCGCTCAAGCATGCTGACGCTGGATAAAATCTATCACGCGAAATTCATCCTCAAGCAGGTCATCCGGGAAACGGGTATCATTCACGCGCCGAACATCAACCCCGAATCCGAAATCTACCTGAAAACGGAGAATCTGCAGATTACGGGCTCGTTCAAGGTGCGCGGGGCGTATTATAAAATGTCGCAGCTTTCCGACGAGGAGAAAGCGCGCGGGGTGATTGCCTGTTCCGCGGGAAACCACGCGCAGGGCGTCGCGCTCGCGGCGGCGCGAAACGGCATTCCGTCCATCATCTGCCTGCCGGATTCCGCGCCGATTTCGAAGGTGGAATCGACCAAGCACTACGGCGCGCAGGTGCGGCTGGTGAAGGGCGTCTACGACGACGCGTACGCGGAGGCGCTGCGGCTGCGCGACGAACAGGGGCTCACCTTCATTCACCCGTTTGACGACGAGGACGTCATCGCGGGACAGGGCACCATCGGGCTGGAACTGCTCGAACAGCTCCCCCAGATGGAGGCGGTCATTGTCCCCATCGGCGGGGGCGGGCTGATTTCGGGCGTGGCGTACGCCATCAAGACGCTCAAGCCCGAGGTGAAAGTCTACGGGGTGCAGGCGGCGGGCGCGCCGAGTATGTTCAATTCCGTGCACGACGGACATATTGAGACGCTCGAGGGCGTTTCCACCATCGCGGACGGCATCGCCGTCAAGGAGCCCGGGGAAAACACCTTCGCGCTGGTTTCGGACTACGTGGACGACATTGTGACCGTGACGGACGACGAGATTTCCGCCGCGATTCTGGCGCTCATGGAGCATCAGAAACTCGTCACGGAGGGCGCGGGCGCGGTGTCTGTGGCGGCCGCGATGTTCAATAAAGTGCCCATCAAGGGCAGGAAAACGGTCTGTCTGCTCTCGGGCGGGAACATTGACGTGACGATTCTCTCACGGGTCATCAAGCGCGGGCTGCTCATGACGGGGCGGACTTTCTCCACGAATATCGAGCTGATTGACAAGCCCGGGCAGCTGATGGATGTCTCAAGGATTATCGCGGAACTCGGCGGAAACGTCATCTCCATTCACCACGAGCGCGCGAACGAGGGCTCCGCGGTCAACGGCTGCTATCTGCGGCTGGTGCTGGAAACACGCAATTACGAACATATCGAGCAAATCCGGAACGCCCTCAAGGAAAACGGCTTCCGGCTGGTCAACGAATGAGGAGGAAAACTGATGCAAACGATTCACACCGACAAAGCGCCCGCGGCCGTCGGGCCGTATTCGCAGGCGGTGGTCTGCGGGGGGCTGGTCTACACTTCCGGACAAATCGCGCTGGACCCCGAAACGGGGGTTTTAGCGGCTGACGATATCGAGGGGCAGACGCTGCAGGTCATGAAAAATCTCTGTGCCGTGCTGGAAGCCGCGGGCAGTTCCGCGGAACGCGCCGTGAAAACGACCTGCTATCTTGCGGATATGAACGATTTCGCGGCATTTAACGAGATTTACGGGAAATATTTCACCAATCTTCCCGCGCGCAGCTGTGTGGCGGTCAAAGCCCTGCCCAAGGGCGCGCTCGTGGAAGTGGAAGTCATCGCGCAGGCCGGCTGAAAGGGGTTCGAAAGTGGCAAAGCAGGATAAGAAATCCAACGCGTTCGTAGCGCCGACGACAGACGAGGAGCGTCAGAAAGCGCTCGCCAACGCGATGGCGCAGATTGAGAAACTCTACGGCGAGGGCGCGGTCATGCGTCTGGGGGAGAACCCCTCCATGAATATCGAGACCATCTCCACGGGCTCGCTCTCGCTGGATCTGGCGCTCGGGGTGGGCGGCCTGCCCAGAGGGAGAATCATTGAGATTTACGGGCCGGAAAGTTCGGGGAAAACCACCGTGGCGCTGCACGTGATCGCGGAGGCGCAGAAAAACGGCGGCGAGGCGGCGTTTATCGACGTGGAGCACGCGCTGGACCCCGTTTACGCGTCGCAGCTGGGCGTGGATATCAACGAACTGCTGGTTTCTCAGCCTGACAGCGGCGAACAGGCGCTGGAAATCACCGAGGCGCTCGTGCGCTCGGGCGCGATTGACGTGGTGGTCATCGATTCCGTCGCGGCGATGACGACGAAGGCGGAAATCGAGGGCGAGATGGGCGATTCGCACGTGGGACAGCTCGCGCGGCTGATGTCTCAGGCCATGCGCAAGCTCACCTCGACCATCTCCAAATCCAACTGTATCGCTATTTTCATTAACCAAGTCCGCGAAAAAATCGGCATCTCCTACGGCAACCCGGAAGTCACCACAGGCGGCAGAGCGCTCAAGTTCTATTCCACCATCCGCCTTGAGGTCCGCAGAGCGGAATCCATCAAGAGCGGCGCGGAGATTATCGGCAACCGCACCAAGGTGAAAGTGGTCAAGAACAAAGTCGCGCCGCCGTTCCGCGAGTGCGAGTTTGACATGATCTACGGCAGCGGCATCTCCAGAATCGGGGAGATCCTCGACCTGGGCACGGAGCTCGACATTATCCACAAGAGCGGCTCGTGGTTCAGCTACGGGGAGCGAAAACTCGGTCAGGGCAGAGAGGCGGTCAAGACGCTTTTGGAGCGCGAACCGGAATTGGCGAGCGAGATTGAGCGGCAGATTATCGAACGCAAGTCGGAGATTCAGATGGTCTCGAAGAAGAGCAAGCGTGACGCGGCGGTCGCGCAGGCGAAGGAATCCGCCGAAAGCGCGGCGCAGGACATCAAGGTCGTGTCGGAATTTGAGAATGTGCCGCCGGAAGAAGAAAATTTTGACGAATTTTCGCCGGACGAATTCTGAGCGGGCGTGAAGATTGCCGGAATTGCCCCGTACAAGGGCAAGGTGCTCGAGATTTCTTTCGAGAACGACGACCGCAAAATCTATCTGCACGAGGATATCGTCCATTCTCAGGGGCTGCGAAAGGGCACGGAGCTTGCCGGGAGCGATATCGCGCGGCTGCGGTCCCTCGCGGCGGAACACCGCGCCTACGAATACGCGCTCTATCTGCTCGACAGGCGGATGTATTCCTATAAGGAACTCTGTGACAAGCTGCTGGACGCGAAAAATTCGGATGAGGCGGCCGTTTTCAGAGCGCTTGAGCGGCTCACCGCGGCGGGGCTTGTAAACGATGAACGCTGCGCGGAGGAACTCGCGCGGCACTACTTGGAAGTCAAGCGTTTCGGGCCGTGGCGCGCGAAAATGGAGATGCGGCAGAAGGGGCTTTCCGACGAGGATATCGACAACGCCATCGCGCCCTACGAGGAAAACGGCGTCATACGGCAGTCTTTGGACGCGCTGCTGCGCGGCAAATACAGCGCGCTCTTAAAGGACCCGGGAGACAGAGCCGCCGTTGAGAAAGCAAAGCGCTCGCTCGCCGCGCGGGGCTTTGGCTATGAGGAAATCCGCGACGCGCTGGAGGATTATTTTGACGAAAGCGCGCAGCCCTAGAGGAGGAAAGAGATGGTCGTCAGTGTCGTTTCGCTTGGCTGTGCCAAGAACTTAGTCGATTCTGAGCGGATGCTCCATCTGCTGCGCGCGCACGGCCACACGCTGACGGTGGAGCCGGGCGACGCCGAAATCGCCGTTGTCAACACCTGCGGGTTTATCCAGAGCGCCAAGGAAGAGGCGATTGAGACCATCCTCGAGCTCGCGAAACTCAAGGAGGAGGGGCAGCTCAAGGGCATTATCGTGACGGGCTGTCTCGCGGAGCGCTATCGGGAGGAAACGGCGGAACTCTTCCCGGAAGTGGACGCCGTCATCGGAATCGGGGACGAGCCGCGGATCTGCGAGGTCATCGACCGCATTTCGCAGGGCTGCAGGGTGCTGCGTTTCGCGCAAAAGAGCCAGATGCCCCTCTGGGGAGACCGAATCATCTCCACGCTGCCGTTCTTCGCCTATCTCAAAATCGCGGAGGGCTGTTCCAACGGCTGCTCCTACTGCGCCATCCCTCAGATACGGGGAAAATACCGCTCCGTTCCGATGGAGAAAGTGCTTGAGGAGGCGCGGTTTCTGGCGGACGCGGGCGTTACGGAGCTGGTGGTCATCGCGCAGGACACCACGCGCTACGGCGAGGACCTTTACGGCGAATCCAGACTCTGCGAGCTGCTGCGCGCGCTCTGTCGAATCGAGGGGTTTCGCTGGATTCGGGTGCTCTACCTCTACCCCGAGCGCGTCACCGACGAGATGATTGACGTCATCGCGGGCGAGGACAAGATTGTAAAATATCTGGATATTCCGATTCAGCACTGCAGCGAAAAGATTCTCCGCGCCATGAACCGCCAGGGCAGCGAGGAAACTCTCCGCGCGCTTTTTGCGCGTATCCGGGCGAAAATCCCGGGGGTTACGCTGCGCACAACTCTGATGACGGGCTTTCCGGGGGAGACGGAAGAAGACTTTGAGCGGCTTTCCGCATTTGTAAACGAAATGGAATTTGACCGCATGGGGTGCTTTGCCTATTCCGAGGAGGAAAACACGCCCGCGGCGAACATGACACCGCGCGTGGACGAGGAAATCAGGGCAAGCCGCGCGGATTCGCTCATGCGCCAGCAGCTGCTCATCTCCGCGAAAAAGAATGAACAGATGCGCGGGGAGATTGTGGACGCCGTGATTGAGGGCTACGACAAATGGGGGGACTGCTTCTTCGGACGCACGCGCCGCGACGCGCCGGATATTGATGGGAAACTGTTCATACCCGGCAAACCCGAGGACGGGCTCAGAGTCGGGGAGTACGTGAAGGCGCGAATCGTGGATACTTTGGATTATGATTTAATCGGCGAGGTGACGCAGCGTGAACACACCGAATAAACTGACGCTTCTGCGTGTTTTTCTGGTCCCGGTCTTTGTGATATGCTTTTATGTGCCGTTCCCCGCGCATATGCTCGCCGCCGCCATCGTCTTTGTCGCGGCGTCCGTCACAGACGCGATTGACGGCCATCTCGCGCGGAAATTGGGACTGGTCACCGATTTCGGGAAGTTTCTGGACCCGCTCGCGGACAAGGTGCTTGTCGTGACGGCGCTCGCGTGTCTGCTGCAGCGGCAGTATCTCAATATCGTCGTTTTTCTGCTCATTGTCGCGCGGGAATTCATGGTCTCGGCGCTGCGGCTCGTGGTCGCGGGAAAAGGCACGGTCGTCCCCGCGGATTTGGCGGGCAAGCTCAAAACCGCCTTCACGATGACGGCGATTGTCGCGCAGCTTTTCTACCTCTCCTTCCGCGACGACTTCGGCGCGTTCGGGATTCAGGCGAAGAACGTCTTTACAGGGATTGAAATCGCGCTGGACGTGCTTTTCTGGATCGCGGCGGGGCTGACGGTTCTCTCGGGGATTCGCTACCTCACGCACTACTGGAAGGACATTGACCCGAATCAGTAGCACGCCGCAGACCTTAGGGGGGTCATTATGCTCAAATTCATCACCGCGATCCGCAGCGAGGTGCATTCCGTTCAGGAACGCGACCCGGCGGCGCGCGGTTTCTTCGAAATTCTTCTGACTTATTCCGGGCTGCACGCGGTTTTGGCGCACAGAATCGCGCACAGTCTCTTAAAGCACGGCTTCCCGACACTGGCGCGGATTGTCTCGCAGCTGGCGCGTTTCTTCACGGGGATTGAAATCCACCCCGGCGCGACCATCGGCAAGGGGCTCTTTATCGACCACGGCATGGGCGTCGTCATCGGGGAAACCACCGTCATCGGGGATTACTGCACGCTCTATCAGGGCGTGACGCTCGGCGGAACGGGAAAGGACCGGGGCAAACGCCACCCCACGCTCGGCAACAATGTTATGGTGGGCGCGGGCGCGAAGGTTCTGGGGCCGCTCACAGTCGGGGACAACGCCAAAATCGCCGCGGGCGCGGTGGTGCTCAAGGATGTTCCCGCGAACGCCACGGCGGTCGGCGTGCCCGCCCGGGTCGTCAAGATGAACGGTGTGCGGCTGTCGGATTTGGACCAGATCCATATTCCCGACCCTGTCGCGCAGGAACTCTCCAAGCTCTCCCGCCGTGTGGGCGCGCTCGAACACAAAAAATAACGCGGTACGCAAAAAACCTCCCGTTTATGGGAGGTCTTTTTTTGTGATATTTATGAGACGTCAGCCGCGGCTCACGGGACAGCGCACAGGTCACACCGCGCCGTATTTTATCAGCGCCGCGACGATTTCGGGGAAGCTGAAAACAGACGCCGAACGAAACAGCAGCCCGAAATTCTCCCCCTCCTCGTCCGTGAAGGAATTGTTGTCCCACCAGCAGCAGGAGATGCCTCTCGCGCGCGCCGCCGCCGTATAGAACGCGGCAAACTGCACCCTCGCTTCCAAGTTGTCCTTGCTGCGCGCGCCAAACTCGCTAATCAGCACAGGCGTGCCGTTCTGGACAAACTTCTGATAGATCTTGTCCATAAAATCCGTCACCGCGCGTTTGTCGCCGTCATTCTCGCAGGAGAAATCCGACCGCCCGGGCATATCGAGCGCGAAATCATAGGGCGTGTAGGCGTGTACGGAGAGAATCACGCGGTTCTGCGGGTCATTGGGCAGTCTGAACTCGCCGTCCAGCGCGGCGTCGGGCGCGGCACAGTAGGCGGGACAGAGCAGATACCGCCGCGCGTTGTTGCCGCCCGCGGCCCGTACGGTGTCCACAAAGAGCTGATTTAACGTATTGATACAGGTGAGCGCCTCGCGGCACTGCGCGTTATTGGGGTCAAACCACCACTCGTTCGAAGTCCCGACCAGACGCGGCTCGTTGAGCGACTCTAAAATCAGATGGTCGTCACAGTCCGCGAACGCCTCCGCCACCTGACGCCAGATGGCAGCGCAGTACTTCTTGGACGCCTCCAGATGGGCGTTGTCGGGGTAGTAGTACTCCTGCGCGTTGTCGTGGTGGATATTCACAATCACGTACAGCCCGCTCTCCAGGCACCAGTCGGCGACCTCCCGGACTCTTTGGAGCCACGGCTGCGAGATCTGAAAATTCGCGTCGACGTGGTTGTGCCACGAAACGGGAATCCGCACGGTCTGAAACCCCGCCTCCTTGACGGCCGCGATGGTTTCCTTTGTCGTCACTTCCCCGCACCACGCGGATTCGTAGTCCATCTCGTCCTCGATGTCTTCCGCGTCGTGCGCGTCAAAAGTATTGCCGAGATTCCAGCCTATCCCCAAATCCCGCACAAAGCGCAGACCCTCGCTGTCGGGAATCTGAAAAGGCTCCAGCTGCAGCTGCGGCACCATGGCGTCATCCCCGGTTGTGGGAGCGGTTGAGACGCTCCGAGTAGTTTGAGACGGCGCGGTTGTGTCCGGCGCCGACGTTGACGTCTGTGAGGCAGTGGTCAGTTCCGCTGTCGTGTTCAGAGCGCTGTCCTCACTGCCGCGCTCGGAATGGCAGCCCGTCAGAACGGTCAACGCCGCCAGCAGCAGCGCCGAAAAGCGTTTCAGCGTCCTCATCTCAGCGTCTCGAGGCACTCGTCACGGTGACGAGGTCGTAGCCGTCCGGGGAGAGATGGATTTTCAGCGTGGTGATATTGACCGCGACCGCCACGGACTGCTCGCCGGCTTCCACCTTGAGCATTTCTTTCGCCTCATCCGAGTTTTCGATGATGAACTTTCCGCGCTCGCGCGTGTCGCTCGGGAAATACGGGAAATCCGCCTGATTGTCCACGCGCAGGTAGAGCGCGTTCGGATACGCCGCGTGGTCAGAGGGCAGAATCTCCGCGATGCCGTTTGTCTGCAGCTCGCCCGCGTAATCAAAATCGAGTGTTAAGTCCCCGAGGCTCCCCGTAACGGACCGCAGTGTCCAATCCAGATAGGTACTTCCCGTTGCCAGCGGCTCGCCGTAGCCTTCCGTGCTGTCCGCCGCCACAGCCTCCAGCCCGCGCTCGCTCCAGAGAATCTTGACGTTCTCCGCCTGCGGGGGCGGTGTGGTTGACGCGGTCGTCCCGCTCGATGCCGTCGTACTCGCCGAAGAAGCGGTGGTCTGCGGCGCGGTTGTCGTCTGCTCCGCCGCGGCCGTCGTCTCGGCGGACGTGGTCTGCGCGGCAGTCGTTTCGGCGGTCTGCGAGACGGTCGTCTCCGCGGACGCTTCCGAATCATCATCAGACTTGCTGCAGCCCGCCAGCGCCGCGGCGCAAAGCCCCGCCAGCAGCAGCGCCGTCATCCTTTTGTTAAAAATCATAAGCGCTCTCCTCCCCCGCGCGTCAGCGTTCTTCCGGCATCAGCGTCATGCCGCTGTTCCACGCCTGTCCCGCTTTCTCGCCGATGGCGTAATAGCCCGAACGGAACTGGTCAAAGAGAATGGCGTCGAGTTTTTCGGGGCAGACCTTCCCGGATTCGTCCAGAACCCGCTCGTCCGCCAGCACATTGACAATTTTCCCCACAACCGCGTGCAGGTTTTCCGTGCTGACAATCTCCGCCAGCTCGCATTCGAGTGTGAGCGGAAATTCCTGAATGACAGGGGCGTTCACGAACTCGCTTTTAACCGCGGTAAGGCCGCTGCGGGCGAATTTGTCCGTCATTTTGTTCCCCGTCGCGATACCGAGAAAATCCGCCGCCTCAATGTGCGCGCGGTCCGCGATGCTCACGGTGAACGCGGAGGTTTCGCGGATATTTTTGGTGGTCTTGTGCTCCTCGCTGATGAACAGGGCAATTTTGTCCATTTCGCAAATCTGCGCCCACGCCGCGTTCATCGCGCAGATGGAGCCGTCCGCGCCGTACGCCGCGATAATGGCGACAGGCATCGGAAAGAGATAGGGCTTGACCCCGAGATTCTTCTTCATAGCAATCCTTCCTTTCGCTGTGGCGAGCGCGCAAGTCTTGACATTTTCGCGCTCTCATAGTATAATAATAGCAAAATCGCGCTGATTTGTCAAGGGGGCATCGCTATGGCGGAGAAGTTAAATCTTTTGATACCGGAAGCCGAAGTACGCGCCGCGATTGCGCGTCTGGGCACTGAGATTTCCCGCGATTTTTCCGATATAACGGAGGAAAACCCGCTGCTCTGTCTCTGCACGCTGCGCGGGGCGGTCTATTTCGCCTGCGAACTGACGCGCGTCCTGACGATACCGATACGTCTGGATTTTATCAAGCTCTGTTCCTATTCCGGCACAAGGCCCGCGGGCGCGCCGCTGTTTGAACTCGGCGAAAACCTTGATCTGAACGGCAGAGATGTGCTGATTCTCGAGGACATTGTGGACACGGGACAGACGATTGACACGGTGCTGCGCACGTTTGAGCGCCGCGGGGCGAGGCGTCTGCGGGTCTGCGCGCTCCTGGACAAGCCTTCGCGCAGGGACCCGCGCTTTGCCCATGTAAAACCCGACTACACGGGCTTTGAGATTGAGGACCTGTTCGTGGTCGGCTGGGGGCTTGACTACAACGACCGCTACAGGACTCTCACCGATATCATGTATCTTGAATTTTGAGGCGATACCATTGGCTTTTATTGAACTCAAAGATGTCTGCAAGGCCTACCGCGGGGAGGGCGTCGCGGTGCTGGCCTCGGACCATGTGAGCTTTTCCATCGAAAAGGGCGAGTTTGCCCTGATTGTTGGGCCCTCCGGCGCGGGAAAAACCACCGTACTGAACCTTCTGGGCGGCATGGACCGCTGCGACGAGGGGCAGATTCTCGTCGATTCCGCGCGCGTGGACAGCTTTTCCTCCAAGGAGCGCACCCGCTACCGCCGCGAGGATATCGGCTTTGTTTTCCAGTTTTACAATCTTATCCAGAACCTCACCGCGCTGGAGAATATCGAGCTGGCCTCGGAAATCTGCAAAAACGCCGCCTCGCCCGAACAGATGCTTGAGAAAGTGGGGCTGCTGGACAGAGCCGACCACTTCCCGGCGCAGCTCTCCGGCGGGGAGCAGCAGCGTGTCTCCATCGCGCGCGCGCTGGCGAAAAACCCGAAGCTTTTGCTCTGCGACGAACCCACCGGGGCGCTCGATTTCCAGACGGGCAAGACCGTGCTGCGCCTTTTGCAGGACAGCTGCCGAAAGGACGGCATGACGGTCGTCGTCATCACGCACAACAGCGCGCTGATGCCCATGGCGGACCGCGTGATTGAGATGCGCAGCGGCAAAATCCGCTCCACGCGCGTCAACGACAACCCGCGTCCCGTGGAGGAAATCGAATGGTAAAGCGCGAAAAGCGGTATCACGGCACCCGCAGACTCCGCCTCAACACCCTGCGCGGCGCGCGGCGCTCCATGGGCAGATTCCTCTCGCTGTTCGGGATTATCGCCATCGCCTCGGCGTTTTTCGCGGGGCTCAAGGTCACGGGCAGGGACATGAAGGATTCCGCGGAGGAGTATTACAACGAAACCGGGCTCATGGACGTGCGGCTGGTCTCGACCGCGGGCTTTCACGAGGATGATTTAGCGCAAATCGCGGGGCTCTCGTCGGTGGAGGAACTTTACGGAGCGTATTCCGAGGCGGCTTTTCTCCCCGTCGGAGAAGATTCCGCGAACGAGCTCGTCATTGTCCACAGCCTGCCGCAGCCGGGGCTCAAAGCGGGCGGGGAAATCAACGCGCTGACGCTCACGGAGGGGCGGCTGCCCGAGAAACCGGATGAGTGCCTGATTGAGGTCGACACCCCGGCGGCTTTTTCGGTCGGGGACAGCCTTCGGATTACCGTCGCGGACGAGGAAACGACGCTGCTCAAGGAGACCGAATTTACGATAGTCGGGCGCGCGGACTGGTCCATGTACGTGGATTTTGAGCGCGGCACGACCACCATCGGCAACGGCAGCATTGACAGCTTTCTGATTGTGCCGCCCGAGGCGTTTGATTCCCCGCGCTATACGGACGTTTTTCTGACCCTCACCGAAACGGACGGGGTCAACAGCTTCCAAGACGACTATATGGACATTGTGGAGCGAAACGCCGACGCGCTGCTCGACCAGAAGGCGGAGCTTTCCGCGCCCGGGGCGAAGGCGCTGCAGGACGAGGCGCGGGAGGAGCTTGACCAATCGAAGGCGGAGCTTGAGGAGGCGCGCGCGGAATACGAGAGCGGCTCGGAGGAGCTGGAAACGGCGCTCGCGGAGGGCAGGACCAAACTGAACGAGGCGGCCGCGCAGATAGAAGAGAGCGAAACGCAGCTTGAGAGCGGGCAGGCGGAATACGACGCGGGGCTGAACGAATATGAATCGGGCTCCGCGGAACTGGATTCGCGGCAGGAGCAGCTGACGAGCGCCAAAGAGCAGACCGACGCGGGGCTTTCAGAGATTGCCGCGCAGCAGACGGCGCTTTCCAATCTCTCCGAGCTTTTGGAGGCGTATCGGAACGGAGCGCTTGAAACGGCGCTGCCGCAGACGTACGCGGCGGGTTACGCGGCGGCCGCGCGGCTCGATACCGATCAGTTTTCGGTCTCCGGGGCGCTGGACACCTATCTTTCGCTGCCGGGGGAAGCGCCTCAGAAAGCCGAGCTTTACGCCGCGCTGACGGGTGCGGTGACGACGGCCTCGCAGACGCTGCGGACAAACCAAAGCACGCTGGAGGCGACAAGCGCGCAGCTGAATACCTCACAGGCGCAGATTGACGCGGCGCGCGAACAGCTCAATGCCGCGAAGGCGGAGCTTGACAGTTCCGCGACGGCTTTGGAAGAGGGCAAGACGCGGCTCGCGGCCGCGAAGGAATCCTATGAGAGCAGCAAGACGGAACTGGAAACGCGGGAGGAAACCGAGCGGGCGAAACTCGCGGAGGCGAAGGAGAAACTCGATCAGGGCGAAAGCGACATCGCGGACGCCGAGGAGGAGATTGCGAACATCCCGGACGAAATCGAGTGGTACGCGTTTGACCGCTCCGACAACCCCGGGTTTGCCAGCTACGGCGAGGACGCGGACCGCATCGACCGCATCGCGCGCGTGTTCCCCGTCTTTTTCCTGCTGGTCGCGGCGCTCGTCTGCCTGACGACCATGACGCGCATGGTGGAGGAACAGCGCACGGAAATCGGCACGCTCAAGGCCTTGGGCTTCTCCGCGTGGACCATCGCGGCGCAGTTCCTGGTGTACGCGTTTCTCGCGAGCGTGCTGGGTGTCGCAGTCGGCACGGCCGTCGGCTATCAGGTCTTCCCGCGCGTCATTTTCATCTGCTACCAGATGATGTACCACTTCCCCTTCATCAACTGCCCCTACCACATGGACTACGCGCTGGGCTGTCTGGGCGCGGCGCTGCTCTGCACGGGGCTTACGTCCCTCGCGGCGTGCCTTTCCGCGCTGCGGGAGGAGCCGGCGAATTCCATGCGCCCCAAGCCCCCCAAACAGGGCCGCAGAATCCTGCTCGAGCGCGTCAAATGGCTCTGGCGGCGCTGCTCGTTCAATGTCAAGGTGACGATTCGCAATTTCTGCCGCTACCGCAGCCGCGTGCTGATGACCATGCTGGGCATCTGCGGCTGCACGGCGCTGCTGGTGACGGGTTTCGGACTCTACCACGCGATTGCCGCCATCGTGGACCTGCAGTACGAGGATATCTTTGTCTATGACGTCTTCGGGCTCTACGACGAGGAGGACGCAGAGAACCGCGAAACGCTCTCCGACGCGCTTTCTGAGCGTGAGGAACTGACGGGATTTGCTTTCGGCTGTTTCAAGAGCGGCACGGTTCAGGCCGAGTCCAACAGCTATGAGGTGCTGATGACGGCGCCGGAGGAACCCGGAACGTTTTCGGATTTTGTCGTCATGCGCGACCGCGAGACCCACACCCCCTACACGCTGGACGACACCGGGGTCATCATCAACGAAAAACTCGCCTCGCTGCTTGACGTCGGCGTGGGCGACACGATAACGATCGCGGACAGCCGGGAGCCCGCCGTCGTCTCGGCGATTATGGAAAACTACGCGATGAACCGTATCATGATGTCGCCGAAAGTCTATGAATCGCTCTTTGGCGAATATGAGCCCAACTGCTTCTTCGCCAACGAGACGGCGAACACCGACGAGGACGCGCTCGCGCGGGAGCTGCTCGACACCGGGGCGCTGCTGCGTCTGGAGTTCACCGCCGAGAGCGGGCAGAATTTCCGCAATCTCGTGCAGGTTCTGGGCTATGTCGTGCTGCTGATTATCGTTTTCTCCGGGCTGCTGGCGTTCGTGGTGCTCTTCAATCTCGCGAATATCAACATTCTGGAGCGCACGCGGGAACTCGCCACGCTGAAAGTTCTCGGATTTTACGAAAAGGAGGTCCGCGCCTACATTTTCCGCGAGAACATTCTCTCGTCGTTCTTGGGGATGCTCGCGGGGCTCGTAGCAGGGGTTTTTCTGTGCAGGTATGTCGTGCGGACGGCGGAGGTGGACGTGGTGATGTTCGCCAAGGACATTCCGTGGTACTGCTTTTTGTTCTCCGCGGCGATTACCATGCTCTTCACGGCGGTTGTAAACCTCCTTCTGGGGCGAAAACTGCGGAATATTGACATGGCGGCGTCCATGAAGGCAATTGAGTAAAAACTTTAGAAAATGCTTGACAAAAGCGGGATTTTGTGGTATCATTCAAATTAGGAGAGTCTGCCAATTCGCAGACCACACTGGGGTAACGCGTGCAAAGGGGTGTTCCACATGAAACAGCGATTTCGGCTTGCCGCTCTCGGGCTCGCGGCGGTACTCTGCGCGGGCGCCGTCCCGATATCCGCCCGCGCGGCGAATCTGCTTTGGTTCCCGGGCGACGCGAACGAGGACGGGAAGATTACGATTCAGGACGCGATTGTCACCGCGCGTGTGACAGCGGAGGACGACGTGCCCGATAACATGACCTTCAGCTTTGACAACGCGGATATCGACGGGGACGGGGAAGTCGGGAATTTGGATATTCTGATGCTGATGCGCAATCTCTCCGACCCGGAAGGCTATCCGCTGCCCGACCCTGTCTATGAGACAGAGACTGCCTCCACGACGACAACGACCGCCACGACCGCCGCGACAACCGTCACGACCGCAACTACGGCCGCGCCGCAGAAGGCGGAATACGTCATCCTTGACGCCTCGGTTACGATACCGCTCGGCGCGCCTGTTTCGGAGTTTACACAGACGGCCGGGGACTGTTCGGAATCCATGATGATGCGCTACAAACACTACGACCTGAAATTTATGACGTACAACGAAAATACGGAGCATCTGCTCATTCTGATTGTCTCGGACGACACCATTTTAGGCTGCTACGCGTTCTGCGAAAACGCCTCGCTGACGGTAAACGACGAGTTTGACTACGCCGTCACGCGCTATTACGACGAGCATTCGGAGGGGTCGGGCAAGCAGTACGCGGCGCTGATTCTCGACGCGGATTATTCGCTGCGCGTGGTCAATATTGAGGACCCGTCCAATCTGACCGGATTTGCGCGGCTCAATTACTTAGCACTCAACGCGGCGCGGGCGTTAAACGGCTGCTCGCGGCTGCGCTGGAATGAGACGGTCTGCTCCGTCGCGCGCGCGCACAGCGAGGATATGGCCCAGAACGGCTATTTTGACCACAAGAGCCCCGACGGAAAAACCTCCGCGCAGCGCCTGCTCGACGCGGGGATTGACTGGTCCTCGTGCGCGGAGAACATTGACGCGGGCTATACGGACCCGTTCGCGGCGCTCGACGGCTGGTACAATTCCGAGTCGGGACACCGCGGCAATCTGCTGGGGGATTTCACGAATGTGGGGATAGGCTTTGCCTACAACGCGGATTCCCAGTACGGCATTTACGGCACGCAGGATTACTTCACGGGGTGGAATTGACGCATAATATACGGAATATTTTCGGAAAACTGTATAATATACGTGAATATTCGCGAAATATGCAAAAAAACCGAAAATTCGCTTGACAAGCGGGCGAAAATCGGGTATGATAGAGGAAAGTTTCAGGAAACGGGAGGCAGCTGCTTTGGAAAACACACCGAAAAAGATCGTGCTCGCGTATTCGGGCGGGCTGGACACGTCCATCATCATTCCGTGGCTGAAGGAGACGTATCCGGGCTGCGAGGTCATCGCGGTTTCGGGCGACGTCGGGCAGGGAACGGAGCTGGACGGGCTGGAGGAAAAGGCGATCAAATCCGGCGCGTCGAAGCTGTATATTGAGGATCTGACGGACGAATTTGTGGAGGACTATATTTTCCCGACCATGAAGGCGGGGGCGGTCTACGAGGGCAAGTATCTTCTGGGCACCTCCTTCGCCAGACCGATTATCGCCAAGCGCATCGCCGAAATCGCCAAGGCGGAGGGCGCGGACGCCATCTGCCACGGCTGCACGGGCAAGGGCAACGACCAGGTTCGGTTTGAGCTGACGATTAAGGCTTTCGCGCCGGATATGCAGATTATCGCGCCGTGGAGAGTCTGGGACATCAAATCGCGGGACGAGGAGATAGACTACGCCGAGGCGCACGGCATTCCGCTGCGGATTTCCCGGGAAACAAACTACTCCAAGGATAAAAACCTGTGGCATATTTCGCACGAGGGGCTGGATTTGGAAGACCCCGCGAACGAGCCGCAGTACAACAAGCCCGGTTTTCTGGAACTGGGCGTTTCGCCCGAGCAGGCGCCCGACACCCCGACTTATGTGACGATTGACTTTGAGAAGGGCATTCCGACGGCGGTGGACGGCGTGAAGATGAAGGGCAGCGACATTGTCAGAAAACTAAACGAACTGGGCGGTGCCAACGGCATCGGCATCGCGGATATTGTGGAGAACCGTCTGGTCGGCATGAAAAGCCGCGGCGTGTATGAAACCCCGGGCGGGACGATTCTCTACTACGCGCACGAGGCGCTCGAAACCATCACGATTGACAAGGCGACGGCGCGCGTGAAGCAGCAGCTGAGCCAGCAGTACGCGGATCTGGTCTACAACGGGCAGTGGTTCACGCCGCTGCGCGAGGCGCTGGACGCCTTCGTGGACAGCACGCAGCGCACGGTCAACGGCGCGGTGAAGCTCAAGCTCTACAAGGGCAATATCATCACGGCGGGCATTACCTCTCCCGACACGCTCTATGACGAGGAAGTCGCGACTTTCTCCGCGGACGATGTCTATGACCAGAGCGACAGCGCGGGATTCATCAATCTCTTCGGGCTGCCCATCAAGGTCAAGGCGAAACTCGACCAGAAACGCGGCAAATGAGCGGCTCTGAGCGAACATAAGATTTCAGCGGGGCGAACGACCTGTTCGCCCTTTGCTATTCCTGAAAGGGGCTGCGATATGGCAAAGATGTGGGCGGGGAGATTCTCCAAGGAAGTGGACGAAACGGTCAACGCGTTCAACTCCTCCATCGCGTTTGACAGCGCGATGTACAAACAGGACATTGAGGGCAGCCTCGCGCACGCGCGGATGCTCGGAGACCGCGGGATTATTTCCCCGGAGGACGCCAAAGCGATAGACGAGGGGCTGCGCGGGATTCTGAGCGACCTTGAGAGCGGGGCGCTGGAGATTGACCCGGAGGCGGAGGACATTCATATGTTCGTCGAGGCGGAGCTGACGCGCAGAATCGGGGACGCGGGGAAGCGCCTGCACACCGCGCGCTCGCGAAACGATCAGGTAGCGCTCGATCTAAGGCTCTGGCTGCGCGACGAAATCGGGGAAATCCGTTCGCTGCTAAAGACACTGCGTCAGACGCTTTTGGAACTCGCCGAAAAACATACGGAAACGCTGATGCCGGGCTATACGCACCTGCAGCGCGCGCAGCCCGTGACGCTGGCGCACCATCTGCTCGCGTATTTCTGGATGCTCACGCGCGACGACGGGCGGCTGAGGGACGCGGCGGCGCGCATGAACTACTGCCCGTTGGGCGCGGGAGCCTTGGCGGGCACGAGCTACCCCATCGACAGGGAGGAGACGGCGCGGCTGCTGGGGTTTGACGCGCCTGTGCCCAATTCGCTGGACGCGGTTTCGGACAGGGATTTCTGTGTGGAGACCGTCAGCGCGCTCTCGCTGCTCATGGTGCATCTGTCGCGCTTTTCGGAGGAGATTATCCTGTGGTGTTCGTGGGAATTCCGCTTTGCCGAGCTCGACGACGCCTACGCGACGGGCTCCTCCATCATGCCGCAGAAGAAAAACCCGGATGTCACGGAACTGATTCGCGGCAAGACCGCGCGCGCCATCGGGGACCTGAACACGCTCCTTACGATGCTCAAGGGGCTGCCGCTGGCGTACAACAAGGACCTGCAGGAGGACAAGGAGGCGGTCTTTGACGCCGTCGCCACGGTGAAACTTTCGCTGCGCACATTTACCCCCATGCTCAGAACCATGCGCTTTCACGCCGAAAACGCGCGAGCCGCGGCGGCGGAGGGTTTTCTCAACGCCACGGACTGCGCGGACTACCTCACAAGGAAGGGGCTGCCCTTCCGCGACGCCTATAAAATCACGGGCGGGCTGGTAAAGCTCTGCGTGGAAAAGGGCGTCACGCTCGAGACGCTGCCGCTTTCGGATTTCAAGGCGGCGTGCGGGCTGTTTGAGGAAGATGTGTATGACGCCATCGCCATGGAGCGCTGTCTGGAAAGCCGGGACTGCTTCGGCGCGCCCGCGAAAAAAGCGGTTGAGGAGCAGCTGGCACTCGCCAGAGCGGCGCTTGAGGAGAGCAATGTATGAGGAAAAAGTGCCTTGTAAGCATTCTTATCGGCTGCGCGGCGGGGTTCGCAATCTGGATTGCGGGGGAGCTGGTGCTTGTCTTCGGCTTCCCGGAATCGGGCATGACGGCGGCGAAAGTCTGGGCTGCCGCCGTGTTCGCGGGGACTTGTCTGTGGAACATCCTGCGCGTGCGGCATATCGAGAAAAAACAGCGTGAGGACGAGAGAAATGAAAACTACAAGGGTGTATATTGACGGGCAGTCGGGCACGACGGGTTTAAACCTCGCCAAAAGGCTTGAGGGCCGCGCGGATATCGAGCTGCTCGCCATAGACCCCGAGCGCCGCAGAGAGGCGGCGGAGCGCGGGCGGCTTATCAACGAATCGGAGATAACCGTGCTGTGCCTGCCCGACGACGCGGCGAGAGAGGCGGTGCGCATGGTCCGAAATGATCGTGTGCGGCTGATTGACGCGTCCACGGCGCACCGCGTCGAGCCCGGCTGGGACTACGGCTTCCCTGAGCTCGCGCCGGAGTTTCGCGCGCGCGTCCGTGTTTCCAAGCGTGTGGCGGTGCCGGGCTGCTACGCGTCGGGGTTTTTGGCCCTTGTCCGTCCGCTGGTCGAGGCGGGGGTTCTGCCGAGGGACTACCCGCTCGTCTGCCACGCCGTTTCGGGCTACAGCGGCGCGGGGAAAGCCGCCATCGCGCGCTATGAGTCTGAGGACCGCCCCGTGTCGTTTGACAGCCCGCGCCAGTACGCGCTTTCGGGGACGCACAAGCACCTGCCGGAGATGCAAAAAATCGCCGGGCTCGATTTCGCGCCCGTGTTCAATCCCATGGTCTGCGATTTCTACGCGGGGATGACCGTTTCCGTGCCGCTGCACACGCGCCTGCTGCCCGGGCACCCCGACGCGCGCCAAATCCGCGAAACGCTCGCCAGCCACTACGAGGGCGAGGCGTTTGTGAAGGTCCGCGCGCTCGGGGGAGAGGACGTGCTGGAAGACGGGTTCTTGCCCGCGAACACGCTCGCGGGGAGAGACCTGATGGAAATTTTCGTCTGCGGCGGGGAGGAGAGAGTTCTGCTCGCGGCGCGGCTTGACAACTTAGGAAAGGGTGCCGCCGGCGCCGCCGTGCAGTGTCTCAATCTGATGACGGGCGCGGCGGAGGACACGGGGCTTAGGGGCTAAAAGGAAAGGAACACGCATGAAACTGCAGAGTTTTTCGGATTATCCCATCATTGAGGGCGGGGTCTGCGCCGCGAAGGGTTTTCGCGCGGGCGGGGTCTGCTGCGGGCTGACGCACGAGGGCGCCGCGCCGGGGTCAGGGCAGAAGAACGACCTCTGCCTCATCGCGGCGGACAGGGAATGCGCCGCCGCGGCCGTCTACACGCGCAACAAGGTCAAGGGCGCGCCGCTGCTCGTCACAAAGCGGCATCTGGAGGACGGACACGCGCGGGCCGTGATTGTGAATTCTGTCAACGCCAACACCTGCAACGCGGACGGCGTGGAAAAGGCGGAGAAGATGTGCGAACTCGCCGCGCGGGCGCTCTCGCTTGATGAAAACGATATCGTGGTCGCCTCCACCGGGGTGATAGGACAGGTGCTGCCGATTGAGCCCATCGCCGCCGCCATGCCCAAACTCGCGGAGAGTCTCTCCGAAACCGGAAACCGCGAGGCGCTGCGGGCGATTATGACGACCGACACGCGGGAAAAGGAAATCGCCGTGACCTTTGAAGCGGGCGGGAAAACCTGCCGTTTAGGCGGAATGCTCAAGGGCAGCGGCATGATTCACCCGAATATGGCGACGACACTTACGTTTCTGACGACCGACTGCGCTATCAGCCCCCATATGCTGCAAATCGCGCTCAGCGACGTCACGCGCGTAACGCTCAACCGCGTTTCCGTGGACGGGGACACCTCCACCAACGACATGGTCTGTATCCTCGCCTCGGGGAGTGCGGAAAACCGCGAAATCCGCTCCGAAAACGCCGACTACGCCGTGTTTCGCGGGGCGCTCTACGCGGTCATGCTCAATCTCGCGCGAATGTGCGCGGCGGACGGCGAGGGTGCCACGAAACTGATTGAATGTATCGTTTCGGGCGCGCGGGACGAAGGGAACGCGGAAGCGGTCGCGAAAAGTGTGGTAAGTTCGAGCCTGTTCAAGACCGCCATGTTCGGCGAGGACTGCAACTGGGGCAGAATCGCCTGCGCGATAGGCTACGCGGACGCGGATTTTGACGTCTCGGAAGTTTCCGTGGACATCGCGTCGCAAAAGGGCAGAATCGCGGTGGCACGGGACGGTTTCGGGGTGGAATTCTCGGAGGAAAAGGCGAAGGAAATCCTGAGCGAGGACGAGATTCAGGTGCTGATTTCCATCGGAGAGGGCGAGGGCAGCGCCGCGGCGTGGGGCTGCGACCTCACGTACGACTACGTCCGCATCAACGGCGACTACCGCAGCTGAGGAGTTCGAAGATGATAGAAAAGATGGAGATACCGGAGAAGATTCCGACGCGCGTGCGCTCACAGGTGCTGATTGACGCGCTGCCCTATATCAAGCGGTATAATCAAAAGATTATCGTTATCAAATACGGCGGCAACGCCATGACCAACGAGTCGCTCAAAGCCGCCGTCATGAGCGATATCGTGCTGCTGTCGCTGGTCGGGATTCGCGTGGTGCTGGTGCACGGCGGCGGGCCCGAAATCAGCGATATGCTCTCCCGGCTGCACATCGAGAGCCGTTTTATCGACGGGCTGCGCTACACGGACGCGGAGACGGCGGATGTCGTGCGCATGGTGCTGGCGGGGAAAGTGAACAAGGAGCTTGTCTCGCATCTCGAAAGCCACGGCGGACACGCGATTGGTTTAAGCGGCATGGACGGCTCCATGCTGCTGGCGAAAAAGAAGGAATCCAAGCCCGACTTAGGCCTTGTCGGGGAAATTACGCAAATCAACACCAAGCCCATTCTGATGGCGCTCTCGGAGGGCTACGTGCCCGTCATCGCCACGGTCGCCTGCGGCACGGACGGGCAGGTCTACAACGTCAACGCGGACACGGCGGCTGCGGCTGTCGCGGCGGCGCTCCACGCGGAGAACCTGATTCTCATGACAGATATCGCGGGGCTGCTGCGCGACAAGAACGACCCCGCCACGCTGATTCCGTCCGTGCGCGTCAGCGAGGTGCCGGGGCTCAAGCGCGAGGGCGTGCTCTCCGGCGGCATGATTCCGAAGGTGGACTGCTGCGTGGAGGCCATCCGGCGCGGGGTGAAGAAGGCGGTCATCATCGACGGGCGGGTGCCGCACGCGATTCTTGTGGAAATCTGCAGCAACGAGGGCGTGGGGACACAGTTTCTGAGCGTCTACGGGAAGGAGGACGAGGCGTGAACACGATTGAAACAGCACAGGAATACCTGATGCCGACCTACGGCAGGCTGCCGCTCGCGGCGGTTTCGGGCTCGGGCTGCGTGTGCGAGGACGAGGAAGGCAGGCGCTATCTCGATTTCGGCAGCGGCATCGGGACGAATGTTCTGGGCTACTGTCAGGACGCGTGGGCGGACGCGGTCTGCGCGCAGACGCGGAAGATCGCGCACCTGAGCAACTACTACTACAGCGCGCCGCAATCCGAACTTGCGGAGAGGCTCTGCGCCGTCACGGGTTTTCGGAGGGTTTTTCTGTGCAATTCCGGGGCGGAGGCGAATGAATGCGCCATCAAAATCGCCAGAAAATACAGCTTCGACCGCTACGGGGCGGGGCGCTCGACCATCATCGCGCTGCAGGGCAGCTTTCACGGCAGAACGCTCGCGACACTCGCGGCGACGGGGCAGGAGGAATTCCACCGGTTTTTTGACCCGTTTCCGCAGGGGTTCGTTTTTGCGCGGCCGGACGATTTTGAGGATATGGAGCGCAAAATGGACGGCAGCGTCTGCGCGGTGCTGCTCGAGCTCATTCAGGGCGAGGGCGGCGTCAACGAACTGGACGGCGATTATGTACGCAAAGTCGCGAAACTCTGTGAAGAGAGAGACGTGCTGCTGATGATTGACGAGGTGCAGACGGGCTGCGGGCGCACGGGAAAATTCCTCGCGGCGCAGTGCTACGGTGTGAAAGCCGCCGTCACGACACTCGCCAAGGCGCTCGGCGGAGGGCTGCCCATCGGGGCCTGTCTCGCGGACGAGGAACGCGCGCAGGTTCTGACAAAGGGCACGCACGGCTCCACGTTCGGAGGCAATCCCGTCGTCTGCGCGGGCGCGAACGCCGTGCTTGACGTGCTGACAAGGGAGGGCTTTCCGGAGGAAGTGGATCAGAAGGCGCGGTACCTGCGCGGGGAGCTTTCCAAAATCGGCGAAATAGCGTCGCTTTCGGGGCTCGGCATGATGATTGGCGTGACGCTCAGGACCAGGAGCGCGGGCGAGGTGCTGCAAAAGGCGTTTGAGCACGGGCTGCTGGTGCTGACGGCGAAGGAAAAAGTGCGGCTGCTGCCGCCGCTCACCATCACGAAGGCGGAGATGGACGAAGGGCTCGCGATTCTGCGCGAGGTACTGGAAACGTAAAACAGAGAACAATCTCAGGGAGGAACATGACCTATGAAACACCTGCTCAAACTGCTTGATCTAAGCGGGGAGGAAATCCTTGATCTGATAAACCTCGCGGACCAGCTCAAATACGAGCGCAAGCACCGCATCCCGCACCCGCTGCTTCAGGGCAAAACGCTCGGCATGATTTTTCAGAAGGCGTCCACGCGCACAAGGGTGTCTTTTGAGACCGGCATGACCCAGCTGGGGGGCTATCCGCTCTTTCTGTCGTCGCGCGACCTGCAGATTGGGCGCGGCGAGCCCGTACAGGACACCGCGCGGGTGCTTTCGCGGTATCTCGACGGGATTATGATTCGCACCTACGCGCAGAGCGAGGTGGAGGACTTGGCGAAATACGGCTCGATTCCCGTCATCAACGGGCTGACGGACTTCTGCCACCCCTGTCAGGTTTTAGCGGACCTCATGACCGTGCGCGAATACAAGGGGCGGCTTGAGGGGCTCAAGCTTTGCTATATCGGCGACGGCAACAACATGGCGAACTCGCTTATCGTGGGCGGGCTCAAAGTCGGCATGAGCGTGAGCGCGGCGTGCCCGCCAAACTATCGCCCCGCGAAGGAAGTCCTCGATTTCGCGCAAAACGCGGGGGCGTTTGAGCTGACGGATTCGCCCTTACAGGCGGCGCGGGACGCGGATGTCATCTTTACGGACGTCTGGGCGTCCATGGGACAGGAAGACGAGGCAAACGAGCGCAGAACCGCTTTTCAGGGCTATCAGGTCAACGCGGAGATTCTGGACGCGGCGAACGCGGACGCGATGGTGCAGCACTGCCTGCCCGCGCACCGCGGCGAGGAGATTACCGAGGAGGTTTTCGAGGCGCACGCCGGGGAAATCTTCGATGAGGCGGAAAACCGTCTGCACGCGCAAAAGGCGGTACTGGTACGGCTGCTCGGCGAATAAGACACCAAACCTCCCCCGGATAAACGAGGGAGGTTCTTGCTGTCAATAAAGCGCGCGCAGCAGCAGGCTCAGAACGCAGCAGCAAAGCCACACGAGCATGGACGGGGACTGCATCGCGATACTCCACTTTTCGCGGAGTTTAAGCCACGAGCGGCGGTTGGAAAGCCCCAGACCGCTCACGCGCAGCAGCAGATAGATAAGCGAGAAGAGCGCGCCGAAGAGGAAAATATTGGAAGTAAATGTCCGCAGGCTGACCGAATCGTTGGCGTAGACGAGAATCACGCGGGCGTAGTTTACCGTGGCGCAGACCGCGCGGACAATCATGCAGTGCAGCAGCGAGCCGCTCTTGAGCAGAAGATAGCCGCAGGCCAGCCCGAGGAGCATTTCCTTGAGACGGCCGGAAAAGTCGTTTGGAAGCAGAAAGCCGCAGAGTGCCATGGTAAGCACCGCGAAAACGTCCCCGAACTGGCGCAGCACAGGCATCAGCGCGCCGCGCAGCAGCATTTCCGCGAGGAGCGTGCCGAATGTGACGTCCACCACGGCGCAGGTAAGAATCGCGGAGGTATCGGTGTAGGTAAAGACTCCCGCGGCGCCCAGAGCGGACGGTTCACCGTCCGTCAGACCGCTTATCAGACCTATCAGCATTCCAAAGCCCACCGAGCCGAAAAACTCCGGCACGGAGCCCACGCTCAGAGGCATTCTGAGCCCTTCGGGGAGTTTAAAGAAACGCACGGCGAGCAGCAGCGGCAGACCGTATTTCAGGAGATTGACAAATGTGCGGATGCCGCAGACCAGCCAGAAATCGCCGCTTAACGTGAAAGACAGAAAATCCAACTCCACGTCAAAAGAGAAGATGTGAAATCCCCACGCCAGCAGCGAGGAAAAGAGCAGTTCGCAGGCGAGATAGAACATCAGCACGATCCCTATGAAATCGTAGCTGCTCAGCAGCGCCGAACGCTCCGCCACGGGCACATTTCCGCGCGCCTGCGCGCTGCCCGCCACATAGGAGCGCTCCTGTCTGTTCGCGGCGACGCGGTAGATAAAGGGCGCCTCCGTTTTCTGCCGCCACAGCCGGTTTTCGCGGTTGTATCCGTCGTTTTCGGAATCGTAGACGAAATCCGCGATGACATCAATATGCTCGTCCGCCATATGCTCACCTCACACGCACAAGATCCCGATTTTATTATAACCGTACGGGCGCGGCAAATGGTGTGAGTTTTATAAACAAAGTGTGAAAATTCCGTGAAAAGTAAAGCTATCCGGAGGCGGAAATCCTGACAAGCAAGTTATGAAGGCGCGTCTGTTCGCCGCGCAGCGCGTCGATATCCGCGAGCAGAGCCATCGTGTCGCTCTCTCCCTCGCGCACCTCCTTCTCAAGGCGGTCCAGTTCGTCCGAAAAGCGCAGCAGCGCGGCACTCAGAAGCCCCGCTATCTCCTCGTCCGAACGCAGCGCGCCCTCGGCAAAAAGCTCTCGGCGCATGAATTCGCTCATCGTGCGGCAGCCGGCCTTTTCCATTTTCCTGGCGAGCTGTCCCGCCTCCTCCTCGTTCACCCGAAAGCGAATCACAATCTCTCTCTTTTCCACGCGCAAAGCCTCCTATTCCTCCGGGTCCTCCGTGAGCGATTCCTTGAGCTTTTTGTGCCCGCGCCGCAGCAGAGAGCCCACCGTGTTCTCCTTTTTCCCGAGCATTTGCGCGATTTCCCCAATCGTGCAGCCCTCGCAGTCGTGCAGATAGAGCACCGCCGCCTGCGAACGGGGCAGAAGGTTCAGAATCTCGGGGAAATCCCCGTCAAAATCCTCCTCGCTCACATCCGCGCGCGCAGTCTCATCGAGCGGCTCGCGGCGGTGTCTGAGACGGGATTGTCTGTAGTTTCGGCCGCGGTTTATCACGGCGCGCAGCACATACGCCTTGAGGTGCTCCTCGCTTTCGATTTCGGGAGGATGGCGGTGCATCGCGAAGAACACTTCCTGCGCGATGTCCTCGGCGTCCTCGCGGTTGCCGACCACGCAGAAAGCCTCCCGCAGCGCCATGTCGCCGTAGCGCGCGAACGCGTGGAGCGCGAGATTCTCCTCTTCAAAATCGAGCATACGCACACCTCCCGTCTGACACGAATTTTGAACACTCCCCTGCCCCGTGAGGGCGATTTTACGGGGAAAACTCGGTAGAAGCCGCAACAGAATTGCCGCGCAGAAGCTCCGATTCCGGCAGCGAGAACAGCGCGCAGCCGTCTTCCTGCCGCGCCTCGCCGCTGCCAGAAAGCGAAAGCCCGTACGGCGCGTCACTCAGAACCGCTCTATCATTCGCGCTGACGGTCGCCAGATAGACCATGCCGTCACGCGCGAAGAGATTGAGCAGACACTCCTCCCCGCCGCGGAAAGTCCCGCCGACCAAAACATCGCCGCGATACGCGTAGCCGTCTTTTTCGCGCGTAAAGACCAGAATCGAGCCCTCGCGGTAAGCTATCAGCGCGTTATCGGTAAGGACGCTTTGAGAGAGCAGTCCGACATTCCATTCCCGGGGCAGGTTCAGCGCGTTTGAACTTTCCAGATCCGCGGCGCGGCACTGCCCTTGCGGCGCGGTATCCTCGTCCTCGCGGCGCAGATTGTCGCCGTAAACGATAGTGCCGCCGCACAAAATCCAGTCATCGGACAGCTCGGGGTCGTCCGTGGCGCGGTATAAAACCTGCTCGTTCTGACCGGTCAGGAGATTGACGCGGCAGACCCCCGCGCTGTTGATGCCTTCCATCTCCGCGCCGTCCTGCCAGTAATAGAGATAATCCCCCGCGCCGCGAAGGTCGCGCGCGATGGAAAGCTCCCCGTCATAGAGCGCCTCGCCACCGGCAATCTCCACACAGTTTGCTGTCACGGGGTCAAAGCCGTGAATCTTCCAGCGCAGCTTTGACTGCCCCCGCGCCATATCCGGAACGGAGCACCACAGAATCCCCTTATGCGCAAGCGGCGCCTCGGGGACGGTCTGAGGAGAAAGCGCGGTGTCGCTCCATGTATAAATCTCCTCGCTCTCCCCGCTTTCGGGGGAAACGCGAAGAAGCGCGTAGCGGCAGTCGTCGCGGCGCACGGCAAGCAGATAAACATAGCCGTCCAGAACGGCGGGCGCGCTGACGGTATAATCCGAAAAGTACGCGGGACAGCCCGATTCCGCCGTGTGCGGACAGCCCGCCTTTTCACAGAGCGGCTCGGGCTTGCCGCCGTCCCCCGCGCCGCGGCACAGAAGTGATTCTTCAGAAGAAAGCCGCTCCACGAAAAACCATGTCTCGCCGGACTTGGCAAACCCGCGCGGGCCGGAAAGCCCCCGGCTCTGCGGCGTATCGCTCTGCCCCGACAGAATCAGAGACCCGCTGTCGGGGAGCACTTCCTCAATGGGCAGGCTGCTGCCCTGTGTCCGCTCGCGCGAGCGCGAAAACGCCACCGACATCGAAACGCCGCCGACCGCCAGCGCCAGCGCGCACGCCGCCGGCACCGCCCACGCAATCGCGCCCCGGTGCGGCGCTTTTTCCGGGGCGACCGCGTATCCTCCGTCGGTGTCCTCGTCCTCGCTTTCCGCCGGTGCGCGCAGCTTCTTCTCAATCTCCGCGCGGCGTTTCCCCGACCAGTGAATCTTCTCCATCTCACGCTGAAAACTCGTTTGTTTCATAGCCCTTTCCTCCCCCGTTTCAGGCGTGTGATACAACCCCCGTTTACTATACAGCGCGGGCCCCCGAAATTTGTGCATCTTCCAGGAATTTTGTAGGGATTTACAAAAATTTGCTGTTAAACCTTCTTTGGTTTGTGTGTTTTGCCTGAACTTTGGCTCTCAAAAGCCCCCGTTTTTTTTAGGACGGGGGCGAAGTTTCAGATCTTGTGGTCGAGCGCGCGGATAATATAGCGTCCGCACAGCAGCGCGCTCTTGCCGAGATTGTAGACGCGCTCGGAGCGGGTTTTCTCAATCGTTTCGCGGTAGGTGTCGCGATCGCGCAGCATTTGCGCGATTTCTCCCGTCAGCGCGTCCATGCTGTCCGGGCTTATCCGCCTCCCGATAATGTCGCGCAGGGCAATGTTGATGGGCGTAGTCGGCAGTTCGGTGTATTCGGGGTTCATGACCTTCATCGGCGTGTCCACGAAAAGCACCGGGCGCTTCGTCACGAAAGCGTATTCCCACGCGATGTCCGACCAGTCCGTGATGAGCAAATCCGCCTCCATGACGGGGGAATTGGAGGAGAAATCGGTCTGGATTCCGATATTCTCCTGTCCCGCGAATTTTTCCTTGAGCGCGTCGAATTTTTCGGGCTCGTGGCGGACCTGCTGCGGGTGCGGGCGCAGAATCACGTCGTAAGGCTCGTCTTTGAGGATGGTAAGCATTTTCTCCGCGCAGAGGTCAATGATGTTCTCCGGCTGCCACGAGGGGGCGATAAGAATCTTGGGGCGCGGGTTTTGCGGGTGCTCATGGGACTCAAAATCGGCGATCATCTCGTCAATGAGCGGGTAGCCCGCCTCCACAAGGCGCTTTTTGGGGGTATTGTAATGCTCCTCGGCGGCGCGAATCTCCGCGAATTGATCCGGCCCGGGGCAGAAAATCGTGTCAAACCAGTCCAGCGCCCCCTTGCGGTAGGTCATCGCCACACTGCCCATGCCGTGGCACGCGAAAACATACTCCACGTCCTTGCGCACCCGCGAGCGCTTGAGGTGGTATTTCTCCAAATCGGGCGTCGTCATCACGCACATATCCGCCTCCAGTTTCATGAAAAGCGGGATCAGATACTGGTCCGAGGCGACATAATAGGGGTGAATCTGGCGGCGCTCGTCCTGAAAAATCCTGTCGTTGGGGTCGCTCGTCACATAGTGAATCTCAACCTCGGAATGTTCGCAGATATAATCAATCATGCCGGAAAAATATTTATAAAAGCCGCCCTGCTCGGCGTAGAACATCAGCTTCATATTCTCCACGGCGTAAAATTTCCTGACATCCGCCTTTTCCCGACCGCGATAGACCTTGTGCTCCTTTTCCGTGGCGATACGCTGTTCGTTCATCTTTTTGAGGATATCGTAGTCCACGTACTTCTGAGGCGGCATCACAATATTTAAAAGATACATCACGGGAATCGCGAAGAGATTGCCGAAAATCCAGTAGAGCCCCACGCCCGCGGGAACGAGAAACGCGAAATAGGTCGAGAAGGCGATGAGGAACACGGTCGTCACCGTCTTGTTGAGCGTGCTCGCCGTAATCTGAAGGATATTGATCCGGTTCTGCACAAAGCACAGCAGCCACGCGCTCAGCCCCGAAAGCAGCGGAATCAGCAGCAGAATGTAGTTTCCGTGAAACGACGGCACCAGACTCAGATCCATCCCCAGAAAGGTCATGTCCAGCGTCTGAATCCCAGCCGCCGCCGAAGCGAGCGCGGGCGAATCGGGCAGCTGCCCCGCGCGAATCCGCGCCAGAATCTCGAGCTGATAGTTGTTCTCGCGCAGCGCGTCGCCCTGCGCGATAGTAGAAAGCCAGTCGCGCAGCGCGTCAATCGTCGCGGAATCGTACTGCAGCACGAAAGACAGCGGGTGATACATGACGTAGACAAGCCCCAGAATCAGCGGGATCTGAACCAAAAGCGGGATGGTCCCGAGAATGGGGTGGTAGTGATAGCGTTTGTAGAGCGCGAGCCGCTCGTCGCCCAGTCGCTCCTTATCGTCAACATACTTGATTTTGAGAGCGTTTTCCTCCGGCATAAGCCGCGCCATATTGATGGAATTGCGCTGCATGATGAGGTTTAACGGGAAGAGGATGATTTTAGTAAGCAATGTAAACACAATGATGCTCAGCCCGTAGTCACGCACCAGATTGATGATGACGCACATCAGCTTCCCGAGCAGTTCCCCGAAGGCGTAGATCACATTCATCTCATTCTTCCCCCTCGCGGGGCAGCATCTCCCAGTTTGAGAAATCCCGCGCGTTCCCGGTGACGCGGTAGTCCGCGATGATATCGAGACTGCCCACGCTCCGGTACCAAGTCGCGCAGAAGTCGCGCGACCGGACCTGCCCCCGGGAAATGACGTCCTCGTAGGAAATTCCGTACGCGCTGCGGTCAAGCCCCGCGTATTCCAGAACGCTCGCGGCGAAGTAGTCGTTGGAGAGTTCGGATATATCGTCATAGAGGAGCCGCCCCGTGCTGTAGGCTGGCTTTATCAGCAGCCCCGTCACAATGGGGGAAGTGAGGCGGTCCCCCTCGTCAATCTCGATTTCTCTGGGGGCGCGTCCGTGATCGCCGAGAATGAGAATCGTGGAATTGTCAAAAACACCGCACGCGCGCATCTGCTCGAAATAGAGGAAGAGAATCTCAAAATCCCCGCGCAGCGTCGCCATCTGCTCAAACGAGCCTTTCTTGCGCTCGCCGGGGTAGAGTTTCTCAATCGACGCGTAGGCGTCGTGCGCGCCCGTGAGGTGGATAAACGAGAAGGTTTTCTTTGCGTTGTCCGCGCGCAGCGGGTCGTTTTTCAGGTGGTCGTAAAAGCGCAGGTCGGATTCGGCGGCGACCGTGGCGGGCATAAACGCGCTCTTGTCGCGGTCGGTGAAACGCACGAACGCGACGGAGAAATCCTGCGGGGTGATGGCCAGCACGAGCTTTTTCGCCGCGTAGGGGAAGAGCTTTATCGCGGAAAGCTTCGTCATAATCCGGACCACGCCTCCGCTGCCGAGATAATTATAGGTAATATCGTTTAAGTAATCCTGATTGTCGCAAAGCGGCGTCATTTCCTCCTGAGAGCCGAAAATATTGGGGCTGTCCATCAGGAGATTGACCTGATAGCCGCCGTCTTTGAGCGCGCCGCAGAGATTGTCCTTCGCCCACGCGCGCGAAAAATAGTCTATCCATTCCTCCCCCGCGGAGTAGGGTTCCTTGGTGAACATGGACGTGATGGAAGGAAACGTGCTGGTGTAGTGCGCGATGTTGTTCTGATAGAACGTAAAGCCGTCGAGTTCGCCCTCAACCTCCGGGTAGGTGCTGAGAACCTCGTCCATATAGTGACTGTCGAGACGGTCCACGAGGAAAACGATGACATTCCCCTCCTTGGAGAGCGAGGAGGCCGGCGCGTAGGCAAAGCCTAAGTCGTTTCTGCGCCTATAGGCGTTGAAGCCGAAACTCGCCGCGGAACTTGTAAAGCCCGCCGCCTGCATGATGATCACGGCGGCGCTCAGAAACAGCACCACCACGCCGTTGTCGCCCTGAAACAGACGCCATTTGGGGAGAATCTTTTTTATAAAATGCCCCAGCAGCGGCAGCAGCGCGATGACGATAAAGATAACAAGGTCGGCGACAAGAACCTTCTTAGACAAGTCGTCCAGCACATCCTTGCCCGTCAGCGCGGCGAGGTCGCGGTTGAGAAGCAGTTCCTGCACGTAGGACGCCAGCAGCACCCCGAGCGCCAGATCCGCGCAGATGTCGTGAACCTCCGGGTGAATGAACTCCGCGAGATACAGCAGCAGCATCGCCGCGGCAGTGACCGCGAGCGCCGACAAGAGCATGGGCAGCAAAATATGGCGCGCGGAGACGATGAAATCCTTCTGGTTGCGCAGGTAAATCTCCCCGGGGGTAAAGAACAGATAGGTCAGACAGACGCTGAGGCTCAGCAGCAGCGAGCGAACGAAAAACTTTTTGTCAAACCGGTGCAGACGTTCCCGAATTTTCGTCATAGCCAACAGTTTCCTTTCCTTGTCTCAGAGTTCGCGGGAGGCGTGGCGCGTCACATGGCAGCCGATATTCACCGCGACGGGCAGCCCCGCGATATGCGTGGGGGCGGTCTCGATGTTGACCGCCAGCGCCGTCTGCGCGCCGCCGTAGCCCATGGGTCCGATGCCGAGCGCGTTGACCGTGTCAAGCATTCTCTGTTCGAGCGCGCGGTAGCGCGGAATCTCATTGCGCCGGGAAATATCACGGCACAGCGCGCGTTTGGCGAGCAGCGCGCAGAGCTCAAAATCCCCCCCGATTCCCACGCCGATGACCATCGGCGGACAGGGATTGCTCCCCGCCTTTTTCACGGTCTCCTCCACAAACGCCGCGATTTCGTCCTCGCCCGCCGCCGGCGTCATCATCCGAAGCGCGCTCATGTTCTCGCTGCCAAAGCCCTTGGGGCAGACATCCAGACGAAACGAATCCCCCTCCACGATGTCAAAATGAATCACGGCGGGGGTGTTGTCGCCGGTATTGACGCGCTCCAAAGGGTCGGAAACGACGGAACAGCGCAGATATCCCGAAAGATACCCCTCGCGCACGCCCCGGTTGACGGCGTCCTTCAGCCCGCCGCCGGTGACGCGGACGTCCTGCCCCATCGTCACAAAGACCACCGCCATTCCGGTGTCCTGACAAATCGGCAGCGGCGTTTCGCGCGCGGCGTCCAGATTCGCGCAGAGGTCCTCAAAAACGCTTTTGGCGGCCTCGGAACGCTCCCGCGCCGCGCCGCCGCGCACCTTTTCCTCCAGAGATTCCGGCAGAATGTGATTGGCCTCCACACAGAGTTCGCAGACCGCCCGCGCGATATCGTCCGCTGAAATTTCTCTCATGACAGCGCTCAGAAGCCCAGCGGCTCCGCGACCAGAATGACCTTGATTCTGTCCGCCACGCGCTGATAGCCGCTGACGACGTAGGAACAGCAGATGCGCTGCTGTGAGCGGCATCCCGCCGCCAAGTCGCCTTTGATGCCCGCGCAGACGCCGCACGAGGCACAGGGCGTTTCCTGCTTGAGACGCATGGCGTTTACCGGCGCCGCGATACGCTTGACACGCCGCACCGCCTCGGGAATGTCCGCGCAGAGCTTGTTCTCGCCCGCGATGACAATGACCTTTTTCGGCCCGTAAATCAGCGCGGCGACGCGGTTTCCGTTGCCGTCCACGTTATAGAGCTCGCCCTGTTCCGTGACGGCGTTGCTGCTCATCAGGAAGAAATCCGCCGAGAAAGCCTTGCGGTAGAGCGCGGGGATTTCCTCAGGCGCCACCGCCTCGCGGTCCAGAAAATGATAATCCCCGCCGCGCAGCAAATCCATCACGCCGCACTCCGCGAGCGTCACGGAACCGCCCGCCGCGACAGTGGCGCCGGGTGTCAGCGTTTCCTTACAGACCGCCAGCGCCTCCTCCTTTGTTTTGACCCACTGCGCCTCCATGCGGTTCTCCCGCAGCGCTTTTACCGTACGTTCCAGCCGCGCGTAGAGATGTTCCCGCGCCGGGGAAACTGCCTGCTGTTCCATTCAAAATCCTCCTTTTCGCCAAACGGGGGAGCGCAATTGCTTCGCTCCCCTCCCGTATTATCCGGTCATTCAGCCTCCGTAGCCGCCGTACATATTCGAATAGCTCTGGTAGAGCAGATTCTGGTATTCCACCACGTCGACGTCCAAAACTTTATATCGCCGGAACGCCTTCTCGTTGCGCTCGACCGCGAGTTTGGAGGCCGCGTCGTTGATGCTGTCGAGAAATTCCTGATTATAAAGCTCGCTGCGCACGGATTCCTTCGCGGAATCGCTCCACAGGTCGTCGTCGGTCATGCGGTCCTCAATATCCATCTTAATCACAATGTAATAGCACTCGTCGTCCTCAATCAGCTCGGGTTTTAACAGTTCGGTGTCGTCGTCCGCCGCCCAGTTGTAGACTTTTTCGCAGGGGGTGTAGGTGGGCTCGGTGGTTGTGGTTTCCGCGGCACCCTCCGCCTCGGGCGTTCCCGTCGTGCTGACCGCTAAAATCCGCTCTTTGGCGGTGTCGTAGCCCAGCGCGTTCGTGGTGGTGGTCGTCTCGGTCGTCGTCGTTTCGGTCCCGGTGGTTTGCGTCGTGCCGCCGGTGACTTCTGTCGTCTCCTGTGTCGTGGTCTCGGTTGTGCCCGTCTCGCCGTTTTCGTCCGTCGTGATTTTCGCGGTAGTCGGCGTGGTGACGGTGTTGCCGCTCGCGTCGGTTGTGGTCACCGCGGCGTTGGACAGAGAAGTCACATAGGCGCTGTGCTCGTCAATCAGGAAGTCAAACTCCTCCATCAGATCCGCCTCATTGCCCTTCTTGCGGTCCAGACGCGTAAGGTAATCCTCCGCCATCTCCTTGATCTCTTCCTTGCCGTCCGCCTTGAGCAGATTGCCCTCGCCGTCCTTGAGCGGCATCTCGATGTACTTGATTCTGAGGTGATTCTCCGCGTAGTGGTCGTAGAGTTCCTCGTCCTTGATGTCCTTCTCGCCGTCCTCGCCGTAGTAGTATTCCCAGATGGCCTCCTGCTTGTAGGAAGACGCCATGATGTCCTCCAGCGACTGCTGGCCGATTCCGGTTTTCTTGAAGAAATCTCCGAAAGTTTCCAGACTCGCCGCCGCGTTCGCCTCAATCTGCTTCTGCTCGTCCTGCGTCAGCTCAAAGCCCAGCTCCTCATACTCGCGCTCAATCTCAACATAGTTCGCGCAGTACTCAACCGCCTTATTCTGAATCCACTCCTGCGCGCTGACGTTGTCGATGTTCGCCTTCTTCATGATCTTCTTGACGTCCTGCGTGGTCTCGCAGTTTTCGAACTCCTCGCCGCCGTCGCTTAACGTGGACATCGCGTCGCTGTAGGCGCTGATGGTATAGTAAAGATAAATGCCCGCGCGCACATCGCGCCCGTCAATGGTCATCGCGTTCGCGGTGTTTTCCCCGCAGGAAGTGACGCCTATGGCCAGAGCGCCCGCCGCCGCCAGCGCCAAAGCGCGTTTGAAAGCCTTCATAGCCCCGAAATCCTCCTTGAAAATCCAAAAGTTATGATACCCCATTCCCGGGGGAAAGTCAAGATTCCGCCAAAAAATTTCATAAATTCTTCACGCGCCCTGCCACGCTCCGTGCCACGCGGGCGCCGCGGTTGTGGTCGAGGTCTGGGCGTGCCATGTCGTGGTGGTGCTCGACGTCCATGGCCGTGCCGTGGTCGTGGAGGTCGATGTCGCGGTTGTGGTGGTCGTGGTCGTCGTGGTTGTTGTCGTGGTGGTCGTGGTGGTTGTGGTCACGGTTCCGATGCCGGGCATCTGCGTGCCTGTCTGGATATTCATCTCCCCCGGCGCGCTCGGCGCGATGACAACCGCCTGCGCGTACATGGACTGATACGCCTTTTCCACGGCGATTCTGTCGTACTTGACCACGTCGGAATTCACCAGCGAGTCGCTGAAGTAGTAATAGCTGTCGTCATAGCCTATCAGCACCAGCGCGTGCTCGGGCTTTAAGAAGATAAACGTCTCCCCGTTGGGCAGTGTCCACTGGTTGCCGTTCTCCGCGGGCAGCATGGCAATCGTCGTCCAGATGACGACCGGGTATCCCTGCGCGACGTATTCGTCGCAGAGCGTGTCGAGCGAGAGATCGCGCACATCCCGCGCGGCGTCCGGCAGCATATCGTTGACGGCGCGCGCGATGACCGGGCTGTAGCAGCCGTAGGCGCTTTTCTCCAGCGGGTCGCCGATAAAGTATTCCCACGGACTCTCCCCCGTCAGGACGCCCTTATCATTCGCGGCGGGATAATCCGCCACGGGCAGATGCTCCTCAATGAACTCCTCCGGGCTGATATCGTAGCCGAAATACCGCAGCACCGCGACCGCGGCGTAGCTTTCGCAGGCGGTGGCGTAGTCCCCGCGCTGGTAGAAATGCGGAACATTGTTGAGAAGCAGTCCGTTGTTGATGTGCATGACATTCTGTCTGAGCGCCTGCTTCATGGCGTCCGCGCGTTCGGGGTCGTCAGGAACCGAATCGGCGAGAGAGGACTCCGGGGATTCGGGCACCTCCCCTACCGCCTGACTTTGGGAACTTTCGTCGGGGCGGCTCTGCGCGTCGGGAATGTCCTGCAGCAGGCAGCCCGTCAGCACACAAACCCCCATGCAGACAATCGGCACGGCGGCCGCTGAAAGGAATCTGGTGATTTTCATGCCGGTATAAACCTTCCTTCTGAGAATCATACTCTTTTATTTTACCCCTTTTCCCCTCAATTGTCAAGGGCGCGCGGCAAGAATGCCGCAAACTTCGCGCGTGTAGGGTAATTTGCCGCAAATAGCGGGGCTTAATTTGTGCAAAATGACGAAAAATGTGCAAAAGGCGGGAAATTGCGCAAATCCCTTGACAAGCCGGGCAAAGTGTGCTATAATAAAGCCGTTGCATAAACGCGCCAGTAGCTCAGCTGGATAGAGTGACTGGCTACGAACCAGTAGGTCGGGGGTTCGAGTCCCTTCTGGCGCACGGACACGCGGCGGTTTCGCTTTTTGGGGCGGGGCTGCCGCGCGTTTTTTAGTCCATTCGCGCTCTTTTTGGCGAATCCCTTGACGATTCGCGCAAGGCGTGGTATAATAGAAGATGTATGATAGGGGTTTCGCGCCTTTGCGCGGGGCTGCGGGAGGTGCGGCACTTGCGGATTCTCGGAATCGACCCGGGCTACGCCACGGTGGGGTTCGGCATTGTGGACTACGCGGGCATGGATTTCAGGGTGGTCGAATACGGCGCGATCCTGACAGAGCCCGACAAGGATTTTCCCGCGCGTCTGGCGCAGATTTATGAAGACATGAACTTTCTTCTGGAGCGCCACCGCCCGCAGGTCATGTCGATAGAAAAACTGTATTTCAACACGAACAAAACAACCGGCATTCACGTCGCGGAGGCGCGCGGGGTCATTCTCCTCTCAGCTCAGCTGCACGATGTCGGCGCGTACGAATACACCCCGCTGCAGGTCAAATCGGCGGTTGTGGGCTACGGCGCGGCGGAAAAGGCGCAGGTCATGGATATGACAAAGCGGATTCTGCGGCTTTCGGAAGTGCCCAGACCCGACGACGCCGCGGACGCGCTCGCGCTTGCCATCTGCCACGGCCACAGCGCGCCGCCGGATTACTGAAAGGGCTAACATGATTGATTTCATACGCGGCACGGTCCGCCGCAAGGATATGGGGCTTGTGGTCTTGGAAGCGGGAGGCATCGGTTACGCGCTCTGTGTAAGTGCCAGAACCGCCTCCGCCGCGCCCCCTGCTGACAGCGAAATGACGCTCTACACAAGGCTTTGCGTGCGTGAGGACGAAATCACGCTGTTTGGGTTTGAGACGCTTAGCGAACGCGCCTGTTTTGACGAACTGACGGGGGTGAGCGGAGTGGGCCCGAAAGCGGCTCTGGCGATTCTTTCGGACCTGACGCCGGACCGTTTCGCGCTCGCCGTCGCGGCGGGGGATTACAAGCAGCTGACCAGAATCAAGGGCATCGGGAACAAGACGGCGCAGCGCATTGTGCTGGAGCTGAAAGACAAAATCGCGAAAGAGGCGGATTTTGAGGGCGCGCCCGCGCGGATTCCAGATTCCGGCGCGAGGTCGGAGGCGCTTTCCGCGCTGCTCGTGCTCGGCTATTCTCAGAGCGAGGCCGCCATGGCGCTGGAGCCGCTGGACGAATCGCTGCCCGCCTCCGAACTGATAAGGCTTTCGCTCGCGCGGCTGGGCAGAGCGAAATTCGGCTGAAACAGGAGGAACCGCACATGAACCGAATGAGGCGGACGCTCGCGCTGCTTGCCGCGGCGCTCATGGCGGGATGCTGCGGCTGCGCGCGCGGCGATTCTCAGGAAAGCGCGCCCGTACAGACAGCCTCTTCCGCCGAAACGACGCTCTCCTCCGCCATCTCTTCTCACACCGCCTCTCAGACCACCGCAGAGCAGACCGCTTCTTCCGAAACGGCGCATACGGAAACGACCGCGCCCTCGAAAAGCTACGAGGAAGCGAAAAAGGTTCTGAAGGATTTCCTGTCCGCGGCCGCCAAAGGGGACGCCGACGCGCTGATACAGAGCAGCGATATCCGCGAGTGGGCGGACTGCGAGGTCGAGGCGGCGCGCCAGAGCGATGAGCTCGGGGATGTCAGCGAGGAAGAACTGCGCGAAATGCTCAAGGGGGAGTTTGCCGCCGCCTTTTTCGGGGTGTTTGAGGACTACGAAATCACGGGACGGCCAAGCCCCGCGCAAATCCCGGAAACCGCGCGGCCCGAAAAAGTCACAAAGGCGGTTCAGAAAGCCGACGCCTACACCGGGTATCTCATTCAGGGGCTGGCACAGCGGGCAAACGCCGTCGGGGAGCGCGTGGATTTTGAGGTTACAGAGACTTTAAGCGGCGGGGACACGGCGCGCGAGACGCTGCGCGTCAGCGAGGAGGACGGGCAGTGGCGCGTCAACCTCACCGACACGGTTCTTAACAATACCGCGGCGCTTGTCTTTGAGGGCGATAGTTAAATCTGCGGTATTTATCAAGGGAAGAGGAGGAACCAGAGTATGAATTTGGACGAATTGCTCAAGGAAGCGATTACCAAGCCGGAAAAGCGTCCTCTTTTCCTGCAGCGGCTCATCAAGAGCGATGTCTACGTCATCTGCAAGAACCCCGTCAGACAGGACGAGGTCAGCGGGGGCGTTTCCATGGAACTTGTGACGACGCAGAATCCCGAGGGCGAGGTCTTTATCCCGTTCTTTTCGAGCTACCGCGCGCTGCAGCAGTTTGCCAAGCGCTATGTCAACAGCTACCGCATCAACTGTCTGCGGCTGTTCGACCTCATCCAGACGGCGAACGCGGTACTAAACCCCAATTCCTTCGGGAAGGAGTTCTCCTCGCGGGAAATTCGCAGCATCCTGATGGTCGCGCGCAATCTCAACATCCCGGCTATTTCCATGAAGGAGGAGGAGAATATCGAATACCGCCCCGCCAAGCGCAATGTCGACCACCTGCTGCGGCCCATGACGCGCTATCTCGCGCGGCAGGACAATGTCGAAAAGTGCTATCTTCTCGAGATGGTGCGCGGCTGCGAGCGTCCGCAGACGCTTTTCGTGTTTGATATGAGCGGAAACACCCGCAAGCTCTTCTACCCGCTCTCCAAATATATGCAGAACTACACCAAATCCGGCGACAGTCTGGTCTTTGTCACGCTGGAGGAGCCCTCCGCGAAGAAGGCGGTCGAGCATATGCAGCCTTTCTACACGCGCAAGAAGCGGCTCTTTGAACGCTAGGGGAGGGAAGGCATGATTCAGAGCGAAACGCCACAGGAAGAGCTTGAGCGCCTTTCCAGCCCCAAGGAGCAGCTCGGCGACGAGGATGTCGAACTTTCGCTAAGGCCCAAGACGCTCAAGGAGTACATCGGTCAGGACCAGGTCAAGCAGAACCTCGCCGTCTATATCGAGGCGGCGCGGCGGCGCGGCGAACCGCTCGACCATGTGCTGTTCTACGGCCCGCCGGGGCTCGGGAAAACAACGCTTTCGGGCATCATCGCGCATGAGCTCGGGGTCAATCTGCGCGTAACTTCCGGCCCCGCGATTGAGAAGCCGGGGGATTTGGCGGCGCTGCTGACCAATTTAGGGCGCGGGGACGTGCTTTTTGTGGACGAAATCCACCGCCTTTCACGCGCCGTGGAGGAGATTCTCTACCCCGCCATGGAGGACCGCGCGATTGACATTGTCATCGGCAAAGGGCCCGCCGCGCGGAGCATCCGCATTGATCTGCAGCCGTTCACGCTTGTGGGCGCCACCACGAGAGCGGGACAGCTCTCCCCGCCGCTGCGCGACCGCTTCGGGATTGTGCAGCGCCTCGAACTCTACACCCCCGAGCAGCTCTGCGACATTATCCGGCGCAGCGCCATGATTCTGGACATCCCCTGCGATTACGGCGGCGCGATGGAGCTGGCGAAGCGTTCGCGCGGGACACCGAGAGTCGCGAACCGCCTGCTGCGGCGCGTGCGGGATTTCGCGGACGTGATGGGGACAGGCGTCATTGACGCGCAGACCGCGCGCATGGCGCTGGAGCGGCTGGAAATCGATGAACTGGGGCTGGACAAGCTCGATTTGCGGCTGTTGGAGATGATGATTAAGGGCTATCAGGGCGGGCCTGTGGGGCTGGAAACGCTCGCCTCGGCGCTGGGGGAGGAATCCGTCACGCTGGAGGACGTCTGCGAGCCCTATTTAATGCAGCTTGGCATGATAGCGCGCACGCCCAGAGGACGCATGGCGACAGCGCTCGCCTACGCGCATCTGGGTATCGCCCCGCCTGGAAACAACGCGCCGACGCAGTATTCGCTGCAGGACATGAACTGAGGTGGTAACGATGGATTTTCACGCACTCGCGCAGACGCTTTTTGGCGATATCACCGCGACGCCGGAGGATTACGAGGCGCTCTACCCGCCCAGAAATCTTCCCCCCGGCGCGGTCGTCACCCGAATCGCGCCGAGTCCCACGGGACTGCCGCACTTAGGCAACCTCTATAACGCCGCCGGTGAACTGCTCGCGCGTCAGAGCGGCGGCGTGTTCTTTTTGCGCGTGGAGGACACCGACCAAAAACGCGCGGTCGAGGGCGCGGTCGAGGCGCTGCTGGAGTCCATGGATTATTTCGGCGTGCGCTTTGACGAGGGCGTCACCGCGCGGGGCGAACACGGCGATTACGGCCCGTACCGGCAGACCGAGCGCGCGGTGCTCTACAAAACTATCGCGAAATCGCTGGTGGAGCGCGGGCTCGCCTACCCGTGTTTCTGCACGGAGGAGGAACTTGCGCGCGACAGACAGCTGCAGCAGGAACAGAAGCTGACGCCGGGCTATTGCGGCGAATACGCGCGCTGCAGAAATCTGACGCTCGAGGAAGTGCGGCAAAATCTCGCGCAGGGCAAGCCCTATGTGCTGCGGTTTCGCTCAAGCGGCGACCCGGAGAAGGTCATTGAGGCGCACGACGGCATTCGCGGGACGCTGCGCGTGCGCGAGAACAACATGGATTTCGTGCTGCTCAAATCCGACGGGATCCCGACCTACCACTTCGCGCACGTCTGCGACGACCACTTCATGCGCGTCACGCACGTAATCCGGGATGAATCATGGCTCGCGACGCTTCCGATTCACCTGCAGCTCTTTGACACGCTCGGGTGGGAAAGGCCGGTCTACTGCCACACGGCGACGCTCATGAAGCAGGAGGGCGGCTCCAAGCGCAAGCTCTCCAAGCGCAAGGACCCCGAGCTGGCGCTTTCGTACTACCGCGCGGAGGGCTACCCCGCCGAGGCGGTCTGGATTTATCTGCTGACCGTGCTCAACAGCAATTTCGAGGACTGGCACCGCGAACACCCCGACACGCCGGCGAGGGATTTTCCGTTTTCGCTTGAGAAGATGAACACGGCGGGGGCTATTTTCGATCTTGACAAACTCCGCGCCGTCGCCAGAGAGTATCTCGCGCGGCAGTCCGTCTCGTTTATCTATGACGGGCTCCTTTCGTGGGCGGATACGTACGACCCGGAACTTGCGCGGCGTCTGAGAGACAAAGAAACGCTCTACCGCGCGGCGATCGGCGTGGGCAGGGATATCCCCAAGCCGCGCAAGGACTACGGCACATGGAAGGAAGCGGCTCAGTTTCTGGCCTTTTACGACAGCGAGACTTTTGAGCGCGCCGACAGCTGCCCCGAAAATATCAGTTCAGAAGACCGCAAAGCCATTCTGAACGCGTATCTTGAGACGCTTGACTTTTCGGACAGCCCGGAGCGGTGGTTTGAGAAAGTCAGAACACTCACCGAATCGCTCGGCTACGCCGCGCAGGTAAAATTATATAAGAAAAACCCCGAGGCTTACAAGGGCAGCGTGGTGGATGTGACGAATCTGCTGCGCGTCGCGCTGACGGGGCGGCAAAACGCCCCGGATATCTGGCAGGTAAGCGCGGTTCTGGGCGAGGAGGAAACGCGGAGGCGGCTTTCCGGATACGCCGAGGAGGAAACTGTTTCATGATTGTAATCTTAAAGCCCAACCCCGACGCCGCGCAGCTTGACAGCCTCATCGCGTGGCTCCGGGAAAAGAACATCTCCGTACACACGAGCGTGGGCACGTCGCGCACGATTCTGGGGCTGGTGGGCGACACCGCCGCGATTGACACCGACCTCATCTCCGCGCTGGACATCGTGGAGGACGTCAAGCGCGTGCAGGAGCCCTACAAACACGCGAACCGCGAGTTCCACCCCGAGCCCACCGTTATCCAAGTCGGGAACACGCGAATCGGCGGGGGAAACCTCACGCTGATGGCGGGGCCGGGCGCGGTGGAGAGCGAGGAGCAGATTGTCGAAATCGCAAAAAAGCTCAAGGCGAGCGGCGCGGACATTCTGCGCGCGGGGGCGTTTAAGCCCAGAACCTCGCCCTACTCGTTTCAGGGGCTCGGCGAGGAGGGACTGCGGCTGCTCAAGACCGCGAAAGAGGAGACGGGGCTGCCCATCTGCTCGGAGATTCTCGACGCGGACGAAATCGGCGCGTTCAAGGATGTCGATATCATACAGGTCGGGCCGAGAAATATGCAGAACTTCAGCCTTCTGAAGCTGCTGGGGCGGCAGGAGAAACCCGTTCTGCTCGGCAGGGGGCTCTGCGCGACTTACGAGGAACTGCTCATGAGCGCGGAATACATCATGTCCGAGGGCAACCACAACGTCATTCTCTGCGAGCGCGGCATCCGCACCTTTGAAACCTACACGCCCAACACGCTGGATCTGGGCGCGGTGGCGATTCTCAAAACCCTCACCCACCTGCCCGTCATGGTGGACCCGAGCCACGCCGCGGGAAAGGCGAAACTGGTGCCGAAACTCGCGCCGGGGGCGGTCGCTCTGGGCGCGGACGGAATCCTGATTGACGTGCACAGCGACCCGGCGCACGCGGTCTGCGGCGGCCCGCAGGCAATCGGTCCCGAGGAGTTTTCAGTCCTCGCCGGGCGTCTGAGAGACCTGCACGGCTTTCTTGGGGAGCGGGGGGACGGCGCGTGAATATCGCGATTATCGGTCTGGGGCTTATCGGCGGCTCGTACGCGAAAGCGACGAAAGCGCGGACGCTGCACACGGTCTACGGCTATGACATTGACCGGGAAGTGCTGATGTTTGCCCGGCTCTGCGGCGCCATGGACGCCGAACTTACCGAGGAACTGCTGCGCGGGTGCGATTTGTGCATTGTCGCGCTGTGCCCGGGCAAGGCGATTGAGTGGACCGAACGCCACGCGGAGGCTCTGGGCGCGGCGGGCTGCGTGCTGGTGGACATCTGCGGGGTCAAGCGGGCGGTCTGCGGAAGGCTCTCCGAAATCGCGCGCGAGCACGGATTCCGCTACATCGGCGGACACCCCATGGCGGGCAAGGAATCCGGCGGCTTCGTCAACGCCTCGGAAGACTTATTTGACGGCGCCTCCATGATTCTCACCCCCGACGCGCGCACCGATATGCCGACTTTGGAGACGCTCAAGAACTACTTTACCGATATCGGGTTCGCGAACCTCACCTTCACGACCCCGGAAGACCACGACCGCATTATCGCCTACACCTCGCAGCTGGCGCACATTGTCTCCGGCGCCTACGTCAAATCCCCGACCGCGCGCGAGCGCAGGGGCTTTTCGGCGGGGAGTTTCAGAGACCTGACAAGAGTCGCGAGGCTGGACGAGAATATGTGGACGGAACTGATGCTCGACAACCGCGAATACCTCGCGGGGGAGCTTCGGGTACTAATTGAAAATCTGAAGCCTTATCTGGAGGCTTTGGAGAATAACGACGCGGACGCGCTGCGCGAGGCGCTCAGAGAGGGCAGAATCGCGAAGGC
>CAYZMU010000005.1:0-5197 GCA_964479595.1 uncultured Ruminococcus sp. | reverse complement strand
GCGCGGCGCGGCAAAACATTTTACAAAGGAGAGATATTCGATGAAATTCTATCGCTGCAAAACCTGCGGAAAGCTCGTGACAGCGCGGGAAAACGAAAATCCCGTCTGCTGCGGGGGGACGGATTTTGAGGAGATCATCCCCAACACGACCGAGGCGGCGACCGAAAAGCACATTCCCGTGCTTTCCAGAGAGGGTCAGACCGTGACGGTCACGGTGGGCAGCGTGCTCCACCCGAGCCTTGAAAACCACTATATTGAGTGGATTCTGCTGGAGACCAAAGACGGCGCGGAGTGCCGCGAGCTGAAGCCCGGGGACGAGCCCATCGCGCAGTTCTATGTCGCGGAGGACGACGAAGTGACGGCGGCCTACGCCTCCTGCAATCTGCACGGAATCTGGAAATCCTGACAAAGCGCGCAAGGAGGGCGGCTTATGGGCAGAATCTTAAAGCCCGAGGGCATACGCGGCGAGGCGTTTTCACGGGTAAGCTGTGAGCTCATGCTCTCTCTGGGCAGGGCCGCGGCGCTCTCGCTCGCCAAGACCTGCGGTCATCCGCCGGTTTTCTATCTCGCGAGAGACCCCGTAAAGCCCGCCGCCGCGCTCGGAGCCGCCCTGAGCGCCGGAATCGCGGCGGGAGGCGGCATCGCGCGGGATATGGGCTGTCTGCCCGCCTGCGCGATGGCGCTGCTGCTGAGCGAGGAGGACGCGGAGGCGGGATTTTCGCTGTGCGCGGACGATATGCCCGCGCCGAACATCACCGTGAGGCTCTACGCCAAGAGCGGGCTGCCCATGCCCGCGGAGCAGCTCGACTCCATTGAGGGGCTCATGAACGCGCCATCCGACACACGCTGCGGGGACATCTCCCCTGATGCCGGCGCGGCGGAGCGTTATCTGAAAGCGGCCGCAAAACGTCTGGAAGCAGAATCCGAAAAACCGCGCAAAAGCGTCAAAATCGCGATTGACTGCGCCAACGGTGCCGTCAGCGCGCTTGCCCTGCGGTTTTTTGAGAATCTCGGCGCGGAGCCGCTGCTGCTGCACGACCGCCCCGACGGGCTCAACATCAACCGGGGCTGCGGTGTGGGGTCTTTAGAGCAGCTCAGCGCGTTTGTCAAGGACAACGGCTGCGAGGCGGGGTTCGCCTTTGACGGTTCGGGAAGCCGCTGCCACGCCGTGGACGAGGGCGGAGAACTGCTCGACGGCGACCGAATGCTCGCGATTCTCTGCGAGGCGAAACTGGAAAGCCGGAATGCTCCCGAGACGCCCCTTGGCGGAGTCGCCGTCACGCTGCTTACGAATCTGGGCTTTCTGCGCTATGCCAAGGCAAAAAACATTCCCGTGTACACGACTCAGTCCGCGCCGTGTTTCGTGCTGGAGATGATGCGCGGGCACGACCTGCTCATGGGCGGGGACGGCACGGGGTATCTCTATTTTCGCGATCTGCCGGCGGCGGACGGGCTGATGACGGCGGCGCGGGTGCTGGAGGCGTCAAGGCAGACGGGAAAGCCCTTAAGCGCGCTCTCGGGTGTGATGGAGCACGACCCGCAGGTTTCCGTTTCGGTGCGGATTCCGAGGCACTGGCGCGAAATCTGGAAGAACGACCCCGAAATCACGGCCGCTATCCGGGAATGCGAGGAGCAGTTGGGCACGGACGGACGGCTGCTTGTGCGGGAGCGGCGCGGGGATGCGTCCATTCGCGTGCTTTTGGAGGGTCGGGACTTTCGGCGCATCAACGTCTGCGCGTTCGCCATCGCGGAAAAGATTCAGGCGCGTACCGAGGCGGGGTGACGGCATGAGAATCGCGCGAAACTGGCGGGACTACACGCTGCTGGACGCCACGGGCGGCGAAAAGCTCGAAAAATGGGGGGATTTGCTCCTCATCCGCCCCGACCCGCAGGTCATCTGGAAGACACCGCGGCGCACGGAACTCTGGGAAAAGGCGTACGGGCACTACCGACGCTCGTCAAAGGGCGGGGGCGCGTGGGAATTTCGCGGCGAACCGCCCAGAACGCGGACCTTGCGCTACGGCGCGCTGCGCTTTCAGGTCCGCCCGACGAACTTCAAGCACATGGGGCTTTTCCCGGAGCAGGCGGTCAACTGGGATTGGCTCGCGGAGAAGATCCGGCGCGCGGACAGACCGGTCAAGGTGCTCAATCTCTTTGCCTATACGGGCGGCGCGACACTCGCGTGCGCGGGCGCGGGCGCGGAGGTCTGCCATGTGGACGCAGCGAAAGGCATGGTGCAGTGGGCGCGGGAAAACGCGCGGGCGTCAGCGCTTGAGGAAAAGCCGGTACGGTGGATTGTGGACGACTGCGAAAAATTCCTGCGCAGGGAGGCGCGGCGCGGACAGGTCTATGACGCGATTATCATGGACCCGCCGAGTTACGGCAGAGGTCCCGGCGGGGAGGTCTGGAAGCTTGAGAGCGGGCTGTGGCCGCTGGTGGAGCTGTGCCTGCCCGTGCTGAGCCCCAGACCGCTCTTTTTCCTGCTCAACAGCTATACCGCGGGACTGTCGCCATCGGTCATGGGCTTTGTGCTCAGCGCGCTGCTCGTGCCGAAATTCGGCGGGAAAGTCTTCGCGGACGAGATAGGGCTGCCCGTGTCATGCTGGGACAGCGCCCTGCCCTGCGGCGCGTCCGCTGTCTGGGAGGGATAATCCCGAAAAAAAAGGGGGTGGATTTTCCTTGGAAGATTTAATCGTAGTGGAGAAGGCGCGCTACGCCTACGAGGATTCCGACAGCGAGGTGCTGCGCGGAATCACGCTGCGCTTCCGGCGCGGGGAGTTTGTCGCGATACTGGGCCACAACGGTTCGGGAAAATCCACGCTCGCGAAGCTGTTAAACGGCGTCTGTGTGCCCACTTCCGGCACGGTAACGGTCGCGGGAATCCCCACAAGCGACGAGGAGCGGCTGCTGGATGTCCGCCGCCATGTCGGGATGGTCTTTCAGAACCCCGACAACCAGATTGTCGCCGCGATTGTCGAGGAGGACGTCGCGTTCGGGCTGGAAAATTTAGGGGTAGAGCCCGATGAGATGCGAAAACGCGTAGACGAGGCGCTCAAGGCGGTCGGGATGTACGAATACCGCGAGCATGAGCCGCACAAGCTCTCCGGCGGTCAGAAGCAGCGCGTCGCCATCGCGGGAATCATCGCCATGCGCCCCGACTGCGTGGTGCTGGACGAACCCACCGCCATGCTCGACCCGCGCGGGCGAACGGAAGTCATGCGCACGATTCAGGCGCTGCGGCGCGACTACGGCATTACGATCATTCTCATTACGCACGAGATGGACGAGGCGGTGCTCAGCGACCGCGTCATCGTCATGGACCACGGTCTGGTGCGCGCGGACGGCACACCGAGGGAAGTGTTCTCGCAGGTGGGGAAGATGCGCGCCATGGGGCTTGACGTGCCGCAGAGCGCGCAGCTCGCCGATTTGCTGCGGCAGGGAGGGATAAGGCTCCCCGAGGGCATCCTCACGGAGGACGAATGTGTGGACGCCATTGCCGCGCTTTTTGAAAAGGAAAGGAAATAGCCTCGGATGTCCATTCTCGAAGTAAAGGATTTAACATATGTTTACGGCGAAGGGACGCCGTTTGAAAAGACAGCGATAGACCATATCAGCCTGCGCGTGGAGGCGGGGGATTTTGTGGGGATTATCGGGCACACGGGCTCGGGAAAATCCACGCTCACGCAGCTGTTCAACGGGCTCTTAAAGCCCTGCGCGGGCACGGTTTTGCTGGACGGGGAGGACATCTGGGCGAAGAAAGCCGACCGCAGACAGGCGCGTTTTGAGGTAGGGCTGGTGTTTCAGTACCCCGAATATCAGCTTTTTGAGTCCACGGTCTACCGCGACATCGCGTTCGGGCCGAAGAACATGGGGCTTTCCGAGGAGGAAATTGACAGGCGGGTCCGCGCGACCGCCAAAAGCGTGGGACTTCCGGAGGAAATCTTAAACGCCGCGCCCTATTCGCTCTCGGGCGGGCAGAAACGCCGTGTCGCCATCGCGGGCGTGATGGCGATGGAGCCGAAAGTGCTGATTCTGGACGAGCCCACCGCCGGGCTGGACCCTGTGGGGCGCGCGCAGATTCTCGCGCTGCTGAGCGATTTTCACAAGCGTACGGGGCGCACGGTGCTGCTGGTGTCGCACAGCATGGAGGACGTCGCGAAATATGTCTCCAAGCTGCTGGTGCTCTCCGCCGCGAAAGTGCTCTGCTACGACACGCCCGAAAAAGTCTTCGCGCAGGGAGAAATGCTGGAGCAGACCGGTCTGGCGCTGCCGCAGGTTACGCGGATTTTTCATGAACTGCGCCGGCGCGGGGTCTGCTTTGAGCAGGAGGTTTACACGGTCCCCTTTGGCGCAAAGCTTCTGCTCGAGCGCTGGGGGAAGGGAGGAGCGAGGCGTTGCTGAAAGACATTACCATCGGGCAGTACTTCCCGCTGCGGAGTGTCGTGCACCGCATGGACGCGCGGTTTAAGCTCGTCATCACGGTGCTTTTCATGATCATGCTTTTCTGGGGGCAGCGGGTTTTTACGCTCTGCGCGGGGTTTCTCTTTGTGACGCTGGCGCTGCTGTTCTCCAAAATCCCCCCGAAGCTGCTTTTGCGCAGTATCAAGCCCATCGTGCCGCTGCTCATCTTCACGGGCATCTGCAATCTGTTCATGCTCGATGGCGGGGAAACGCTCTGGAAGTGGCATTTTCTCGAAATCACCACCGAAGGCGCGCGCACTTCCGTTTTTATGATTATCCGGATTATTCTGCTCATCGCGGGGACTTCGCTGCTGACCTACACGACCTCGCCGATTGTGCTGACGGACGCGATTGAGTCGCTGTTCTCCCCGCTCAAGCGTTTCCATATGCCCGTGCACGAACTCGCCATGATTATGACCATCGCGCTGCGGTTCATTCCCACGCTGATTGACGAGACGGAGAAAATCATGTCCGCGCAGAAAGCGCGCGGGGCGGATCTGGAGAGCGGGAATCTTCTGGACCGCGCGCGGGCGCTGATTCCGATTCTGATTCCGCTGTTCGTGTCGGCGTTTCGGCGCGCGTCGGAGCTGGCTCTGGCGATGGAATGCCGCTGCTACCACGGCGGGGAGGGCAGAACCAAGTTCAAGCAGTTAAAAAGCGGCCCGAGAGACTATATCGCGCTGGGGGTGACACTCGTCATGCTCGCGGCGGTGATTCTGGTCAACAGCTTTTGGAA
>CAYZMU010000004.1:20196-62098 GCA_964479595.1 uncultured Ruminococcus sp. | reverse complement strand
ACGGATCCGCCATCTTCGTTCCCCCGTTTCAAGACTTCAAACAAAAGTTCCCGAACTGAATTATACCATATTTTCAGGGATTTTTCAAGCGGTTTCAGCCTGTTTTTTCGGATTTGCCTTATAATGCGCAGAAAACTAATCATCAAAGCGTTTGAAGCGCTTGTCCTCGAAGGGAATCCCGCAGCGGCGCGCCCAGGCAATCAGCAGTTCCGCGTTATCGCGGTTCCACTCCGCCGAGAGAATCTTTTTCTTCCCCGCGAAGACCTCCACGCGCTCAAGCCAGCGCGTGCAGCGGACCCGCGTCACTTCCTCGGGCGGATAGCAGTTTCCGTCACAGAAGATCGTCCCGCCCATGACGGAAATGCCCGTCTTTTTGCGCTTGAGCAGGAGCGAGAGGAGCGCCGCTATGACCACCGCCGCGATAAACAGCCAGAAAAGGAAATCGCCCACAGAAAGCGCGGCGCCCCCAATCCCGCGGCGCGCCAGAAACCGCCCGCCGAACAGCACCGCGAAAGCGGCAATCAGCAGGAAGGCGTACGCGCCGTAGCCGCCTCGCCCGATTTCAAAGGAGATGTCCGCCAAGTCCCTGCCGGCAAAGGCGTTTTTCTCGTTTGCCAGTTTTTCAAAGCCTTTTCGCTGCAGTTCGTTCAGGTCCATGTCCGGGTACCTCCGTCACAGTTGATACATCATTTCAGCATATTCGCGGGCGCGGTGTCAAGAACGCGGGCGGGGAAATTTCAGGCGGGGTGTGGACAAAACGGGGATTTTGTGGTATAATCAGAATACGCACCGATTTAAAGGAGGATTTACCCATGAAGCAGCCCTATTACATTACCACCGCGATAGCCTACACCTCGCGCAAGCCCCACATCGGCAACAGCTATGAAATCGTCATGTCGGACGCCCTCGCGCGCTTCCGGCGCATGCAGGGCTATGATGTCTACTTCCTGACCGGAACGGACGAACACGGTCAGAAAATCGAGGAAATCGCGCAGGAGAACGGCGTCTCCCCGCAGGAGCACGTGGACAAGGTTTCCTCGGAGATACGCGCGATCTGCGATTTGCTCAACATCTCCTACAACGGCTTTATCCGCACGACCGACCCCAAACACATGAAGGCGGTGCAGGATATCTTCCAGCGCCTCTATGATCAGGGGGATATCTACAAGGGCGAGTATGTCGGGAAGTACTGCACGCCCTGCGAGAGCTTCTGGACGCCGTCACAGCTCGTCGACGGCAAATGCCCCGACTGCGGGCGGGAAGTCCGCGACGCGCGCGAGGAGGCGTATTTCCTGCGTCTCACAAAATATCAGGACTGGATTCTGGAATACATTCAGTCCCACCCGGATTTCATCTGCCCCGAGGCGCGCAGGAACGAAATGCTCAACAACTTCCTCAATCAGGGGCTGCAGGATCTCTGCGTCTCCCGAACCACCGTCAAGTGGGGGATTCCCGTCCCGTTTGACCCCAAGCACGTCATCTACATCTGGATTGACGCACTCTCAAACTACATCACGGCTCTGGGCTATGACGCCAAGAACGGCAATCACGGGGAGCTTTACAAGAAGTACTGGCCCGCGGATGTCCACGTCATCGGCAAGGATATCGTGCGCTTTCACAGCATCTACTGGGTCATCATGCTCCACGCGCTCGGCGAGCCCATTCCCAAGCAGATTTTCGGCCACCCGTGGATGCTTTTCGGCACGGACAAAATGAGCAAATCCCGCGGAAACGTCATCTACGCGGACGAACTGACCGAGCGATTCGGTGTGGATGCCGTGCGCTACTATCTGCTCGCGGAAATGCCCTACGCCTCCGACGGCTCCATCGCCTACGAGAGCATGATTCGGCGCTATAACGCGGATTTGGCGAACTCTCTGGGCAATCTCGTCAGCCGCGTGACCGCGATGGTGCACCAGAATTTCGCCGGGCGTGTCCCGGACGCCGGTCTGCTCGGGAGCGCGCCGAAAGAAAGCTGCGATGACGCGCTGCGCGAGATGGCGGAGCAGACGCCGGACCGTGTGACGGAACTGCTCGACAGTTTCCACATCAGCGACGCGGTCGGCGCGGTCATGGCGCTGGTGGGGCGCTGCAACAAATATATTGACGAAACCGCGCCGTGGATTCTCGCCAAGCAGCCCGAAAGCCGCCCGAGACTCGCGCTGGTGCTCTACAATCTCCTCTGCGCGATTCGTGTGGCGGGCGGTCTGCTCAAGCCTTTCATGCCCGAGACGGCGGAAAAAATCCTCGCCTGTATCCCGCAAAAGGACGAAATTTCGCGGATTGAGCCCGAACTGGATCGCTACAAAATCTTTGACGGCGCGGCGTGCGGCGCGGAAGTCGCCAAGCCCGAGGCGCTCTTTGCCCGTATCAATCCCGACGCGCTGATGAAGGAACTCGAGGAACTCGCCCAAGCGCAGCAGCCCGAACAGGCGCCCGAAAACCCCGAAGCCGAGCCCTTCGCGGAGACAATCGGCATTGAGACTTTCGAGAAGACCGATATCCGGGTGGCGGAGGTGCTCTCCTGCGAGAAAGTGCCCGATTCCGACAAGCTGCTGCGGCTGGAGCTCTTTGACGGGGCGGGAAAACGCACGGTCGTTTCCGGAATCGCGAAGGACTACGCGCCCGATGACCTCACGGGAAAGAAAGTGCTGCTGGTCGCCAATCTGGAGCCCAGAAAACTGCGCGGGGTCGAGAGCCGGGGCATGATCTGCGCGGTGGATTTGCCCGGGGGCGGATGCAAGGTGCTGTTCGCGGACGACAGCATTCCTGCGGGAGCCCGCCTGCGCTGAGCGCGAAAGGAAAGGGCGTGAAACGGGGAGCCGCCGCGCTTGCCGTGCTGCTTTTGCCGCTTGGGATGAAACCCGCGGGGGCGGAGGCGGAACGGATGACATTCCGGTTCGGCGCGGACAAAACCTACCTGAGCGCGGAGGAACTGGCGGAGCGTGAGATACAGATTGAGGGCGCGCTCTATATCGACGATTATACGGGCATTTCCTCCATGCGCCTCGCGCTCGCGGCACAGCAGCCGCTTTCGCTCTCACAGGGGCGCTACGCCGAGCCGCCGTTTTTTTCCGCCTGCGGGCCAGACACGCAGTTAAACGCCGCGCAAAGCGTCTTTTTGTGGACAGGGCCGGAAACGGATAACTCCGTCATGGATTTCGGGGAGGTCTCCAATCCCGGCGCGCCGTTTGTAAATTTCAGCGTGACTGTGCCGCGCGCGACCGGGCCGGGCGTCTATGAAGTCACGCTCAGCGGCGGCCACACGGTCAATTCCGCCGGGCAGATCATGTACGACACCTATGTCTACGCGGGCGACAAAAAGGTGGACGTCCCCGTGAAGGCACTCGAAATCGTCGTAGAACCGCGGTTTTCGCGCGGGGACACGGACGGGGACGGCGTCATTGACATTGACGACGCCACCAGAGCGCTCGCGTACTACACCGCCGCGAACGTCACGGGCGGAGAGGTTTCCGACAGCGGCGCGAAAGAGATTTTCGGCGTGCCCTACATCCACGCCGCCTTTGACGCCGCGGAGGCGAGCCAAGACGGCGTGCTGGACATTGACGACGCGAGCGGAATCCTCCTGTGGTACACGGAAAGTTCCATGGGCCTGACACCCGACTGGGACGATATTTTCAATTAACAAAACGGGAGCGGCTAGGAACCGCTCCCTTCGTTTTCTTCCCGCGCGGGTGTTTTCGGGGCTCCTTTACCCGCCTTGGAACGCAGCACAATCGCGAGCACGAGCATCGTGATACAGAGCGCGGCGAGCCCCAGACCGATAAGAACCGAGATCCCCAGCCCGTCAAAGGACAGCGCGCTGATCATATACGGCTCGGTGATATCCTCAAAATGCTCGTCGCCGTACCATTCCCGGAAATAACTCAGGACCTGTTCGGGGATTTCGCGCACCTGCCCGGTGATTTTGAGCGTTGTCTGCGGCAGCGCGACATCCAGCGCGTCCCCCGCGGTGTTCAGAGACGCGAAATACGCGTCGGTTTGCCGCGCCATCTCGTCGAGCGCGGCGTATTCATCCTCGTTCACCGCCTCGTAGAGCATGATGGTGCCGCAGTCCAGCCAAAGCACGTAATAACGCGCTCTGCTCTTGTCGGAGGTCTGAACCCCGAACGCGGTTTTGGTGATGTATTCCTCCGCGCACGACCCGAGATTCATGTCCACCGTTCCCTGAACCAGATCCCCCTCCTGAAGCGAACGCGGTTGCGCGAGATTGTAATCCTTGATGTCGCCGCGGCGATACTGAATCCACACGGGCAGCCGCAGCAGAAACACCGACGCGAAAGCGGCGAGAATCAGCGCGAGGATGAGAAATACGATGGACAGTCCGGTTTTCTGTTTCATGCGGTCACTCCTTCCCTGAAGCCGTCGTTTCCGTAAACGCGGTGTCATTCTCCACAAAAAGATAGGTCATACACACCTGCTTAATATATTTACCCGAAAATCCGTCGACCAGCGTCAGCTCGTAAATGCTCGCGAACGTGTGGATTTTCTCCCGAAGTTCCAGAACGCCGTCCGCCATTTTTTCACTCATCTGCGGTATGGTAAGCAGCTGCTCCCGCGTGACCAGATTGAGGTCATAAGGACCAATCTCCTCCGCGGGCGGGGTAGGCTGCGGCGAGGCGGTGGCAGCGGGCGGCGACGGTGACGAAGGCGACGACGGCGCGGCGGGCGTTTCCGGCGGGAGCTCGTTCGGGATAAAAAATTCCGCCATAATGGCCTCGCTCAGCGCCTCCCCGATCCCGCTGACATCCAGCAGCTGCGCCCTTCTCGTAAAGCCCCCCACCGCCGCGCGGTAGTCTATGATGCGCTGTGCCAGAACCTCCCCGATGCCGTCCACACGGGTCAGATCCTCAGCGGTCGCGGTGTTCAGGTCACGGTTTACCGGCGCGGGCAGAGTCGTGAGCGTTTCGGATTCCGACGTCTGAGCAGCCGTCTCGGCGGCGGTGGTTCCGGCGGTCGTCAGACGGGTGGCAGTCCGCGTCGTCTCAGAGGCGGTAAACGTCTCCTCCAGAAACATCGAATCCTCCTCGTGCGAGTCAAGCCGCGCGTTCATACGGTCCTCAGGCAGCAGAAACGGCAGCGCCGCGACAAGAATCACCAGCACCAGCGCCACCAGAAGAAAAACGGCGAACCGCGTTTGGTCCTTGTTCAAGTTTCCACACCCTTTCAGCGCGGGAAAATCGTGCCGCGCCAGTTTCGCACCCGCTTTTTCATCTCCTCAATCCCCAGCACGCCGTACGCGAAACCCTTGCGCACAAGCTCCGGCGGCACAAACTCGTCGTACTTCTCAAACACGGGGTTCTCGTCGGGGTAGACAAGTTCCATGGGGTCAAAGGGGACCGCGGCTTCTTCCTCCAGCACCTCGAAAAACGTCTCAGGATCCGCTTTCATGCGAAACGTCATGAAATACGGCCTGCGCGGGGAAAGCCCCGAAAGCCCGAGCCTCCCGCCGCATCTGAGCCGCAAAAACCGCTCCAGCGCGAAGAAGGCGTATGTCCCGAGCCACGGGAAAAGCGCCCACATATCCCCGCCCAGACAGACAAGCGGCTCATCAGGAATCCCCGCGTTCAAAGCGGCTTTGCGCGCGAGTTTCAGCCGCTCCCTCGCGTTCGCCATCAGGTAGGGATAGCTTTCGTCCCCCCGCAGAACCTCACGCATACGCTCGAGAATCTTCGTATGAATATCCCCCGGGCAATCCCCGAAATACGCCGGAACCTTGCCCTTGACCATGGTGCAGAAGACGATATGGCGCTTGAAATCCACCTCGTCCACCACCCAGATATGCCCCGCGATGGCGATTTTCTCTCCCGCCGGCGGGGGCTGGACAATCGTGCCGATTTCCTGCGATTCCGAGCGGACGGTGAACTCCTCGTTCTCCTGAAAAACCGCGTAAAACCGAAAGCTTCCGATGACTTTCCCGCCCTCGAGCCCCACAATCAGTCCGCCGCGCTCCGTTCGCTGAATGTGACCCGTTTTAAGCAGATGGCGCAGCAGAACACGATAGTCGGACTGCGTGATAAGCGCGAAGGGGCGCAGTTTCAGCACCCTCGCGGCGAGCTGCGCGGGCGTCATCTCCCCTTGGGAGGCGAGCGTGCTCATGGTCTGGTGATAGAGCAGGCTGTAGGGCAGCCTGTCGAGTCTCGGCGGCTCCACCCACTTTTCCTCCGCGTAGAGCTGTACGAGCGCGATGCCCTGCAAAAGCTTCCACGGCACGGTTTCGGGCAGCATGGTGCGCGGTTCGGGCTCGTCCTCGCGCATGACAAACCACATTTCCTCCGGCTCCCCCCGCCGCCCCGTGCGCCCCATGCGCTGCAGAAACGAGGAGACCGTAAACGGCGCGTCGATCTGAAAGGCGCGCTCGAGCTTGCCGATGTCGATGCCCAGTTCCAGCGTCGCCGTGGTGACCGTCGTCATCTGCCGCGTCTCATCCTTCATCACCGCCTCGGCGGTTTCGCGAAACGACGCGGAGAGATTGCCGTGGTGAATCAGAAAGCGGTCGGGTTCGTGCCGCGCCTCGCAGTAGCCGCGCAGGGAAGTCGTCACAGCCTCGCATTCTTCTCTGGAATTGACAAAAACCAGACATTTCTTCCCGCGCGTGTGCGCAAAAATATACCCATACGCCGCGTCCGCGCCGTCGGGGGGAATATCCGTGGGCCTTTCCAAGGGCTCCTCCGAAGAACCGTCCCGCGCGGTTTTTTCTGAAGCCGCCTGCTGCCCCGCGACATAAAAATGTTCCATGGAGAGCCGCCAGCGGTTTTTCTCCGGCGCAAGCTTCGGAATCACCGTCTGCCGCGAGGAGCCCGCGCTCAGATACTCCGCGGTCTTTGCCGGATCCCCGATGGTCGCGGAAAGCCCCACGCGGCGCGGGTCCGCCCCGGACAGATCGCACAGGCGCTCCATCAGACAGAGCGTCTGACCGCCCCTGTCGCCGCGCAGAAGGGAATGCACCTCGTCGATGATGATGAACCGCAAATCGCCGAACAGCGCGGGAATCGCGGCGTGTTTTCGCAGCAGAAGCGCCTCAAGCGATTCCGGCGTAATCTGCAGAATCCCGCTCGGGTTTTTCAGAAGCTTCGCCTTCTGCCCCTGCGGCACATCGCCGTGCCAGCGCCAGACTTTCAGCGGCGTGCCCTCGCAGATGTCGCAAAGGCGCGTGTATTGATCGTTTATCAGCGCCTTGAGCGGGGCGATATAAAGCGCGCCGACCGAACGCGGGGGGTTCTCGGAAAGTTTCGTGAGCACGGGAAAAAACGCCGCCTCGGTCTTTCCCGCGGCCGTGGCGGCGCTGAGCAGAACATTCGCCTCGGTGTGAAACACGGCGTCCGCGGCGGCAATCTGCACCGCGCGCAGCTTCTCCCAGCCGTTTCGGTAAATATAATCCCGGATAAACGGCGCGTACTCGTCAAAAACGCTCACGGCTCGCCCGTTTCGCCGTCCAGAGCGAGCTGGTCCTCAAGCCTGCCGTCCTTTTCATAGCGCGCGCGCCGCACCACGCGGTTTTGTTCGTCCACAAACACGACAGTCGGGCGGTGATTTTTTGCCTCGTCCGGGCTGAGCGCGGAAAACGCCATGATGATGACGGTGTCCCCGACACTGACCTTGCGCGCCGCGGCGCCGTTCAGGCAGACAATCCCCGAGCCGCGCTCCCCCGCGATGGTATAGGTCTCCAGGCGGCTGCCGTTGTCGACATCCACCACCTGCACCTTTTCATATTCCAGAATCCCCGCCGCCTCCAGAAGCGCCGCGTCAATCGTCACCGAACCGACGTAATTCAAATCCGCCCGCGTGACAACGGCGCGGTGAATCTTGCTTCTGAGCATCTCAATCGTCATTTCCGGATTCACTCCCCCACGATAAAGTTGTCAATCAGGCGGGTTTTGCCGATATAGACCGCGAGCGCGACCAGCGTGCCCTTCTTGAGTTCCGTGACGGGCTCCATCGTCTCGCCGTCCACCGCCGAAACATAGTCTATCCGCGCCAGCGGCTCCTTGGCAATATGCCCGCTCATCGCCATCAGCACCATCTGCGCGCGGGTCTCGCCCTCCGAGACCATTTTCTGCCCGATGCGCACGGCCCGCGACAGCGACAGCGCGGCGCGGCGCTCCTCCGGGCTCAGATAGACATTGCGCGAGGACTTCGCGAGCCCGTCGCCCTCGCGGACAATGGGACAGCCGACAATTTCCGTGCCGTAGGAGAGATCCCGCGCCATGCGGCGCACAATCGCCAGCTGCTGGGCGTCCTTCTGCCCGAAAAACGCCTTGTCCGGCTCCATGATGTTGAAGAGCTTGGCGACCACCGTGCAGACCCCGCGAAAATGCGTGGGACGGGTCTTGCCGCAGAGCTGCTTGGGCATATCCGAAAGAATCTCCACGTACGTCGCCGCGCCGGGCGCGTACATTTCCTCTACAGACGGGTGAAAAACCATATCGCAGCCGTGCTCCTCCAGAAGCGCCTTGTCGCGTTCAAAATCTCTGGGATAGGTTTCAAGGTCCTCGTTCGGCGCAAACTGCGTGGGATTGACAAACACCGAGACCGCGACTTTATCGCACGCGCCGCGCGCGGCTTCCACAAGGCTCAAATGCCCCTCGTGCAGGTAGCCCATCGTCGGCACAAGCCCTATCGTCAGCCCCTGAGCGTGCCACCCGCGCGCCGTATTCCGCGCCTCGCTTACCGTGTCCGCGACAATCATCCGCCAGCTCCCCTTTCTCAGACAAGCGCGTCGAGACTTTCGAGTTCCTCGTCCGTACAGTCACTCTTCGCGTAGCTTTCGCTCTGTTTTGGAAAATCCCCCGCCTTCACCGCCGTGTCGTACGCGCGGAAGGCGTTTGTCATCGCCTCGCCGACTTCCCCGAAACACCGCACAAACTTCGGCACGGGTTTTGGGGAAATCCCGAGCATATCCTGCAGCACCAGCACCTGCCCGTCACAGCCGTCCCCCGCGCCGATGCCGATGGTAATCATCCCGACCTTGCGCGTAATGAGCGCGGCGAGCTTGGGCGGCACGCATTCCAGCACGACCATGAACGCCCCCGCTCGCTCCACCGCGAGCGCGTCCTCCAGCACGCGTCTGGCGCCGTCAATGCCCTTGCCCTGAACCTTGAAGCCGCCGTAGGCGTTGACAGACTGCGGCGTCATGCCGATATGCGCGCAGACGGGAATCCCCGCGTCCGTAATCGCGCGGATTTGCTCCGTAACCGCCGCGCCGCCCTCGAGCTTCACCGCGTTGGCGCCCGTTTCCTTGATAAGCCGCCCCGCGTTGGATAGCGCCTGCTGCGCGGAAAGCTGGTAGCTCATAAACGGCATATCCATAATCACGAACGCGTCGCGGCAGCCTCTGCAAACGCTGCGCCCGTAGGTAATCATTTCCTCCATGGTCACGGGGAGGGTGTTCTCATAGCCCTGCATGGTGTTGCCCAGACTGTCCCCGACCAGAACGGTATTGATTCCCGCCGCGTCAATCAGGCGGGCCGTGGAGTAGTCGTAACAGGTAAGCTGGGAGATTTTCTCCCCGCGCTTTTTCATCTCAAGCAGCGTCGCCGCCGTGTTTTTCGCCATGATTCTCTCCTCCTCAGGGCTGATTCAGGATTTTGAGCATTTGCTCTTCCGGGTAATCCGCGCGCCGCGACCGCGCCATCGCCACAAGCGAGGCACAGCCCGCGCGGTAGAGTTCTTTGGATGTTTCATCGGGCATGGCGGCGAGGTGGCGCCGAAGCGTTTCCGAATCGCCGCGCTCCACAGGCCCCGTGAGCGCCTTGCCCGGGCCGTCCGCGAGGATATGCTCCAGATTTGCCCGCGCGAGCGGCGCCAGAGCCCGCAGCGATTCGTCCTCGTCAAAGCCGCAGCCCTCAAGGAGCCGGGTGCTTACGTCAAACAGCGCGCAGACCAGATTGCTGGCACAGGCGCAGGCGGCGTGATAGGCGCTCTTGACCCCGGGCTTCAGGATTTTGACGGTGACGCCAATCTCCCGCAGCGTCTTTTCCCAGAAATCCGCCGCTTCCGCGCCGCCCTCCACGGAAAACACCGCGTCTTTCAGCCCCTCCCAGCAGTCCGGAGCGCCGCTGAGCGGATAGAGCGGATGTACCGAACAGGCGAAGGGGGTATCCCCGAAAACCTCAGCCGCCGTCAGGACACCGCTCAAATGGCAGACAGCCTTACCCTCGAGAAGGGGCTTTAACGGCTCAAAAACGCCCTTTACGGCGCCATCGGGAACGGAAAAGAAAACGCAGTCGCTGTCGCTTGCGAGGGCGCGGGCGTCCGGATACGCCTTGGAATCGGTAAAGGCGGCGGCGGAGACCGCCGAGGAAAAATGCAGGCTCGCGTAGCCCGAAAGGCGCAGCCCCGCGCTCTGGAAAAACTTCCCCACCGCGGTGCCCGCCTTCCCCGCGCCGACAAAACCGATTCTCATACGCGCCGCCCGCCTTTCACGCCCGTTTTGCATATCACACCTATTATACTCCAAAACCGCCCCGCTGTCAAGCGCTCCCGCCGCGCGCGCGGGCGAAACTTCGCGCCCTACCCGCGAACTTGCACGAAAATCTCATAAAATACGGCGCAAAATTATGCAATCTGCCACTTTCCAAAAGCCGCAAACTGTGGTATAATAGAAGAGGAAGAATCACCCCTTGTGCGGGGAAGGAGGATGCGCAATCATGCCGAGAAACGAACAGGAACTTTACGAACTCTGGTGCGAAAACGCGGTTGACGACGCGGATTTGACAGAGGAGCTGCGCGCCATTCGCGGGGACGAAAACGCCATTCGCGAGCGCTTTTACCACGACCTTGAATTTGGCACGGGCGGTCTGCGCGGTGTCATCGGGGCGGGCACGGCGTACATGAACATCTACACCGTGCGGCGCGCCACACAGGGGCTCGCGGACTACATCAACGAGTCTTTCGAGAACCCCTCCGCGGCGATTTCCTACGACAGCCGGATTAAATCCGAGACCTTCGCGAAAGCCGCCGCCTCGGTGCTCGCCGCGAACGGGATTCATGTCCACATCTACCCCGAGCTGATGCCCACGCCGATGCTCTCTTTCGCGGTGCGCAGGCTCGGCTGCTCCGGCGGCATCATGATCACCGCCAGCCACAATCCCGCCAAGTACAACGGCTACAAGGCCTACGGCGCGGACGGCTGCCAGATGACGATTGACGCGGCGAACGCGGTCATTGAGAAAATCAACGCGCTCGACATTTTCCGCGACGTCAAGTCCACGGACTTTGAACAGGCGGTCAGAGACGGCAAAATCGACTACATCGGCGACGACGTCAGAGAGGACTATTTCGCCAATGTCTTAAAGCAGGGCATTCACACCGCGCTTGTGCCCCAGAGCGGGCTCAAAATCGTCTACACGCCGCTCAACGGCACCGGCAACAAGCCCGTGCGGGAGATTCTCTCGCGTATCGGGGTCAGGGAAGTAACGGTCGTGCCCGAGCAGGAGCTGCCCGACGGCAACTTCCCGACCTGCCCCTACCCCAACCCCGAAATCCGCGAGGCGCTGCAGTGCGGACTGAAACTCTGCGATGAGGTAAAGCCTGACCTGCTGCTCGCGACCGACCCCGACTGCGACAGAGTGGGGATTGCCGTGCCCGACGGCGAGGGCGGCTACGCGCTGTTTTCCGGAAATGAGGTCGGCGCGCTGCTGTTTGACTACATCTGCGAACAGCGCACCGCGCTCGGGACCATGCCCGAAAAACCCGTCGTCGTAAAGACCATCGTCACGACGGATCTGGTGCGCAAGATCGCCGAGAAATACGGTGTGGAAGTCATCGAGGTCCTCACGGGCTTCAAATTCATCGGCGAACAGATAGGGCTTCTGGAGGCAAAGGGCGAAGAGGACCGCTATATCTTCGGCTTTGAGGAGAGCTACGGCTATCTCGCCGGGAGCTACGTCCGCGACAAAGACGCCGTGGTCGCCTCCATGCTCATTGTCGAGATGGCGGCGTACTACCGCACCAAGGGAATCAGCATGATCAAGGCGCGGCAGAACCTCTACGAGAAATACGGCGTGTTCAAGCATATGCAGGAAAGTTTCGCCTTTGAGGGCGTCAGCGGCATGGAGCAGATGCGCGCGATTATGAAGCGTCTGCGCACGGACGCGCCGGCGCAAATCGGCGGGCTGCCTGTCATACAGACCGCGGACTACCTCGAGGGGAACTTCCATGACGTCAAAACCGGGGAAACCCGACCCACGGGTCTGCCCAAATCCGATGTCGTGTCGTTCTTCCTGCCCGACCACGCGAGCGTCATTGTACGCCCCTCCGGCACGGAGCCCAAGATCAAGACCTACTACACCACCGCCTGCCCGACCATGGACGAGGCCGTGGCACTGGAGGAGAAACTCCGCGCGGATATGAAAGCCATGATCACAAAATAACCGCAGCACGAACAAACGCCCCGGTCAAACGCCGGGGCGCTGTTTTTGGGTTTAAGGCTTGAGGACTTCGCAGCGAAACGCGCCGCCGTCAAAATCCACCCGAAGCGTGCTGCCCGCGGGCACGGGTTCGGCGAGCAGCGTGCGCGCGATGAGCGTCTCAATGTCGCGCTGAATGAAGCGCTTGAGCGGTCTCGCGCCGAAATTGGGGTCATAGCCGCGCTCCGTCACCGTGTCGAGCGCGCGGTCCGTCAATGTAACCTTGAGCTGTCTGTCGGAGAGGCGCTTTTGCAGCTTGTCAATCAGCAGCCCGACAATCCCACCGATTTCCTTCTTGGTCAGAGGCTTATAGCAGATAATCTCGTCCAGACGGTTGAGAAATTCCGGGCGGAAACGCTTGCGCAGCAGCGCGTCGGTCTTGGCGCGCGCCTCGTCGGAAATCGTGCCCTGCGGGGTGATGCCCTCGAGAATCACGTCCGCGCCCAGATTGGATGTCATAATCAGAATCGTGTTCTTGAAATCGACCGTGCGGCCCTGAGAATCCGTGATTCTGCCGTCGTCGAGCACCTGCAGCAGCAGATTGAACACATCCGGGTGCGCCTTCTCAATCTCGTCGAGCAGCACCACGCTGTAGGGCTTGCGCCGCACCGCCTCGGTCAGCTGGCCGCCTTCCTCGTAGCCGACGTATCCCGGAGGCGCGCCGATTAAGCGGCTGACACTGAATTTTTCCATGTACTCGCTCATGTCAATCCGCACCATGCTGCGCTCGTCGTCAAAGAGCGCCTCCGCGAGTGCCTTGGCGAGTTCGGTCTTGCCCACGCCGGTGGGGCCCATGAAGAGGAATGAACCAATCGGGCGGTCGGGGTCGCCGATGCCGGCTCTGGAGCGCAGAATCGCCTCGCTCACCTTCTCCACCGCCTCGTCCTGTCCTATCACGCGCTTGTGCAGCGTTTCGGGCAGGCGCAGCAGTTTCTCTCTGTCGCCCTCCATAAGTTTCGTGACGGGAATCCCCGTCCAGCGCGCCACAATTCTGGCGATTTCGTCCTCCGTGACGCGGTCGCGCAGCAGCCTGCTCTCAGAGCCCTTGTCGCCCTCGCATTCGCTCAGCTGCCGCTCCAGATCGGGAATCACGCCGTATTTGAGCTCCGCGGCGCGGTTTAAGTCATACTGGCGTTCCGCCTCTTCAAGTTCCGCGCGGCGCTGTTCGATTTCCGCGCGCAGCTGCTGGACCTTCCCGATGCCGCCCTTCTCGTTCTCCCACTGCGCCTTCATGCGTGAAAACTGTTCGCGCAGATCGGCAAGCTCTTTCTGCAGTTCCTCCAGCCGTTCCCGCGAGGCGGCGTCGCTCTCCTTTTTCAGCGCCGCTTCCTCAATCTCAAGCTGCATGACGCGTCTGGAGATTTCGTCCATCTCCGAGGGCATGGAATCCATCTCCGTGCGGATCATGGCGCAAGCCTCGTCCACCAGATCGATGGCCTTGTCGGGGAGAAAGCGGTCGGTGATATAGCGGTTTGAAAGTGTGGCGGCGGCAATCAGCGCGCCGTCGTGAATCTTGACGCCGTGAAAGACCTCGTAGCGCTCCTTGAGTCCGCGCAGAATCGAGATGGTGTCCTCCACCGTGGGCTCGTCCACCTGCACGGGCTGAAAACGCCGTTCCAGCGCCGCGTCCTTTTCAATGTACTTGCGGTATTCGTCCAGCGTCGTCGCGCCGATACAGTGCAGCTCGCCGCGCGCGAGCATGGGCTTTAAGAGATTCCCCGCGTCCATGGCGCCGTCGGTCTTGCCCGCGCCGACAATCGTGTGCAGCTCGTCGATAAAGAGCAGAATCCGCCCCTCGGACTTTTTAATCTCCGCCAGAACGGCTTTGAGGCGCTCCTCAAACTCGCCGCGGTACTTCGCCCCCGCGATAAGCGCGCCCAAATCCAGCGCGAACACCGTGCGGTCGCGCAGACTCTCCGGCACGTCGCCGCGCGCGATACGCATGGCAAGCCCCTCCGCGATAGCGGTCTTGCCCACGCCGGGCTCGCCTATCAGAACGGGGTTGTTCTTGGTCTTGCGCGAGAGAATCCGGATGACGTTGCGAATCTCGGAATCCCGCCCGATAACGGGGTCCAGCTTCTGCTCGCGGGCGCGCTGCGTCAGATCCGTGCCGTATTTCTTCAGCACGTCGTAGGTGTCTTCCGGGGTCTGGCTCGTCACGCGCGCGCTGCCCCGCACTTCCTTCAGGACTTCCAGAACTTTCGGCTTTTCCACGTGAAACCGCGAGAACAGCTTCTTGACCGTCTGGTCGGAACTGTCACAGAGCGCGAGCAGAATGTGCTCCACCGAGACATACTCGTCCCGCATTTTCGAGGCGGTCTGCTCAGCGTCGGAGAACAGCCGGTCGGTCCCGGCGGAGATGTAGGCGGTGTCCATTTTCCGCCCCGAACCCGAAACGTGCGGCAGCGCGGAAACTTCCGCGAGCGCCGCCTTCCGCAGTGCTTTCGCGTCCGCGCCCACACGCCGCAGGACCTGCGGCACCAGTCCCTCGGAATCATCCAGCAGCCCGCAGAGCACGTGCACGGGCTCAATCGCGCTGTTGGAATACTCCTCGCACAGCGACTGCGCCTTGCGCAAAGCCTCAAGACTCTTTTCTGTCATCTGATTCGTATTCATGACTCAAACCTCCTCTTCTTCGCCAAAGAAAACCCGCACGCGCGCTTCCGCCGCGGATTTGTCGGGCAGCGCCGCGAAATAGCTCTTGAGCGCCGTGTCCACGCGCGTGATATAACCGCCAAGCTCCCGCCCCAGATCGTCCGAGGAATCGAGAAGAATCGGGAAAAACCGCGTAAAGACGCCGTTTTCGGATGTAGACTCCCCTTCCTCGCAGACGCCGTGCGCAATCTCGAGCGCGCGGAAACATTCAAAGAACGCCTCCGCGCTTTCCAGCAGCTGGCGGCTCTGGGTTCGGAACGACACCCGCAGCACCCCGCGCGGCTCCTCCGAGCGCAGTTCCACACGGTAGCGAACGGTGGGGTTATAGCGAAACCGCAGCCGGCTCTGCACCGTGAGCATATCGCCCGCCGCCTCCGCGTGAAACTGAAAGCTGTCGCTCATGTCCGCGCACAGCGCGTCAAAAACTTGCGCCACACGCTGCTTCGGCGTCACAAGCCCCAGCGCGTCCGCCAGAATCTCGTCTATCAGCGCGGACCGGCTCTGCCCGCGCGCGTACGCCATACGGTCCGCCGCTTCCACCACTTCTTCCGAAAGCACCAGACTGTAGACCGCCTTCTTCATTGCCGCGCGTCCCCCTTTCTGATTGTACCCTCTAATAATATGATACTCGGATTATAGAATTTGTCAATGGGATTATATAAGGTTTCACCTAATTTTCACAAACTTCGGCGAAATGACGGATTTAAGGACATTTGGATTGATGTTTATCAAAAATGCGTAAACGCGGGGAAATTTGTTCCGCTTTTTCGGGATTCGCGCGCAAAATTCTCCTTGACTTGAAGGCGGGTTTTGTGTTATACTGTAAAGGATAGGGCAAAATCCCGGCATGAGAGGAGAACCGTCATGAAAACGCGGAAATTATACGATGAAAACAGCATGACGCGGGAATTTACCGCCGCTGTGATAAGCTGCGAGGAACTGGGCGTGCCCAGAGACGACGGCGCGAAATACGCGGTCACGCTCAGCGCCACGGCGTTCTTTCCCGAGGGCGGGGGGCAGACTTCCGATACAGGCAATCTCGGCTCGGCGGTCTGCAGCGACGTTCAGGAGCGCGACGGGGAAATCCTGCACTATGTGGACAAGGCGTTAAAACCCGGCAGCGCGGTGCGCGGGGTGCTGCACTGGGAGGAGCGCTTTCGGAAAATGCAGAACCACACCGGCGAACATCTCGTCAGCGGCATCGTGCACAGCCAGTTTGGCTATGACAATGTAGGATTTCACCTCGGCACGGACGGCGTCACCGTGGATTTCAACGGCGTGCTGACGGACGAGGAGCTGCGCTTTGTGGAGTATGTCGCCAACCGTGCCGTGGGCATGAACGTAGCCGTGACCGCCGGCTATCCCTCGGCCCAGGAGCTCGCGGACATGGACTACCGCTCCAAGCTCGATCTGACGGAGAACGTGCGCATTGTCACGATTGAGGGCTTTGACCGCTGCGCCTGCTGCGCGCCGCACGTCACGCAGACGGGGGCTGTCGGCGGGGTGAAGATTCTGGATTCGGAGAACTGGAAGGGCGGCGTGCGCGTCAAAATGCTCTGCGGGCTGGACGCGTTCGACGACTATCGCGGGCGGCTGGAAAACACCATGCTCATCTCGAACCTGCTCTCGTGCAAACAGATGGAATGCGCCTCGGCAGTCGGCAGAATGCTCACGGCGGAGAAAAACGCGCGCGAGGAGACCGCGCGGCTCAAAAAGGCGCTTCTGGACTGCAAAATCGCGGCGCTCAAGCCTTCTGAGGACGCGCTGGTGCTTTTTGAAAACGATCTGGACGCTCCGGGGGTGCGCGCGCTCATCAACGAGGCGGTAAAACTCGTGCCGCTGTGCGCGGTCTTCTGCGGCGGGGACGACAACGGCTGGCGCTACACCGTCGGCAGCAAAAGCGTCGCGCTGCGGGCGTTCGCGAAGGAGTTAAACGCCGGACTGAACGGCCGCGGCGGGGGCTCGGACGAAATGATAAGCGGCACGGTCAAGTGCGAAAAAGAACGCATTGAGGCGTTTTTCCGCAAAAAAAGCGGCCCCGCTTGCTGAAGGCGGAGCCGGAATCCCAAAAGGGTTGCTTTCCACATTCGCGCGAGGCTCTGACGGCGGCGCCTGACACCGCCGCACGCCTTTCCCCGCGCCGCTTGAGCCCATTATACCGCGCTCAGGCTCCGAAATCAAGGGGTTTCGCGGAATTGTCAACACATTGCGCACAGTTTGATACAGCGCTGTTACCGATTCGTTATTTTTCATCCGCAAAGGTTGAAAAAGCGTATCAGACGCGCGGGGAAATTTGAAACTTTTGGACGGGAAGGGGGAGTGCCCCTTGATCAGATTTTTCAAGACCATAGACAGCCAGCTCAGCGAGCTCGGGAAGGCGGAAACGGGCGCGTGGATTTGCGTCACGGAGCCCGGTGCGGAGGAAATCCGGCTGCTGACAGAGGAATACGGGCTCGACGACGGCTTCGTGCGCTCCTGTCTGGACGAGGAGGAATCCTCCCGAATCGAGCGCGAAGACGGCCAGACGCTCATTATCGTGGACACCGCCGCCGCGCAGAAGGTCGAAAAGAACGACACGCTGCAGTTCTATACCGTGCCGCTGGGGATTATCATTACGAATGACTTTGTCTTCACCATCTCGTTGCGGCAGAGTCAGGTGCTGGATTCCATCGCGGCGGGGGGCATCGCCAACCTGCGCACGGAACTGCGCACGCGCTTCGTGCTGCAGATTCTGATGAAGATCTCGGCGGGGTTCGTGATGTACCTCAAGCAGATTGACCGCATCTCCTACCGCATGGAGCAGCAGCTCAGCGGCGCGATGAAAAATCACGAGCTCGTGCAGCTTATGGGGCTGCAGAAGTCTCTGGTCTACTTCACCACCTCGCTCAAGGCCAACCTCGTCACAATTGAGCGCATTCAGCGCGGCAGGGTCCTGAAGCTCTATCCCGAAGACGAGGACCTCATGGACGACGTGGCGATTGAGTTTCGGCAGGCGGTGGAGATGGCGAACATCTACAGCGGGATTCTCGCGGCCATGATGGACGCCTTCTCGTATGTCATCGCCAATAACCAGAATTCCGTGATGTGGCGCCTGACCATTGTCACCGTGATTATCGAAATCCCGAACATCATCTACGGTTTCTACGGCATCAACACCGGCACGCTGCCGCTTTCGGGCTCGTGGGTCTTCCCGTTCGTGCTTTCGGTCGTCGCCACGCTCGTGGTCGCGCTGGTGCTGATACACTTCAGGAAATTTTAGGAGGCGAACGGGTCATGGCACTGCCGGTTGCCGCCATTGTCGGGCGGCCGAATGTCGGGAAATCCACGCTTTTCAACAAAATCGTCGGGCAGCGCCTCGCCATTGTGGCGGACACGCCCGGTGTGACGCGCGACCGCGTGTACGCGAAGGCGGAGTGGCGCGGAAGGGATTTCATGGTCGTGGACACGGGCGGCATCGAGCCCAGAACGAACGACGCCATGCTCGAGCGCATGCGGGCGCAGGCCTGCCTCGCGATGGAGAGCGCGGACGTGATTATCCTTGTCACGGACCTCAAGGCAGGGGTGACCGCCAACGACCTCGACGTCGCCGAAATGCTCAGAAAATCCGCCAAGCCCGTGGTTCTGTGCGTCAATAAATGCGACGCCTTGGGCGAAAACCCGCCGGAGTTTTACGAATTTTACAATCTCGGGCTTTCGGACCCGGTCGCGGTCTCCTCGCTGCACGGCACAGGCACGGGCGACCTGCTCGACGAGGTGCTGCGCAACTTCCCCCCGCAGGCGGAGGAGGACGAGGAGGACGAGCGGATCCGGGTCGCCATCATCGGCAAGCCCAATGTGGGGAAATCGACGCTTCTGAACCGTTTCGCGGGTCAGGAGCGCAGCATTGTCGCGGACGAGGCGGGCACCACGCGCGACGCGGTGGACCTGCCGGTGGACCGCCCGGAGGGGAAGTTCCTCTTTATCGACACAGCCGGGATTCGCAGGAAGGCGAAAGTCACGGAGGATATTGAGCATTACAGCGTGCTGCGGGCGTTTCTGGCGGTCGACCGCGCGGATGTCTGCGTGACGGTGCTTGACGCGCAGACGGGCTTTACCGAGCAGGACAGCAAAGTCGCGGGGTACGCGCACAATCAGGGGAAGGCGGGGATTATCGCCGTCAACAAGTGGGACCTGATTGAAAAGGACGACAAAACCATGCGGGAGTTTCAGAAAAAACTGGAGGACGGCTTCTCCTTCATGAACTACGCGCCGATGCTTTTTTTAAGCGCCAAGACGGGGCAGCGCGTCTCGAAACTTATCCCGATGATTGTCAGCGCGGCGCAAAACAACGCCATGAGAATCCCCACGGGGCGGCTCAACGATATGCTCGCGTACGCGACCGCGCGGGTCGAACCCCCGAGCGACAAGGGCAGACGGCTGAAGATCTACTATATCACGCAGGTCTCCGTCAAGCCCCCGACTTTTGTCCTGTTTGTAAACAAAAAGGAACTCTGCCATTTCTCCTACCAGCGGTTTCTGGAGAACCGGATTCGGGAGACGTTCGGGCTCGCGGGCACGCCGATACGGCTGATTGTGCGCGAGCGTGAGGAAAAGGGCTGAATCTGGCCCCAGACAGAAAGGCGGCGGTGATATGGGCGGCGGTTTTGAAGCGGTATCCCAGACGATGGCGAACTCATTTCTAGGGTACCTGCTGACCATTCTGACGGCGGCGGTGTGCGGATATTTGCTGGGGAGCGTAAACGGCGCCATTGTCTCCGTGAGACTGTTAAAACACGAGGACGTGCGCAAATTCGGCAGCCACAACGCGGGGCTTACCAACACCATACGCTGTTTCGGGAAGGGCTGCGGCGCGCTCACACTGATAATCGATCTGACCAAAGCGGTCGCGGCGATGGCGCTGGCGGAATTTCTCGGCAAGACGCTCGGGTGGGCGCCTCTGGCGGACGGAACCGGCAGGGACTACCGCTGGCTCTGCTATGTCGCGGCTTTCTTCGCGGTGCTGGGGCACGTGTTCCCGTTATGGCACCGCTTCAAAGGCGGCAAGGGCGTGCTGTGCGGCGTCAGCGCGTTTCTCTATATCAGTCCGCTGATGTTTGTGATTCTGATGGCGATTTTCGGGCTCTGTCTGTGGCGCACGAAGATTGTCTCGCTCTCCTCCATCATCGCGACCGCCTCGGTGATTCCGCTGTGCTTTCTGACGGAGCATTTCGCGCGCGGGGCGACAGTCTTCGCGTCGCTTGTCTACACGGGGCTCATCACGCTGACGGCGGCGCTGATTATCTTCAGCCACCGCGAGAACATCGCGCGCCTGAGAGCGGGAACCGAGCGCAGAATCGGAGAAAAAAAGAAATCCTGAAAGGGGGGTCATACAAGCGAAAGAAACGGGAAAGACCCCGCGGAAGAATCTGAGCGGCGGGGGCGGCATAAAGTTTGGAAATGTAAGGAAATGAGGTGTTCGCGTATGCCCGTAAGAAGTGATATTCACAAAGTTTTAATTATCGGTTCGGGGCCGATTATCATCGGACAGGCCTGCGAATTTGACTATTCGGGGACACAGGCCTGCAAGGCGCTCAAGAAGCTGGGGCTGGAGATTGTGCTGGTAAATTCCAATCCCGCGACCATCATGACCGACCCGAGCGTCGCGGATGTGACGTATATCGAGCCGCTCAATCTGGAACGGCTGACGGAGATTATCAAGAAGGAGCGTCCCGACGCGCTGCTGCCCAATCTGGGCGGGCAGTCCGGGCTCAATCTCTGTTCGGAACTGTACCGCGCGGGGGTTCTGGACGAATACGGCGTCAAGGTCATCGGCGTGCAGGTGGACGCGATTGAGCGCGGGGAGGACCGCATTGAGTTTAAGAACACCATGACGGAAATCGGCGTGGAGATGGCGCGCAGCGAGGTCGCCTATTCGGTGGAGGAGGCAAAGGCCATCGCGGAGCGTCTGGGCTATCCCGTGGTGCTGCGTCCCGCCTACACCATGGGCGGCGCGGGCGGCGGCATGGTCTACAATGTCGAGGAGCTGGAAACCGTCTGCGCGCGCGGACTTCAGGCGTCGCTGGTGGGGCAGGTGCTTGTGGAGGAATGCGTGACGGGCTGGGAGGAGCTGGAGCTGGAAGTCGTCAGGGACGCCAAAAACAACATGATTACGGTCTGTTTCATCGAAAACATCGACCCCATGGGCGTTCACACGGGCGATTCCTTCTGCTCCGCGCCCATGCTGACGATTTCGCAGCAAGTGCAGGACAAACTGCAGGAGCTCGCCTACCGGATTGTTGAGAAAATCGAGGTTATCGGCGGCTGCAACTGCCAGTTCGCGCACGACCCGGAAACGGACCGCATCATCGTCATTGAGATTAACCCGCGCACTTCCCGCTCTTCCGCGCTCGCCTCGAAAGCGACGGGCTTTCCCATCGCGCTGGTCTCCGCCATGCTCGCGGCGGGGCTGACGCTGGACGAAATCGAGTGCGGCAAATACGGCACGCTGGACAAATACGTCCCGTCGGGGGACTATGTGGTGATTAAATTCGCGCGCTGGGCGTTTGAGAAATTCAAGGGCGCGCAGGACAAACTTGGCACGCAGATGCGCGCGGTCGGAGAGGTCATGAGTATCGGAAAGACCTACAAGGAGGCGTTCGGAAAGGCCGTCAGGAGCCTTGAAAACGGGCGCTACGGGCTCGGCTTCGCGAAAGATTTCCACGAAAAAACGAAGGAAGAGCTGCTCTCCATGCTTATCTACCCTTCCAGCGAGCGGCAGTTTCTGATGTACGAGGCGCTGCGCAAGGGCGCCACGGTAGAGGAACTTTATAATCTTACCAAAATCAAGCGTTACTTCATTGAACAGATGCTCGAGCTGGTGCGGGAGGAAGAGGCGCTGCTGCGGCACAAGGGCTCTGTCCCGGACAGCGCGGCGCTGCTTGACGCCAAGCGGGACGGCTTTTCGGACCGCTATCTGAGCGAGATTCTTGAGGTCCCCGAAAAGGATATCCGCGACGCGAGGAAGGCGGCGGGCATCGTCGAATCGTGGGAAGGCGTACACGTCAGCGGAACAAAGGACAGCGCCTACTACTATTCCTCCTACCATATCGGGAAGGCAGACGACACGCCCGCGCACAGTGGAGGGAAGCCCAAAATCATGATTCTGGGCGGCGGGCCCAACCGCATCGGGCAGGGCATCGAGTTTGACTACTGCTGCGTGCACGCGGCGCTGGCGCTCAAGGAGCTGGGCTTTGAGACCATCATCGTCAACTGCAACCCCGAGACGGTCTCGACGGACTACGACACCTCCGACAGACTCTATTTTGAGCCGCTTACGCTGGAGGACGTGCTGCAGATTTACGAGAAGGAGCGCCCTGAGGGGGTCATCGCGCAGTTCGGCGGACAGACGCCGCTCAATCTCGCGGCGGATCTGAAAGCCAACGGCGTGCGGATTCTGGGAACGACGCCCGAAACCATTGACTTGGCGGAGGACAGGGACCGCTTCCGCGCGATGATGGAGAAACTCGGGATTCCGATGCCGGAATCGGGCATGGCGGTGACGGTGGACGACGCGCTGAAAATCGCGAATGAAATCGGCTACCCCGTCATGGTCCGCCCGTCCTACGTGCTGGGCGGCAGAGGGATGGAAGTCGTGCATGACGACGAGATGATGAAGGTCTACATGGCGGCGGCGGTCGGCGTGACGCCCGACAGGCCCATTCTCATTGACCGCTTCCTGCACCACGCGACGGAATGCGAGGCGGACGCCATCTCCGACGGGGAGAACTGCTTTGTGCCGGCGGTCATGGAGCATATCGAGCTCGCGGGGGTGCATTCGGGGGATTCCGCCTGCGTGCTGCCCGCGCTCAATCTCAGCGAGGAGCATATCCGGACGATTGAGGACTACACCCGCAAAATCGCGGTGGAGATGAAGGTTCGCGGGCTGATGAATATGCAGTACGCGATTGAGGACGACAAGGTCTATGTGCTGGAGGCCAACCCGCGCGCGTCCAGAACGGTCCCGCTGGTCTCGAAAGTCTGCGGCATCAACATGGTGCGCGTCGCGACGGAGATTATGACGGGGGAAATCACGGGAAGGCCCTCGCCCGTTCCGAATCTGCGGCGCGGCAAAATCCCGCACTACGGTGTCAAGGAGGCGGTGTTCCCGTTCAATATGTTCCCGGAGGTTGACCCGGTGCTCGGGCCGGAAATGCGTTCCACAGGCGAGGTGCTGGGGCTCTCCTCCAATTTCGGGGAGGCGTACTACAAGGCGCAGGAGGCGACACGCACGCCGCTGCCGCTGAGCGGGACGGTGCTGCTCTCGGTGTGCGACAGCGACAAGCCCGAGCTCTGCCCCATCGCGCGGAAGTTCCACGAGCTGGGCTTTGAGATCGTGGCGACGGGGAAAACCTATGAGACCATCACGCGGCAGGGCATTCCCGCGCGGAAGATTAAGAAGCTCTACGAGGGGCGGCCCAATATTCTCGACGCGATGACCAACGGGGAACTTTCCCTCATTATCAACACGCCCGCCGGCGCGGACAGCCTCCACGACGACAGCTATATCCGCAAGGCGGCCATCAAGTACAAGATCCCTTACATTACCACCATGGCGGCGGCGTTCGCGAGCGCGGAAGGCATCCGCGCGGTCAAGGAGCAGAAGGACGCGCTCGATGTCAAGTCGCTGCAGGCGTTCCACAGCGAAATCAAGAACTGAAAGCAAGGCGGCAGACCCTTTCCGGGCTGTCGGATTCAGCGTAAGGAGTTGCGAAAATGGACGAATACAGAGAAAAAATGTCGAAGGAGCACTATGAGGGGCTCTCGGAGAAACTTTCCTACTTAAAGGGCACGCGGCGCACGGAAGTCGCCGCAACGCTGGCGGAGGCGCGGAGCCACGGCGACCTCTCCGAAAACGCGGAGTACGACGAGGCGCGAAACGAGCAGGCGCGTCTGGAGGCGGAAATCGCGCAGCTGGAGCACACGCTCGAACACGCGGAAATCATTCAGGAGATCGCGAGCGACACCATCGGCACAGGCAGCGTCGTCACGCTGGCGCGGGAGGAGTTTGCCGGCCAGCCGCAGAAAATCGAGACGCTGCGGATTGTCGGGCGTTCCGAGGCGGACTACGAGCAGGGCAAAATCTCAGACGACTCCCCCATCGGCAAGGCGGCGCTGGGCAAGCACGTGGGGGACGTTTTCCCGGTTGAGGCGCCCGCGGGCGTCATGACCTACAAGGTGCTGGAGATTTCGAGTTCGGAAGCCACGGAGTAATGGAGCAGCGAACGCGGACCGCGCGCGTGGAGATGTTCTGCGACGGCGCGTGCAGCGGCAATCCCGGGCCGGGCGGCTGGGGGACGCTGCTGCGGTTTACGGACGGCGCGGGCACGCATGAGAAGGAATTAAGCGGCGGCGCGGCGCGCACCACGAACAACCGCATGGAACTGACGGCGGTCATCAAAGGCCTTGAGGCGCTCAGATACCCCTGCGAGGTCACGGTGACGACGGACAGCCGCTATGTCTGCGACAGCGTGGAAAAAGGCTGGGTCTACAACTGGGAGAAGCGCGGGTGGAAAAAGGGGAGCGACCCCACCCCGAACACGGACCTTTGGAAGGAACTGCTCGGACTGCTGCGGCGCCACAGCGTGCGGTTTGTCTGGGTGCGCGGGCACGCGGGGCACCCGGAGAACGAGCGCTGCGACAAAATGGCGGTCGCGGCGAGGGAATCCGCGGCGAGGGAGTAGGCAGTCGCGCCGAAAAACCGCTGCCGCGGGTAACGGAAACTGCCAAATTTCAAAAAAACGGAAAAAATTTTCCCCGCAAGGGTGGACATTTTGGGAATTTTGTGGTATAATAGGTTTACGGCCGGGCAGAAGGCATTCAGCTGCCGGCACAATAACGAACGGAGGTTTTTCCTATGGGCAAAAAGTACTGTTACCTCTTCTCGGAAGGTAACGCAAACATGCGCGAGCTGCTGGGCGGCAAGGGCGCGAACCTCGCGGAAATGACCAATATCGGTCTTCCGGTTCCGCAGGGCTTCACCATCACGACCGAGGCCTGCACGCAGTACTACGAAGACGGCAGACAGATCAACGATGAGATCATGGCCGAAATCGAGACGTACATCGGGAAGATGGAAGAGATCACGGGGAAGAAATTCGGCGACAAGGAAAATCCGCTGCTGGTCTCCGTGCGTTCCGGCGCGAGAGCGTCCATGCCGGGCATGATGGACACGATTCTGAACCTCGGCCTCAATGAGGATGTTGTCAACACCATCGCGGCGAAATCCGGCAATCCGCGCTGGGCGTGGGACTGCTACAGACGTTTCATTCAGATGTATTCCGACGTTGTCATGGAAGTCGGGAAGAAGTATTTTGAGGAACTGATTGACAAAATGAAGGCGGACCGCGGCGTCAAGCAGGACGTGGACCTGACCGCGGACGACCTCAAGGAGCTCGCGAACCAGTTCAAGGCGGAGTACAAATCCAAAATCGGGAAAGACTTCCCGGACGACCCCAAGGAGCAGCTCATCGGCGCCATCAAGGCGGTTTTCCGCAGCTGGGACAACCCGCGCGCGAATGTCTACCGCCGCGACAACGATATCCCCTATTCGTGGGGCACGGCCGTCAATGTCCAGATGATGGCGTTCGGCAACATGGGCAACGACTGCGGCACGGGCGTGGCGTTCACGCGTGACCCGGCGACCGGCGAAAAGAAGCTCATGGGCGAATTCCTCAAGAACGCGCAGGGCGAGGACGTTGTGGCAGGTGTGCGCACGCCGATGCCGATTACGCAGATGAAAGAGGAATTCCCGGAAGCGTACGCGGATTTCATCAAGGTCTGCGACACGCTCGAGGAGCACTACCACGACATGCAGGACATGGAGTTCACGGTAGAGAACAAGAAACTCTTCATGCTGCAGTGCCGCAACGGCAAGAGAACAGCTCCCGCCGCGCTCAAGATTGCCTGCGACCTCGTGGACGAGGGCATGAAGACTGAGCAGGAAGCGGTTCTGATGATTGACCCGCGCAACCTCGACACGCTGCTGCACCCGCAGTTTGACGCGGAAGCGCTCAAGAAAGCCACCCCGATTGGCAAGGGGCTGGGCGCCTCTCCCGGAGCCGCCTGCGGCAAGATTGTCTTCACGGCGCAGGATGCCGAGGACTGGAAAGCGCGCGGCGAGAAGGTCGTTCTGGTGCGTCTGGAGACCTCTCCGGAGGACATCACCGGCATGAAGGCGTCGCAGGGCATTCTGACGGTTCGCGGCGGCATGACCTCCCATGCGGCGGTTGTGGCGCGCGGCATGGGCACCTGCTGCGTTTCGGGCTGCCAGGACATCACCATGGACGAGGAGAACAAGCAGTTCACGCTCGCGGGCAAGACGTTCCATGAAGGCGACCCGATTTCGATTGACGGCACGACGGGCAACATTTACGACGGCATTATCCCGACGGTGGACGCGACCATCGCGGGCGAATTCTCCAGAGTCATGGGCTGGGCGGACAAATATCGCAAGCTGAAAGTACGCACGAACGCCGACACGCCCAGAGACGCCAAGAAGGCGAGAGAACTCGGCGCGGAGGGCATCGGGCTCTGCCGCACGGAGCATATGTTCTTCAACCCCGACAGAATCGCGGCGTTCCGCGAAATGATCTGCGCGGACAATGTCGAGCAGCGCAAGGCGGCGCTCGCGAAGATTGAGCCCATGCAGCAGACCGACTTCGAGGAGCTCTACGAGGCGCTCGAGGGCAACCCTGTCACCATCCGTTTCCTCGACCCGCCGCTTCACGAGTTCGTTCCCACCGAAGAGGAAGATATCGAAAAGCTCGCGCAGGCGCAGGGCAAGAGCGTGGAGGACATCAAGGCGATTATCGCGTCTCTGCACGAATTCAACCCGATGATGGGTCACCGCGGCTGCCGTCTGGCGGTCACCTACCCGGAAATCGCCGAGATGCAGACCAACGCGGTCATCAAAGCCGCCATCAACGTTCAGAAGAAGCATCCCGACTGGAATGTCAAGCCTGAAATCATGATTCCGCTGGTCGGCGACGCGAAGGAACTCAAGTTTGTCAAGAATATTGTCGTGGAGACGGCGGACGCGGTCATCAAAGAAGCGGGCGTGAACCTCACCTACGAGGTCGGCACGATGATTGAGATTCCGCGCGCGGCGCTCACCGCTGACGAAATCGCGAAAGAGGCGGATTTCTTCTGCTTCGGCACCAATGACTTAACCCAGATGACCTTCGGCTTCTCGCGCGACGACGCGGGCAAGTTCTTGGGCGCTTACTACGACCACAAGATCTACGAGAACGACCCGTTCGCGAAGCTCGACCAGACCGGTGTCGGCAAGCTTATGAAGATGGCGCTGGATCTCGGCAAGCCCGTCAACCCGAAGCTGCACTGCGGCATCTGCGGAGAGCACGGCGGCGACCCGACTTCTGTCGAGTTCTGCCACCAGATCGGGCTGGACTATGTTTCCTGCTCGCCGTTCCGTGTGCCGATTGCGCGTCTCGCGGCGGCTCAGGCGGCCATCAAAGAAGCTCAGGCAGGCAAATAATTTAACACTCATTTACCATGGCCCTCTGCCCGCGCGGCAGGGGGCTTTCTGATACCCGGCAAATACGAATATTTTGTGAAAATGCACGAAAAGACTTGAAATTTTTTGTAAAGTATGCTAGAATAAGGGGAGGTATCCATTCAGCAAAGGAGCGGCAGATTATGGCAAGAAAGAGAGTTCTCGTACTTTTCGGGGGCGCGGCGAATTACACGACGTCGCTGCGTTCGGCGGCGGATGTGCTTTCCACGCTGTCCGCGGAGAAATACGAAACGATCCCCGTGGGGATTGACAAGCGCGGGCGTTGGTACTACTTTCCGGGAGACGCGCGGGAAATCGCCGCTGACACGTGGGCGCAGAACCCCGACTGCTCCCCGGCGGTGCTTTCCCCGGACCCGGCGCACCACGGCATTGTGATTCTGCAGGACAGCAATTGCAGTTACAAGCGCGCGGACGTGATTTTCTCGCTGCTGAGCGGGCGCAACGCGGCTGTGGGCGGGCTGTGCGAGCTTTCGAGAATCCCCTGCGTCGGGAACGGCGTCATGGGCTCCGCCATTTGCGAAAACCGGGCGCTTTCGCGCGCGCTGCTGGGTGCGGCGGGGATTCCGACACCGCCGTGGATGGCGCTTTCGAGCAAGGAAATCAACCGCCCCGAAAAAATCATCGAGCGTGTGGAAGAGCAGTTTGACTATCCGCTCCTCGTCACACCCGCGGAGACGGATTCCGCGGCGGCGTCAACCTACGCGGGCAGCCGCGCGAAACTCTCCTCGCTCATCAAACGCGCCTTCGCGCGCGACAGCACGGTTTTGGTGGAGCCGTACGCCAGAAGCCGGGAGATGCGCGTCGGGGTTTTCGGCTATGATATGGCGTTTTCCTCGTTTGTCGGCGAAATTGAGGACGGCCGGGCCATCATCCCCGCGCCGTTTGACGATACGTTCTGCAAGCCCGTGCGCGACCTGGCGATGCGCGCCTTCACGGCACTGGGCTGCCGCGAGCTCGCGCTGTTTCACTTCATTGACTACGAGGGCGAGGTCGTCATCACCTCGGTGGAGAGCGCGCCGGACCTCTCCGAGCACAGCGTCTATTCGGAGCTCATGGCGGACTTGGGGATGCGGTATCCGTATCTTCTTGAAAAACTGATTGAGCAGGCAATTGAACATTCCGATTCGTTTTCTTCGTAACGGGAGGGCATTTTGGCAAGAAAAAAGGAGCCCGAAAAACGCCGGGCAATTCTCAAGATGCGCAGTATCACGCAGATGAACGGACAGGCGGCGGAACCGATTGACATGTTCGCGACGGCGTGGTACCGCTATCAGCCGAACCGCGTGGAGATAGGCTTCACGGAAAACTTTGACAACAGCACCGAGGACGACAACGTCATGACGCTCATCACGGTGCTGAACAATTCCGTGGTCACGATACAGAAGCACGGCTTTGTCGAGACGACGATGGTTCTGGAAACGGAACGCACGCACTCCGCGCACTACCAGACCATGCTGGGATTTTTTGAAATGCGGGTATCCGCGCTGCGCATAGAGCCCAACTTTCACGAGGACGGCGGGCGGCTGCGGCTTGTCTACCTCATCGGGACGGGCGAGCGCAGCGACAGCCCCGCGACCAATGTGGTACAGATGGATGTGCGTGTGGCGGAAGATCGGCGGGCGGAGGATTCGGCACAGTCGCGGACCGGCCGGGAAGAGGAGGCTCCCTATGAATGACATGGCGCTTGCGGCGGCGCAGGCAAAGACACTGATTCTGGAATCGCTCGGCAGACTGGTCGCGCAGGGAGAGATTCCCGCGGAGCCGCTGCCGGATTTCAATATTGAGATCCCCGCGGACCGAGCCCACGGGGATTTTGCGGCAAACGCGGCAATGGTGTTCGCCAGGACGCTGCGGATGCCGCCGAGGGATATCGCGCGCGCCATTGAGGGGGCGCTGATACTCGACGGCTCGGTCTTTGAGCGCGCGGACATCGCGGGGCCGGGCTTTCTGAACTTCTATCTCGGCAAAAGTTTTTACTTTGACGTGACGCGGCATATTCTGCAGGCGGGCTCAGACTACGGCAAAACAGACCTCGGCGGACACCGCCGCGTGCTCGTGGAGTTTGTTTCCGCCAACCCCACAGGCCCCATGCACGTCGGGAACGCCCGCGGCGGCGCCATCGGAGATACTCTGGCGTCGGTGCTGCAGGCGGCGGGCTTTGAAACCGAGCGCGAGTTCTACATCAATGACGCGGGCAACCAGATTGAGAAATTCGGCGCGTCGCTCGAGGCGCGGTATCTTCAGATCTGCGGCGAGGACGTGCCCATGCCCGAGGACGCCTATCAGGGCGAGGACATCACCGCGCACAGCAGAGCGTACTATGAGGAAAACGGCGACGCCCTCGCGCGGCAGGATTCCAGAACGCGGAAAGAAACGCTGACGGAATACGCGCTGCCCAAGAATATCGAGGGGCTCAAAGAGGACCTGGCGCTCTACCGCATTCACTACGACACGTGGTTTGCCGAGAGCGGGCTGCACAAAGACGGCAGTGTCGCGAGAGTCATCGAGGAACTCAAGGCGCGGGGCGTCACCTACGAAAAGGACGGCGCGCTGTGGTTTCAGGCGGAGCAGTTCGGCGCGGACAAGGATTTCGTCATTCTGCGCTCCAACGGCATTCCGACTTATGTCGTCCCGGACATCGCCTATCACTACAACAAACTGGTCACGCGGAGGTTTGACTGCGCGATTGACATTCTCGGCGCGGACCACCACGGCTATGTTCCGCGTCTGAAAGCGGCGCTGACGGCTCTGGGCGTGGACGCCTCGCGGCTGAAAGTCATTCTCATGCAGATGGTCGCGGTCATGCGCGACGGACGCCCCGTCAAGCAGTCCAAGCGCAGCGGCAAGGCGCTCACGCTCGTCACGCTGCTGGAGGACATTCCCGTGGACGCGGCGCGGTTTTTCTTCAACCTCCGCGAGGCAAATTCCCACTTCGAGTTCGATTTGGATCTGGCGGTGGAGAAATCCTCCCAGAACCCCGTTTACTATGTCCAGTACGCCCACGCGCGCATCTGCAGCCTGCTGCGGACGCTCACCGAGAGCGGCATTCAGGTTCCGGAGTCAGACGCTCTGGATTCCTCGCTGCCGCTGTGCGAGGAGGAACGCGAGCTCATCCGGAGGCTGGCGCTGCTGCCGGATGTCATTGAGACGGCGGCGCGCAAGCTGGACCCGTCCGAACTGACGAAATACGCGATAGATGTCGCGGCGGCGTTCCACAAGTTTTACGACAGCTGCAAGGTTCGCGACGCCGAAATGCCGTCTTTGCGTGATTTTCGGGTGCTTTTGTGCCGCGCGGCCGCGCAGGTGCTTGAAAATACGCTCGCGCTCATGAAGGTCAGCGCGCCCGAAAAAATGTAACCGTTTTGAAACTTTTTGCCGCCAAGGCGCGTTTGAAAAAACGGAAATTTTCGGTATTTTCTACAATGAAAACGCGAAAACCGCCAAAAATCACAGTTTATTAACATTTGGTTCACAGTTGCGTAACATTTCAGTGTCCAAAATGTGTTACAATTTGTAATAGTTTCAGGGCTCTTTCGAAGGCCTCGCCGCGCGTCGGCGCGGGACTTGGAATCCTAAAGAAAGCGAAGGGAATTTGATTATGTCTAACAAACCTTTTCAGGGGCTTGTCTCTGAGATGCACGACGCCATTCACGCCACGGTCGGTGTCGTGGACGAGACCGCGACCATCATCGCGTGCAGCGACCAGACCAGAGTCGGCACGACCAATGACTTCATCTCCATGGACATGAACGAATCGGGGGATCTGTTCATCCGGGACGGCTTCACCTACAAGCCCTTCGGGGTGACCGCCTCGCCGGACTACGCGGTTTTTGTGGAGGGAACAGATGAAACCGCCGCGAAATACGCGGATATTCTCGCGATTTCCATGGCGAGCATCAAGCAGTATTATGACGAAAAATATGACCGGGGCAACTTTATCAAGAACGTGGTGCTGGACAACATTCTGCCCGGCGACATTGTGGTGAAGGCGCGGGAGCTGCATTTCAGCGCGGAGATAAGCCATGTGGTGTTTCTGATTCGCATTGTTTCCGCGAACGACATCTCCGCGTATGACGTCATTCAGAATCTCTTCCCGGACAAGAGCAAGGATTTTGTATTTAACATTACGGAAACGGACATTGTGCTGGTCAAGGAAGTCAAGCCCTCGGTAGAGAGCAAGGATCTCGAAAAGCTCGCGCGCTCCATCGCGGACACGCTCTCGAGCGAATTCTATACGCGCGTCAATGTCGGCATCGGCACGACGGTGGTCGGGGTCAAGGAACTCGCGCGGTCGTTCAAGGAGGCGCAGATGGCGCTTGAGGTCGGCAAGGTCTTTGACACGGACAAAGTGATTGTAAGCTATGACAACTTAGGCATCGCGCGGCTTATCTACCATCTGCCGACGACGCTGTGCGAGACGTTCCTGCACGAGGTTTTCAAGCGCGGCAGCATTGAGAGTCTGGACCACGAGACGCTCTTTACGATTCAGCGCTTCTTTGAAAACAACCTGAATGTCTCGGAAACCTCGAGAAAGCTTTTTGTGCACCGCAACACACTGGTCTACCGCCTTGAGAAAATCAAGAAACTCACCGGGCTTGACCTGCGCGAGTTCGACCACGCGATTATCTTCAAGATCGCGCTGATGGTGAAGAAATATCTCTCCGCGAGCCCCGTGAAGTTCTGACGCGGCGCGAAGCCGTTGGAAAGGGGGATTCCGGATGGTTGAACTGAAAGATGTTTCCGTTACGTATGAAAGCACGGGTGTGGAAGCGCTGTCGGACGTGAGCCTGAAAGTGGAGGACGGGGAGTTTGCCTTCGTCATCGGGCGTTCGGGAGCGGGAAAAAGCACCTTGATAAAGCTCCTGCTCAAGGAGCTGGACGCGAACAGCGGAGAAGTTTTTGTCAACGGCTATAACCTCACAAAAATGAAAAAGCGCAAAGTCGCGGAGTTTCGGCGGACCATCGGCGTGGTGTTTCAGGATTACCGCCTGATTGACACCATGACCGTCTACGAGAACGTCGCGTTTGTGCTGCGCGTGATTGACGCGCCGATGAAGCAGATTAAGAAGCGCGTGCCCTATGTCATTTCGCTGGTGGGGCTCGCGGACAAGGCGGACAGCTACCCGAGCGAACTCTCCGGCGGGGAACAGCAGCGGTGCGCGCTCGCGAGGGCGCTTGTCAACGAGCCCGCGCTGCTTATCGCGGACGAGCCCACGGGCAACGTGGACCCGGAGCTCGCCTATGAACTCGTGGAGCTGCTGCAGGGCATCAACGCGTGCGGCACGACGATTCTGATGGTCACGCACGCGCATGAAATGGTACGCCACTTCGGCGGCAGAATCATCAACATCAGCCAGGGCGAGGTTGTGTTTGACGAGGTGATTGGAGGCACGGAACTTGAAGCCTAGCAGTTTTCGGTATCTTGTCGCGCAGGGCTTTGACAATGTCTGGAAGAACCGCGTCATGGCGTTCGCCTCTTTCTGCGTACTGCTCGTGAGCCTGCTGCTGGTCGGGATTTCCGTTCTGTTCTACATCAATGTCAACGCGATTATCGGCGGCGTGGAGAACAAGAACGAAATGATCGTCTACCTGCTCGAGAGCGCGGACGCGGCGCGGACGGAGGAAATCGGGGAGACGCTCAGGGGCATGAGCAATGTGGACAGTGTCACGTTCTATTCCAAGGAGGAGGCGCTGGATTCGCTTGAGCAGGACATGGACGAGGACGCGGATCTCTTCGCGGCGCTCGGCGGAGACAATCCCCTGCCGGATTCCTACCGCGTGCGGATTCGGGATATCTCTCTGATGAACGAAACGGCAGCCGCCGTTACGGCGCTGTCGGGCGTGGAATATGTGAAATCTCCTGACGATTTTGTGGAAATGCTGACGGAAATCCGGCGGGTCGTGACGGTAGTCGCCTCGGCGGTCATCATCGCGCTGCTGATTGTTTCCATGGTCATCATTTCCAACACCACACGCGCGAGCGTCTTCGCGAGGAGGCGCGAAATCAGCATTATGCAGAGCGTGGGCGCGACCAACAGCTTTATCCGCTTCCCGTTCTTCGTGGAAGGCATGATAAACGGCTTTATGGCGGGCGTGTTCGCGACTTTCCTGACGTGGTTCTCGTATGACTCGCTGGTGAACCTGCTCTCGGGCTATGACTACTTAAGCACGTTCGGTTTAAGCAGTATCATCTCCTACGACCGCATCGCCATTCCGGTGACGCTGTCGTATCTCGTGGCGGGCGCGCTGATTGGCGCGATTGGCAGTGTGATGTCCACGCGCGCGCACCTGAAATACCACGCGGCGAATATGTAAGCATACAGCGATTTATAAACGAACAGGGGTGAAGGCAGATTGAAAAGGCGCGGATTTCTCAGGGCGGCGGCTGTGCTCGCGGCCATGTTTCTGATGGCGGGCGCGCTGCGGCCGGAGCAGCTGCCTGAACCGGAAGAAGTGGCGTACGCGAAGACGCTGCAGGAGGTCGAGGCGGAAAAGAAAGAGAAACAGGCGCAGATTGAGGCCAAGCAGCAGGAGCTCGCCGCGCTCGGGCGGGAAAAAGAGGACACCGAGGAATATCAGACCGCGCTGCAGGAGAAAATTGATTTAATCAATGGCAAAATGGCGCTGATTGACGCGCAGATTCAGAGCCTGAACACGGAAATCGCGGACAAACAGTCCGGCGTCGCGGGCTTGGAGAGCAAAATCGCGCAGCAGCAGGAAGCGGTCGATGAGGGGCTTGAGGTTTTCAAGGCGCGTATCCGCTCGCTCTATATTCACGGCAATGACAGCATTCTCTCCGCGCTGGTCGGCTCCAGCGATTTCTACGACGTGCTGACCAGAATCGATATGATGAACCGTATCGCCAAGCACGACGACAATCTGGTGAGCAATCTCAAGCGCCAGCTCTCCGAACTCAACGCGAATCAGGACGACCTCTCCGCGCGGCTGCAGGCGCTCAACGTCAAGCAGGCGGAACTCGATTCGGTCAAGCAGGAATTCGCGAGCTCCAGAGCGGAGCTGGACGAGGCGATGGCGCAGACGGAAGAATCCAAGAAGCAGCTCGCGCTGGACGAGGCGGCGGCAAACGGCCAGCTCTCCGCGGCACAGCAGGAACTGCTGGATCTGGAGGCGGAAGGCGAACGTCTGGAGGCGGAAGCCGCGAGACAGGCGTATGAAGAGCAGCTGCGGCAGCAGGAAGAGGAACGCAGACGTCAGGAAGAAGAGGAGCGCAGAAAGCAGGAGGCTGCGGCACAGGCGACCGCCACAACTCCCACCAAGCCGACGCAGACTTCTCAGCAGGGCACACAGCCACAGCAGACTTCCAGGACGACTGTCACGACCACGAAACAGCCTTCCTCGTCGTCAACGACGACTACCGAACAGGCCCCGCCCGCCTCAGGCACGCCGCAGTATCAGGGCGGATCGCTCGCGTGGCCCGCGCCGGGATTCTACCACATCTCGAGCCCGTTCGGTCAGCGCTGGGGCAGAGCCCACAACGGCATTGACATTTCCGGCGGCGGCATCTACAAATCCAACGCCTGCGCGGCGGCGGCGGGAACGGTCGTCAAGACCTACTCCAAATGCACGCACTACAACGGCTGCAGCTGCAACAGCGGCTTCGGAAACTATGTCGTCATTGACCATGGCAACGGTCTGCGCACACTTTACGCGCATCTGTACAGCCTGAATGTGTCGGTCGGGCAGCAGGTTTCCGCCGGCACGGTGATAGGCCACATCGGTTCCACGGGCAATTCCACCGGGCCGCACCTGCACTTCAGCGTGCTGGTCGGCGGAACTTATGTGGACCCCATGAAATATCTCTATTGATTTCACGAAAACCGCCGCTTCGCGGTATTTCTCGAAAACGCTGCGGCGCGGCATAGTCTGGGTTTCTATGCCGCGCCGGATTTTGAATCGGAAAGGTCTGTTCTGTTTGTGAACAAAAAAATCAGTCTGAGCCTTGCTGTCAGCATCGCGGCGCTCACGGCCGCGGTCACGTTTATCCTGACCCTTTCGTTCACGCGCAAGGCGTTTAACGACAAAATCACCGAAGTAGACAGGCTTTCCGACAAATATGAGAAACTTGAGGAACTCGACACGAAAGTGCGGGAGGAATATTACACCGAAATCCCCGAACAGGGCGTCATGGACGGGATTCTGGAAGGCTATGTGGCGGGGCTCGGCGACCCCTACAGCGTCTACCGCGCCGAGAACGATTTCGAGGCGTACGAGGACAGCAACGAGGGCGTCTACACGGGCATCGGCGTCACGGTGCAGCGCGGGGACGGCGACTCGGCAAACATTGTTGATGTCGCTGAGGGCGGTTCCGCGGACAAAGCGGGTATAAAGCCGGGCGACAGTATTGTCGAGGTAGAAGGGCTCCCCGTCGCGCAGGACTACGAGGGCGCCATCAACAAAATCCCGGGCGAGGCGGGGACTTCCGTCTCTTTGCGCGTCAAAAAGGGCGATTCGGGCGAGGTCGTTGACATCACCGTGGAGCGCGTGCGGATTGACGAGGAAACGGTGCGCGCGGAGATGTTCGATAATGATATCGGGTACATTCAGATTACGAAATTCCGCCTTGTTTCCGCCGACCAGTTTCTGGACGCGTTCGGCGATTTGCGCGGACAGGGCGCGAAGGGCTTCATTTTTGACGTGCGCGACAATGGCGGAGGCGTGCTTTCCGCGCTGGAAACTATGGTAGACCCGATTCTGCCGGAGGGGGATCTGGCGTTTTCCTACGACAAGGACCAGAACGCCACGCCGATTCTCACCTCAGACGCGGAATCCGCGCAGATGCCGTATGTCGTGCTGGTCAACGGCAACACCGCGAGCGCCTCGGAACTTTTCGCGTGTCTGCTGCGCGATTACATGGGCGCGAAACTTGTCGGGGAAAAGACCTACGGCAAGGGCGTCATGCAGACGACGTTTCCGCTTTCGGGCGGCGGGCTCACGCTGACGACCGCGACCTACGCGACAGCGAAAACGCCCTGCTATCACGGGGTCGGGCTGGAACCTGACGTACCCTGCGTTCAGGACGAAAATTCCGAGGAGGACACCCAGCTTCAGGCCGCGCGGGATACCATCGCGCAAATGCTGCCTTAAAGGGGGGCTATTATGAATCCGACACGCCGGCACCGCGTGTGTCAATATGTCTTGCTGCCGCTTGTCTGCGTTGTGACGGCTTCTGTGATGTTCGCCTACTTCAATCCGGGCACCGCAAAGCGCCGCAGCGAGGAGAAATCGCGGTTCTATGTCGCGAATCCCGCGCGGGAGCTGGAGGCGGACGAACTGCCCCCGGATGTCCGCGCCGTTTCCGTACCCGAAATAGAGCAGGCGGAAACGCTCATCACCGCGGAGGCGGAATATGTTGAGGAGAAACCGCCCGGGGCTCAGGTCGGGGATTCGCGCTGGGGATATTCCGGCATCGGCTATCTGACGGGGCTGCCCGACGCGACGGAATCCGCGCTGGAGATTCCTGTACAGATTCCCGCGACGCAGCACTACGCGGTGACTATCTGTGTGGGCGCGAACGACGAGGTGACCAACGCGCTGCGCATCAACGGCGAGCTGCTCTCCCCTTTCACGATGCGGCAGACCAAAACCTTCGTGCGGGTCACCTTTTACGGGATTTTCCTGAACAAGGGCGACGCCGTTCTGGCGATTGACACGATTGACAACGGCATTGACGTTGATTATATTGAAATTACGAATGATTCCTCCGTCTACGGCACGGAATTTGAGATTGCCGACGCGCCCTGCGACCCAAACGCCGCGGAAAACACCAAAGCGCTCTACGGCTTTCTCAAGGAGCAGTGGGGCAGCGGCATTCTGACGGGGCAGTACGCCTCGAGCGCGGAGAACTTTGAACTGCGCCTCATTGACAACATGACCGGACAGCTGCCCGCCATCCGGTTCGGGGAGCTGGGCACCGCCGACGACAACGCTCAGATTGACGCCGCGGCGGACTGGTACCTGCGCGAGGGCGGCATCGTGGGGCTGATGTGGCACTGGAACGCGCCGGGGTACGATTCGGTCTACGCGGACGAGGCGGATTTTGATCTTGCGGCGGCGCTGGAAAACGCGGATATCCCGACACTCGCCATGATGAGCGCGGACGAGGCGCGCGAGGCGGTCAGAGCGGGCGAATGTCCCGCGGACGCGCTGGAGCTGCTGCTGGGGATTGACGATGTCGCGCGGTCGCTGCGCAAACTCGCGAATATGGATATCCCGGTGCTGTGGCGCCCGCTGCACGAGGCGGGCGGCGGATGGTTCTGGTGGGGCGCGGCCGGCGAGGGGCCGTATATCAAGCTTTGGAACCTGCTCTTTGAGCGCCTCACGGACTACCATGGGCTGCACAACCTCATCTGGCTCTGGAACGGTCAGAGCAGCGCGTATCTTGTCCCGGAGCAGACCTATGACATCGCGACCATGGACATCTACCTGCGCCCGGAAATGGAATACGGCAGCCGCTATGAACAGTTCCGAACCCTTTCGGACATCACCGGGAGGAAGAAGATGCTCGGCATCAGCGAATGCGGCTCGCTGCCGGACCTCGAAAGAATGCGGCTGGACAACGCGGGGTGGCTGTTCTGCGGGCTGTGGTACGGGGAGTATCTCATGACGCCGACGGGCGGTTTTGACGACACCTATTTTTCGAGCGACACGCTTTATGATTTTTATAATTCCGATTTTGCGCTTACCCTTTACGACTACCGGGAAATGACGGCGGGCAGCTGAAGAGCGCGAGGGAGAATGAACCTATGAAAGAGACGATTTTTGAAAACAGAGAACTTTCGTGGCTGCGCTTTGAGGAGCGGATTCTTCAGGAGGCGCAGTGCGAGACGAATCCTTTGCTCGAGCGGCTGAGCTTCACGGCGATTTTCCAGAGCAATATGGACGAGTTTTTCCGCGTGCGGGTCGGGAACCTGCTCAGAAAGCAGCGCGAAACGCCCAAGGCCAAGGACAAACTCTCCAAGATGAAGCCCAAGGACCAGCTCAACGCCGTTTACGCGGAGGTCCGCGAGCTCTCCGCGCAGCGCGACGCGGTCTATCACGAGATTATGAACGAGCTGCGCGCGCACGGGCTCGAACAGGTGACCATGCACACCGCGACCGCCGCGGAACAAAGTCTGGCGGCGGAATGGTTCAAGCGCGAGATTCGCCCGCTCTCCATCCCGATTATCGTGGACAAGGGCAAGCCCTTCCCGTTTCTGCGCGACCGCGCGCTGTACATTCTGCTGCGTCTGGAATCCAAAAGCGGAATGCGCATGGGGATTCTGCCCGTTTCGGACCAATGCCAGCGGGTGATTCTGCTCGGGACGGACGGACGGTTCATTCTCTCCGAAGATGTGATTCTCGCGTTCGCGCACACCGTCTTCGGAAACTGCCGCGTCATTGACAAAACGATTCTGCGCGTCACGCGTTCCGCGAGCATTACCCCGGAGGACGTCGACGACTTAAAGACGGGCGACACGCGCGCGGATATGCAGATTATGCTGCAGGAACGCAAGCGGCTCTCCCCGGTGCGGCTGGAGCTTTCCGAGACGTTCTATCAGCCGGCGCTGGAATATCTCTGCAAGAAACTCAATGTCACGCAGAAGCAGGTTTTCTACGCGAAGGCGCCGCTGGACCTCTCCTTTGTCTACGAGTGCAAGCACATCGTGACAGACCCCAAGCTGCAGTACGAGCGCATGGTTCCGCAGAAATCCGCCGCGGTACAGGAACACCGCTCCATGTTCACGCAAATCCGCAAGAAGGATATCCTGCTCAATTACCCGTATGAGAGCATACGGCCGTTCCTGCGCCTGCTGGACGAGGCGGCGGACGACCCCGCGGTCGAAAGCATTGAGATTACCCTCTACCGCATGGCGCGCGACAGCCGTGTGATTGCGGCGCTCTGCGAGGCGGCGGGGCGCGGCAAGGAAGTCACGGCGCTGACGGAGCTGCGCGCGCGCTTTGACGAACAGGGCAATATCGAGTGGTCCAAGGCGCTCGAGCGCGCGGGGGTACACGTGATTTACGGCCCGCCCCAGTATAAGGTCCATTCCAAGCTGCTGCTGATCAAGCGCCTGCACCGGGGCAGAACGGAGTATTTTACACAGATAGGGACAGGGAACTACAACGAGAAAACGGCGGCGCTCTACACGGACTACTGCCTTATGACCGCGGACAAACAAATCGCGGCGGACGCCGAAAACGTCTTTGACGCGCTCAAGGAGGGCAGACTCCCCGACCCGCAGTATGATTTGCTGGTCGCGCCGAATGATTTAAGCAATCGTGTGATTTCAAAGATTGAACAGGAAACCGAGCACGCGCAAAGCGGCGAGCCGGCGTATATCGGGCTGCGCATGAACGGGCTCTGCGACAAGCCCATCATGAAGAAACTGGTGGAGGCGTCGCAGGCGGGGGTGCGCGTGGAACTGCTGGTGCGCGGGATTTGCTCGATTATACCGCAGGTGCCCGGACAGACCGAAAATATTGAGGTGCGAAGCGTGGTCGGGCGGTATCTGGAACACGCGCGGGTTTACATCTTCGGGACAGAACCGCGCCGAGAGGTCTATCTCGGGTCGGCGGATTTCATGCCGCGCAACACAAAACACCGCGTGGAGATCTGCGCGCCTGTCAAGGACCCGGCGCTGAGGCAGCGAATTTACGGGGAATTCCGCCTGCAGTTTGACGACCCGGTCAAGGCGCGTGTGCGAAACGCGGAGGGCGACTATATTCTGCCCACCGGCGCGGACCCGTCGCTCAATTCGCAGGAGGTGCTGCACCGCGCCGCTTATGAACGCGCGGCCGCCATGGAGCAGAAAGATGAATAAACACCAAACGGGGTATTGAAACCATGCAGGATTCTGATTTCAAGAAACAGACAAAAAGGCTTTTCGCGGTGGTCACCTACGGCATCGTTCTCTTCATGCTGCTGGTCAAGTTTGATTCCGTAAAGAACGCGTTTTCGTGGATTTTCGCGATTCTGGAGCCGGTGATCTACGGCGTGGTCATCGCGTTTATCATCAACATCATCATGAACATCTTCCGCCACAAGGTCTATTATCACATGGCGGAATCCGAAAAGAGGTGGGAGAAACGCCTCTGCGGGGTTTTCTGCGCGGTCTCCACAACGGTGGTCGTGGCGATTATCATCGCGCTGATTGTGTTCTTCATCGTGCCGCAGGTGAAATCGGCAGTGGAGACGCTGATAGAAAAGCTGCCCACCAGTCAGGAGCAGCTTCTGGCCTGGATTGACGCCAAGCTGATAGAATGGAAGGCTCCCCCCTCGGTCTCGGAATCCATTCACAAATTCCAGATTGACTGGGACGAAGTGATAGATTTCTTCTCGAATCTGCTTGACGGCAAGGTCGGCACAGTCCTCGACACGGCATTCAGCGCGACGGCGTCTGTCATTACCGCAATCGCGAACGTCGTGGTGGGCTTTATTATCGCCATCTACATTCTGGTCCAGAAAGACCGCGTGCTGCGCGTGCTGCGCAAGCTGCTCGAACTCTTCATCCCGGCGCGCTTTCAGGACGAGATGTTCCGCGTCCTGCAGGTCACGAACCGCTCCTTCTCCAATTTCCTCACGGGGCAGATGATCGAGGCGGTGATTTTTGGCACGCTCTGCACGATAGGGCTCGCGATTTTCCGCTTCCCCTACGCGGTGACGATTGGGGTGCTGACGGGGATTACGGCGCTGCTGCCCATTATCGGCGCGTGGATCGGCGCGATTGTCGGCTCGCTGCTCGTCTGGGTGGAGGCGCCCGACAAGGTGATTTGGTTTCTTGTTTTCATTCTGCTGCTGCAGCAGATTGAGGGGCATTTCATTTACCCGAAGGTCGTCGGGGAATCCATCGGTCTGCCGGGGCTGCTGGTGCTTATCGCGGTGATTGTCGGCGGCGGCATGAACGGCATTATGGGCATTTTCATCGCCGTGCCGATTTTCGCGATTATCTTCACCCTGCTCAAGGACGCCGTGGACAAGAAAGACCGGGAGAAAGCCGCGGCCCTCGCGGCGGAAGGTCCCCCCTTGACCGCGGACGGCGCGTCCGGACCGACGGATACTCCGGAATCCGCGGCGCAATCAGCAATCGAATCCGAGCCGGCGGGCAAAAACGGGGCGGAGGGCAAAGAACCTCCCAAGAAACCGCGCTTTTTCAGAAAGTCTAAGAAAAAATAATCCGTCCCGCGGCGGACATAAACAAGAGAGCGGAGAGAAGTTCTCCGCTCTTTTATCACCTTTTTTCGCACG
>CAYZMU010000004.1:0-20096 GCA_964479595.1 uncultured Ruminococcus sp. | reverse complement strand
TTTGAGGGTCAGCCGCAAATCTCCGCGTCGCCGCCGGTGTACGCCTCCAGAGAATTTTCCTTGACCTGAACACAGATGTAGCTCAGTTCGGAATCCTCCGCCGCGCGCAGGCGCCTTTTCCCCGCGGGCGAAATCCTCAGCCAGTCCCCCGCGTTCAGGGTAACAGTCTCGCCGTCAATCTCAAGCGCACCGCGCCCGGAGAGAATCCCATAGATCTCCTCGTTCTGCCTGTGCGAGTGGACAAACGGCACACTGCCCCCCGCGGGCAGGTGATTGACGCTGACCTCCGCGCCGCTGAGGCCGAGCGCGTCGTGAAGTTCGGTTCTGGCGTCCGCGCCGACATGGACTTTTTGGTAATTGCTCATGAGAAAACCTCCCTGTATGTTGTTGTAACGCTATCGGTTACAGCTATAGCATACCACAGCCGCGTTGTAATGTCAACACTTACAGCGCAATTTCGGAGAAATGCACAAAATCTCCCGCCTGCTTTTGTGCGGATTGACATTTCGCGGGATTTCTGCTATACTGAACCCATGCGGGAAAGGAGGCTTTTGTATGCGGTTTTCCACAAGATTCACCATTGCCACGCACATCCTGCTCTGCGTGGGCTATTTTCAGGACGAAACCAAAGTGACCTCGGATTTTCTCGCGGGCAGTGTCAGCGTGAACCCCGTCATCATCCGGAATCTCCTCGCCGCGCTCTCAAAAGCCGGGCTCGTGCGGGTGACCCCGGGTGTCGGCGGCGCGTGCCTTGCGAAGCCGCCCGAATCCGTGACGCTGCTGGACATTTTCAGAGCGGTCGAAAAAGACGAGCCGCTCTTTCATTTCCACGAAAACCCGAACCCGGACTGCCCGGTCGGAGGGAATATTCATAGGGTTCTGGACAAAAGAATGAACAATATCGAGGACGCGATGGAAGACGAAATGGCAAAGGTCACGCTGGCGCAGCTGCTGCGCGAGATTCGCGAAAACAAGTAAGGCTATGCCGCGCTCTGCCTGAGAGAAACCGGGGCTGTGTCGAAAAGAGCCGCCGGGGCGCGAAAATTTTGGTCAAAACATACAAATACGGCGCGCGCACTTGCGAATTGCGCAAAATTCTGGTATAATAGAAGTGGTGGATAATACGGGGAAGGAGCTGGGACGGCGTGCTGCTGAAACTGCTGCGTGAGGAAATCCAGCGCAAGCGCGTGCTGCTGCTGGGCTTTGGCAGAGAGGGCAGGTCTCTTTGCGGGCGCGTTCTGCAGGCGGGCGGCTTCGCGTCGCTCGGAATCGCCGACCAAAATCCCGTCCCTGACGCGCCGGAATGCGCTGTGCTGCACACGGGCGCGGACTATCAGTCCGCCGTGAAAGAGTACGACATTGTATTCAAAAGCCCGGGGGTTGTGCTGCGCGAGGAATACCGCCCTGAGCGCCTCGCGTGCAAAGTCACCTCGCTGACGGAGCTTTTCCTCACCGCGTATCGGGACCAATGTATCGGCGTCACGGGAACGAAGGGAAAGTCAACGACCGCCTCGCTGCTGTGCCACCTTCTCCAGACGGCGGGCCAGCCCGCGATTCTGGGCGGCAATATCGGGATACCGATGGCGGACCTTTACGAACAAATCACGCCGCGGACGATTCTGGTGCTCGAAATCGGGGTGCATCAGCTCGAGTTCTGCCATGTCTCCCCGAAGACGGCGGTGTTTCTGAATCTGTTCGAGGAGCATCTGGACCACTACGGAACGTTTGAGAATTACGCCTTTTGCAAGGAGAACATCTACCGCCACCAGAAGCCGGGAGACCTGCTCATTCTCGGGGCGGAGAACCTGCCAAAGGAAGGCGGGGCGCGGGTTTTGCGTCTGGCGGCCAACGACCCGGGCGCGGATATCTCGCTGCTTGGCGGCGACACTGTGCTCTGTGAGGGCGAAACGCTGGAGCTGCCGGAAAACCTTCCGCTCGCGGGGGAGCACAACCGCCTCAACTGCGCGGTCGCGGCGGCGCTCGCGAAACGTTTCGGCGCGGCGGATAAGGATATTCTGAAGGGGCTTGAGACATTCACCCCGCTGCCGCACCGCCTCACGCCTATCGGGGAATATCACGGGATTTTCTGGGTGGACGATTCCATTTCCACGACCTGCGAGACCTGCATGGAGGCGCTGCGGGCGCTCCCGCGGACGGATACCGTGCTGATTGGCGGCATGGACCGGGGGATTTCGTACACGCCGCTGCTGGAGGCGCTGGAAAGCTGCGATGTGCGCCATATCATTCTGCTCTCGGATTCGGGGAAGCGCATTTACGAGGAGGCGAAAGCCTTCCCGCCCGCGCTGCGTGACAGAATGTGTTATGTGCCGGATTTGCGGGGGGCGGTCGCGCTCGCGAAACGCGTCACGGAGCGAGGAAAAATCTGTCTGCTCTCCCCCGCGGCGGCGAGTTACAACGAATATAAGAATTTTGAGGAACGCGGCGACTGTTTCCGGGCGCTCGCGGAAGGCGGGGACGCATGAAAACCATCTATTTTGTGATACCGTGCTACAACGAGGAGGAAGTGCTGCCCGAAACGGCAAAGCGGCTGCGGGAAAAATATCAGAGCCTTCTTGAAAAGAGCGCTATTACCCCGCGGAGCCGGGTGCTCTTTGTGGACGACGGCTCGCGCGACCGAACCTGGGAACTGATAGAAAAAATTCATGAGGCCGACCCGGATATTTTTGACGGGCTGAAACTTTCGCGGAACAAGGGGCATCAGAACGCGCTGCTGGCGGGGCTGATGCAGGCGCTGCCGCTCTGCGACGCCGCCATCTCCATGGACGCGGACCTGCAGGACGACATCAACGCTTCTGAGGAGATGATCGAGAAGTTCGAGGAGGGCTTTGACATTGTCTACGGGGTGCGCAGCAAGCGCGAAACGGATTCGGCTTTCAAGCGTTTCACGGCGCGGGCGTTTTACAAGGTGCTGTCCTTCATGGGCGTGGAGGTCGTCTATGACCACGCGGACTACCGTCTGATGAGCCGCCGCGCGCTGGAGGGGCTCTCGCAATTCGGGGAGGTAAACCTCTTTCTGCGCGGGATGGTCCCGATGATTGGCTATCCTTCCGCGAAAGTCTATTACGAACGCGGGGAGCGCTTCGCGGGGAAATCCAAATACCCGCTGCGCAAGATGCTCTCTTTCGCGATGGAGGGCATTACCTCGCTCTCTGTCAAGCCCATTCGCATGATCACCTCGCTGGGCATCTGCATCTTCACGGTGAGCCTTGTCATGCTCGTGTACTTTCTCGTGCGGCATTTTACGGGGCACACGGTCGCGGGCTGGACGTCGCTCGCACTCTCGGTCTGGGCCATCGGCGGTCTGCAGCTGCTCGCCATCGGGGTCATCGGGGAATATATCGGCAAAATCTATCTGGAGACCAAGAAGCGGCCAAAATATCTGATTCAGACATTTTTGCATAAAGACTGATACAGCGCGGGGGATATTGACAAAAGCGGGAAAAAAGTGTAAACTGAAAGGGGCGGGCGCTAAAGAACGCCGGCCCGGCAAAAGGAAGAAAAGGCGGTTTTGGAATGAGTGTTCTCGACAGGGTTTTCGGCTCGTACAGTGAAAAGGAACTCGCGAAGATTGAGCCCATCAAGCGTCGCGTGCTCGATCTGGACGAGGAATACAAGGGGCTTTCCGACGCGATGCTCAAGGCAAAGACGGCGGAATTCCGCGAAAGGCTTTCCAATGGGGAAACGCTCGACGACATTATGCCCGAGGCGCTCGCGACCGTACGCGAGGCGGCGGACAGAGTGCTGGGCAAGAAGCCGTTTCCCGTACAGATTCTGGGCGCTATCGTGCTGCACCAGGGCAGAATCGCGGAGATGCGCACCGGCGAGGGCAAAACGCTGGTCGCGTGTGTCGCCTCCTATCTCAACGGACTGACGGGGCAGGGCGTGCATATCGTCACGGTGAACGACTATCTCGCCAAGACGCAGTCGGATGAAATGGGGAAGGTCCTGCGCTTTCTGGGGCTCACGGTGGGCTGCATTATCCACGACCTTGACAATGACGCGCGCCGCGCGGCGTACGCCTGCGATGTCACCTACGGCACGAACAACGAGATAGGGTTTGACTATCTGCGCGACAATATGGTGATTTACAAGAAGGACCGTGTGCAGCGCGACCCGAATTTCGCGATTGTCGACGAGGTGGATTCCATTCTCATTGACGAGGCGCGCACCCCGCTGATTATCTCCGGGCGCGGGGACAAATCCACCGACCTTTACGAGCAGGCGGACCGCTTCGTGCGGACACTCACGCCTGTCACGGTTGTGGAAACGGACGACAAAGAGGACCAGGACGAGGCCTACGAGGACGCGGACTACATCGTGGACGAGAAGGCGAAAACGGCGACCATCACGCGGCGCGGCGTGCAGAAAGCGGAGCAGTATTTCCACGTGGACAACTTAATGGACGCGGACAATATGACACTGCTGCACCACGTCAATCAGGCGCTCAAGGCACACGGCATCATGCACCTTGACACGGACTACGTGGTCATGGACGGCGAGATTATCATCGTGGACGAGAACACCGGGCGCATGATGATGGGAAGACGCTACAACGACGGCCTGCATCAGGCGATCGAGGCCAAGGAAGGCGTCAAGATCAAGAACGAATCCAAAACGCTCGCGACGGTCACGTTCCAGAATTACTTCAGGCTGTATAAAAAACTTTCCGGCATGACGGGCACGGCGATGACGGAGGAAGACGAGTTCAAGGAGATCTATAAACTCGACGTCGTCAGCATTCCGACCAACCGCCCTGTCATCCGCATTGACCAGCCGGACGTCATCTACCGCACGGAGAAGGCGAAATACGCCGCCATCATCAACCAGATTGTCGCCTGCCACGAGAAAGGTCAGCCGGTTCTGGTCGGTACCGTATCGGTGGAGAAATCCGAGCGGCTCTCCGAAATGCTCAAGCGCCGCGGCATCAAGCACGAGGTCCTAAACGCCAAATACCACGCCAAAGAGGCGGAAATCGTCGCGCAGGCGGGAAAACTCGGAGCGGTGACCATCGCCACGAACATGGCGGGGCGCGGCACGGATATCATGCTCGGCGGCAACGCGGAATTTTTGGCGAAGGCGGAGATGCGAAAGCGCGAAATCCCTGAGGACATCATCACCGAGGCCGTGGGCTACGCGGAAACGGACGACGAGGAGATTCTCGCGGCGCGCGAGGTCTACCGTTCGCTCTACGACAAATACAACGCCGAGGTCAAGGAAAAGGCGCTGGACGTCAAGAAGGCGGGCGGGCTCTACATTCTGGGCACGGAACGCCATGAGGCGCGGCGCATTGACAATCAGCTGCGCGGGCGCTCGGGACGTCAGGGCGACGAGGGCGAGAGCCGGTTCTTCCTCTCCGTGGAGGACGACCTGATGCGCATTTTCGCGGGCGACCGGCTCGAAAAAATGATGGCGAAACTCAATGTGGAGGAAGATATGCCCATTGAGAGCAAGATGCTTTCGAAAGTCATTGAGTCCTGCCAGAAAAAAGTCGAGGGTATGCACTTCGCGACGCGCAAAAACGTCTTAAACTACGACGACGTCATGAACAAGCAGCGCGAAATCATCTACGGACAGCGCAGACAGGTTCTGGACGGACAGGATTTGCACGCGTACATTCTCGATATGATCCGGGAGCTCATCCGCGGCACGGTGAACCAATATCTGCCCGACGACGTGGACAAGACGAGCTGGAATCTCGTCGGGCTGCGCGAGTATTTCATGGACTGGATTACCGTCCCGGAGGATTTTGACTGGGACGAGCAGAAAATCAACGAGACTTCGCGCGATGAAATCACGGATATGCTGATTGAGCGCACCATCAAGGTCTACAACAGCCGCGAACAGATTATCGGCAGCGAGCAGCTGAGAGAGCTCGAGCGTGTCGTGCTGCTCAAGGTTGTGGACACGAAGTGGATGGCGCATATCGACGACATGGACGAGCTTAAGCGCGGCATGGGGCTGCGCACCTACGCGCAGAAGAACCCTGTGGTCGAATACCGCTACGAGGGCTTTGAGATGTTTGACGCAATGGTCGATTCCATTCGCGAGGACACCGTGCGGCTGCTGCTGACGATACAGATCGCGCCGAATCAGGAGGCGCCCAAGCGCGAGCAGGTCGCGAAGCCTGACGCACCCAACGCCGGCGCGGGGGACGGCAGCTTCCAGAGAGCCCCCGGTTCCAACGGCGGCAAGCCCAAGCCCAATGCCCCCTGCCCCTGCGGCAGCGGGAAAAAATACAAATTCTGCTGCGGCTCCAAGCTCAACGCGGAAAAAGGTGCGTGAACATCATGAAGCGAACATCAAGAATCCTGAAGGCGTCTCTGGCGCTCGGCTGCGGCGCGGTGATGGCTGCGTCGTCGGTTCTGTGCGCCTTCGCGGCGGCGGGGGAAGACCCCGGCACGGTGGACGACGCGGACAAAGTTTTCCCGGATCCGGACAGCTTTTCGTATGACGACGTGGAAGTGGATTTTTCCAAGGCGCTGAGCCTTTCCATGTACTTCTACGACGCGAACAAGTGCGGCAGCGGCATTACGGGCGGAAGGCTCGAATGGCGCGGCGACTGCCACATCGAGGACGCGAAAATCCCGCTGAAGACCTACGGGGAGGATTATATCGGAGTCAACCTGAGTCAGGATTTCATTGACGCGCATCTTGACATTCTCGACCCCGACGGCGACGGCTGCATTGACTGCGACGGCGGAATGCACGACGCGGGGGACCACGTCAAATTCTGTCTGCCGGGCTCGTACGCCGCCTCCACATTGGGGTGGGGCTATTACGAATTCCGCGACGCCTACGAAAAGAGCGGAAACGCCAAGCACATTGAGGAAATCCTTCACTGGTTCTGCGACTACTATCTCAAATGCATTTACTATAACGAGGACGGTTCCGTGCTCGCGTACTGCTATCAGGTGGGAGAGGGCAATATCGACCACAACTACTGGATCGCGCCGGACCTGCAGAACACGAACCTGAAAGACTTCGCGCGCCCCGCGTATCTGGCGACTGTGGACACTCCCGCGTCGGATATGTGCGCGGGAACGGCGGCGGCGCTGGCGATTTCCTACTTAAACTTCAAGGACACCGAGCCGGAATTCGCGGCGGAATGTCTCAAGGGCGCCTACGCGCTCTACGATTTCGCGGTTGAGACGCACGCGGAGGACGAGGGGCTCAAGGTGCTGTCGCTGGGCTATGACGGCGGATTCTACACCTCAAGCTACGATTACGACGAGCTGGCGTGGGCTGCCGTGTGGCTGTACGAATGCACGCTCAGCGAGGACCCGACGGCGCAGGACAAGGCGTGGGGCTACATTGACGATATTGTTCACGTGGACGAAACCGTCACGGGCGAGATGGGCGCGCACCCCTACACGGGCTATCTCAAGCGCATCATCGCGGACACCGGCAACTGCTGGCAGAACATCTGGGTACACTGCTGGGACACCGTCTGGGGCGGGGTCTTCGCGAAGCTGGCGCCCATTACCAACTGCTCCAGAGACTGGTATATCTTCCGCTGGAATCTCGAGTTCTGGTCGGGAATGTCGCCCGCGGACGCCGCGGCGGCGAAAGGTCTGCCCGCGGCGGTAACCGCGCACAAGGATTTCGGGCTGGACGACGAGGTCTGGAACACGACCATCACCGCCGAGGAAATCGCGGAACTGCCGGAAGAAGACGGCGCGTGGCTTCAGAAAACGCCAGCAGGCTTCGGAATGCTCAACGATTACGGCTCCGCGCGCTATGACGCCGCCGCGCAGCTGTGCGCGCTCGTCTACGCGAAAGAAACCGGCGACATGACCTTCGCGGACTGGGCGAAAGGGCAGATGGAATATCTCATGGGCAAAAACCCGATGAACCGCGCCTATATTGTCGGCTATTCGGATACAGCCGCCTCGCACCCGCACCACCGCGCCGCGCACGGCTCCATGACACAGAATATGGACGACCCCGAAAAGCAGACCCATGTGCTCTGGGGGGCGCTGGTCGGCGGCCCGGACGCGGGAGACTGGCACCGCGACATCACCAAGGACTACATCTATAACGAAGTCGCCGTGGACTACAACGCCGCGTTTGTCGGCGCCTGCGCGGGGCTTTACAACTACTACGGCACGGACGACATGATGACGACCGAGTTTATCCCGCCCAAGGAATCCGAACTAAAGACGCCGGAGGAATACCGCGAGTTCACGCTCAAGGCCGCCATCGGGCAGGAGGACGCGCAGTCCACGCAGGTGCTGATTGAGATCTGCAACCGCACCCAGCGCCCGCCGCGCTACCCAAAAGACATCAAGGTGCGCTATTATTTCAGCATCGCGGAACTGCTCTCCAACGGTCAGACGGTGGACGACCTGCAGGTGCGCGTGGATTATGACGAAATCAAATCCAATTCGGACGGGGAATATGAGGTCACCTATGAAGTCGTGCAGTACAGCGAAGACGGCGGGTGCTACATTGAACTGAGCTTCCCCGACTATGAGTTTTACGGCTCGGTCCAGTTCCAGTTCGCGCTGATGGACCCTGTCCAAAACGACCAGTTTACGTTCATTTGGGATCCTTCGGACGACTACAGCCGGCAGGGTCTTCAGACCGCGGACGAGCTGGGTGTGCCGCTCAATGAGGCGCCGGATTTCCACGACGGAATCACAATGTACGCGGAGGGCAACCACGTCTGGGGGACGGGGCCCGACGACGAGCCGGATGTGCCCGACACGCCCGATACGCCCGATACGCCTGAGGACCAGACGATTTACGGGGACGTCAACTGCGATTCGGAGGTTTCCGCGGCGGACGCCGTCCTGCTGAGCAAGGTTTTGGCGAGTGACGCGAAGGATACCGCCACGGAGCAGGGGCTGCAAAACGCCGACTGCAAGGGCGACAGCGTGATTGACAGCGAGGATTTGTTAAAACTGATGGGCTATCTCTCGGGGCAGGTTCCGATGCCGGATTTGGGACAGCCCTGAAATGAAAAGGATAAAGCAGGGCGCGGCGCTGGCTGTCGTCTCGGCAATGGCGCTTCTCACCGCCGTTTCGCCGGCAAACGCGGCGCAGACCGCCGACGGCTATGACCTTTCGGGGTTCGCAGCGGCGTTCCCTCAGGTCTTTTCCAAGGACGACACGATTGTTTCAACGGATTCGTCCTATCAAAGCCACAATGTCGCGGTGCAGATTACGCGTCACGAACGCGAGGGCAGAGTCGGGGATTTAAACGGCGACGGCGCGTATTCCGTTTCCGACACGCTGCTCTGCGCGCGTCTGGCGGCGGAGGACAAGGCGCTTTCTCTGACGGAAGAGGAGGCGGCGCGCGCGGACGTGAATGTTGACGGCTTTGTGGACACAGGCGATATCGCGGAGATTTTTCAGTTCGCGGCGAGCCCGCCTGATTCGGATTTTTACGCGCTGCGCAAACTGGTCTATTTTGTCGCGGATGTGCATATTCGCGGCATTGAGAATCTGCGCGGGGCGTTCGCGCAGGGGAAATTCCCCGAAACGGGCAGCGGCGGCAACAAACTCATCTTTGAGATGGCGCGCGAAAACGACGCGATCTTCGCGATAAACTGCGACTACTGCGAAATCCGCGACAACGGCGTCACGTACCGAAACGGCGTGATGTACCGGGAGAAGGGGCGCGGGGAAATCGGCGTGCTCTACAAAAACGGTGTGATGGATGTGCTGACGGATTCGCAGTACCGCGCGCTCTCACAGCAGCAGAAGGCGGAAATCTGGCAGACGACCGCTTTTGGTCCGGGGCTTGTCAAGGATTCCGAGGCGGTCACGAAATTTACCGGTTCGGTGGAAAAGGAACTCCACCCGCGCAGCGCGATTGGCTACTATGAGCCGGGGCACTACTGCTTTGTACTGATTGAGGGCAGACAGCCGGGCTATTCCGACGGGATGACCTGCGCGGAGCTGGCGCAGCTGATGCGCGCTCTGGGCTGTTCGGAGGCGTTCAACATGGACGGCGGGAGCAGTTCCGAGATTGCTTTCGGGGGCAGGAGATACAACAGACCCGCCTGGAACGGGCGCCCATCCAGTGATATTCTCTATCTGTGTGAATAAAACGGACAGCGGTGCGTACCAGACACCGCTGTTTTTTCTGAATGGAGGAATGGCCATGATTCCGCTCGCGGAGCGCCTGCGGCCGGACAGTCTGGACGACATGGTCGGGCAGCCGCATCTTTTCGGGGAGGGAGCGCCCCTGCGGCGCATTGTGGAATCCGGAAAAATCCCGAACATGATTTTTTACGGGCCCTCGGGTGTCGGGAAAACGACGCTCGCGCGGGTCATCGCGGAGCGTTCGGATATGCGGCTGCACAAGCTCAACGGCACAACCGCGTCGGTGGCGGATATCCGGGAGATCCTGCGCGAGAGCGGCTCGCTTCTTGGTACAAACGGGATTCTGCTCTACCTCGACGAGATTCAATACCTGAACAAAAAGCAGCAGCAGAGCCTTCTGGAATACATTGAGGACGGCAGTGTGACGCTCATCGCCGCGACAACCGAAAACCCGTATTTCGCGGTTTTCAACGCCATTCTCAGCCGCGCGACGGTCTTTGAGTTCAAGCCCGTGAGCGCTGAGGAAATCCTTCCGGCAATCCGGCGCGCGCTGCGTTTTCTGGAGGACGAGCTGGGGGAAACCATCCGCTGCGACGAGGAGACGGCGCTGTATATCGCGCGGGGCTGCGGCGGGGACGTGCGCAAGGCCATCAACACGGTGGAGCTTTCCGTCCTCGCGGCGCGAAAGAGCGACGGCGCGATTTATCTGGATATCGAGGCGGCTCAGTCGCTTACCCAGCGCAGCAATATGCGCTATGACCGTGACGGCGACCAGCACTACGACCTGCTCTCCGCGCTGCAGAAATCCATCCGCGGCTCGGACGAAAACGCCGCGCTGCACTACACCGCGAGGCTTCTGGAGGCGGGGGATCTGCTCTCGCTGTGCCGCAGGCTGCTCGTCATCGCGGCGGAAGATATCGGGCTCGCCTACCCGCTCGCGGTGCCGTTTGTCAAGGCGGCGGTGGATTCGGCGCTGCAGCTGGGGCAGCCCGAGGCGCAGATTCCGCTCGCGGACGCGGTGATACTGCTGGCGACAGCGCCCAAATCCAACAGCGGCGACATGGCGATAGAACGCGCGGTCGCGGATGTTCAGGCGGGGCTTTCGGGGGATATCCCGCGCAATCTGCAGAACGTCCACTGCGACGGCGCGGATGTCGAGCGCCCGGGGCAGTATTATCTCTATCCGCACGACTACCCGCACCATTACGTCAGACAGCAGTATATGCCCGACGCGCTGCTCGGCAAAGTCTACTATCAGCCCGGGGAGAACAAGACCGAACAGGCGGCGTGGGAATACTGGCGGAAAATCAAGGGGGAAACGCAATGACTTTCAGCGAACTTTTGCGCGGGGAGGCGATCTTTCTCGACGGGGGCATGGGCACGATGCTCGGCCTCGCGGAGGGGGAACTGCCCGAGCGGCTCAATCTGACCGAGCCCAAACGCGTCGCGGCGGTACACCGCGCCTATGCCGAGGCGGGCTCGCAGATTGTCTACGCGAACACGTTCGGCGCGAATCCGCTGAAGCTTCAGGGCACGGGCGTGGACACCGCGCAAACCGTCCGCGCCGCGATTGACCTCGCGCGGGACGCTGTGCCCGAAGATGTGCTGGTGGCGCTCGATCTGGGGCCTACGGGGCAGCTGCTGCACCCCGCCGGCACGCTCTCTTTCGAGGAGGCGTATGACGCCTACAAAACCGTCTGCGAGGCGGGCAAACGCGCGGACCTCATCGTGATTGAGACCATGAGCGACCTGCTGGAGATGAAAGCCGCGCTGCTCGCCGCGAAAGAGACCTGCGACAAGCCCGTGCTTTGCACCATGACCTTCACCGAAACCGGGCGGACCTTCACCGGCTGCCCCATTTCCGCGATGGCGATTACGCTGCAGTCGCTGGGGGCGGACGCTCTGGGCATCAACTGCTCGCTGGGGCCCGCCGAAATCCTGCCGCTGATGCGCTCGCTCGCGAAATGGTCTTCGCTGCCTTTGATCGCCAAGCCCAACGCGGGACTGCCCGACCCCGTGACGGGGGAATACCACCTGACCGCTGAGGAATTCGCGGACGCCATGCCCGCGTTCGCGGCGTGCGGGGTGCAAATTTTCGGCGGGTGCTGCGGCACGACACCCGCGTACATTCGCGCCGCCAAGGAGAGACTGCGCGGCGTGCCCTGCGCGAAGAGAACGGTTCACCCTGTAAGCGCCGTCTGCTCGGGCACCAGAACGGTCGTACTGGACAGGCCGCGCGTAATCGGGGAGCGCATCAATCCCACGGGCAAAAAGCGCATGAAACAGGCGCTGCTCGAGGGGGATATGGACTATCTGCGCTCGGAGGCCATCGCGCAGACCGAGGCTGGCGCGGATATTCTGGATGTCAACGTGGGCACGCCGGGCATTGACGAGAAAACCATGCTGCCAAACGCCGTCCGCGCCGTGATTGAGGTGACCGATTTGCCGCTGCAGCTCGATTCCTCCGACCCAAAAGCGCTCGAGGCGGCGCTGCGCGTGTATCCCGGCAAGCCGATTGTCAATTCTGTTAACGGTAAGGAAGAATCCCTGCGCGCGGTGCTGCCGCTCTGCCGTCACTACGGCGCGTCGGTGGTCGGGCTGACGCTTGACGAGGACGGAATCCCCGAAAAAGCGCCCAAGCGCGTGGAAATCGGGGAGAAGATCCTCGCCCGCGCGAAGGAACACGGGATCCCGCGCGAGGACGTCTTTCTGGACTGCCTGACCATGACGGTGTCCGCGGATTCAGGGGGCGGCGCCCAGACGCTTTCCGCGCTGTCACAGGTGCGCGAACGGTTCGGGGTCGGGACAGTTCTGGGCGTTTCCAATATCAGTTTCGGGCTGCCGGACCGCCCGCTTCTCAACCGCACCTTCCTCGCCATGGCACTGCGCGCGGGGCTGACGCTGCCCATTCTCAACCCCATGGCGCCGGGCATGACGGACACCGTACGGGCGTTTTGCGCGCTGTCGGGTATGGACGAAAACTGCGCGGATTACATCGCCGCCTGCTCGGAAACCCCGCCGGAGCAGAAAACCGACGCGCCGCCTCAGATGACGCTCTCCTACGCGGTCGCGCACGGGCTGCGCACGGAGGCCGCCGCGCTCACCAAAGACGCCCTGCGGTCGTCACAGCCGCTGGACATCGTCAACGAGACGCTGATTCCGGCTCTGGACGCGGTCGGCGCGGACTACGAAAGCGGAAAAATCTTCCTGCCACAGCTGCTGCAGAGCGCGACCGCAGCGCAGAGCGCGTTCGGGGTCCTCAAGGAGGCGCTCTCGGCGGAGGGAAATTCCGGCGGAAAGGGCAAAATCGTTCTGGCGACGGTGCGCGGGGACGTCCACGACATCGGGAAGAATATCGTGCGGCTGCTGCTGGAAAATTACGGCTTTGACGTCATAGACATGGGCAAGGACGTTCCGCCGCGCGCCATCGTGGACGCCGCGAAGGAGCACAAAGTGGCTCTGGTCGGGCTCAGCGCGCTGATGACGACCACGGTGGGCGCCATGGAGGAGACCATCACGCTCCTGAGACAGGAATATCCCGGCTGCAAAGTCGTGGTCGGCGGGGCGGTTCTGACGGCGGACTACGCGGAGAAAATCGGCGCGGACCGCTACGCGCGCGACGCGAAGGCGACCGTGGATTACGCGCGGGAAGTGTACGGGGAGGTCTGACCCATGCGGGCGTTGATTCAGCGTGTCAGCGGCGCTTGTGTGAAAGTGGACGGGCAGACCGTCGGGGAGATTGAGAAGGGGCTGCTCGTGTTTCTGGGGATTTTCCGGCAGGACTCCGGGGAGGAGGCAGCGCTGCTCGCCAAGAAACTTCTGGGGCTGCGGATTTTCAGCGACAGCGCGGGCAAAACGAATCTCTCTTTGGGCGCGGTCGGCGGGCAGCTGCTGGTGGTTTCGCAGTTTACGCTCTGCGCGGACTGCCGACACGGCACAAGGCCCGGCTTTTCGGACGCGGCGCCCCCGCAACAGGCAAACGAGCTTTACGAGCGGTTTCTGGCACTTTGCGCGGAGGGAGCGCAGGTGCAAAGCGGCGTCTTCGGGGCGCATATGGAAGTAGCCCTGACGAACGACGGGCCCTTCACGATTTTGCTGGACACAGACGAGCTGCGAAAGCCGCGCGGCGGAACATAGAAGATACGGGCGGATTTGTGAGATTTGCGCAAATCCGCTTTTGCTTTTTGACCTCGTGATTGTGCATTCTGCCCGAAACAGACTAAACCTATTGACATAGTATGAGAAATATGGTAAAGTGAAAGGGAGAAAGAGGGAGGCAAATGAAAATCACGACAAAGGGGCAGAACGCCCTGAAACTGATGCTCGATCTGGCGGCGCACAACGACGGACAGCCCGTGAAGCTCCGCGACATCGCCGACCGCGAGCACATCTCGGAAAAATATCTCGAGCAAATCGCCGCAAGCCTGCGCAGAGCCTCGCTGGTGCGGGGGTTTAAGGGCGCGCGCGGGGGCTATGTGATGGTGGACACGCCGGAAAAATACACCGTCGGTTCGATTCTCCGGGCGGTCGAGAGCGACATGGGGCCCGCCTGCGCCGAAACGCCCGACAGCGTCTGCGGGCTGCTCTGGGAACGGCTTCGCGCGGCGGAAAACGACGTTCTTGAAAGCACAACCCTCGCGGATTTGCTCGCGTGGCGTGTCGAAAACGAGGCGGATTTCTATGTCATCTGAACGCCCGCGCGCCCTTGTCGCCATGAGCGGCGGCGTGGATTCGAGCGTGGCGGCGTATCTGACACAACAGCGCGGTTATTCGGCAATCGGCGTGACCATGAAGCTCTTTGAAAGCGGGGAGGACGGCCCCGAGCACGGCTGCTGCACGCTCGAGGACGCCGAGGACGCCCGCGCGGTCGCGTTCCGGCTGAACATGCCATATTATGTTTTCAATTTTACAGAAACATTCCGGCAAAAGGTCATCGCTCCGTTCGCGGAGGCGTACGCGCGCGGGGAAACGCCCAATCCCTGTATTGAATGCAACCGCTGCCTGAAATTTGAGCGGCTGGCGCGGCGCGCGGAGGAACTCGGCTGCGAAAAAGTGGTGACGGGGCACTACGCGCGCGTGGAGCGCGACGCCCGGACCGGGGAGTGGCGGCTCAAAAAGGCGCTTGACCCGCAAAAGGACCAGAGCTATGTGCTGTATTTTCTCGGGCAGCGCGAACTGGACCGCCTGCTGCTGCCGCTCGGGGCGCTCACCAAGCCGCGCGTGCGCGAAATCGCGCGGGATTTGGGGCTTCGCACCGCGGCAAAGCCCGACAGTCAGGATATCTGCTTTGTGCGGGGCTCCTGCGGGGATTTTGTCGAGCGCTTTCTGGGGGAAACCTCCCCGCCCGGCGCGTTTGTGGATATGTCGGGCAAGGTCATCGGCGAGCACCGCGGGATGGTCCGCTACACGGTCGGACAGCGGCGCGGGCTCGGCGTTTTCTCCGAAAGGCCGCTCTATGTGGTGCGCATGGACCCGCGCGCCAACCAAATCACACTCGGGCACGAGGAGGATTTGTATACCTCCGAACTGTTCGCGCGGGATTTTCACTTTGTGTCGGATATACCGCCCGCGTTTCCGCTGCGCTGCAAGGCAAAAATCCGCTATCGCCACCCCGAGCGGGACGCTATAGCAGAGCGGGAGGGAAATCTCATCAAAATCACGTTTGACCGCCCCCAGCGCGCTGTCACGAACGGCCAGTCGGTTGTTCTCTACGACGGCGAGGATGTTCTGGGCGGCGGGATTATCACAAACGCGTAAACAAAAAGAAAGAGCACCTCGGAACAACCGAAGTGCTCTTCGCGTCTGAGTGACCCGACTTGAACGGGCGGCCTCTACCACCCCAAGGTAGCGCGCTACCAACTGCGCCACACCCAGGCATCGAGATTATTATACCACAAATCCGCCCGCTTGTCAAGCCCTTTTCAAAATTTTTCGCGTCACAGCCGAGAGCCCATCACCAGCAGCCGCCCGCGGGAGATCTGAACCGAGGCAAGAGGCTGCGTAATCTCGTTGCTGACCCCGCGCGGGAAGTTTCGATAAAGTGTGCCGCCGCAAAGCGGGTATCGCAGCCCGTTCGTACAGACGCCCTCGCAGCGCTCGCTCCACGAAAACAGCGAAAGCGAGAAGCCGTCCTTTTTCGGGTAGTGCCAAGCCCGGGCGCTGTCCTGTAAAACCGCGAAATCCCCCGCCCCGACAAGCAGCCCCGACGCGCCGTGGTCGAGCAGGAAATCGAGCAGCTGCAAGTTCGCGAAACTGTGGTCCGCCCTGCCCCCGAAAGCGCCGAAAATCTGGATTTTGCGAAAGCCCTGTTCCAGCGCGTACCGCACGGCGAGCAAGGTATCCGTGTCGTCCTTTTCGCGCGGGGCGGTCAGGACCCGCAGGTTCTCCGGCACGCCGCCGAGCGAATCAAAATCCCCCAGCACGCAGTCGGGCTCCCGCCCAAGCGCCCGCGCGAGCCGCAGCCCGCTGTCCGCGCAAAGGGTGAGCGCGGCGTCAGGCGGCGTCAGACAGGGGACCCCGCGTTCGGGCGAGCCCGCGAAAATCACACAGCAAGGCTCAGACATCTGCTCTTTCACGCGCTCGCCCCCTCTCCTACCCTATTCTAGCAGAGTTTTTGCGTTCTGTCAAGTCAAACCGAATCGTCCAGATACGTCACGCAGTGGTCGGGATTGTCAAAGCGTCTGTGGTCTTTGAGTTCGCTGTCGGTGTAAAACATTCTGCCCGTCGCCATGTCGTAATAGAGCGATTCGTGGGCGCTGTCCAAGATAAACATTTTTACTTTGTTCCCGTTTTTCTCCAGAAGTTTCATATAGACGGGAAAGTGCTCCATCGCCCCGTTTGCCCCGGCGCGGGAGTGCGCTGCCGCCTCGTAGCAGCCCTCGGAGAGCGGGCGAAAATCCGTACACCAGAAGTTGTCGCCGCACACACCGCAGGGCCGCGCGAGCGATTCGTCCCGGTCAAAATGGACCTCGTGCGGCGTAAAGCGCGGATGGCTGCGCAGGTAGAGCGCGAACGGGTCGCCGCTTACAAATTCAATCATGGGCAGTTCGCGCGGCTGACCGCCGTTTTCCTCCTGCGGAATTATCGTCCTTCGGAGGCTGTAGAGCCCCGGGCTGTGCGCGAAACGCGTCTTCAGTGTGACATCGCCCGAGCCCATGACGAAATGCTCCCAGCGAATCGGCTCGGAATCTTTCTCCCCCAGACAGCGCGCCTCGCAGCGCAGCGTCATGGCGCACGACTGCCAATAGGTCATCTGCAGCACGTCCGCCTGTACGGAAACAGCGAAATCCCGTATTTCCGCGCGGCGCACAATCTCAAAAAGCCGCTCCTCGCCGCCGCCCGTATCCGCTGACACAAAGAGACTCTCCGTGCCGTGATTTTGCAGGACCGCCGATAAATCCGCCCTAGAACCGCGCAGAGGGATTTCCTCGCCGCTGCCCAGCCCGTCGCGCAGGAAAAGCTTGGTGCCAAAGGGCGCGAACACGCGCAGACAGGGCGACTCTCTGACCGCGGAGACGGGGACGTATTTTGTCCCCCAGCCGCTGCCGTAGCCCTCGCTGAGTTCCCAGCGCAGCGCGGGCAGCGTCACCGCAAACTGAAACGGCGCGCCTTTGTGTCTGGCGTGGAGCAAAAGGGCCGCGTCGGGCGGGATGTTGAAAATCCTCGGGAATCCCCCGCCCTCCACGCGCACGCCTTCCGCCGAAAGCGCCGTGATTTCGATTTCGCCCTCCTCCGCGCGCCGGAAGCCGCAGCGAAAATCCCAGAAAACCGCGAGCCGCAGCTCCGCCAAAGGGTTGCCGGAGCGGTCAACCAGCGTGATATCCGCAAACGGCGTGTCCTCCTCCGCGAGCATCCGGGCAATATCCCTGCCGCCGCGGTCGTAGAGCACTTCCGCGCCGATTCGCCGCCCGTTTACGCGAAGGTCGTAGTCCGAAAGCGAAACATCGTCGTTTTTGCGGACATGAATGAGGGGGAACTTGCGGTAGACGAGATATTCCCTGCCGTTTCGAATTGCCTTGACATTGCGCAGAACCCCACGTTCGTCCGGCGCCAGACGCAGCCGCGCGGCGGCGCTCTGAAGGACCATATGCCCGCCCGCGCTCACCTCGGTATTCGCGGCAGCGTCCAGCGTGTACACACGGTAATTGCCAAAGGAAACCGCCTTGTAATCCTGCGCGGTGACAAAGGGCACATCCTCCTCCGCGACAATCGAACAACTGCCCCGGACATTCTCAGATTCCCTGCCCTGACTGTCAAAGAGCAGATACTCCCGAAACATCTCCGCGCCGGAATCGAGCAGAACCTTTTCGTCGCGCGCGGAGAGCAGTCTGACGCGCAGCCTTTTGTAAAAACACGGAAGAATGACAGGTTCCGTCACGCGCAGCGTCTGCCTGAAAACCCCGCGCGTCTCAAACTTTACCTCGCTCTGATAGACGCGGACATTGTCGCTATACAGCCGCAGCAAAACTTTTCGGGCGTCGTCGCGCTCCACTTCCACCTGCGGAATGAGAACGCGCAGCGTGTTGTCGGAACCCCGCGCGTAGCCAAACCGCGGGGACGGTTCCAGCGCGGAAGGGGCTGTCTGGCGGTGTACCGCGAGCCCCAAAGGCAGCGGCGCCAAGGTGTCCTCCACGGTCATGGCGCGCAGCCAGTCGCGGAAGAACGCGCGAAAGACTCTTGGCGTATAGCAGATGGTGCCCGTCGCGCGGTGCAGCCCGTCGAGGTTGAGAAGCAGGCAGGTGATGCCGCGCTTTAAGACGTTCGGGAAGAGCCTGCACGCCATCTTGAACGGTTTCAGCACCTGATACGCGGAGAGCGTGCTCTCCTCCTCGCGGCTTAAGTCCTCGCACATATAGCGCAGGAACAGCTCCGGATACTGGGGCGAATCGGAATACTCCCCGCCCATGATTTCCTCGTAGAAGGTGTCGACAAGGTCCACTGTCTGTCGGATACTGCCACGGCGCATGATGGCGTGAATCTGCGCGGTCTGTTCGTACGCGTGCTTGCCGTTGTCGTAATAGTGGAAGTAGAGCCCCTGCGCCGTGCAGAACATCAGCAGCGCCTCTTTGAGATAGGGCAGCCCCTTGCTGCCGCAGGAGAGCGCCGTGCAGACGGGCTCCCAGAATTGGTCGCTTTGCTGGCGGCGCTGAACGGTCGCGACGAGGAACAGGCTGCAGACGAACGCTTTGCCGACGTCAAGGCTGCACTGCTTGTTGACATATTTTTCCGCCAGCGCGGTGAGCCCCTCGTATTCCTCGTCGGTCACGTAGAGCAGCCCCAAAGGAAATTCTCTGCAGGCCTCTTCCCTTGTGAGACCCGCTTCCTGCTGCAGCGCCGTCAGAAGTTCCTCAAAGCGGGCAGCGAGGCGCTCGGTCAGCTCGTCCGCGAGCGCCAGCTGCGAGAGCCCCGGGCGGTCCTTGCCGCCGTACTTGGCGATGTCCTTGGCGCGGCGCTTCCAGCTCCCCGCGCTTCGTGTCTGCGTTGAAACCTGCGTCTTTACCGCTGTCTGGGCGTTCTGTTCCGTCAATAAATAGAACATATGCTTACACTCCTTTTTCGGAATGGAATCAGAAAAGCGGACAAGAACCCTCTGCTCGGGTTTCAGAGCGGCATGGATGTTCTCGACAGGGCCTTCGAAGTAGATCTCCCGCAAATCCCCGCACGCAAAGAACGCTCCCGCTTCGATGCTCGTGACGGTCGTCGGAATCACGACTCGCTCAATCCCTGTGGTGTCGCGGAAAGCCTCCCGCGGAATCACCGAAACCTGCTCCGGCAGAGTGATTTCCTCCTTATGAACAGCTTTGATGGCCTGAAAATAGAGTTCTGAATAGTCTGACATGTGTTTGCTCCTTTATCCTTATGAAAAACAATCGATGACAATGACTCGCGAATTCATTGTAAATCTTTCTAAGGAAAGCGCTTTCTCTCGGCGGGCGACGGCATCTGAGGCACCGGGTTCCCGCCTCTCCCTCAGGTTCTGGGTGTATTATACCACATCAGACATACAAAACATTACAACTACAAAA
>CAYZMU010000003.1:53827-64851 GCA_964479595.1 uncultured Ruminococcus sp. | reverse complement strand
TGGGGGTGACACTCGTCATGCTCGCGGCGGTGATTCTGGTCAACAGCTTTTGGAAAGGAACGCTTCTATGACACGCAGCGTAAAAATGTCCAACCATCTCTACCGCGCGCTGAGTTTTGTGATTCCTTTCGGGATTTTTCTCCTCTGTTTCGCGCTGCAGGGCTTTGATCCGTTCGGCTCCAAAACGCCGCTCACCGGGGACGCGACTGTCCAGTATTATCCCTTTCTGGTACTCGTACAGCGGGCGCTGCATGAGGGCGAGGGACTGCTGTACACATGGCGCTCGGGTCTGGGCAGCAGCTTTCTGCCGGTGATCGCCTATTACTGTGTCAACTTCTTTAATTTAATTGCGCTGTTCCTGCCGCAGACGCTGCTGGCAACCTTCCTGTCGCTCTCGATTTGTGTCCGAATGGGTCTCGCGGGGCTGTTTTTCTCCGTCCTGGTTCAGACCATCCGCCCCAAACTCGACATAACCGCGCCGGTTTTCGCCGTGATTTTCGCGCTGAACTCGTGGATTTTCTCGAATTACTGGCAGACTGTCTGGCTGGACTGCGTCGCGCTGACGCCTTTGGTCGCGGCGGGACTTATACGCATGGTGCGCGACAAGGATTTCCGCCTCTACCCGCTCGCGCTTGGGCTCTCTTTGATGTTCAACTTCTACTTAAGTTTCATTACCTGCTGCATGACGGGGCTTATCTTCATCGGGCTGCTCATCGTTTATCGGCGCAAGGGAAAAGCGCTTCTTTTGGAAATCCGCAATTTTCTGGGCTTTTCGGTTCTCGCGGCGATGCTCTCCGCCGTACTGCTGATTCCCGTGGCGATAGCGCTCAGGAGTGTCGGGTCGAGTGAAACCGTCTATGCCTACTCCTTTCACGGCTGGACGGAGACGCTTTCCACCATCTCGCAGCTTCTGGGGCAGCTTGTCTCGTTCGCGAACCCGATTTTCAATAGCGAACCCGCCAATCTTGGCAGCAGTATGCTCGTGGTGCTGCTGCTTTTCGGGTACTTAACCCAGAGCCGCATCCCGCTCAGGGAACGCCTCTATACGGGCTTTGTCGTGGCGTTCCTGTTTCTGAGCTGCTGGTGGGGTCCGCTCAATTTCGCCTGGCACGGTTTCCATTACCCGCGTGTCACGGTGGAACGCTTCGGCTACCTCATGCCGTTTGTGCTGGCGTTCGCGGGGTGGCGGTTCACAGCGTCTCTGCCGACGGAAAGAGAGCCCAAGCCCGCGGAAAAACTTCCTCTCTGGCGCCGCGCGTGGGTACGGCAGGGGCTGAGCTGGCTGCTGATGCTGGGCTTTTCCGCGCTGACGATGGTCTGCGCGGCCAAGGAACGCGCTACAGACGTGATCCTGGTCTGCGTGCTCTTCACGGCTTTCTACTGCGCGCTCTATCTCGTGCGAATCCGCTTCCCGAAGATGACCTTTCTCTTTTCCTCCTTTCTGGTGCTGCTGGTCTGCGGGGAAATCACATGGAGCGCGTATCTCTCTTTTGCGCCCGCCATTCTGCCTGACAAATCCGTACTGCAGCCGGACCCGCAAATGAACAAGGCGGCAGAAGCCGCGCGGACAGACGCGGACGCGAAAGGAGAGCAGGCGTACCGTATGGCGGTCAACTTGGATTACAACCATGGGAATGGGGAACTGCTCTATGACATCCCCGCGGGCAGCTCGGCTTTTCAGTCGCTGCTTCCCGTAAAATTACCCGCGTTCTGCTCCGAACTCGGGATGCTTAGTTCAACTGACGCTTCTTACAGATACAAAACGCTGCTGCCGTTCGCCTCCATGCTGCTGAATATGCGCTACGTGGTTTCCTCCGGGGAAATCCCCTTCTCTGAGGCACTCAACGATTCGGAAGTCACCGCCTACCGCACCATTTACCCGGGCGCCATGGGCTACTGTACGGACCGCGCGTTCACCATGGATGAGGTCAAAGGCGAGGACGCGCTCGACACCCAGAACGCCGCTTTTGAGGCAATGACAGGGCAGCGGGAGGAACTGTTCACACCGCTGGAAATAGAGAGCATAGACACAAAAGATATGACTGCCAAAGAAGAAGGACCTTTCCTGCTCTCCTACGAGGCGGAGGAGACATCGGCGGAGGTTTATGAAGCCATCATAGACGATGAAGAGTACGACCCCGAAAGTGTCAAAAAGCCGGAACTCACTGTGCGTTTCCGCGCCCCGAAAGACGGCACATTTCATATTGAAACGCAATGTCAGGGTAACCTGAAGAGTATCAGCCTTTTGCTCGACGGAGAAGAAATCGAATATGAGCCGTTATCGACATTCAGACTCGACTTTTATGTTCAGTCACATAACTCTTTCGTGGCGGAAAATGTCAGGGCAGGGCAGGAAATCGCCGTGAGATATCGTTTTCTCACGGGAGAAAAGGGGCAGCTGCGTCTGAAAGTCGCGCGCTTCGAGGAAGAGACCTTCCAAAAGGGCTACGACAAACTCATGGAAAGCCCCTTTGAGGCTGAAACAATGGTGGGAGGAAACCTCTCCGGGACGGTAAACGCGCGGGAGGATTCCACGCTCTATCTCTCCGTGCCGTACGACGAGGGCTGGAGCGCCTATGTGGACGGCGAGAAAGTCCCCGTGAAGCGCTTTATGGACGCGATGAGTTGTGTGGACGTCACGGCGGGGGAACATACCGTCTCGCTGAAATTCCGCCCGAGGGGGCTCATCCTCGGGGCTGCGCTGAGTCTCGCGGGGCTCTGCCTGTATATCGCCGCGTTCGCGTTTTCGGTCCGGAAAAAGCGCCGCGGCACGCCCGAAAAGGAAGATCATGCGGACACTTAAAATGTACATCGCCTACCGGGGGACGAACTACCACGGCTTCCAGCGCCAGCCCAACGCCAACACCGTCCAGCAGACGCTGGAGACCGAACTCTCCCGAATCCTCAACACCCCGACCGGCGTCTGCGGCTGTTCTAGGACCGACACGGGGGTACACGCGAAGGAATTCTGCCTGCACTTTCGCACCGAGCGCGACATCCGCTGCAAAAATCTTGTCCGCGCGCTCAACGGCTATCTCCCCGACGACATCTCCGTACTGTCCTGCGAGGACACGGACCCCTCTTTCCACGCGCGCTTTGACTGCAAGGCGAAGGAATACCTCTACCGTATCCACAATCACGAGAGCAAGGACCCGTTCGCGCGGGATCTGGCGCTGCACTACCGCAGACCGCTGGACGTGGAGAAAATCCGGTACGCGGCGCATACAATCGTCGGGGTGCACGATTTTCGCAGCTTCTGCGCGCAGGCGGAGCCCAAAGCCGGCTGTGTGCGCGAAATTTACGAGGTCGCGGTGGAAAAAACGGGGAATCTGGTGGAAATCCGGGTGCGCGGCAGCGGTTTCCTCTACAATATGGTAAGAATTTTTGTCGGAACACTGCTGGACATCAACGAGGGCATCTTCCCGCCCGACGCCATCCCGCGGATTCTGAGCGAGAGAAACCGCCTCGCCGCGGGAAGAACGGCGATGGCGCACGGGCTCTACCTCAACCGGGTATTTTATTGAACGAAAAAGCAGCAAGAAGGAGCGGCCATGAAAAAGGATTCCAATCAGCGCCCCGATCCTCAGGCGGAATACTACACCGCGCGCAGGAAGAAAAAGCGGAGCAAAATTCTCAGGCGCAGCATTCTCTTTCTGCTGCTGGCGATGACGGCGCTGATTCTCTACCAGAAGCGCGCGTCGTGGATTCCGAAGTTTGAGACGACCATCAGCCGCCGCCACGAGAGCCACCGTCCCGAGGACCAGTCCACGCCCGACGGCAACTTCCCCATCTATGTCTACGGGGAGACGGACTATCAGATGCGCGCGGCGTCACAGAAACTGTTTGTGCTGAGCGCTTCCTATCTCCAGATTTTCGACACCGACGGCAGCCTGATGGATTCGCGCCAGCACACCTACGGCAACGCGATGCTGCACACGGAAGGCGACTACGCGCTGGTCTACGAGAGCGGGGGGACGCGCTTCCGGCTGGACACCGTGCGCAAGTGCCGCTATGAGAAAACCATTTCCGACAGCATTCTCTACGGGCGCGTTTCGAGCGGCGGGGAGGTTCTTCTCATCACGAGTTCGCAGACCTGCGCGTGCAAAATGCTGGTGATGAACGCGAAAGGTCAGCAAATCTACGAGCGCGACTGTGTGGAGAACGTCATCGCGGCGGCGTTTCACGCAGACGGAGGCGGCTGCTACACAGCAAGCCTTGAGATGGAGAGCGGGGTGCTCAAATCGGTTGTGCGGTCGTGCAGTTTTTCGAGCAAGGAGGACCTTTGGGTGAGTCAGCCCCTTGACACGCTCGCGATTTCAGTATATAATATGGATGGGGGCGTCTGTCTTATCGGCGATACGCGCTGCTGCTTTCTGGAGGATGGCGGCGCGGTCAAAAGCAGCTATGTCTATCCGGATTCCTTCGCGGGCTGCGACTGTGCCAACGGCACGGCGGCGCTGCTGCTGACGAACTCGGAGCGGCGCACCTGCAATGTGGTCATCCTGCGCGGCAGCGCGGATTCTCCCGCTATTCGCGATTACGACAGGGATGTGAAATCCATACAGATTGTGAGCGAGAGCGATTCCGTTCTGGTTGAGATGCGCGGAGGGATTGAGGCGCTCAACTACGACGGCGGCGTGACGCGCACGGTCGCGATACCGGACAGCTACGACGGATTTGTACGCATAGGCTCGGATTTCTTTCTGCGCGGCTACGACACCATTGACCGCGTCAGTTTCATCGACGAGCAGGGTTAGGAGGCTTTTATGAGAACGCAGTTCTGGTGGATTTTTGATGTTCTGTGTCTGGCGATTGTGCTGAGTGTCGTGTATTTCAACGGCAGAAACGGCGCCAGAAGGGCGCTCCCGCTGAGCATCGGCTACATCATCGCCTCGGTTCTCGCGGCTTTCGGGGCCTCCGCCGCGGCGCCGCTCATCTACGAGAGTTCTGTGCGCAAGACGAATATCAAGGTCATTGAGGAACTCAACGAGGACACGGATATTCCGCAGATTTTCTGTGACGCCATTGACGAGCAGAAATACGGCTTTGAGCTAACGCCCTCAAAAGTCAAGGAACTGCTGTCGCCGCCTGTATCACAGTTCACGGACAAACTCTACGCCTATGTGAATGAGCGAAACGGCGAGCCCGTCTGCGAATGGGAGGAATTTCGCGGGATCATCAGCGGCGCTTTCCGGGACGGCTACGGCGCGGCGCTCGAGGATAGAATGCCCGGCTATGTCTCCATCAACTTCCGGCACACGCTCGATTCCGACCCTGACTCGCTGGGGCGGATTCTGACGGCGTTTTACGACCCCGCCAATGACAACGAGGCAACGGCGGAGGCGCTCGAGGACGAATTCAGCAAGGGGCCGTCCATGGAGATCGTTCAGATCGCGGTCTACTTCATCATTGTCGCGATTGTCATGTTCATCGCGGCGATTATCTCCCGCGTCATGAACAAGAACTCCCCGCTCCCGCTCATGCGCACCCAGACTTCAGAGCACGTGGTCGGCGGCATTCTGGGGCTTGTCAACGCCGCGGCGCTGCTTATCTGCTTTACGCTTCTGGTGCGGTTCTTCGTGGTCATGGGCGGCGGGGAAACGCTCTGCTTCAACGACGAGACCATTGCCGACACAAGACTGTTCCACTACCTCTACGACGCACGTGACAAACTCATCTGACCCGAGCCGGCTGAAACATCGGGCGCCGGGAATAGTTTAAAGAAAGGATGGACACCGCGCGGGAGACCGCCGGTCAGGAATCATGATACTTTGTTCTCAATGCAAGAAACGTCCCGCTGTGGTCTTCATGACCGTCATGCACGGCACGGAACGCCGAAACGAGGGCCTGTGCCTTGTCTGCGCGAAAGAAAGGCAAATCCCGCAGGTCGAGGAGTACATGGAGCGCATGGGGCTGACGGATGAGGATATTGAGCAGATGTCCGACCAGATGATGGATATGCTCGACGAGGGTTCGTTTGAGATGGGCGGCGCGAGCACCATGCCGAATTTCATTCAGCGCCTGTTCACCGATGACCCAAACCCCGAAAGCGCGCAGGACGCCCCCAATGAGCCACCCAAGCCCAAGGCGCAAGGCGGCGACGGCAGCAAGCCCAGACAGCCGCGCGACGACGGCAAATCCAAAAAGCAGAAATCTCAGGATCGCCCCAAGCACCTAAAATATCTTGACGGCTACTGCACCAATCTCAGCCAGCGCGCGCAGGACGGGCTGATGGACGCGGTAATCGGGCGTGACGCGGAGATTCAGCGCGTAATTCAGATTCTCTCGCGCCGCCAGAAGAACAACCCCTGCCTAATCGGCGAGCCCGGCGTGGGCAAGACGGCGGTCGCGGAGGGCATCGCGCAGAGAATCGCCTCGGGTGACGTGCCGTTTCACTTAAAAGATAAAAAAATCTACCTGCTCGACATGACGGCTCTGGTCGCGGGCACACAGTTTCGCGGACAGTTTGAAAGCCGCGTCAAAGGGCTTGTAGAGGAAATCAAGGAGCAGGGCAACGTCATTCTGTTCATCGACGAGGTGCACAGCCTTGTGGGCGCGGGGGATTCCGAGGGTTCCATGAACGCCGCGAACATTCTCAAGCCCGCCCTCTCACGCGGGGAGCTGCAGGTCATCGGGGCGACGACTTTCTCGGAGTACCGCAAGTATATTGAAAAGGACGGCGCGCTGGAGCGGCGTTTCCAGCCCGTGCAGGTGGACGAGCCGACCGTGGAGGACACCGTGGAGATTCTCAAGGGCGTGGCGCGCTATTACGAGGAATTCCACAAGGTTTCGGTTCCGCCCGCCATGCTCAGACTCTGCGCCGTGCTCGCGGAGCGCTACATCACGGACCGTTTCCTGCCCGACAAGGCGATTGACCTGCTCGACGAGAGCTGCGCCTACGTCAGCATCCGCCACCCCGAGCTCAACGAGCTGGAGCAGCTGCAGACAAACATCACCGCCAAGGAGGCGGAAATCTCCGAAATCGAAACCGACATCAGCCCCGACTACCAGCTTCTGGCGGAGCGCAAGGGCGAACTGCTGCGCATGAACGCCAGAATGGACGAGCTGCGGCAGGATTCCGCGAAAGTCGAGGTCGAGCCGGGAGATCTGGCGCACGTCATCGAAATCTGGACGGGAATCCCCGCGCAGAAGGTCGAGGAGAGCGAGTTTCTGAAGCTGCAGGAGCTCGAAAGCCATCTCTCCGAGAAAATCATCGGTCAGCAGGAGGCGATTACCGCGCTCTGCCGCGCCATCAAGCGCAGCCGCATTCAGATGAGCAGCCGCCGCAGACCCGCGTCGTTCATCTTTGTCGGACCCACGGGCGTCGGGAAAACGGAGCTTGTCAAGGTGCTTTCGGAGGAGCTTTTCGATTCCACGGAGCCGCTGATTCGTCTGGACATGACCGAGTACATGGAGAAATTCGCGGTCTCGCGGATGATTGGCTCGCCCCCGGGCTATGTGGGCTATGATGAGGCGGGGCAGCTGACGGAGAAAGTCCGCCGCAGACCGTATTCCGTAATCTTATTTGACGAAATCGAGAAAGCGCACCCGGACGTGATGAATTTGCTGCTGCAGATTCTCGACGAGGGCAAAATCGACGACGCGCAGGGGCGCACCATCAACTTCGAGCACACGATTCTCGTGATGACCTCCAACGCCGGCAGCACGGACAAATCCACCGGCATGGGCTTCAACCGCACCGAGGAGGACATCTCGCGGGAGAAGGCAATGAAGGCGCTCAAGGAATTCCTGAGGCCGGAGTTTGTCGGACGGGTGGACGAAATCATCGTCTTTAAGCCGCTTTCGGTCGAGGATTACGCCCAGATCGCCGGGCTTATGCTGAAGGAAACGGCGGACGCGCTTTCCGAGCGCGGGATTCTGCTCGAATGGGACGACGAGGTGCTAAACTGGGTCGCGCAAAAATCCCACGGACAGAAATACGGCGCGCGCGACATCCGCAGAGTGCTGCGCGACCATGTGGAAGACGCCGTCGCGAACGCGATTATCAACGCCCCCCAGCCGCTGCAGCGCGTACGGCTGCGTGTGGCGGATGACGAAATCGCGCTGGATACGTAAAAGAAAAACCGTCGCGGAACTATTCCTCCGCGGCGGTTTGCCGTTCTATCAAAGCAGCGTAGAGTTCGCGTTTGGAAACCCCCGTTTCCCGGGCGATTTCGCGGCAAACGTCCGCCGCGCGTTCCCCGGCGTCCACTCTTTGCGCCGCGCGCGCGAGCGCCTCTTCCAAGTCCCCCCGCTCCGGGGGCGTTTTTTTGCCCTCGACCACAAGCACAAACTCCCCGCGCGGCTCCTCCTCGCGATACTTTTGGATTGCCGCGGAAAGGGTGGTGCGCACACTCTCCTCGTAAATCTTGGTCAGCTCCCTGCAGACCGCCAGCTCCCGCTCGCCCAGAACGGCGAACAAATCCGAAAGCGTTTCGGAAAGTCTGTGCGGCGCCTCATAGAAAACCATCGCGCGCGGCTCGTCCCGCAGCGCGTCCAGCCGCTCCTGACGCTGTTTTTTCGGCACGGGGAGAAAGCCCTCAAAGCAGAAACGCCCCTCCCGAAAGCCCGAAACCGCGACCGCGGAGGTGACGGCGCTCGGGCCGGGCACCACGCGCACGGCGACCCCGATTTCATGGCAGCGCGCGACAAGGCGGCTGCCCGGGTCCGAGACACAGGGCATACCCGCGTCCGTGACCAGCGCGCAGTCCTCCCCCGCGAGCAGTCTGTCCGCGAGCCGGGTGAGCTGCTCCTCGGAGCTATGCTCGTGGAAACTCACCAGCTCGGTGTGAATGTCAAAGCGGCTGAGCAGCCCTCTTGTGACGCGCGTGTCCTCCGCGGCGATAAAATCCGCGTTGGAGAGCGTTTCAATTTGCCTTTGCGTTATATCATTTAAGTTTCCAATCGGCGTGCCCGTCACAAAGAGCGTTCCGCTCACGTCTGCTCCTCCTCCCCGCTGTCGCCAAAGAGGCAGAGCCGCGCCGCGTCTTCGGAAAGTTCCCCGCCGCTGCGCAGGAACAGCGCGGGCTCAACACGCAGCGAGGGCTTGGCGGATTTGAGCGCCTCCAGAAGGAAGAGCCAAGGCGCGGTCTGAGGGGTTTTGGAGACAAAACGCAGGCGCTTGGGCTCCAGAAGATTGGCGCGCAGCGCGGCGAACACGTCCGTGAGACGCTCCGGGCGCCCGCAGACGCAGAACCGCCCGTGATTGCGCAGCAGTCTGGAGGCGGCGGCGCAGACATCGCCGATATCGCATTCCGCCTCGTGCCGCGCGACCATTCTGGCGCTGTCCTGAGGCGGCAGCCCGGCGTTTTGGGCGTAGTAGGGCGGGTTGCAGGTCACCAAATCGAGCTCGTGAATGGGCGCGCGCACCCAGAGCTTTCGCAAATCCGCGCAAATCGGCTCAATATTCAAAGGCGCGGTGCTGCGTCCGATGGCGAGGCGCAGCTGCATAATCGCCTCGGGCTGAATGTCGAGCGCGTAGACTTTTTTGGGCGGGTCCCGGCGGTACATCAGCAGCGGAATGATGCCGCAGCCCGTCCCCAGATCGCAGACGGTGTCGCCGGCTTTGTGCGCGGCAAAACCCTCCAGCAAAAACGCGTCCGTACCGAAACTGTGGAGTTCGCTGCGGCAGACGTAAATCCCCTCGCCGAGGCGCTCATATTCCATCTTCATGTCTTTGTCCCCGCGAATCCGCGCATATCCTTCGAGGCGGCGGCGTTGAGCGTTTCGTCCGCCACAATCCCCGCGCGGTAATTATAGTAGCCCTGTGCCGCGATCATGGCGGCGTTGTCCCCGCAAAGCTCAGGCGGCGGCATATAGAACTTCAGCCCCCGCGCCTCGCAGGCGGCCCGCAGCGCCTCACGCACCCCGCTGTTGGCGGCGACACCCCCCGAAAGCGCCACCGTACGCGCGTTTCGGCTGAGCGCGGCGTCCACGGTTTTCAAGGCCAGCTCCGACGCGATTCGCTGCTGCAGCGACGCCGCTATATCGTTTACGGGGAGTTCCTCGCCGCGCTGCCTCGCGTTCTGCGCCAAGTTGACGACATGGGTCTTGAGCCCGGAAAAGCTGAAATCAAAGGGATTTCCGGAAAGTTTCACCCGGGGGAGTTTCAGGGCGCCGGGGTTGCCCTTCTGCGCCGCCTCGTCGAGTCTGGCGCCGCCGGGATAGGGCATTCCGAGCACGCGCGCGCATTTGTCAAAACATTCTCCCGCCGCGTCGTCGCGCGTGGAACCAACTGTCTCAAAAACGGTGTAGTCCTCCACGGCGGCGATGCTCGTGTGCCCGCCGCTGACAATCAGCGCGAGATACGGCGGCTCCAGATCCGGGTGCGCGGGGTAATTCGCCGCCGCGTGCCCCTGCGTGTGATGTACGGGAATCAGCGGCTTGCCGGTCATCATGGAAAGCCCCTTGGCGAAGCTCACCCCGACGAGCAGCGCGCCGATAAGCCCCGGCGCGTATGTCACGGCAACGGCGTCCACATCCGAAAGCGTAAGCCCCGCGTCCGAGAGCGCCCGCGTGACCACCCCGAGCAGATTCTCCGCGTGCCTGCGCGAGGCGAGTTCGGGTACAACCCCGCCGTATTGCGCGTGCTCAAGCGCCTGCGAGGCGATGACATTCGAGAGAATCTCCCGCCCGTCGCGCACCACAGCCGCCGCCGTCTCGTCGCAGGAACTCTCAATCCCCAGAATCGTCACCGCGCCGTTCACCCCCGTTCTCCGCCAGCTTGAAGCGCTCCGCCTTGCCGTTGGTGGCGGGCTCGTCCATCGCAAGCCTGCGGTAATAGGTTTTTCCGCCCCAGCCGTCCACATTCGCCCTGCGCATCGCCCCGAAAATCCGCGTGCGAAAACCCGGCTCCTCGCGCTCGCGCGCCGCGATAAACGCCTTCATCTCCTCGCGCTTGGTGTGGCCGTCCGCGGGGCAGCGCGACTTGACAATCTCCGGGACATTCTGCCTCGCCGCGCGCGCTACAGCCGCCTCGGGCGCGAAACACAGCGGGCGGATAAGCGTCAGGTCTTTGCGCGAGA
>CAYZMU010000003.1:44922-53727 GCA_964479595.1 uncultured Ruminococcus sp. | reverse complement strand
GCCGCCTCGGGCGCGAAACACAGCGGGCGGATAAGCGTCAGGTCTTTGCGCGAGAGATAGGATTTCGGCGCGAAACAGCCGATTCTCCCCTCCACAAAGAGGTTCATCAGGAAGGTTTCCACGGCGTCGTCGTTGTGGTGACCCAGCGCCAGTTTATTGCAGCCCAAGGCCTTTGCCGTGTCGTGGAGCGCGCCGCGGCGCATCTTCGCGCACAGACTGCACGGGTGTGCCTCCGCGCGCGCGTCAAAGACAATCCGCGCGATATGGGTCGGGACAACTTCGTAGGGCACGTCCAGTGACGCGCAGAACGCCGCCACAGCGGAGAAATCGGTCGGGACATCGCCGAAGCGCAGGTCCAGACTGATGCCCACAAGCGTGTAGTCATAAAGCCCGAAGCGCTGGAACGCCCTGAGCGCCGCGAGCAGCGTCATGCTGTCCTTGCCGCCGGAAATCCCCACCGCGATTTTGTCGCCGTTTTCAATCAAATCATATTCCTGCACCGCGCGGCGCAGATAGCCCAAGATTTTCTGCACAAATATCCCCCCGAGCATGAAAAAACGGGAAAGCATCGCCCTCCCGTTTTCAAAGCGCCTTCAAAGCTCAGACTTCTTTTTCCTCCGCCTCTTCTTCCCCGGTTTCTTCAGCGGCAGTCTCAGAGGGCTCCTCAGCGGCGGTATCCTCGCTCACGTTGATGGTTACATCCGTTTCCTCGCCGACTTCGGGAATCTCCACGTCGAGATCCTCGTCATCACAGACATTGCAGGTCGTGCAGTCCTCGCAGAGTTCCTCGTCGTCATCAAAATCGTCGTCGTCATAGTGGTTGGCGGCATTGTCCTGCTTGCGTTTCCAAAGGACGAAACCGGCTGTCGTGGCAGCGGCTGCTGCGGTGATGAGAGCAAAGGCTGTAAACTTTTTCATTTCATTCCTCTTTCTCCGCAAGGCAAATTTCCCGGCTCCGCGCGCCGTGACCGCTGCCCATGCGGCCGCAACGGTCTCTCTTTATTATAACACATCCCGCGCGAAATTTCAAGCGTTTTCCGATTTTTCATAAAAAATTCAGAGATTTAGCACAAAATGCCGCGATTCTAAGCCGCCGTCTTGCTGTAAAGGCCTTTATCCGCGCCGAAATCCGTAATCGCCTCGGCAAACGCGGCCGCGTAGTCGAGCAGATGGGCGTCAAAGTTCGCGTTGTCCTCCGCGGAAGTCATAAAGCCCATCTCCACAAGGCAGCTCGGCATATTCGTGTTGATATTGACGTAGTAGTTGTCGCCGTTGTCGCCGTCGATGCCCTCGGAATTGCGGAAGCCCTCGCGAATGCCCCTGTCCTCGGAGATGCCTTTCTGTTTTAACAGTTCCATGATGTACTGCGCGAACGCCTTATCCATGGTATTGTCCCCGCTCGAGGAATTGCTCACCCAGATTTCAATGCCGCTGCCGTCCGTCGCGGAATTGCGGTGCAGCGAGAGAAACAAATCGGCGTCCGCGTTGTTGGCGATGTCGCAGCGCTCCTGCAGCTGCACAAAGACGTCCGTTTCCCGCGTCATGAGCACGCGCACATGGGGGTATTTGAGCAGCGCGTCGCGCACGGCAAGCCCCAGTCGGAGGTTGTCGTCCTTTTCAAAGCGCGTGGCGGCGGCGTCGTTCGTGCCGGTGTCCTCCCCGCCGTGCCCCGGGTCAATCACGACCACGAATTCATCCGCAGTATTCGCGGCGGAATCCGCCCCGCCGGACTGCGTCGTAACGACGCTGGAGGAAACCGTGTCCAGACTGCTCTCGTCGGAGGCGGAATCCTGATTGCAGCTGATTAAGAGAATCAGGATGACGAGGACGATGGGGCCGAAAACATAGAAGACGCGGTCCCAGCGAATCTTTCGTTTTTTTGCCATAAAATCGTACTCCCGGTAAATTTCGGTGTCTATCTTCCCTATTATAGCACATTTTCCGCAAAAATGCAAGTGCCGCGCTTGCAAAAGCGGGGAAAATGTGTTATAATAAGAGGAGCAATCTATTTCCCAGAGAAAGGACGGGGATTTGAATGGCAAAAATGAGCGTCATTTTTGACCGCTGCAAGGGCTGTGAACTCTGCACCACCGCCTGTCCGAAGCAGCTTATCGCCATCGGGCGGCAGAAACGCAACAAGGAAGGCGTTTTTACGGCGTACTGCACGGATGAGTCCGCCTGCGTCGGCTGCGCCATGTGCGCGATGATGTGCCCGGAATGCGCGATTATCATTGAGAAATGAAAGGAAGATTTTCGTGGAAAAAGTCTTAATGAAAGGCAATGAAGCGCTCGCGGAGGCCGCGATTCGGGCGGGCTGCAAGTGTTTCTTCGGCTATCCCATCACCCCGCAGACAGAGCTTTCGGAATATCTCGCCAAGCAGATGCCCAAACACGGCGGCGTTTTTCTGCAGGCGGAATCCGAAGTCGCCGCCATCAATATGGTTCTGGGCGCGGCGTCGACGGGCACGCGCGTCATGACTTCCTCCTCCTCCCCCGGCATTTCGCTGAAGTCCGAAGGGATTTCCTACATCGCGGGCTCGGATTTGCCCTGTCTTATCGTGAACGTGGAACGCGGCGGGCCGGGTCTGGGGTCCATTCAGCCCTCGCAGCAGGACTACCATCAGGCGACAAAAGGTCTGGGGCACGGGGATTTCCATCTCATCGTGCTGGCGCCCAATTCCGTGCAGGAAATCGTCACGCTGGTGGGGCTGGGCTTTGAGCTCGGGGAGACCTACCGCACCCCCGTCATGCTGCTGCTCGACGGGCTGCTGGGGCAGATGATGGAGCCTGTGGCGTTTCCGGAAAGTTTCGCGCCTCCGCGCGACAGCTCCGCCTGGGCGGCAAACGGCTCGAAAATGCAAAGAGAGCACCACGTGGTCAATTCGCTCTATATCGAGGCGAAGGATCTGGAGGAGCAGGTCCTCGCGCGCTATGAGCGCTACCGCGTCATTGAGCGGGAGGAGCAGCGCTCGGAAAATTATCTGACGCAGGACGCCGAAATCGTCGTGACGGCGTTCGGGGCCGCCTCGCGTGTGGCGAAATCGGCCGTGAACAAGGCGCGCGAGCAGGGCATCAAGGCGGGGCTTTTCCGTCCGCTGACGCTCTGGCCGTTCCCCAAGGACGCGCTCAGAGAGGCCTGCGCCGGCGCGAAAGCGGTGCTTTCGGTGGAGATGAACATGGGGCAAATGGTGGACGATGTGCGGCTGGCGCTCGACTGCGCGCTCCCCGTGGCGTTCTTCGGGCGCACCGGCGGTGTGATTCCGACGCCGAACGAGGTCCTCTGTGAAATCAAAAAGCTTTTGGAGGGTGAGTAATCATGGCAGTCGTATTTCAGAGACCCCACGCGCTCTGCGACGTCCGCCTGCACTACTGCGCGGGCTGCACGCACGGCATCATTCACCGGCTGATAGCGGAAGTCATCGATGAAATGGGTATCGAGGGCGAGACCGTCGGGGTGTGTCCCGTCGGGTGTTCCGTCTTCGCGTATAATTATTTTAACTGCGATATGATTGAGGCGCCGCACGGCAGAGCGCCCGCCGTGGCGACCGGCGTCAAGCGCGCGAGACCCGACCTCAACGTCTTTACGTATCAGGGCGACGGGGACCTGGCGGCGATTGGCACGGCGGAAACGGTTCACGCGGGCACGCGCGGGGAAAATATCGCGGTCATTTTCGTCAATAACGGCACCTACGGCATGACGGGCGGACAGATGGCGCCGACGACGCTGCCCGGCGCGGTGACGACCACCACGCCCTACGGCAGGGACCCGAAAACGGCGGGCTATCCGGTGCGGGTCTGCGAAATGCTCTCCACGCTTTCGGGTGTGGCGCTCGCGGTGCGCACGGCGGTGGACAGTGTGCCGCACATTCGCGAAACGAAGAAAATGATAGCCAAGGCGTTTGAGAACCAGCGTCAGAAGCGGGGCTTTTCCATCGTGGAAGTGCTCTCGACCTGCCCTTCCAACTGGGGACTGACGCCGATTGAATCCATCAAGCGGCTGCAGGAGGAGTGCATTCCGTATTTTCCGCTCGGGGTCTACAAGGATGTGGACATCAATGAGGAAAACGCGGCGCTGCTTGAGAAAGGCGGTGCGACGCAATGACTTCTGAAATTCTGCTGGCGGGCTTCGGCGGTCAGGGCATCCTCTTCGCGGGGAAGCTGCTCGCCTACTGCGCGCTCTTTGAGGGAAAGGAAATCTCGTGGCTGCCAAGCTACGGGCCGGAAATGCGCGGCGGAAAGTGCAACTGCTCGGTCTGTATTTCCGACGAGCCCATCGGTTCGCCTCAGGTGCTCGAGCCGGATTTGCTGGTGGTGCTCAACGGGCCGTCCTTTGACGCGTTTGTGGGCTCGGTCAAAAAGGGCGGAAAGATTTTCGCGGACAGTTCCATGATTGACGCGGAATGCGAGCGAACGGATGTCGAATGCTACCGAATCCCCGCGACGGCCATGGCGGAGGAGAACGGGCTGCAAAAAGGCGCGAACATCATTCTGCTGGGCAGCCTGCTGCGGGTGACGGGGCTGTTCTCGCTCGACACCGTCCGCAAGGCCCTTGAGAAGAACACGCCGCCCAAGCGCGCGCACACGATTGAGAACAATATGCGCGCTTTACAGCTCGGATTTGACAAAGTAGGATAAAAGCGCGGCAAATCGCCCGAAAGGAGACTCGGTGAAATGTCAAATTTTCTTCTGATCCCGCTCACGCTGGACTACATTGACCCCGCCACCACCAGCTATATCATTCAGATCGGCGCGGGCGTGGTCATCGCGGTCGGCACTTTTCTGGGAATTTACCTCGGGAAGGTCAAGCGGTTCTTCCGCAGAAACAAAGACAAGGAAGAGCAGCTCCCCGAGGCGGAAAAGCCCGAAACTGTGGAGCGGGAGGTCATTACGGCAGAAGATTTGCTCGACGATGACGACCCAAAGTCCTGAGATTTTGTTATGCGGGTGATAAGCGGCAGCCTGCGCGGGCGGACACTCCAAGCCCCCAAAGGGCTCTCCACGCGCCCGACCGCGGACAGGGTCAAAGAGGCGATAGCGTCCTCGCTGCAGTTTTCGTTCGAGGGCGCGCGGGTGCTGGATTTGTTCGCGGGGAGCGGGCAGATGGCGATAGAGGCGCTCAGCAGAGGCGCCGCGTACGCCGTTTTGGTGGACAGCGACCCCGCGGCGGCGGCTTGCGCGGAGGAAAATCTCAAGGCCTGCGCGCTCACTTCCCGCGCGGAGGTGCTGCGCCGGGACGCGCTCGCCTATCTCGCGCAAAACCCCGGCCCGCGCTTTGACATCGCCTTTCTGGACCCGCCGTATCGGAAGAATCTGCTCCGTGAGGCGCTGCCGCTGCTCGTGCCGTGTATGCGGCCAGACGGCGTGATTGTCTGCGAGCACGAGCCCGAATGGGACGCTCTGCAAAGCTGCGGCGCGTTTCGCCGCGAAAAGGTAAAAACATACGGCAAAATAGCGGTGAGCTTCTACACCGCCGGAAAGGAGCGGACTGATGCCGAACGGACGAATCGCGGTCTGCCCGGGCAGCTTTGACCCGGTGACTTACGGCCATCTGGACGTGATAAGCCGCGCCGCGAAACTCTTTGACCGCGTCATTGTGCTGGTCTCCGCGAATCTCGAAAAGCACCCGGTTTTCACGCTGACCGAAAGGCTTCTGATGATTGAGGAGGTCACGGACGGCATGGAGAATGTCGTGATTGACATTCTCGAGGACGAGCTGCTCGCGGACTATGTGCGCAGGGTCGGCGCGGACGCGATTGTCAAGGGGCTGCGCGCCGTCACGGATTTTGAGTACGAATTCCAGATGGCGCTGGGCAACCGCAAGCTCTGCCCGGAGGCGGAGACCATTTTCCTGACAGCCTCGGCGGAAAATATGTATTTAAGTTCCAGTATTGTGCGCCAAATCGCGGCGCTGGGCGGGGATATTTCCAGTTTCGTGCCCCCGCAGATAGAGCCCGTCATCTCCGCGCGGCTGCTCAAGACCGCCAGGCGCGGCGAAAAAGCGGCGGAAAACGAGGCGCTGCTGAATCAGGTGCAGCAGTTTGCCAAAAAAATCAGAAAGGATGAATCCCATGAGCGTATTTGATATTTTGGAAGAACTGGACGATATGCTTGACAACGCCAAGGCGTCCCCGTTTACCGCGCACAAAGTCGTGGTGGACGGCGACCGCCTGCGCGAACTGATTAATGACATTCGCCTCGCCATGCCCAAGGAGATGAAACGCGCGCAGACGATCGACTACGACTGCGAGCGGATTATGAAGGAAGCCAACGAAAGCGCGGAGAACATCATCCACAGCGCGGAGGAACGCGCCAAAACGCTGGTCGCGGAGCACGCGATTGTGGAGGAGGCCAAGCAGCGCGCGCACGAAATCCTCGCCAGAACCAAGGCCAAATGCGAACAGACCAAGGAGGCGGCGGAGGGCTATGTGCTGCGCTCGCTGACGGAGACGGAAAAAACGATTGAGGATTTGCTGGAGGAACTGCGCAAGGAGCGCGAATCCTGGGAAGGGAAATGACGCGCAGGAAGGCGCTGCTGCTCGCGCTGTGCCTGCTCTGGATGGCGGTCATCTTCCTCTTCTCCGCGCAGGACGCCGCGGAATCCACCGACCTCAGCGACAAGGTCCTTGACTGGCTGCGCCCGGGGGAGACAGGCGCCCTCGCGATCATTCTGCTGCGCAAGTCCGCGCATTTTCTCGAATACGCGGTGCTGGGCGTGCTCTACGCGCTCTTGCTGCGGGAGTGGACGCAAAAGGGACGCGGATGGGTTCTGCCCGCCGCGGCGGGGCTTTCGTTTCTCTACGCCTGCACGGACGAGCTGCACCAGATTTTTGTGCCGGGCAGGAGCGGCGAGTTGCGCGATGTGCTGATTGACACCGCCGGGGCCTGTTTCGGGCTGCTTATATGGACGCTGCTTTCGGCACTCTACCGAATCTTCAAACATCAAAAAAAAGAGTAATCGCCTCTCCCGACTCACGGAAGAGGCGAAATCACGCGTATTTCACAAAACGTACCGGCGCCTTAGATAACAGATTTGACAATCCAGCGCCGGTATGACAAAATCGAAGGGAGGAACGCGTACATGAAAAAAGCGGCGGCTGTAATCTGCTGTGTGCTTTCCGCCGGGCTGCTCGCGGGCTGCTCCGTGGAGGACGTTCTGCTCAGCACAAATTCCAACTACCAGCACTACAAGGCCCTGAAAGAGGAGAACGCGGACCATATCGACGCGGACGGGCTCTATCAGGACCCCGAAATCGAGGAGGCGGAGGCGGACGACGGCACGGTCCGCGTCACTTTCGCGACCGACACGCTGGTCAAGATAAACTATTTTACCGACGAGGCGCGCACGGAGGCGGTGGACGAGACAAACTGCCGGCTGCACCCGGGCGATTCGCTCTACACCAAGCGCGATGTCTCCGGTGACGCCGAGGAAAAGAACTACGAGTTCAAGGGCTTTCGTCTGGCGGGCTTTGACGGGGAGAACCGGGATTTCAATCTGGCGCAGATTGAGGGCGACACCATCACGCTGCCAGAGGACTTAACCTACACCGAAATCAGCGTGATTCCGTGGGGCGAATTCAAAAAGGACCCCTATACACTCCGGCAGCCCGAACACGGAGGCACCATCACCTATACCCTCAACGGCAGCGAGATAGAGTTCGGCGCGGGCGTCACGTCCGTCACGATAGACTACGAGCAGGGGGACGAGCTGACCGCGAAAATCGACACACAGACAGTCATCGCGCCGTTCCAGCTCAACAGCGCGCTTGCCACGGACTTGGAATGCAGTTTTGATAATGATAACAAGTTAAGCTTTCGTGCCAAAGACGATAAGAACGGCGAATGGGTGTCCTTGGAGCAGGTCATTGTGGTCAGTGAGGAGAAAATGCCCACGCTCACGGTTATTGCTGACAAATCCTGCGGGGACAAGGCAAAGTTCCAAGTTATAGGCAGCTCGAGCGGAGGGGATTTTAAAGCCGATGACTTACCCATGAAAGAAACAAGCGCAACAGACGCAGTGGGCGGCACGAAGCTTTTTGACGGCAAGTTCAACCCCGCCGCCGAGCTCAGCATCAAGCTTTCCGACTGGAGCAGAGAGGAAAACGAGGGCATACGCCTGCGCGTTACGTACAAATCGGGCGACACGGAATCTGTAAAGACTTATTATATCGCGGAAAGCGCGGGTTCGCAGGTTCTGGAGACGAAGCCGGAAAAAAGCGATAAATATTATGACGAAATCAAGGTGGAAATCGACAAGGTGAACGGCGCCTTCTTCAGCGCCGAAGACTACCCCTACGAAAACGCGCATCTGACTTTCAGCTTTGACGAACCTGAACAGGGAGGACCGCTCGAGGAAGGGGCGTTTGTCGGCAACGACCGCAAAATCAAGATGACCGTCACGGCGGAGAAATCCTATCAGCTCCTTGAAAAAGCGGCCTTCGGGAGATACAAGCTCAAGGACAACTGGTACGAGGCGACCTGCTCCTTTAAAGATCTGCGGGAGACCTTTGACGACATGAAGGACAAGACAAAAATTGAGAAGAAGGAGGAATAGGCGGTGAAAGTACTTTCGGCAATTCTTTTTGTGCTGGCACTCCTCGTCGCTGCCGCGGCAGTGATCTTTTCAGACCCGTTGAGTCAGGGCATCGGGAAACTTGCGGGCAAACTGGAGGGCTCTGTCGAGGGCACGCAGGACGGCGCGCAGGAGGGCAAGCAGGAAGGGCTCTCCGCCAAGGACACCGAGGTGGATATCGCGGGCAAAGTCGAGGCGGCGGGGAACTTGGAGGTGCTCTCCGCGGATGTGGTGCT
>CAYZMU010000003.1:8973-44822 GCA_964479595.1 uncultured Ruminococcus sp. | reverse complement strand
AGCCCAGGAAAAGCTCTCCGCGGCGCTGCGCAACAACGCCGGCAACGACGAGAAAGCGAAGGAATCCGCCGAGATGTTCGTCAGGGAGTTCCTCAAAAACGTGAACGCCGACTGGCACTTAAGCGACGAGGACATTCAAATCGAATTTACGTAAACAAAAACCCTCCGGCAAGTTCCGGAGGGCCTTTTTTTAATTCGCGTAGTCCGTCTGCGCCTGCAGAATCGTGCCGTCTGCCGCAATCGTGTAATCGTACTCGGTCGTGTCCTGGAAGAACGTCAGCTCAAAGACCGTCTGCCCGTCTTCGGTGTCGCGTTTTTGCTCGGTGAACCGAACGTCCGCCTCCGTGAGATACACGTCCTTGAGCGCTATCTCTTTCGCAAGCTCCAGTGTCGTCTCCCCGCCGGTCGCCTGATACCCCAGCAGCTCCCGCGAGCGTTTCTTAATCGTGCCGTCCGCGACGCGGATTTCATAGTCGTAGCGCGTGTTTTCCACGGTCCACTCCAGCTCGTAAACCTGCACGCCGTCGTCTACATCGTTCGCCGCGACCTGAAACGCGTTCAAATCAAATCCCTCAATCCCCGCGTCCTCAAGCGCTTTCCGCTTTGCGCTGTCCAGTGTCGTGCCGGCACCGCCCTGAACCGCCGCCGTGCTTTCAGTGACAGACGCCGAAGTCGTTGTCTCACGGGCGGTCAGCGCCGTGGTGTCCAGGGGCAGAGGCGCTGTGGTGTCGGGCGCCTGCGCGGTCGTCTCGATGGAGGCCGTCGTCTCCGCCGGCGCCGAAGCGGTGGTCGTCTGCTGCGGGGTTTTGGGAATGCCCTCGCCCTCGCGCTTCAGAATCGTGCCGTCCTTCGCCGCCAAAAGGTAGTCAAATTCCATTCCGTTGGCGTAAAACTCGACTTCATAGCGGAACTGTCCGTCCTCAAACTCCAAATCCGCGTGCGCCGCCGAAATCTCCGAAACGTCAAATCCCGCGTCCTGCGCGGCAAGCCGCTGCGCCATGTCCCCGCCTATCAGCGAGCTGCGCACCGCGAGCACTGCCACCACCGCCGCGACAATCAGTATCGCGAGAATCACCAGTATCGTCACCAGCGCCTTTTTCCCGCCGCCGGATTTCTTCTCCTGCTGTTCTTCCCGCTCTTCCCGCTCTTCCTGCTGTTCGTTCGGTTCGCGTTCAGCCATCTGACTCATCCTTTCTCCGCTTTCATATCCCGGAGGGCGTCTCCGGGGTCTGTACGCTGCGCACAAACATCGCGTAAATACGCCGCACAGCTTCCTCAAAATCGCCGTCAAGGAGCCCGATAATGATATTGAGCTCGCTGGAGCCTTGATCAATCATTTTAACATTGATGCGCGCGTGGGCGAGCGCCGCGAAAATCCTCGCCGCCGTGCCGCGTGTGCGCCGCATTCCTCTGCCCACCACCGCGAGCAGGGAGATGCCGTGTTCGATTTCGCAGACATCCGGCGAAACCGCTTTGCGAATCTTGGATAACAGCGTCTTTTCGCGCCCGCGCACGTCGTCTTCCGAAAGAATAATGCTCATGGTGTCAATGCCCGACGGCATATGTTCAAACGAAATGCCCATCTCCTCGAGCACGGACAGCACCCTGCGGCAGAATCCCAGCTCGGAATTCATCATCGCCTTCTGGATGTTGATGGCGCAGAAGCCCTTTTTGCCCGCGATGCCCGTGATAATGTAGCCCGTGGAGGTGTCGCTGTCCGCGCTGTCGTCCGCGACAATCAGCGTGCCCTGAGCGCCCGGGTCGTTGGTGTTGCGGATGTTAATCGGAATCCCCGCCGCGCGCACCGGGAAAATCGCGTCCTCGTGCAGCACCGTGGCGCCCATATAGGAAAGCTCGCGCAGTTCCTCATAGGTGATGGTGTTGATGACGGCGGCGTCTGAGACGATTCTCGGGTCCGCGACCAGCACCCCGGAAACATCGGTCCAGTTTTCGTAGATTTCCGCGCGCACCGCCCGCGCGACCAAAGAGCCCGTGATATCCGAACCGCCGCGCGAAAACGTCACAATTTCGCCTTTTTGTCCCGCGCCGTAAAAGCCCGGAATCACCGCGCGCTCCTTCTCGCTCAGGACTTTGCGCATGGCCGTCATGGTTTCGGACATCAAAAGCGCGCCGTTTTCCCCGAAGCAGACCACATCCGCCGCGTCCACGAATTCATAGCCCAGATAATCGCTCAGCAGCAGTCCGTTGAGATACTCCCCTCTGCTCGCGGCGTAATCTTTACTCGCGCCCCCCGCGATTCTGCGCTCGATTTGGTCGAGTTCCCCCGAAGGGTCGAAGGAAAGCCCCAGATCCCGCGCGATTTGCAGGTATCTCTCCCGGATTTTGGAAAACGGCTCTGAAAAATCCTGCCCCGCCGCCGAGAGTTTCGCGCAGGCGTAGAGCAAATCCGTAATCTTCTCGTCACCGCCAAAACGCTTCCCCGGCGCGGAGGGCACGACATAGCGCCGCTCAGGGTCGCTCAGGACAATCTCCCGCACCTTTCGAAACTGCTCCGCGTCCGCGAGACTGCTCCCGCCAAACTTGACCGCCTTGACATTCGGCATACTGAAAACTCCTTTTTTCGCGCTTTTCGGGGCAATCCCCTCCCAAATTCGCCTTGAGAGGTTCAGGGGCTGAAATGGAACAGAATGATGTCCCCGTCCGCGACTTCGTACGCCTTGCCCTCCATCCGGACAAGCCCCTTTTCCTTCGCGGTGACCATACTGCCCCCGCATTTCATGAAATCATCAAACGAAAGCACTTCCGCGCGGATGAAGCCCTTCTCAAAATCCGAGTGAATCTTCCCCGCCGCCGCGGGCGCCTTCGTGCCCTTGACGATGGTCCAGGCGCGGCACTCGTCCGCGCCCGCCGTCAGGAAGGAGATAAGCCCCAGCAGTTCGTAGCCCGCCTTGATAATCCGCGTCAGACCGGATTCGGAGAGGCCTAAATCCTCTAAAAACATCGCCCGGTCTTCCTCGTCCATCGAGGCAATCTCCGCCTCCACACGCGCGCAGATGGGAAAGACCGCCGCGGATTCTTCCTGCGCCTGCTTGGAGACCTCGCGGAAAAACGGGCAGTTTTCCGGGCCGTTGCGAAAATCCGCCTCGGAAAGATTCGCCGCGTAAATCACGGGCTTTGCCGTCAGCAGCGGCGTCTGCAGGACTACCGCGCGCTCGTCCTCGCTCAGGGCGGGGAGGAAAGTTCTCGCGGGTTTCCCCTCCTCAAGATGCGCGCGCAGCCGTTCCAAAAGCGAAACCTCCGCCGCGTACTTGCGGTCGCCTTTGGCGAGCTTCGCCGTCTTGTCAATCCGCCGCTGCAGCAGTTCCAAGTCCGCGAAGATAAGCTCCAGATTGATGACTTCCATATCGCGTCCGGGGTTCACCGAACCGTCCACGTGCACGACATTGTCGTCCTCAAAGCAGCGCACCACGTGCACGATGGCGTCTGTTTCGCGAATATCCGCGAGAAAGCGGTTGCCGAGCCCCTCGCCCTTGGACGCGCCTTTGACAAGCCCCGCGATATCCACAAACATCAGCGTCGCGGGCGTGAATTTCTTCGGCTGAAAACAACGCGCCAGTTCCTCAAGCCTTGAGTCGGGCACCGAAACAATCCCGACATTCTTGTCAATCGTGCAGAAGGGATAGTTTTCCGATGCCGCGCCGGCGTTCGTCAGGGCGTTGAACAGCGTGCTTTTCCCGACATTGGGCAGCCCTACCATTCCGAGTTTCATGCCTTCAGACTCCCCTTCCCGCGGTTTATCAGCCCCGCGACCGCAATGGCGCCCAGCACGGCTCCCGCCGCCGCAAGCACCGCAATCGTCTTTCGCGAGACCGTCAGCTCCCTGCCGCGCGCTTTGAGCACCACTTTCTTTTCCCGCGCGGGATAGCCCCCCGGATAGATGATGTTGTGCCGCTGCGGACGCGAGAGATCCCGCTCGTCCGATATAAGCCCCTCGCAGGCCGCCATGTTCATCCCCGGAATCCCCGCGATGGTGCAGACAGCGTTCGCCGCGACAAACCGGAATGTGAGCGCCCGCGATGCCTCCGGCGCGATAAACGGAATCGCGAACAGCAGCCAGCCGTTCTTTTCGAGCAGCGGCCTCGTGCGGTCGCGGTTTAAGTGAAAGACCAGCCTGTCCTCCCAGTCGTCGCCGTAGATTTCCAGCGCGCAGGTCTCCGTGCGCTCGGCGTTTTCCCCGCCGTTGAGCCAGAAACAGAAACGATACTCCGCCCCGGATTCCAGCCAGCCGCGTTCAATCGGGATTCTTGAGATGATAGCCGTCCACGCGCCCGATTGATTGGAAAGCTGCCACGCGTCCGTGAGATCCCCCGAAAAGCCCTCCACGCGCTTTCGCACACAGGCGTTGGTCGTAATGGCGCTGTCCGCCTCCCAGCGCTCCGGGCAAAAGTACAAATCTGACACGTGCCGCTGCCTCCCTTGCAATTCTACTATTTCTACTCATACGCCCTTCGCGGGGCGGTTCTTTTACTATCCGCTGTATGTTGCCGGAGATAGACAGGTTGTCCCCGCAGCAGGCGATGCGGGCGCAGGCTGTTATGTTTGGGTGTTGTCGGTAAACGATAGCCCCGAAGCTTTTTTCGCCCGCTGTGTGCCGGTCGCCGGCGGTCATTTCCCTGACTTTTCCTATAGGCTATTTTTTCGCCTAAAGAATATTTACAGATAACACCGTCACCGGGCGTCACACTGCCTTAGCTGCTCTCAGGCGAAAGCACACCGTCATCGAAACTGCTCTGCGGCGCCAAGGAACTGCCAAAATCGGGCGCCACAGGGAACTGTCCGTCCTTGTAAATGCTGAGCATATAGTCCATCACATCGTAAAAAGTCCCGTCGTACTTCGCGAAGAAATCCGAAAACGGCGGTTCCAAGTACTTTTTGAGATAATCCGGCAGCGTGCCGTCCGCTTCGTAAGCGGGGAAAACCTCGTCCTGCTCCTGAGACAGCCGGGTGAAATCCTCCGTAATCGTCGGCATATACCGGAACAAATCTTTAAACGCGACTAAAAACGCCACCAGAATCACAAGACACAGCGCGCCCATGACAAGCCCCGTGACGGAAAGCCCCGTGCCGCGGTTCCTGCGCGCGAGCGCGATGATGCCGAAAATGACCGCGAGGGGCGCCGTAATGATGGTGACACACGCCGAACAGCAAAAAAAGCTCAGCACGCTCGCGAGCCCCAGCACAAACGCCGTCACCGCGAAGCCGATGCTGCCTTCGCTACCGTCCTGAAAGTCCTCACCTATCGGCGGCAGCTGCTCATAGCCGTCCGCGCTGTTGTTCTCCATGCGAGAAACCTCTTTTCCATTCCCCTCAGATCTCCGCCCTGCGCGCCCAAGGCTCCGAAACAAGCGTCTCCGCGTGATAGGGCGTCGCCTGATAAACACAGTAGTTGAGCCAGTTGGCGTACATGAGATTCGCCTGCCCGCGCCAGCTGAAGATCGGCATTTTCGTGGGGTCGTCGTCGGGGAAATAATGCTTCGGAATCGCGATTTTCAGCCCGCGTTCGCGGTCGCGCAGATATTCCTGCGCCAGCGTGCCCCGGTCGTATTCGGCGTGCCCGGTCAAAAAATACTGCCGCCCGTTGCGGTTCGCCACGAGATAGACCCCCGCCTCGTCGGAACTCGCGATCACGCGCAGCTCCTCCACGCGCTCGATATCCTCTCTGCGAACCTCCGTGTGTCTGGAATGCGGCACGTAAAACACATCGTCAAACCCGCGCAGAATCTTCGTGTTCTCTATCTCCGCGCGGTGCGCGAAAACCCCGAACATCTTCTCCTCCAGCGGGTATTTGGGAATCCCGAAGTGGTAGTAAAGCGCCGCCTGCGCCCCCCAGCAGATGTGCAGCGTGCAGTAGACGTGCGTTTTCGACCACGCCATCAGCTCGCAGATCTCCCGCCAGTAATCCACCTGCTCAAAGGAGAGCTGCTCCACCGGCGCGCCTGTGATGATCATGCCGTCAAAGAATTTGGAGCGGATTTCCGTCAGCGTGGTGTAGAACGCGTCCAGATGACTCTGCGAGGTGTTCTTGGAGATATGCGATTCCATTCTCAGCAGCGAAACATCCACCTGCAGCGCCGTGTTGCTCAGAAGCCGCAAAAGCTGCAGTTCCGTTTCCAGCTTTCTGGGCATGATATTGAGCACCAGAATGCGCAGCGGACGGATATCCTGGTGCTGGGCACGGCTTTTCTCCATCACGAAGATATGCTCGTGCCGCAGCGCCTGAAACGCCGGCAAATCCGACGAAATGCATATGGGCATACGCCGCCCCGCTCCTTTCGCTCCCGCCCCTTTCCTGACCGAAGCCGCCGGCGGGCTGCGTCTGCCCGGCTGCTAATCAAACGGGGTGAATTTTATTTTCCGGGTCTCCGTGTACGCCGTCGAGCCCGAACGCCTTGTCGCGGCGCTTCTCAAAGAACTTGACCGCCACAGCGCCAAACTGCGCGTAGGACAGCACATCCTCGTCCTGCGTAATCCACTCCGCGCACTCCTCCCGCAGCTTGTCGAGCTCCGGCTCGAGCAAATCCGCCGGGCGGCAGGTGATGGGCTCCTCGCCCTTCAGAATCTTCTTCTGGAATTCGGGGTCTATCGGCATCGGCGTCTTGCCGTACTCGCCCTTGACCATCGCCTTGAATTCCTTCGTCACCATCTTGTAGCGCTCGCCGCCGATGATATTGAACACGGCCTGCGTGCCCACGATCTGTGAAGTCGGCGTGACCAGCGGCGGGAAACCCGCGTCCTTGCGCACTTTCGGCACTTCCTCCAGAACGGCCGTGAGCTGGTCTTCCTTGCCCGCCTGTTTGAGCTGCGAGAGCAGGTTCGAAAGCATTCCGCCCGGCACCTGATAGATGAGCGTCTTGGCGTCCGTGGCAAGCATTTTCGGGTCCAGAAGCCCGTTCGCTATGTACTTTTCTCTCAGTTCCATGAAATAGGGGCGCATATCGCAGAGTTTCACAAGGTCCAGCCCCGTGTCGTACTCTGTGCCCTGCAGTGCCGCGACCATGGATTCCGTCGGCGCGTGAGAAGTCCCCAGCGCGAGCGGACTCATCGCCGTGTCTATGATATCCGCGCCCGCCTCCACAGCCTTGAGCAGACACATCGAGGCAAGCCCGGAGGTGTAGTGCGTGTGCACCTGAATGGGCAGATCCACCGCCTTTTTCAGCGCGCGCACCAGCGACTCCGCGCGGTACGGCGTCAGCAGCGCCGCCATGTCCTTGATGCAGATGGAATCCGCGCCGGCGTCCGCTATTTGCTTTGCGTAGTTTACAAAATATTCGTCCGTGAAGATTTCCCCGGTCGTGAAACTGATGGCGACCTGCGTGTGCGCGCCCTCTTTCTTCGCGGCTTTGATCGCCGTTTCCAGATTGCGGATGTCGTTGAGCGCGTCAAAAATGCGGATAATGTCAATGCCGTTCGCGACGGATTTCTGCACGAAATACTCTACCACGTCGTCCGCGTAATGACGGTAGCCGAGCATATTCTGCCCCCGGAACAGCATCTGCAGCTTGGTGTCGGGCAGGTGCTTCTTGAGCGTTCTCAGCCGCTCCCACGGGTCCTCGTCCAGAAAGCGCAGACACGCGTCAAACGTCGCGCCGCCCCAGCACTCGACCGAATAGAAGCCAACCTCGTTCATCGCGTCGAGAATCGGCAGCATCTCAGCGGTCGTCATGCGCGTCGCGATAAGGCTCTGGTGCGCGTCGCGCAGCACAGTCTCGGTAATCTTTATCTTTTTGCCCATGTCAAGCCTCTTTTCAGCCGAGAATCGCGAGCGGGTCGCCGGGGTTGACGGAACTGCCCTTGGTGGTGTTGACGGCGAGAATCGTGCCGTCCTCAGGCGCGACAATGTCGTTCTCCATCTTCATCGCCTCAAGCACAAAGAGCACCTGTCCGCGCGTCACGGTGTCGCCCTTGGCGCACTTGACATCGAGAATCGTCCCGGGCATCGGCGCGGAAACCGGCGTCCCCTCCGCGGCCGGCTCAGCGGCAGCGGGTGCGGGCGCGGCTGCGGGTGCGGGTGCGGGCGCGGCTGCGGGTGCGGGTGCGGCTGCGGGTGCCGCGGGTGCGGCAGTGGGAACAGGTGCTGCGCCGGCAGCGACTTCCTCCACCACAACGTCATATTGTTTCTGATTTACGGTAACACGAAACTGTTTCATGGAAAAATCCTCCTTTTTGGCCGTCAGAACGGGATATTGCTGTGCTTCTTGGGCAGACGCGAAAGGCGCTTGCCCTCCAGCATATCGAGCGCGTCACAGACGGCCCCGCGGGTTTCCTCCGCCTTGATGACCGTGTCGACCGCGCCCAGCTGCGCCGCCTTCTGCGCGCTCGCGAGGGTTCTGGAATACTCCCGCGCGAGCTCGGCGCGCCTCGCGCTGACATCCCGCGCGCCTTTGAGTTTGTCGTGCCACAGAAATTCCACGGCGGATTCGGGTTTCATCGGCGCTATCACGGCGTCCTCCCACGCGAGCGTCACATCGCTCCCCGCGCCCTTCCCGGCAATCGCCGAAAAAGCCGCGCCGCAGGCCTGACCCGCAATCACCGCGATTTTAATCGTCGTCGCCTCCGCGTACGCGCCGCACAGCGACGCCATCGCCCGCAGCGAACCCGCTTTCGCGGCATCCGTGTCGTCGGTAAAGCCCATCGTATCCAGCGCCGTAATCACAGGAACCGAAAACGCGTCGCAGGTCCTGACAAAGCGCGCGATTTTAAGGGCGTCCCGCGCCGTAAGCGGCGTCTGCGCGCTCGTGCTCACAAACCCGCAGGTAAGCCCGCGCACCGTCCCCAGAGCCGTCCGCGCGGCGTCGCCAAAGCCCTCGTAGAGTTCCGTCAGCGAACCCTCGTCCGCCACGGCGCGCTCCACAGCGCCTCTGTCCGCCTTCGCCTGCGGCTCGTCATATTCGCAGAGCGGCACATCGCAGAGGTTGTTCGTCGGCAGCAGCCGCAGAATTTCCCGCGCCTTCGCCATCAGTTCCTCGTCCCCCGCGCAGACCGCCGCCGCGACACCCGCCTTCTGAGCGGTCTGGGGCTTGGCGGCGTCCGTTCCGAACGGCGGCGTCAGATAAATCTCCGCGTCCTCAGACAGAAGCACAAAATCCGCCTCAGCCGCCATGAGCGCCGCGCTCCCCGCGCAAACCCCGCAGATCACCGAAATCTGCGGCACCACGCCGGAGAGATTCGCGCCGTCCGCGATAAGCCGCCCGTAAGCCGCCAGCGAATCCGCCGTGCCGTCGACATAGACGCCGTCGGAATCGTAAATCCCCACCAGCGGCGCCCCGACTTTCGCGGCGAGCGCGTAGAGTTTCGAGATTTTATCCGCACTCGCGGCGTTCATGACGCCCTTGGCGCGTTCGGGGCACTGCGCGAAGGCGTAGAGCGGCACGCCGTCACAGAAGCCGTGCGCGCACATGACCGCCGCCAAATCCTCCCCCTGCGCGCGCAGCGCGAACAGTTCCGTGAACGTCCCGCCGTCAAAGAGCAGCTCCAGCCGCTCGCGCGCGGTGTGCTTTTTTGTTTCCATAAGTTTCAGTACGCATCCTTTCTCCCGTTTGGCGGTTCGCGGAAAGCCTTCCCCCAGCGGGTGCCGCCGTTTTATCCATTCCCTTCCATTATACCACATTCCCGCCGTGATTGCAAGGCTTTCCGCAAAAGATTTTGCGTCCCGAAACGCGCAAAAAGGCCGCGGTGCGCAGAAAGCTGCCCATTGGTATAAGCCTTCCTTGACAGACGCGCAAAAATATGGTATTCTATTATCAGGAACATTCGTTCGAACTGTCGCGCCCTTCAGAAAGGATGATTGCCATGTCACAAAGCCGCGTCTACCGTGATATGATTCTGCGCTACGAAAAGGAGGCGAATCTGCTGCGCGCGCGGCGCCTGGAACTGCTGAAAACGCTGCGCTCCCCCGCGCAATCACCGCGCACGCTCGAGCAAAAGCGCCGCGAGATTCTCCTGCAATCGCGCGCGGACACGCTCTACGCCGAATATCTGCACCTTTGTGAAAATATCAAACTCATGCTCCCCTACGCGCTGAAGGAGGAACGCTCTTGAACAGGATTTCTCTTCCAGAAGACACCGCTTCCGAGCCGCCCTTTGACGTCTCCGCAGAGTCCCCTCGCCTGAAAGCGGCTCTCAAAACCGTCTGGGCGACCGAACTGACCGTAAAGCAGCGCCTCTATCTCACCGCGCGCTATCGCGACCGCCTCGGAATCCGCGCCATCGCCGCCAAATACGGCGTCAATTCTTCCACTGTCAGCCGGACCATCCGCCGCGGCAGAACCCGCCTGCGCCGCTGTCTGCGCTATCTCTGAGAAAAAGCCCCCGCGCGTTTTCACGTACGGGGGCCGCGGCTCAGACAAGCCGAATGATTGCCATCTCCGCCGCGTCTCCGCGACGCGGTCCGATCTTGATAATCTGCGTGTATCCGCCCTGCCGCTGCGCGTAGCGCGGCGCGATCTCGTCAAAGAGCTTCTTCGCGACGCTCTCTTTCGTCACGTACGCGAACACCTGCCGCTTCGCGTGCAGCGCGTCTTCCGGCACATCGCTCTGCGCGCCCTTGGCGATGGTAATCATCTTCTCCGCCATGGAGCGCACTTCCTTCGCTCTGGTCACGGTCGTCTCAATCTTGCCGTTCTCCAGCAGATAAGTTACCATTCCGCGCAGCATCGCCTTCCTGTGGTCCGTGGCTCTGCCGAGCTTTCTGGAACCCGCCATCTTGCTTCACTCCTTTATTTTCGCCCCCGCAAGGTTCCCCTCGCGCGCGAATCACTCATTGTCGTCCGAACTCAGGTCAAAGCCCAGCGATTTGAGCTTCTCTTTCACCTCTTCAAACGATTTCCTTCCGAGATTCCTGACTTTCATCATCTCGTCCTCGGACCTGCTGATTAAATCCGCCACCGTGTTGATGCCGGCGCGCTTTAAGCAGTTGAACGACCGTACCGACAAATCCAGTTCCTCGATGGTCGTCTCAAGCTTCTTTTCCTGCCCGCCGTCGCTCGTATCCTGCAGCACAGGCTCCCCGGGCTTCTCGTCGGAAAGATTGATGAAAAGTTCCAAATATTCCGTGAGCAGACTCGCCGCCTGAGAAAGCGCGTCGTTTGCCCGCACCGTTCCGTCCGTCCAGACTTCCATGGTCAGTTTGTCATAATCTGTAACTTGCCCAAGCCGCGTGTCCGCGACCTGATAATTTACCTTCAATACCGGTGTGTAGATGCTGTCAACCGTGATGACATCCAACGGCAGATTCGGTTTCGTCTGCTTGTTGCGCTCCGCCGAAACATACCCTCTGCCCTTGTCGAGCATGATTTGCATTTCCAGCTTCGCGTCCTTGCCGAGCGTCGCGATATGCGGATACGGCGGCAGAATCTCCACCTCCGCGTCCGCGCGAATGTCCGCGGCAGTGACCTCACATTCACCCCTAGCGTCAATGTAGACCGTCTTGGGTCCGTCCACATGAAGCTTCGCTGTCAGGCTTTTGATGGCAAGGATGATCTCGGTGACATCCTCCTTGACACCGGGGATGGTTGAGAGCTCGTGATGTACATCTTCGATTTTAACGGCGTAAACCGCCACACCGGGCAGCGAGGAGAGCAGAATTCTTCTGAGACTGTTGCCGATGGTGATGCCGTAGCCGCGCGGCAGCGGCGAAACCACGAATCTGCCGTACTTGCCTTCGCTGTGCATCTCCTCGGTAACGATTTCGGGCTTTTCCATTTTCAGCATAATTACCCTCCCTGTGTGCAATCAATCCGCCGGGGGACAACGCCCCCCGCCCGTTTCGCCTTAAGGGGCGCTTACTTGGAGTACAGCTCCACGATGAGGTGGGTCTGCGCCTCGTATTCAAGATCCTGCGCGGAAGGCATTCTGACGACGGTCGCGCTGAAGTCTTCCTTCTTCGCGTCGAGCCATTCCGGAACGACCCGGTCCATCGTTGCTTCCACGGTGGTCTTGAATTTGTCACGGGTTCTGTCGTTTTCACGCAGGGCAATGACATCGCCGGTCTTTACGCGGTAGGAGGGAATGTCGACCTTCTTGCCATTGACGGTGTAGTGCGCGTGGGAGACAAGCTGCCTTGCCTCGCGCCGCGTCAGCGCGAGTCCGAGGCGGAAAACCACACTGTCGAGTCTGGATTCCAGACATGTAATCAGGTTGTCGCCCGTCTTGCCTTCCATCTTGCTCGCGATTTCAAAGTAGTGACGGAACTGCTTCTCCTCTACCCCGTAGATGAACTTGAGCTTCTGCTTTTCTTTGAGCTGCAGCCCGTATTCGGAAACTTTCTTTCTTCTTCCCCCGGAAGGATCGCGGAATTCCGTGCGGTCCGTCGCCTTGACCTTCCTTGGGTCAATCTTCCTTGTGTGCTTGCCGTCTTTGTTCTCGTTCCAATGCACCAGATTGTCGCGCGCCTGCGCGGAAAACGAGGTGTTGACACCCATCACCGCCGGGCTGATATCCAGCGCTCTGCACTTCTTGAGAATCGGTTCTCTCTGAACTCCCATTTTTCTTAATTCACACCTCCCTCAAACAATCACACGCGTCTTCTCTTGGGCGGACGGCAGCCATTGTGCGGAATCGGCGTGACATCCTTGATCATGCGGACTTCCAGCCCCACAGTCTGAAGCGCGCGGATTGCCGCCTCTCTGCCCGAGCCCGGACCGTTGACATAGACCTCCACCGTCTTGAGACCGTGGTCCATCGCGGCGCGCGCGGCACTCTCCGCGGCGCTTTGCGCGGCGTACGGCGTGGATTTCTTGGAGCCGCGGAAACCCAGTTCCCCCGCGGACGCCCACGAAATCGTGTTGCCCTGCGTGTCCGTGATGGTCACAATCGTGTTGTTGAACGTGGACTGGATATGCACCGCGCCGTTTTCGATGTTCTTGCGCTCTCTGCGGCGGCGGATTGTGGTAACCTTCTTTTTCTGCTGTGCCAAACCGGTCAGTCCTCCTTACTTCTTCTTGTTCGCAATGGTCTTTGCCGGACCTTTGCGCGTTCTGGCGTTTGTCTTGGTACGCTGCCCTCTCACGGGGAGCCCTTTGCGGTGACGTATCCCGCGGTAGCAGCCGATGTCCACAAGGCGCTTGATGTTCATCGCGACTTCCCTGCGCTTGTCACCTTCCACAAGGCAGTTGTTGTCGATGTACGCGCGCAGCGCTGCAACATCGGATTCCGTGAGATCCTTGACCCTCGTGTCGGGGTTGACGCCCGTCTCCTTGAGGATCTTGGCGGCTGTCGTACGACCGATTCCGAAGATGTACGTAAGCCCGATTTCCACGCGCTTGTCCCTCGGAAGGTCCACACCGGCGATTCTAGCCATATGCTTTTCTTACACCTCCTACATCGCGCCGAAGGGCTCAGCCCTGACGCTGCTTGTGCTTCGGGTTTTCACAGATAACCATAACCTTGCCCTTGCGCTTGATGACCTTGCATTTCTCGCACATGGGCTTGACAGAAGGTCTGACTTTCATGAGGTTTCCTCCTTGTTCTCGGTCCGGCGCGTCACTTCGCGCGCCACGTGATTCTGCCCTTCGTCAGATCATAGGGCGACATTTCAACCGTAACATGGTCACCGGGGACGATTCGGATATAGTTCGTTCTCAGCTTGCCCGAAATATGCGCCAGGATGACATGCTTGTTTTCGAGCTCGACCTTGAACATCGCGTTGGGCAGCGCGTCGATGACCACACCTTCCACTTCAATGACATCCTGCTTCGACATCTTCGATGACCTCCCCTTGCGGCGTTTCCGCCTGATTCTGCAGCGGGCGCAGAATCTCTCTGAGCGCGCGGTTCGTTTTTATGTCCTCAAGGCTTACGCGCGCGCGCGTCGCCCTCACGTGCAGCGGGTTCTTTCTCTTGGGCGATTCCAGCCTGCGCGTCTTGCCGTCGCACAGCAGAAGATAATCCCCCTCCAGACCCGTCACGACAAAATATCTCCCCGCGTCTCTTCCCGCCCGCGCGCGCACAATCGCGCCGGGCTCGCAAAGCCCTTTCTCCATCCCCGTCACCGCGCGGTGAGAATCTCAGGGCCGTTTTCCGTAATGAGAATTTCGTGCTCAAAATGCGCGGAAATCACCCCGTTGTCCGTCAGCACCGTCCAGCCGTTGGAGTCTAAGTGCACATCGTCGCCCCTGAGCGTTATCATCGGCTCAATGCAGATGGTCATTCCCGGCACAAGCCGCGTGCCGTGCCCGGCCCTGCCGTAGTTTTGCACTTCCGGGTCCTCGTGCAGTTCCTTGCCGATGCCGTGCCCGCAGTAGCTCTTGACAATCCCGTAGCCGCGCGCACGGCAGTAGCTTTCCACCGCGTGCCCGATGTCGCCGATTCTGGAGCCTGCGGCAGCGGCTTTAATGCCCTCGTAAAGGCTCGCGCGCGTGTCCTCAAGCAGCGCTTTCGCCTCGTCGGAGAGCTGCCCGACGCCGAACGTATAGCAGGTGTCGCTGTGGAAGCCCTTGTAATACGCCCCCACATCCACGCTGACCACGTCGCCGTCCTCGATTTTACGCGGCCCGGGGAAGCCGTGAATGACCTCGTCGTTTACGGAAACACAGGCGCTGCCCGGGAAGCCGCCGTAGCCCAGAAAACTCGGGCTCGCCCCGTGGGAGGTAATCGTGTGGTTGACAATCTTGTCAATTTCATATGTCGTCATGCCCGCGCGGATTTTTGCCTCCACCGCGTCGAGCGCAGCCACAGCGATCTTTGCCGCCTCCCGCATTTTCTCAATATCGCTCGCGTTTTTAACAGAAACCATAATCCCGCTTCAGATTCCCAGCGCCTCAAAGACCAGCGCGGTCGTCTCCGCGACGCCGTCCTGACCTTTCACCGTGCGCAGCTTGCCTTTTTGCTCGTAGTAGCTCTTGAGCGGGGCGGTCTTTTCCTTGTAGACAGCGAGTCTGGAAAGCACCGTCTCCGGCGCGTCGTCCGCGCGCTGCACCGTCTTGCCGCCGCACTTGTCGCAGACACCCTCCACTTTCGTGGGGTTGTGGACAATGTGGTAGGACGCGCCGCAGTTCTCGCAGACTCTTCTGCCGGACATTCTCTGACAGATGGCGTCGTCGGACACATCAATTTCCAGCGCGCAGTCAATCTCCACGCCCATTTCGCTGAGCGCCTCCGCCTGCGCGACCGTGCGCGGGAAGCCGTCCAGAATATAGCCGTTCTTGGCGTCGTCCTGAGCGATGCGGTCCTTGAGAATCCCGATGACGATTTCGTCAGAGACCAGTTCGCCGCTGTCCATCGCCGCTTTCGCCTTCAGCCCCATCTCCGTGCCGTTCTTGACAGCCTCACGCAGCATATTGCCCGTGGAAATCTGCGGGATGGAAAGCTTCGCTGAAATCGCCTCCGCCTGTGTGCCTTTCCCGGCACCCGGCGCGCCCAGAAGTATCAGTTTCATATGGGTTGTCCTCCTTTGCAATCACCCGAGGAATCCCTTGTGATGACGCATCATCAGCTGAGACTCCAGCGTTCGGACCGTTTCTATCGCGACACTGACCACAATCAGGATGGATGTTCCGCCCATGGACGAGACATCAATATGCGTGATGTTGAGGAAGATAATCGGGAAGACCGCCACAATCCCCAAGAACACCGCGCCGATAAGCGTAATCTTGGACAGGACCCTCTGAATGTAATCCGAGGTCGGCTTCCCCGGGCGAATCCCCGGAATGCCGCCGTTCGCCTGCCGCAGATTGTTCGCCATCTCCACAGGGTTGTACTGAATCGCGACGTAGAAGTAGTTGAAGAGGATAATCAGAATGAAGTAAATCGCCGCGTACCAGTAGCTGCGCGTGCTGAAGAAATGCACAAAGCCCGCGTAGAATTTCTGCCAGAACCCGACAGGATTTGCCTCAGGTTCCTTAAACAGCGTGAACATCGAGGGCAGCGACATGAAGCTCATCGCGAAAATGATGGGCATGACGCCGGACATGCAGACCTTAATCGGAATATGCGTGCTCTGCCCGCCGTACTGCTTCCTGCCGACCACACGCTTGGCGTACTGCACCGGAATCCGCCGCTCCGCCTCGTTCATAAAGACAATGCCCACGACCATCGCGCCGAAAATCAGCGCGTAGAGAACGACCGTGATGAAGTACTGGTTGGGGTCGTCAATCACAAGACCCACCAGCGTGCCGACGTCAATCGGAATACGCGCCACGATGCCCGCGAAGAGAATCATGGAGACACCGTTGCCGATGCCGTGCTCGTTGATGCGGTTGCCAAGCCAGATGACCAGCGACGCGCCCGCCATAAACGACAGCACAATGACAAACATCGCGAAAACCCCGGCCGGACCGGACGTGTATTTCACGGCGGACTGCCCGTCCTGCTTCATGTTGCGCAGGGTGATGTAGTAGGCGACGGACATGAACGCCGATAATCCCATCGCGACACAGGTCGTGATGATGTTGAGCTTCTTTCTGCCTTCCTCGCCCTCCTGCTGCATTCGTTCCAGTGGAGGCAGCGCGTAGGTCAGAAGCTGGATGATGATGCTCGCGTTGATATACGGCGTGACGCCCAGCGAAAAGATAGTCGCCTTCGACAGCGCGCCGCCGGAGAGAATGTTCAGATACTCAAGGAAATTTCCGTCAGATGCCTTCTCCTGCATCCATGTCTGTACAATGGCCGGGTCCAGAAACGGGACCGTAATCGCGGAGCCCAGCCGGAAGATGACAATGATGAAAATCGTAAAAAGCATTTTCTTGCGGATTTCGGGAATGCCCCAAGCTGTTTTAAGAGTTTTGAACAACTTAAATCACCTCAGCTTTCCCGCCCGCCTTTTCGATTTTTTCCAAAGCGGCCGCGGAAAACTTCGCAGCCTGCACCGTCAGCGCGACATTCAGCTCTCCTTCGCCGAGCACCTTGATGCCGCCGTTCTCAAGCTTGTTGACAAGCCCTGACGCGCGCATGAGTTCCTCGTTGACCACCGTGCCCTCGACAAACCGCGAAAGGTCGCCGACGTTCACGGGCGTGTAGCGCACCGAAAAACGGTTGTTGAAACCCCGCTTCGGGATGCGTCTCGCGAGCGGCATCTGCCCGCCCTCGAAGCCGATTCTCACACCGCCGCCGGAACGCGCGTTCTGACCTTTGTGGCCCTTGCCCGCGGTCTTGCCCTGTCCTGAGCCGTGGCCTCTGCCCACACGCTTGCGCGCGCGGTTTTCCTCGGCCGGTGTCAGTTCATGAATTTTCAATGGTTCGCACCTCCTTGCCGCCTGATTAAGCTTCCGTTACCTTCACGAGGTGGGAAATCTTGTGAATCTTTCCGTCTGTCGCAGCGTTCTCAGGCTGCACGGTCGAATCGCCTATCTTGCGCAGACCAAGTGAATGAGCTGTCGCGATCTGGTCCTTCTTCGCACCGATAAGACTCTTCGCAAGCTCGATTTTCTTCGCCATGGTAAGCTCACTCCTGCCTTCCTGTTATTTGCCGAGAATTTCCGCGGGCGTCTTGCCGCGCTTCTGCGCGACCTGCTTGACATCCGTGCATTCGCACAGCCCCGCGATGGTCGCTCTGACAACATTGCAGGGGTTGTTGGAGCGCTGGCTCTTGGTGCGGATGTCCTGAATGCCCGCCATCTCAATGACCGCGCGCACAGGTCCGCCCGCGATGACTCCGGTACCGGGCGCCGCGGGCATCATCAGCACTCTGCCCGCGCCGAACTTTCCGATGACCTCGTGCGGAATCGTCGTCCCGCGCAGCGCCACACGCACAAGATTCTTCTTGGCGTCCTCTATGCCCTTGCGGATGGCGTCGGGAACCTCGCCCGATTTGCCAAGCCCGAAGCCCACGATGCCGTCGCCGTTGCCGACAACCACAAGCGCGGAGAATTTCATGATGCGTCCGCCCTTGACCGTCTTGCTGACGCGGTTGATGGAGACGACACGCTCCTGAAGTTCCAGATTCGATGCATCAATCAGTGCCAATCAAATTCCCTGCCTTCCTTTAGAATTTCAGCCCGTTTTCCCGGGCGCCGTCCGCGAGTTCCGCCACTCTGCCGTGATAGAGATACCCCCCGCGGTCAAAAACCACTTCGGTAATCCCCTTCTGCGCGGCGCGCTTGGCAATCGCCTCGCCGACGAGCTTCGCGCCTTCCTTGTTGCCCCCGTTGCCCGCAAAGCCTTTCTCCAGACTCGAGGCGGCGGCAAGCGTCACACCCGCCGTGTCGTCGATAATCTGCGCGTAGATGTGCTTCGTGGAACGGTAGACCGAAAGTCTCGGGCGCTGCGGCGTGCCGGAAATCTTGTTGCGGACTCTGTGATGTCTCTTGAGACGGGCTTTGTTGCTGTCCGTTTTCTTAACCATAATAGCAATTCACCTTTCTCTTTATTTCTTGCCCTTGCCGGCCTTGCCTTCCTTGCGGATGATGTGCTCGCCCTCGTAGCGAATCCCCTTGCCCTTGTACGGCTCGGGCGGACGCTTTTCGCGCACCTGCGCGGCAAACTGCCCCACCGCCTGCTTGTCGCAGCCGTTGATGACAATCGTGTTGGGGTTGGGCACATCGATGGTGATGCCGTTTTCCTCCGGCATGACCACTTCGTGCGAATAGCCGAGATTCATCACAAGGCGATTGCCGTCTTTTCTCGCGCGGTAGCCGACGCCCTCAATCTGCAGCGTCTTCTTGAAGCCCTCGCTCACACCCGTCACCATGTTCGCGATGAGCGTGCGCGTCAGACCGTGCAGCGCGCGGTTCTGTTTTTCGTCGTCGGGGCGCTCCACCGTTACGGCACCGTCCGCGACCGTCACTTTCATCCCCGGGTTCGCGCGGTACTCGAGCTTCCCTTTGGGCCCCTTCACCGCGACCAGATTCTCCGCGTCAACCGAAACTTCCACGCCCGCGGGAATCGCGATGGGATGCTTTCCGATTCTAGACATTTGCGACGTTCCTCCCTTTCTTACCAGACATAGGCGAGGATCTCGCCGCCGACATTCAGCGCGCGCGCCTGCTTGTCCGTCATAATGCCCTTCGAAGTCGAGACAATCACAATCCCCAGCCCGCGGCGTACCTGAGGCATATCCGCGCAGGAGCTGTAAATGCGCAGCCCCGGCTTGGAGACCCTGCGCAGCCCGCTGATGACCGGCGTTCTGTTCTCGTCGTATTTGAGCGTGACACGGATAATGCCCTGCTTGCCGTCCTCGATGACCTGAAAGCCCTTGATGTAGCCCTCCTCCGCGAGGATGCGCGTAATCTCTTTCTTGACATTGGACGCGGGGATATCAACGCTCGCGTGCTTCGCGGTATTCGCGTTGCGAATCCGGGTCAGCAGATCCGCTATCGTGTCGGAAATTTGCATACCGACTGACCTCCTCTTTTTAGTTTGCCGCTCTCACCAGCTGGCTTTCTTCACACCCGGAATCTGCCCGTTGTGCGCAAGCTCCCTGAAGCAGATTCTGCAGACGCCGAACTTTCTCAGATAGGCGTGCGGTCTGCCGCAGATTTTGCAGCGGTTGTAGGCACGCGTGGAGTATTTGGGCTTCCGCTGTGCCTTCAGAATCATGGATTTCTTCGCCATTTTGTGCCTCCTGTTACTTCGCGAAAGGCGCGCCGAGCAGGCTCAGCAGTTCCTTTGCCTCCTCGTCGTTCTGAGCGGTGGTGATGAAATTGATATCCATCCCGCGTACTTTATCAATCTTGTCGTATTCAATCTCCGGGAAGATGAGCTGTTCCTTGATTCCCGTGGAGTAGTTGCCCTTTCCGTCAAAGGAATTGGGGTTGATGCCGCGGAAATCACGCACTCTCGGGAACGCGATGTTGAAAAGCTTGTCCACGAAATCCCACATTCTCTCCCCGCGCAGCGTCACCTTGACGCCGATGGGCATCCCCTCGCGCAGCTTGAAGTTCGCGACGGATTTCTTCGCGCGGCAGACCACCGGACGCTGCCCCGTGATGAGGCTTAAATCATTCATGATAGCGTCAATCGCCTTGGCGTTGTCTTTGGCCTCGCCCGCGCCGACATTCACGACCACTTTGTCAAGTTTCGGAATCTGCATCACGTTCTTGTAGCCGAATTTGCTCATCAGCGCCGGAGCAACGGTGCTGACATAGTAGTCCTTTAATCTCGCCATCATCGTTCTCCTTTACTCAAACTGCGCGCCGCAGCTCTTGCAGATCCTCACGGGGACTTTCTTCTCCTGTCCCGCGGCGTTTTTCTTCGTGGTGAAGCCGTGCCCGACTCTCGTCGCCTTGCCGCATTTGGGGCACACCAGCTGCACCTTGCAGGCGTAGACCGGAGACTCCGCCTTGACAATGCCGCCCTGCTGCCCGACCCGCGTGGGCTTTACGTGCTTCGTAATCATGTTGATGCCTTCCACGATGACCTTGCCCTCAGAGGGACTGACTTCCAGCACCTTGCCCGTGCGGCGCTTGGTGTGCTCCTTGTCAAGCCACTTGTCGTCCTCGTCCCCCACGAGCAGCACCACGGTATCGCCCTTCTTCACATGAACTTTATTCTTCATCGGGATACCTCCAACTCAAAGGACTTCCGGCGCCAGCGAGAGAATCTTGACATAGTCGTGCTCTCTGAGCTCTCTGGCGACCGGTCCGAAAATACGCGTGCCCCGAGGGGTCTTGTCGTCCTTGATAATCACGGCCGCGTTCTCGTCAAAGCGGATGTACGTGCCGTCCTCCCTGCGCAGCCCCTTCGCGGAGCGCACAATGACCGCGCGCACGACTTCCCCCTTCTTGACAACGCCGCCGGGTGTCGCTTTCTTCACAGACGCGACAACCACATCCCCGATGTTCGCGTAGCGCCGGCGGGTGCCGCCCAGCACACGAATGCACATGAGCTCTTTCGCGCCGGTGTTGTCCGCGACCTTCAGGTATGACTGCATCTGAATCACAGCGGTTTCCTCCTATCCTTCACGCGCTTTTTGGGGTCAAAGCCCCGCGTAAGCGCCCTTTTTGCGCTCGCCGCGCCGTTATTTCGCCTTTTCGATGATGGAAACCACACGCCATCTTTTATCCTTGGAGAGCGGTCTCGTTTCCATAATCTCCACGCGGTCGCCGACTCTGCACTCGTTGTTCTCATCGTGCGCCTTGAGCTTTATCGTGCGCTTGACGATTTTCTTGTAGAGCGGGTGCTGCACGTTGTCCGCGATGGCGACCACCACGGTCTTGTCCATTTTATCGCTGACCACCTTGCCGGTGCGGGTTTTTCTCAAATTTCTCTCAACAGGTTCGCTCACAGCAGTGTCCTCCTTCTCCCGTTAGGCCTTCGTGTCGGGACCCGAGGCGTTCATGCAGGTCTTGACACGCGCGATATCTTTCTTCACTGCCTTGATGCGGGCGGTGTTCTCGAGCTGATTCGCGGCAAGCTGGAAGCGGAGGTTGAAAAGCTCTTCTCTCAGTGCCTGCAGCTTCGCGTCCATTTCCTCGTAGCTCATTTCCCTGATTTCAGAAGCTTTCACGCCCCGACACCTCCCTCTTGTTCCTTCGCGACAATCTTGCACTTGACGGGCAGCTTGTGCATGGCGAGGCGCAGCGCTTCCTTGAGCTCATCCTGCGAAATCGGCTTGTCCTTCTCCGCGCCGATTTCAAACAGCACGCGCCCCGGCTTCACCACCGCGACCCAGTACTCCGGCGAACCTTTTCCGGAGCCCATGCGCGTTTCCGCCGGCTTCTCCGTCACAGGCTTGTCGGGGAAAATCTTAATCCACACCTTGCCGCCGCGCTTGATGTGACGCGTCATGGCGACACGGGCGGCCTCAATCTGATTGGACGTAATCCACGCGGGCTCCAGCGCCACCAGACCGTAATCGCCGTACGTGACGGCCGTTCCGCGCGTCGCTTTGCCCTTCATCCGCCCTCTCTGCACACGGCGGTACTTAACTCTCTTTGGGAGCAGCATTCTGCGTACCTCCTTCTCTTCTAGGCTGACCCTGCCCGCGGTCGTAACGCGGCCGGCGGTCATTGCCCTGTCTCGGCGCGCCGTCGCGTCTGGGCGGTCTGCGGTCCCCGGAACGGTCATTTCCTCCGCGGCGGCGGCGGTCACGGTCGGGACGTCTCTCGCGGCGTTCCTTTGAGGCAGCCGCTCTCGCCGCGTCGCCCTTTAAGATCTCGCCCTTGTAAATCCAGACCTTTACGCCGATTCTGCCGTAGGTCGTGTTCGCCTCGGCAAAGCCGTAGTCAATGTCCGCGCGGATGGTCTGCAGCGGAATCGTCCCTTCGTGATAGCACTCCGAACGCGCGATTTCCGCGCCGCCCAAGCGCCCCGCGCATTTAATCTTGACGCCCTTGGCTCCCGATTTCATCGTTCTGCCCATCGCGCCCTTCATCGCGCGGCGGAAGGAGATTCTGCGTTCCAGATCGTCCGCGATTTTCTCCGCCACCAGCTGCGCCGCCAGATCCATGTTCTTGACCTCAATGAGGTTGATGGAAATGCTCTTGCCGAATTTCTTCTCCAGCGTCGCGCGCAGCTCGTCAATCTTCGCGCCTTTCTGCCCGACAATCATTCCGGGCTTGGCGCAGTGGATGTGCAGGCGGATTCTCCCCGCCATGCGCTCGATTTCCACGCGGTCAATCCCCGCCGCGTAGAGGTTTTTCTTGATGTACTCGCGGATGTTGTAGTCCTCAACCAGAGTGTCGCCGAATTCCTTCTTCCCGGCATACCAGCGCGAATCCCAGTCCTTGATGATGCCCACGCGCATGCCGTGCGGATTTACTTTCTGTCCCATAGAATTCAGCCCTCCCTTTCCTTGAGGATGATGGTGATGTTGGAAGTACGCTTGTAAACGTGAAACGCTCTGCCCTGCGCGCGCGGGCGAATCCGCTTGAGGATGGGCCCGGGCCCTACATAGCACTCCGCGACATAGAGCGCGTCACGGTTTAAGTAGTGGTTGTTCTCGGCGTTCGCGGCCGCGGAAAGCAGCAGCTTCCGGACAGGCGCGCAGCCCGCCTTCGGGGTCAGATCGAGCGCGGCGAGCGCCATGTCCAGCGGCTGATTGCGGATAAGGTCCAGCACAATCTGCACCTTGCGCGGCGCGATTCTCTCCCCGCGCAAAACCGCTTTTGCCCGCGGCTCGTCGAGCTTGGCTTCGTTTGACATTTTCTCTGCTCCTTTCGGTTACTTCTTGCCGGTGTTGGAAGTCTTGGAACCGGCGTGGCCGCGGAAAGTCCGTGTCGGGGCAAATTCGCCGAGCTTGTGCCCGATCATTTCCTCCGTGACAAAAACCGGAATGTGGCGGCGTCCGTCATGCACCGCGAAGGTGTGGCCGACAAACTCCGGGAAGATGGTGGAGGCGCGGCTCCATGTCTTGAGAACCTGCTTCTCACCGGTCTCGTTCATTTTCTCCACACGCTTGTACAGCGCTTCCTGAACGTAAGGGCCTTTCTTTACACTTCTGCTCATCTTGGCCGGCCTCCTTTCTTACTTGCCGTTGCGGCGCTTCACAATGAGCTTGTCAGACGGCTTGTGATGCTTGCGGGTCTTGTAGCCCAGCGCGGGCTTGCCCCACGGCGTCACCGGCCCGGAGCGTCCTACAGGCGCCTTGCCCTCGCCGCCGCCGTGCGGGTGGTCGTTGGGGTTCATGACCGAGCCGCGCACCGTCGGGCGGATGCCCATGTGGCGCTTTCTGCCCGCCTTGCCCAGATGGACGTTTTCGTGATCGATGTTGGAAACCTGTCCGATCGTCGCCTTGCCGATGACCGGAACTTTCCTCATTTCCCCGCTGGGCAGGCGCACCAGCGCGTACGCGCCTTCCTTGCTCATAAGCTGCGCCATGTTCCCCGCGGACCGCACCAGCTGCCCGCCGCGTCCGGGGTAGAGCTCGATGTTGTGGATGAAGGTGCCCACCGGAATATTCGAAATCGGCAGCGCGTTTCCCGGCTTGATGTCGCAGTCCGCGCCGCTGCGCACGGTGTCGCCCGCGCTAAGCCCGTGCGGCGCGAGAATGTAGCGCTTCTCGCCGTCCTCATAACGCACCAGCGCGATGAACGCGGAACGGTTGGGGTCGTACTCCAGTCTCTCCACCGTCGCGTCCATGCCGTCCTTGTCGCGCTTGAAATCGATGATTCTGTATTTGGGGCGCGTGCCGCCGCCGCGGTGGCGCACCGTGATTCTGCCGCTGCTGTTTCTGCCCGAGCGTTTCTTGAGCGTCACGCACAGCGACTTCTCCGGGCCTTCCTTGGAAAGAACGGAGTAGTCCGTGACGGTCATTCCGCGGTGCCCGGGTGTCGTCGGCTTGTAGCTTTTGATTGCCATTCTTTTTTCTCCTTCTGCGTTTTAAGCGAGGCCCTTTTTCGGACTCGCGGATTTCTCAGAACATCCCGTCGAAGAATTCAATGCTGCCGCGGCGCTTCTTGCCTCTGGCGTCGGGTTCAGGGTCCTGATTGATGGTGACAACCGCCTTCTTCCACGAGGAGGTCTTCCCCGTGAAACGCCCCACGCGCTTGTTGCGCCCGCGCACGTTCATCGTCGTCACTTTCGTGACCTGAACGTTGAAAAGCTTCTCCGCCGCGTCCGCGATTTCCAGCTTGTTCGCGTCCTTGGCTACCTTGAAGGTGTATTTGCCGTAGGGCAGCCCGTCCGTGCTCTGCTCGGTAATGACAGGCGCCAGAATGATTTCCTGCGGTGCTTTCATTTGCCGTACACCTCCTCGATTCTGCCCAGAGCCGCCTTGCTCAGCACAAAGCTGTCGCAGTTGAGAATATCATAAACATTGAGCGTGTTCACCGCCGCCGTCTTGACGCCGGGAATGTTGTTCGCGCTCTTGTAGACGTGCTTGTCCGCCTCGGAAGTCACGAGCAGAACCTTGCCGCCGCACCCCAGAGCCTTGAGCATGTCCGCGATGGTCTTGGTCTTATAGCCTTCCACCGTTAAGTTGTCCACCACGACAATGCTCTTGTCCAGCGCTTTCTGGGAAAACGCCGAGAGCATCCCGAGTCTGCGGACTTTCTTGTTGACCGTGAAACGGTAGCTTCTGGGCTTGGGGCCCATCGCCACACCGCCGTGCACCCACTGCGGCGCGCGGGTAGAGCCCTGTCTGGCGTGCCCCGTGCCTTTCTGGCGGTAGGGCTTTCTGCCGCCGCCGGAAACTTCCGTGCGCGTGAGCGTGGACTGCGTGCCCTGACGCTGGTTCGCCAGATAATTCACGACACAAAGGTGCATGACCGACTCGTTCGGTGTGACGCCAAAAACCGCGTCGCTCAGCTCGGTTTCGGAAACCTGTGTGCCGTCCATGCCGTGTACCGCGATGACTTCAGCCATTTCGATTTCCTCCTTCCCTTAACCCTGCTTGACGCTGCTCGCGATGGTCACAATCCCGCCTTTGGGCCCGGGAATCGCGCCGCGAATCGCGATGAGATGATTTTCCGCGTCAACCGTTACAACACGCAGATTCTGTACCGTGACCGTCTGCGCGCCCATATGCCCCGCGAGGCCCTTGCCTTTGTAGATACGCGACGGGGACGAGCAGGCGCCCATGGAACCCGCCTGACGGTGCACAGGACCCGTGCCGTGCGTCTCCTTGAGGCGGTGCTGGCCGTAGCGCTTAATCGGGCCCTGATAGCCCTTGCCCTTGCTCGTGCCGCGCACATCCACGATATCGCCCGCGGCGAAAATGTCCGTCGGAATCGTGTCGCCGACATTATAAGATTCGCAGTCGTCCAGCTTCACCTCGCGCAGTGTGCGCAGCGCGCCGGTGTTCGCTTTCGCGTAATGCCCCTGCATGGGCTTGGTGACGTTCTTGGGCCGCTGCGCGCCGAACCCCAGCTGCAGCGCGCTGTAACCGTCGTTTTCCACCGTCTTTTTCTGAACCACAAAGCACGGCCCGGCCTCCACAACCGTGACGGGAACAACCTTCCCCGCCTCGTCAAAGACCTGCGTCATGCCGACTTTCCTGCCGAGTATGGCCTTTTTCATCATGCGTTCCTCCCATTTGGTTATTGGTTGAGGCACTGCCCCAACATGACCCGCGCAGCCCTTATAATAATAGAGCCCGCCGGTGAAAACCCGACAAAGTTACTTCATTTCCATGCTGATATCGACGCCCGCGGGAATCTCAAGCTTCGTGAGCGCGTCCATCGTCGCCTTGGTCGGGCGCAGAACGTCAATCAGACGCTTGTGCGTGCGCATCTCAAACTGCTCGCGGCTGTCCTTGTATTTGTGGACCGCGCGCAGAATCGTGATGACTTCCTTTTCCGTCGGAAGCGGAATCGGCCCGGAAACTTTCTGCGCGCCGCCGCGCTTCGCCGTTTCCACAATCTTCGCCGCCGCCGCGTCCACGACCGCGTGCTCGTAACCCTTGATACGGATTCTCAATCTTTCGCTGCCTGCCACTTGACTAACCTCCTAATTCTTTTCTGCGGGGACTAATCATGAATCCCAGAGCCCGCGAAAGCTAACAACTCTGCCGTGTGTCTCATATTGCCCGGTGATAAAAACGCCCCCGCGCGCATCAAATGCGCCGGGAGAGCGGGCAGCGCGGCAAAGCCCGGCGACCTTCGCGGTCATGGGCTCCAAACGCCCCTCCGCGCGGTTTCGCCGTGTTCGCGCACAGCACAGGAATCTCATCGCCCGTCCAGCGGACATACTCCACGCGAATTCCCGGCCTGTTTCATCCGCAACCTCGCGCTTCACAGTATATCTTGTGCATCAGCCTTTTTATTATACCACAATCCGCCCCCGATTGCAAGTGCCTCCCGCGTTCCGGTTACAGAGAAATTTATCCAAAATCCGGCGCTATTTTTGGTGAATATGCACAAGCCGCCCCTCTGAAAGCACGCGTTTCGCACTTCAAAGGAGCGGCCGGACCCAAAGTGACACTATATAAATACGTTGCGGGGGGATGGAGCGCTGTCAGAAAACCTCCCGGACCTTCAGCGTGGAACGCACCAGCTGCATCTGGCGTGTGTAGTCGCCGTACATGACGCCTCGGTCAATCGAGCAGTCGCCGAAATCCCGCCCCTGCGAGAGGACCAGATATTCCTCCGTCAGCGGGTGGTTGTTCGCGGGGTCATAGCCCTGCCAGCGCTCGCCGTCCCAGAATTCCACCCACGCGTGCGTCTCCCCGGAGCTGAACGCCAGCCCCGCCATATAGCGCGCCGCGATGCCGTCCAGGCGCAGCAGCGACAGCATGATATGCGCGTAATCCTGACAGACGCCCTTTTTGAGTTCAAACGCCTGCGCGGCGGTCGTGGCGGAGTTCGTCGCGCCCGGCTCATAGGTCATGACCTCCGAAAGCGCCTGAGAGATAAACGCCGCGCGCGCGGGAGCGTCCTTTTCAGGGCAGCTCTTTATCTTGTTTTCGTAAAACTCCGCGATGCCGCCGCCGGGCTTGGTAAACTCCGAAGGATAGAGATAGCACGCCATGTAATCCGTTTTCGCCTGCGTGAGGTCAAGCTGGGCGCCGCCCTTGAGCTCAAAATCCAGAAAGCGGTGCTGCCCCTCGAGATACCCGCAGGTGACGCTGTTGCCGAAGGCGTCTGTCGTCTGCCAGACGTCAACAAACGGCGTGATATGGAGCGTGCTGGCAAGAATCTTCTGCGCGGGCGAGACAATCGGCTGCGCGCGCAGCGCGAAACTGTGATTCCTGACGTAATCGTCAAAAGTCAGCTTCGTTGTGTAAAGAAAATCCACTTGTTTCATTCGGGCACCTCGTCAAACAGATGGGAGAGATTTTGGATGGCGGCGGAGCGTCTGATTTCGTATTCCTTGCTCGTCCCGAGAATCACGACCAGTTCGGAGAGATACTGCGTGTTGTAGCGGTACGGGGTGTTCTTGGGCATATGGCGCAGAATCCGGCACAGGCGGTCAAATTCCTGCTCCACCTCGCCGTAGGGGTAGTTGAGGCGCAGGTAGAGGTCGAGGCGCTCCACGGATTTGCCGCACTGAATCAGGTTGTAGGTCTCCGCGTTGCAGACTTTGTCCGCCGTGCAGCCCCAGAAGGCGTAGAGCGCGTCGTTGAGCGGCAGCAGCAGCAGGCGCGGGTTCTGGGTCTGAGCGTCCGCCGCCTTGGCAATGATGTCCTTGGCAATCTGCAGGAAACTGAGCGCCTCCGTGGAGATGTCCTCGCGCAGCACAATGCCGTTGTCGTAGGCGCGCTCCAGACTGTAGGCAACGGAATTGGGGTTTTCCTTGTCGTAGAGCATTCCGCGGAAGAACGCCGCTTTGTCGGGGAAAGTGTTCTGGATGCCGAAGCAGCGCAGATAATCGTCGTAGCCCGTGTCGGAATCGAGCAGGCGGTCATAAAGCGTGAGCAGCGCGTGCTGTGTGGTCATGACGCGCTCCGCGTAGCGTCCGAGCCAGTAGAGGCGCTTGCTGTGCTCTAGTGAGATGGAGACTGTACCCATGTGTCCTTGAAACCTCCTCCTTGTGAAGAATTGACAACAAACGAGTCAGGGTCGCGGGAGAAACGCGTCAGCCCCGACGGCCAGACTTTCGTTTCCCGCCCCGAAAGCACGAAGGCGCGCAGATCCGCCTTTCTCAGCACGGTTTCGCCCTTTTCGAGAATCGGCAGGTCCACAAAATCGATGACCTCCTGCGCGATAAAGCGTCTGGGCTCCGCCTTGACCGTTTCGCGGAACGTCTCAAGCTCTTCCTTGGAAAGCTTGCTGCCGAAGACCACGCCGTAGCCGCCCGCCTCGGAAACGTCCTTGATGACGAGCTTTTCCATGTTCTCGAGCACATAGGAGCGGTCCTTTTCGTAGAAGGGCAGGTACGTCGGCGCGTTCTGCAGAATGGGCTCCTGATCGAGATAGTATTTGATCATCTGCGGAACGAAGTAGTAGATGCCCTTGTCGTCCGCGACGCCGTTGCCGGGGGCGTTGATGAGTCCTACATTCCCCTCGCGGTAAGCCTCGAGCAGATTGGGAACTCCGATGACGGAATCGCGGTAGAAGTTGAGCGGGTCGAGATATTCGTCGGAAATGCGGCGATAGAGCACACCGATCTGCGCCTTGCCGCCGTTGTAGGTTCTGTTATACAGACGGCCCTTCTCCACAAAGAGTTCGTCGCTCTGCACCAGCACGGAATCCGTAAGTTCCGCTAAATAGGAATGCTCAAAATACGCGGCGTTGTTGCGCCCCGGCGTCAGAATCGCGCGAATCCCGCCGCAATTGGCGTATTCCATCGTGTCGCGCAGCAGTTCCGCGTAGTTGCGGTTGTCCACGATGTGGTGGCGCAGAAAGGCGTCCGGCGCCGCGACACGGGTCAGTTCCCTGGCGATGAGCGGATAGGACGCGCCGGAGGGAATGCGGAGGTTGTCCTCGAGAATGTACCAGTTTCCGTCCTTTCCCTGCACAAGGTCAATGCCGGAGATGTGGCTGTAGATCTTGTTGGGCGGGGTGATGCCCTCGCACTGCGCCAGATAGCCCTTTGAGAGGCAGATGAAATCCTCAGGGATGACGCCGTCGCGGACGATGTATTTGTCGTGATAGATGTCATAGAGGAACGCGTTGAGCGCGTCCACACGCTGGATAAGCCCGCGCTCAATCCCGGAAAAATCCTCCGCGGAAATGACGCGCGGAATGGGGTCGAAGGGAAAGAAATGCTCCTTGAAGACGCCGTGTTTGTAGATGCCGAACTTGACGCCGTAGCGCCGCAGCAGCTCGTTGATTTCCTCCGCGCTGCCCACAGCCTCCGTAAACTGCGCGCTCTCGGGTCTTGCCTCATCCATGGGGAAAGCCTCCTTTCGGTTATAAGCAGGCGCTCCCTCAAAGGCCGCGAAAAGGCCGCAAGAGTGGAGCGCCGTTGCCCGCAAAACTTCATGAAAGGGGAAAGCCCCCTTCTTCCCTACTATTATAACATAGAGAAGAATCCCTTGTCAAGCCCCGGCGCCCTTAAAATTTCCCGCGCTTGACAAAACGGCGCGTTTGTGGTATGCTTAGAGCGGAATATCTTGCAGGAGAAGAGGAGGGCGGCGCCATGCGGACAGACCTGGAAATCGCGCAGGCGGCAAATCTCAGACCGATTGAACAAATAGCGGGCGGGGCGGGTATCCCCGAATCCGCGCTGGAACGCTACGGGCGCTACAAGGCAAAGGTATCGCCCCAAAACGCTCCCGAAAACCCGGACGCGAAACTGATTCTCGTCACCGCCATCAACCCCACGCCCGCGGGCGAGGGCAAGACCACGACGACCATCGGGCTCGCGGACGCGCTGCGCGCGCTCGGAAAGAAAACCTGCGCCGCGCTCAGGGAACCCTCTCTGGGGCCTGTCTTCGGTATCAAGGGCGGCGCCGCGGGCGGCGGATACGCGCAGGTCGTGCCCATGGAGGATATCAATCTGCACTTCACGGGGGATTTTCACGCCATCGGCGCGGCGAACAATCTCCTCGCCGCCATGCTCGACAACCATATCTATCAGGGAAACGCGCTTGGCATTGACCCGAGGAGGATTGTCTGGCGGCGCTGCGTGGACATGAACGACCGCCAGCTGCGCTTTATCACGGACGGGCTGGGCGGGCGCAAAAACGGCGTGCCGCGCGAGGACGGCTATGATATCACGGTGGCGTCGGAAGTGATGGCGGTTTTCTGCCTCGCCGATTCCCTCGCGGACCTGAAAGCGCGGCTTGCCCGCATCATTGTCGCCTACACCTATGACGGCAAGCCGGTCACGGCGGGGGACCTGCGCGCGCAGGGCGCGATGACGGCGCTGCTCAGAGACGCGCTCAAACCCAATCTGGTTCAGACGCTCGAGGGCACACCCGCGTTCGTACACGGCGGGCCTTTCGCGAATATCGCGCACGGCTGCAATTCCGTTCTCGCGACGCGGCTCGCGATGGCGTACGGCGATTATGCCGTCACGGAGGCGGGTTTCGGCGCGGACCTGGGCGCGGAGAAGTTTCTGGATATCAAATGCCGCCAAACCGGGCTCTCGCCTTCCGCGGTCGTGATTGTCGCGACGGTGCGGGCGCTCAAAATGCACGGCGGGCTCTCCAAAACCGAGCTGAACCGGGAGGACCTTGACGCGCTGAAACGCGGGCTGCCCAATCTGGAACGCCATATCCGCAATATCCGGGAAGTCTACGGCCTCGGCGCGGTCGTCGCGGTCAACCGCTTCCCGGGCGATACGGATTCAGAAATCGCCCTTGTGCGGGAAAGCTGCGAAAAACTGGGCGTGAAAGCCGTCTGCTCGGAGGTCTGGGAGAAGGGCTCTCAGGGCGGGCTGGAGCTCGCGAAAGAAGTCTGCAAAGTCTGCGAGGCTTCCGACAGCAAAACGCGTTTCGCGTATGATTTGAATATGCCGGTTGACGAGAAAATCAACGCGATTGTGACGCGCGTCTACCGCGGCGAGGGGACAGTCTTTACCAAGCAGGCGTTTGAACAGATGGAAACGCTCAGCGATCTGGGGTTTGGGGAGCTGCCCGTCTGCGTGGCGAAAACGCAGTACAGCTTCACGGACGACCCGACACAATTGGGGGCGCCGGAAGGTTTCCGCGTTACTGTCAGAAATGTGAAAGTCAGCGCCGGCGCGGGATTCTTGGTCGCGCTGACGGGCGATATCATGACCATGCCGGGGCTGCCGAAAGTTCCCGCCGCGGAGAACATTGACGTGGACGCGGACGGGAAAATCACGGGGCTCTTCTGAGGAGGCGGGGCTGTTGGAACGGCAAAATTACAAAGGTCTGGCGCTGATTACGGATTTAGACGGCACGCTGCTGACCGAGGACAAGACCCTCAGCGAGCGCGACGCCGCCGCGATAGCGCGTTTTCGCGCGGGGGGCGGGGTTGTGAGTCTCGCGACCGGCAGAGGGCTGGAGGCGACCGGGCGCTATGTGGAAATGCTGAAACCCGATTTTCCGGCGGTACTTTATAACGGCTCCATGCTCTACGATACTGTGAAAGGGCAAATCGCGCACAAAAGCTGCCTGCCAAAAGGGACACGCGAAATCCTAGAGGAGCTCATGGGCGCCTTCCCGAATCTCGGCGCGGAGATTCTCGACGAAAACGGCGTCTACGTCATTCAGGACAGCCCCGTGGAGCGCGAGCACCTGAGAATCACGAACCTTGAGGTGGTGCTTAAAGATTTGCGCGATATCGAGCCCGAGCGCTGCCTGAAAGCGCTCTTCGCGGGCGAGGCGGAGGAGATAGCGAAAATCTCCCGGTACGTGGAATCGCGCGATTTCGGCGGGAAGCTGAGCTTTACGCGCTCCTACCACCTCTTTCTGGAGCTGCTGCCAAAGGACACCACCAAGGGCAGCGCGCTGAGAATCCTGCGCGGGATGATGCCAAAGGGCACGCGTTTCGGGGCGACGGGGGATTTCGACAACGATATCGCTATGTTAAAAGAAGCGGATTACTGCGGCTGTCCGGCGGACGCGCAGCCCGCTGTCAAGGCGGCGTGCCTTGAGAAAAACGGGTTTGTATCGGATAAAACGTCGTCTGAGGGGTTCTTCGCGGATTGGATCGCGGCGTTTTTGAAACATTTTGAACTAACAGAAGGAGACTTACCATGAAACACGCGCTTATTACCGGAATCACCGGGCAGGACGGCTCGTATCTCGCGGAACTGCTGCTTGAGAAAGGCTACGAGGTCTACGGCATCATGCGCCGCAAGAGCGTGCTGGACTACGGCAACGCCGCGCATTTAAAGGACAAGGTGCGTTTTATCTACGCGGACATGACGGATTTGGTTTCGCTGATTTCCGCCATGCGCGAGTCGGGCGCGGACGAGGTCTACAATCTCGCGGCGCAGAGTTTTGTCGCGACTTCGTGGGAGCAGCCGCTGCTGACGGCACAGATTGACGCGCTCGGGGTGACGAATATGCTCGAGGCGATTCGCGCCGTGAATCCGAACGCGCGGTTCTATCAGGCGTCCACCTCGGAGATGTTCGGGCTCGTGCAGGCTGTCCCGCAGGACGAAAATACGCCCTTTTACCCGCGCAGCCCCTACGGCGTCGCGAAGCTCTACGGGCACTGGATTACGAAAAACTATCGCGAAAGTTTTAACCTTTTCGCCTGCTCGGGGATTCTTTTCAACCACGAATCCGAGCGCAGGGGGCTGGAATTTGTCACGCGCAAAATCACCTCCGCCGCCGCGAGAATCTCCTTGGGGCTGCAGGACCGCGTGGAACTTGGCAATCTCGACGCCAAGCGCGACTGGGGGCATTCTCAGGACTACGTCCGCGCGATGTGGCTCATGCTGCAGCAGGAGCAGCCCGACGACTATGTGGTCGCGACGGGGCAGACCCGCACAGTCAGGGAGTTCTGCGAATGCGCCTTCAGAGCCTGCGGAATCGAACTGCGCTGGGAGGGCGAGGGGCTCGATTGTGTCGGAAAGGATGCCAAAACCGGCAAAACGGTTGTCGCGGTCAACGAGAAATTCTACCGTCCGGCGGAAGTGGAACTGCTGCTCGGAAACCCGCGCAAGGCGGAGGAAAAACTCGGCTGGAAGCGCGAGATAAGCTTTGAGGAACTCGTCACGCGGATGGCGCGAAACGACCTGGCTCTGGCGCGGCTTGAGGCCGGGCGGTGAGAATCGCGTTTGAGGCGGCGCCGCTGGTGGGAGATGTCATCACCGGCGTGGGAAACTGCGAGGCGGCGCTCACGGAGGCGCTCGCAAGACTGCACCCGGAAAACCGCTATCGCTTTGAGTACTTCTCCCTGCGCACGGGGCAGGTGAAACTCAACCGCTTGGAGCCCTTTCTGCACGGCGTCATTACCCCCAGACCCGCGCGCTTTTCCCCGCTTGTCTACCGCGCCGCGACCGCCTTCATTCCGATACCGTACAAGGCCTTCTTCGGCGACTGGGCGGATATTACACATTTCTTTAACTATATCGTCCCGCCGGGCGTCAGCGGCAAAACGGTCGTGACGGTGCATGACATGGTCGTGCGCGCCTACCCGGAGACCATGAACCGCCGCACGCGGGATATGCTCAGACTCTGCCTTGAGAAATCCATGCGCAGAGCGGACGCGATTGTGACCGACAGCGCGTTCTCCGAAAGCGAAATCCTGAAATACTACCCGTCCTGCGCGGGCAAAATCACGGTCATTCCCTGCGCGGCGGACACACGGCGCTTTCATCCTGTCACAGATGAGGCGGCGCTGCGCGGCGCGCAAAACCGGCTGGGGATTGAGGGGGAATATTTCCTCTATCTGGGGACGCTCGAGCCGCGCAAGAACCTCACGCGCCTGCTCAAAGCCTACGCGCTGCTCAGAGACCGCCTCCATGATGTCCCCAAACTCGTCCTCGCCGGCTCCAAGGGCTGGCAGACGGACAGCATCTTCGAAACGGTCCGAAACTATCACTTGACAGACGATGTGCTGTTCCCCTCTTTTGTCCCGGCTCAGGATCTGCCCGCGCTCTATTCGGGGGCTGTGGCGTTTCTCTTCCCCTCGCTCTATGAGGGTTTCGGGCTGCCGCCGCTGGAGGCGATGGCTTGCGGCACACCGGTGCTGGTCTCGCGGACGGGCGCGCTCAAAGAAGTCTGCGGCAACGCCGCCGTGCGCGTGAATCCGTATAAACCCGAGGCCATCGCGCTGGGCATGGAGCGGATTCTGACCGACAGCGCGCTGCGCAAAAGGCTCTCCGTAATGGGGCGGGCCCGCGCGCTGAGTTTCTCGTGGGACCGTTCCGCGCAAAAACTTTACGCGCTCTACACAAAAATGCTCAAGGCGGATTTTGTTTGAATGAAAAACGAACATTCCAGACCCCGTATACTCATCACGGGGAAGGCGTATGAGCCGCATATCGGCGGCGTGGAGACGTCTATGCGGCAGACCGCGCAGGCGCTCAAAGCACACGGCGCGAAAGTGCTGGTGCTTGCCTGCCACGACCGTTTCGGGAAAAGAACCGAAAAAACGCGCGTACACGGAATCGCCGTGCGCCGCTGCGGAATCCTCTGCACCCTTTTCTCCTGCCCGGTCTCGCTGTCGTATCTGCGCTACTTCCGAAAATACGCCAGGCAGGCCGACTGTATCGAGATTCATATGCCGTTTCCCTACGCAAGCCTCGCGCTGATGCTTTCGGGGTTTCGCGGCAAGGTGGTTCTGCACTGGCACAGCGACATTGTGCGGCAGAAGTTTCTGCTGAAACTCTACGAGCCGTTTCAGCTCCACACGCTGCGCAGAGCGGACCTCATTCTGGCGGCGACACCCGCGCATATCGAGCATTCCCCGATGCTGCGCCGTTTCCGGGATAAATGCGCGGTCGTGCCCTACGGCATTGACGCGGCGGAGTACACGCAGACAGACGCGCGGGGGTTTCTGGAAAAGCGGCTGACGCGCAAAGGCGCGGTGAAGATTCTTTTCGCGGGGCGGCTGGTCTACTATAAGGGCGCGGATGTGCTGCTCGAGGCGTTCGCGAAGGCACAGATTCTTTGCAAACGCCCGATGGAGCTCTTCTTCGCGGGCAGCGGGGCGCTGGAGGGCAAACTCAGGGCGCAGGCGAAGGAGCAGCGGCTGACAGACTCTGTGCATTTCCTCGGCAGACTCCCCGAAAACAGCCTGAAAGCGTGCTTTGCCGACTGCGATTTTCTCGTGCTGCCGTCCGTCGCCAAGAGCGAGGCGTTCGGGCTGGTGCAGCTGGAGGCGATGGCGTGCGGCAAACCCGTTATCAATACCTCCCTGCCGACCGGCGTGCCCTTGGTGAGCCTGAACGGACGCACGGGGCTGACGGTACCGCCCTCGGACGCGGACGCGCTCGCGGACGCCATTGTCACGCTCGCGGAGGACGACGAACTAAGGGAGAAGTTCTCAAAAGCGGCGCGAAAACGCGTCCGGGAGGAATTCGACGAGAAAACGGTCGCGGAACGCCTCTGCGCGCTCATCACCGAAGACCTATAAAAACGCCCGCCCGGCAGCCCCGGACGGGTTTTTTCAAACATTTTGCCATTTCATGGAAATATCAAACGCCCTCACACTGTGGGTCAGCGCGCCGACGGAAATGATGTCCACACCCGTTTCGGCGACGGCACGC
>CAYZMU010000003.1:0-8873 GCA_964479595.1 uncultured Ruminococcus sp. | reverse complement strand
GTGGGTCAGCGCGCCGACGGAAATGATGTCCACACCCGTTTCGGCGACGGCACGCGGCAAACCCGTTATCAATACCTCCCTGCCGACCGGCGTGCCCTTGGTGAGCCTGAACGGACGCACGGGGCTGACGGTACCGCCCTCGGACGCGGACGCGCTCGCGGACGCCATTGTCACGCTCGCGGAGGACGACGAACTAAGGGAGAAGTTCTCAAAAGCGGCGCGAAAACGCGTCCGGGAGGAATTCGACGAGAAAACGGTCGCGGAACGCCTCTGCGCGCTCATCACCGAAGACCTATAAAAACGCCCGCCCGGCAGCCCCGGACGGGTTTTTTCAAACATTTTGCCATTTCATGGAAATATCAAACGCCCTCACACTGTGGGTCAGCGCGCCGACGGAAATGATGTCCACACCCGTTTCGGCGACGGCACGCAGCGTCTGCCTCGTAATGCCCCCCGACGCCTCCAGCGGCACACTGCCCCCCGCAATCCGCACCGCCTCGCGCATGGTTTCCAAATCCATATTGTCGAGCATGATGATGTCCGCGCGCGCGTCCATCGCCTCGCGGACCTCGTCCAGAGTCCGCGCCTCCACCTCGATTTTCACCATATGGCCCACCCGCTCGCGCAGCCGTTCCATCGCGGGCGCGATTCCGCCGCAGGCGTCGATGTGGTTGTCCTTGAGCATGGCGCCGTCGGAGAGCCCGAAGCGGTGGTTTTTCCCGCCGCCGCAGCGCACGGCGTATTTCTGCATGGCGCGCAGCCCGGGCAGTGTCTTTCGGGTATCGGTGATGACCGCGCGTGTCCCCGCGCAGATTTCCACACAGCGGCGCGTTTCCGTCGCGATGCCGCTTAAATGCTGCAGAAGATTCAGCGCGGTGCGTTCGCCTTTGAGCAGCACCCGGGAGGGCCCGCGCAGACGCGCGAGAATCTCGCCGGCGCGCACGCCTGAACCGTCTCGGCACGCCGCGTCGAAAACAACCCCGTCTCCCGTCAGCGCGAAAACCCGCGCCGCGATTTCCAGCCCGCAGACGACCCCGTCCTCCTTCGCCATGAGATACGCCGCGCCCTCGCGCTCCTCGTCAAAGAGAAAATCGGTCGTGACGTCCGTCCCCGTGATGTCCTCCCGCAGCGCGCGCAGAATGACATCGTCCACATAAGCCTCAAGCAGTTCCATCAAAGCTGTTCCTCCAGAATCAGATAGGCGCAGGTCGCCTGCGACTTCGCCTCAAAATAGTCAAGGTCGGGGCGCCACTCCTTGCACGCGATAAGCTGGATTAGCTCCGTCACGCGCCGGTACGCCGCCTCCATATTCTCGGTGTTGGGAATGACAAAATAGTTTTCCTGCAGAATCCTGCGCAGCTCCGTTCGGATTCCGCGCGGCAGCGGCTCGTCCGCGGTGATTTCGGGCAGATATCCCGTCTCGAAACGGTCGGAGATGTCATCGGCAATCGCGGCGATCTCGCCAGCGGCCCTGCGGGAGAAAACCAGCGCCTCCAGCAGGCTGTTGCTCGCGAGGCGGTTGTTGCCGTGCACGCCGGTGTGGGCGCACTCGCCGCAGGCGTAGAGGCGGTGAACGCGCGTCTGGGCGTTGGCGTTGACGTCAATCCCGCCCATGAGGTAGTGCTGGCAGGGGTAGACGGGAACGGGCTGTTTCGTCATATCGTAGCCCTGCTCGAGGAGTTTGGCGTAGATTTTGGGGAAGCGCTCTCTGACCTTCGCCGGGTCCTCGTGCGTGATGTCGAGGCGGAAATCGTCCGAACCCGTGCGCTTGCTCTCGAGCATGATGGCGTGGGAAACGACATCTCTCGGCGCCAGTTCCAGCCGGTCGTCGTAGCGGCTCATGAAACGCTCCCCGTCGTGATTGAGCAGATAGGCGCCCTCCCCGCGCACCGCCTCGGAAATCAGGAAACACTCGCGCGTGTGGCGGTTGTTGAAGGCGGTGGGGTGAAACTGAATCAGACTCAGGTTCTTAATCCGCGCGCCCAGTTCGTAGGCGATGCGGATGCCGTCGCCGGTGGCAATCGCGGAGTTGGTCGTGTATTCGTAGACGCGCCCGATGCCGCCCGTCGCGAGGATTAAGAAGTGGCTGTTGACCAGCGAAAACTTCCCATCACGCAGCAGCTCCAGCGTAAAGCCCGTGTCCGTTCTTGTGGCGCGGCTCAGGACCGTGAACTCCCGGATCGTCACATTGGGCAGCAGCCGCGTCTGAGCGAGCAGCGCGCGCAAAATTTCCGCGCCGGTGGAATCGCGGTAGTGAAAGATTCTGCGCCTGCAGTGCCCGCCCTCGAGCGTGCGGTCGAAATCCCCGTCCGCGCCCCGGTCAAACTCCACCCCGTAGGCGACCAGCTGCTCCAAGTCCGACGCCGCCTCCGTGACAAGAATCCGCAGCGTCTTGGGGTTGTTCGTAAACGAGCCCGCGATGCGCGTGTCGTTGGCGTGCAGCTCAATATCGTCCCCGGGCGAATTCCAGACCCCGGCGATGCCGCCCTGCGCCAAGGCGGAATTGCAAAGCGTCGCCTCGCGCTTGCTCAGTATAAGCACCCGCAGATGTCCGGGCAGATGCAGCGCCGCGTAGAGCCCCGCCGCGCCCGCGCCCGCGATGACCACGTCAAAATTCTCTGCCTCCTGCCGCATGGTTTCCCCTCCGTTCCCGCGTCTTTCTCCCTTCTATTTTACCACATTTTCTCCGTTTCCGGCGGCTTTTGTCACATTTTCGCCATTTGCACAAGAATTTCGCCCGGGAAAGCCGGAATTTGACATTCCCGACAAACGCAAAGGAAGCCGTCGCGGCGGCGGTTCTTCGGCAAAATGCACAGAAACAGGCGTTGAAATACAGCAAAATGCACAATCTTTTGTGATTTGCCCAAAAGGGATTTGACAAGGGCGGAATTTGGGGGTATAATATAAGAGGTATTCCTGTGCCTTTGGGAGGGGGATACTGTCTTTTGGCGAAGATCTCCGCCGGTTTCGAGCTGAGGCGCGGCGGGTTTTGAAAGGAGTCCTCTGTATGTCCAATACGAGAATGATCGCTGTCACGTCCGGAAAGGGCGGGACGGGGAAGTCTTCCATCTGCGCGGGGCTGGGCTACACCCTCGCCAAGCAGGGCAGCCGCACGCTCATCATCGAGCTGGATTTCGGGCTGCGCTGCATTGATATTATCTTCGGGATGTCCGGGCAGATTCAGTACGACCTGGACGATGTCTTAAAGGGGAGAGTTTCCGCGCTCGACGCGGTCACGCGCGTTCCCATGGCGAGCAACCTGTTCGTGCTCTGCGCGCCGAAGAATCCGTTTCTTTCGGTGACGGTGGAACAGATTATCTCCATCTGCAGCTCTGTCCGCAAATACTACGACTATATCATCATCGACACCGGCGCGGGCATCAACAACCACGTCTTCGACATTGTGGAGCAGGCGAACCTGATTCTGGTCGTCACGACGCCCGACCCCATCTGTGTGCGTGACGCGCAGATGATGTCCGACGAATTCTACGCGCGCGGCAACCGCCGTCAGCGCCTGATTATCAACAAAGTCAGCAAGCGTGCCATCGGCGCGGAGCTGGTGCGCGATCTGGACGAAATCATCGACACCATCGGCGTGCAGCTCATCGGCGTCATACCGGAAGACTACCAGCTTGTCATCGCGACAGGAAAGGGCGAGCCCATCCCGTCCACGGCGCCGAGTCTGGCGGCGTTTGACGCGATCTCCAAGAGACTGCGCGGGGAGAACGCGCCGCTGACCGTCAAGATCAGCTGAGAGAGCTTTATCCGCGCGGACAAACATATAAATAACAAGCTGCGGTGCCACGGGATGTTCTCTGATTTGATTTTATGGGACGAAAAGGGGCTTTTTGTGGGCACGGATGTGCTTGGTACACAGAAAGGATGACTGCGGAATGACCATCGCGCTGATTGCGCACGACGCGAAGAAAGAATTGATGATCCAGTTCTGCACGGCATACTGCGCGATTCTGGGGCGGCACAAACTGTGCGCGACCGGAACGACCGGAAAGCAGGTTTCCGAGGCGACCGGGCTGCCGATTCAGCGCTTTTTGAGCGGCGCGCAGGGCGGCGGCGAGGAAATCGGCTCGCGCATTTCCTGCGGGGAAATTGATGTGCTGCTGTTCTTCCGCGACCCCATCAACCCCAAGGCGAACGAACCCAATGATATCAGTCTGCTGCGGCTCTGCGATGTACATAACGTTCCCGTGGCGACGAACATCGCGACAGCGGAGGCGCTGATTCTCGCGCTGGAGCGCGGGGATCTCGATTGGCGCGAAATCGGCAACCCGATTATGTAGCATACGAACGATTGCCTCTTTCCTGAGAGAAGGGGCAATTTATTTTGAACAGGGCATTGTTTTCGTGAAAGGCGGAAAAGTATGGCAAATCAGCTTCTGCGGCGTCCCAACGGCACGGAGGACGTCGTGCCGCGGGAAATTCCGAAGTGGAGAACCGTTGAAAATGTGGCGCGCGCGGCGGCGGAGAGTTTCGGGTTCTGCGAAATCCGGATCCCGACTTTTGAGAGCACGGAGCTTTTCCGGCGCTCTGTGGGCGAGACGACGGATGTCGTGCAGAAGGAAATGTATACGGTGACGGCGCGGGAGACTTCCTATACCCTGCGCCCGGAAGGCACGGCGGGGACGATTCGCGCGCTGCTGCAGAACGGGCTGCTCGCGGAGGCGCTGCCGCAGAAGGTCTACTATCTGCTCTCCTGCTTTCGCCACGAGCGGCCGCAGGCGGGGCGATTAAGGGAATTTCACCAGTTCGGCGTGGAGTGCGCGGGGGCGAAATCGGCGTACGCGGACGCGGAAGTGATTCTGCTGGCGCGGACGATTCTGAGAAACCTAAATGTACAAAATATCGAGCTTTCTATCAACAGCATCGGCTGCCCTGAATGCAGGGAGGCCTACCGCGAGGCGCTGCGAAACTATTTTGAGCCGAGGAAAGAGGATCTTTGCGAGACCTGCGGGGAGCGGCTGGAGCGCAATCCCATGCGGATTCTCGACTGCAAGAGCCCGGTCTGCTCAGAGATTGCCAAGGACGCGCCGGTCATCCTCGATTATCTCTGCGAGGATTGCGCGGAGCATTTCGCTACCCTTCAGAAGGCGCTCACGGAGATGGATGTCAGATTTACCGTGAACCCCAAAATCGTGCGCGGGCTTGATTATTACACCAAGACGGTCTTTGAGTTTATCACAACCGATATCGGCGCGCAGGGGACGGTCTGCGGCGGCGGGCGCTATGACGGGCTGATTGAGCAGATGGGCGGACAGCCCACCCCGGCGCTGGGGTTCGGCATGGGGCTGGAACGGCTGATTCTGACCATGGAGCGGCAGGGAACAGTCTTCCCCAAAGCGGACGTCTGCGATGTGTATCTGGCGCCGATGGACGATTCGGCGAAAATCGCCGCGCTGAAACTCTGCACCGCGCTGCGGGATTCCTCGCTGCGGGCGGAAACGGATTTAGTCGGGCGCGGGTTCAAGGCGCAGATGAAATACTGCAACAAAATCGGAGCCAAGTACCTGCTGGTGCTGGGGTCTGAGGAACTTTCCACCAAGCGCGGAAAACTCAAGAACATGGCGACAGGCGCCGAAACGCCGATCCCGCTGGAGCCGCTGGAGGATTTTCGCGCCAAGGCGGCGGATATTCTGCTCGACAGCGTGCTGGGAGGGGCGTCGGAGGCGCTCTCCGATATCCTCAAGGATCTGCCTGACGCGGGAAAGGACACCGTGCCGTGAAAGAATTTTTAAGACGCCTATCGGACTTTCTGCGCGGGGGCTTTCTGGTCGCGCTGGTGCTGGCGGCGGCGGCGCTGGCGGTCTGGCGGCTGCTCACACTGCAGATTGTGCGCGCGGACGAGGGGGAGAAAACCGTACAGAATGTCGCGCGCTACGAGCAGGTGATTCCCGCGACGCGCGGGGAAATCGTGGACGCGGCGGGAGAGCCCATTGTCTCCAACAAGATAGGCTACAACCTTATCATCGAGAAGGCGTATTTCCCTTCCGACAACGCGCGGGGCAACGAGGTGCTGCTGAAAACCGCGAACCTGCTGCAAAAGGAAAACTACGAGTGGAACGACACAAGCCCCATTACCCGCACGGCGCCGTATGAATTTGAGAAAGACAGGGAGGGCGACGCTGAGCAGATGCGGACGCTGCTGCGGCTCAACGACTACGCCACCGCGCAGGACTGCTTTGAAAAGCTCGTCAGCGACTACGAAATCTCGGAGGACTACACCGAGGCGGAGCGGCGGACCATCGCGGGGATACGCTATGAGATGCTGTTGCGGGATTTCTCCATGTCCAATGTGTTCTATCTCGCCAACGATATCGACATTGAGGTCGTCATGCGCGTCAAGGAAATGCGGACCGCGCTCAAAGGCGTCAACATTGTCGAGGAGGCCATCCGCACGATTGAGCGCGGCGACGTGCTGCCCCATGAGATAGGCTATGTGGGGCCGATTTACAGCGCGGAGGAGTATGAGGCGCTGCAAGAGAACGGCGGCGATTACGCGCTTTCGGACATGGTCGGAAAGAGCGGGCTGGAGGAGGCGTGCGAGGCGCGGCTGCGCGGGCGCAACGGGACCAAGGAAATCACTGTCACGGACGGGGAGGTCACTTCCGTCGCGGTCAAGGAGGAGCCCGTGGGCGGGCACACGATCCAGCTGACGGTGCAGAGCGGCTTTCAGAACGACCTGCAGAAGCTTCTGGAGGACTACTGCGCGCATTTAAGATCCACCGACCGCACCTGCGCGGGTGTGCGCTGCGGGGCGCTGGTCGCGCTGGACACGCGTTCCAACGGCGTGCTCGGAATGGCGACGCTGCCGACTTACAACCTGACGGACCTGCTCGAGGATTATTCCGGCGTTTCCGCGGCGGCGGATTCCCCGCTGGTCAACCGCGCGACGGACGGGCTCTACCGCCCGGGCTCCACTTTCAAGACCATCACGGCGACCGCGGGGCTCAACACGGGGACCATCGGCACGGACACCAGTTTCTACTGCAACCGCAGCTACCGCTTCATTGACACCGTCGTGCACTGCACGGGCTCGCACGGCTACACCAACGTCACGCGCGCGCTGACGGTCTCCTGCAACATCTTCTTCTACGAGCTGGCGCAGCGCCTCGGGATTGACACGCTGGTCGAGTACGAGCGGCTCTACGGTCTGGGCGCGCCGCTGGGTCTGGAATCCGGCGACAGCGGCGGCTATGTCGCCTGCCCGGAGACGTTCGAGGAACTCGGCATGGACTGGTATGTCGGGGAACTGCTGCAGGCCGCCATCGGGCAGTCGGAAGTCGCGGTGACACCGCTTCAGATGGCGGTTGTCGCCTCCACCATCGCCAACAACGGCGTGCGGTACCGTCCCCACCTCATCGGGTCGGTCTGGAACAACGCCATGACCGAGCAGACCGAAACCTACGAGGGCATTGTGGACCAGACGATTACGCCGAACGCCGACTACGTTTTCCCGGATATTGAAACGGGAATGCTCGGCGCGGCGCGGACCGCCATGCCCGCGAAATACGACCTGAATCGAATCGGATTTCCTGTCGCGCTCAAGACGGGCACGCCGCAGAGCCCGCGCGGCACGGATTCCTTCGTGATAGGCTACGCGCCCGCGGACAACCCCGAAATCGCGTTCTGCGGGGTGGTTGAGGGCGGCAAGAACGCCAAGTATATGGTTAAAGAACTGCTCACACTCTACGCCAAGTATTATCCCGATTCTGATATCGCGGCGAGGATCACGCCATGAAAGGCAAATCGGGGGTTGACCGCGAACTTTACGGCAGATTATTTACCATTGTACTGCCGATAGCGTTTCAGAACCTGATGTCGTCGCTGGTGACGGCGTCCGACACGTTCATGCTCGGGTTTCTGGACCAGAATTCGCTCTCCGCGTCGTCCTTGGCGGGGCAGATTGTCTTTATCTACAGCCTGTTCTTTCAGTCTTTTACCAATGGCATGAACGTGCTGGCGGCGCAGTACCGGGGCAAGGGCGACAACGAAACCGTCACGCGGATTCTGGCGGTCGCCATGCGCTATTCGCTGGCTGCCGGGCTCGCTTTCTCGCTGGCGGCGCTGGTGTTTCCGCGCGCGCTCATGCGGCTCTTTACGGGCGACGGCGCGCTGATTGCGTTAGGGGCGCGGTATCTGCGCTGTGTGTCGCTGTCCTACGTGCTGACGGGCTTTACGCAGACCTATTTCGGGGTCATGAAAGTCTGCGGGCGGGCAACGATGAGCTCCGCCATCGGCTCAAGCGCCGTAATTCTCAATATTCTGCTCAACGCCTGCCTGATTTTCGGGCTCGGGCCGTTCCCGAAGACCGGTATCGCGGGGGCGGCGTGGGCGACGGTCGCGGCGCGGGTTTTTGAGACGGTCTGTGTGTGCGTGGTACTGGCGCGAAAACTCTGTATCCCGCTGAGAGTGCGCGAAATGCTGCGCTTCGGGCTGACGCCGCTAAGAAAACGCTACTGGCACTACACACTGCCCTCCATGTTCAACCGCATGGGCTGGGGCGGCGGCGTGTCCATGTATTCGGTCATCATGGGGCATCTGGGCACGGACGCGACTTCCGCCAACGCCATCGCGAGCATTGTAAGGAGCATGGTCGCGAGTCTGTGCTGGGGCATCGGCGCGGGAGTCGGCATCATCATCGGCGGAATGCTCGGCACGGGGCAACTAGACCGCGCCAAAAAGGCGGCGGGGAGTTTTACGCGCTTTTCCATCCTTATCGGCGCCGCGTCGGGGCTGGTGATTCTGGCGCTGACACCGCTCGTGCTTAAAACAGTGGACCTGACGGAAACGGCGCGGGGGTATCTGAAATACATGATGTGTTTCGCGTCCTACTATATCATCGGCAACTCGCTCAACAC
>CAYZMU010000002.1:108970-154108 GCA_964479595.1 uncultured Ruminococcus sp. | reverse complement strand
CCGTAGAGCCCCGCTCCCACAATCAGATAATCGTACATTTCCCGTTCTCCTATTTCTTCAAACTTTTCAAAAACGCTTCGTATTCGTCGCAGACCGCTTTCGTATCCCCATAGCCGCGGCACTCGCCTTTTTCCAGCCAAAGCACTTTTGTGGACATCTTGCGAATCGTGGGCAGTGAATGCGAAACAAAAATGGTCCCTGCCCCGCCTTTGATAATCTCCATCATCTTCGACAGGCTCTTTCCGTAAAACGAACCGTCGCCGACCGCCAGAACCTCGTCCAATATCAGGATTTCTGAGTCAATCAAACTGGCGATGGAAAACGCCAGACGGGAACGCATACCGGAGGAAAGCTGGCGCAGCTGGAAGTTTTCAAACTCCCCAAGTTCGGAAAACTCCAGAATCTCGGGGTATTTCTCGTCAAGGAATTTTTTGGAATAGCCCAACAGCGCGCCCCTCAGATACACATTCTCCTTGATGGTCATGGTGCCGACAAACCCTGTCCCGAGGGCGAGCAGCGAGGAAATATGCCCCTTTGTCCGAATGTAATTCTTATCAGGTTCCTTCTTGTTATGAGGCAGATCAATCACGCCGGTCACAGCCTTCAAGAGGGTCGTTTTCCCCGCGCCGTTCCGCCCGATAATGCCCAGAAACTCCCCGCGCTTCAGTTTGAAACTCACGTCCTTGACCGCCTCATAGCCGATCGTCTTTTCGCGCCCTTTTATCTTGTTGATGACGTAATCTTTCAGCCCGACATCGCTGAAATTCCCGACCCTGTAGCGCACGGAAACGTGTCTCACGTCAATCAAGAGTTCTTCTTCCGGGATATCCTCTTCTATCATGATAGGTTGTTTGATCTGTTCTTGCATAGCGTTCTCCCGTCAATAGTAGAATATGAATTTCTTCTCGTTCGCGCGGAACACCAGCACACCAAAGGCCAAGGCAAGAATCGGCAGCACCGCAACCCAGATCTGAAGCCACGCGGGGGGTATTTCGTTGTACAGAATGACGCTTCGGAAATAATACATATAACAGTAAACGGGATTCAGATAGAAGTAATTCTGCACGGCTTCCGGAAAGGCGTCAACATAATAGAAGAGTGCCGAGAAATAACGCAGAATCGTCATAAACACCCCGTAAATATACTGCGTGTCCTTGAAGAAAATGTACAGCACACACAGCACCAAAGCAACGCCGACACTAAACAGAAACAGACAGACGGTGGGGTAGAGAAGCAGCAGGAAGTTCCAGTGAAACGTCACCCCGTCTATTGCGACGACCCCGAACATGATAGCGACGGAGATGAGAAAGTGTATCACACAAGAGTAGGATTTCGATAGCAAAAACAAATACTTATTGACTTTGATCGAGGAGAGAATGCCGGCGTTCGCGGATATGGCGAACATCCCGTTGGTCGTAATATCGGAGAACAAATTAAAGACAATGTTTCCGACTACCAAGTAGCTTATATAGTGTTCCCCACGGTTAAAGAAGAACGAGAAAATAACGGCCTGCGCGGCAATATTGGCAAGCGGCGCGAGCAAACTCCATAAAAGACCTAAAGTCGAGCGCTTGTATCTTGTTTTGAAATCCCGCGACACCAAAAGCCGAAGCAGAAACATCTGCTGGCTGCGGGCTTCCCTTCTCTTCTGAACTTCCTCCCGCCGCTTCTGTTTCGCTTGCTGCTTTTGCTCGATCTTTTGCTGTTTATCCAATTCCGGCGCCATAATGACCTCACTTTATCCTGTTTTTCCTGCCGCTTGTGGTCTCGTCAAAAACACATTCGGCGAACATTTTGTCAATATATTTCTTGCTGTGCTCCAGCGCCTCCATGAAGGGCGTGTACGCGTCGCTTCCCGAAATATTGCGCATGAACGGGTACTTGCGGAACGTGTAGATGTACTCATAGATGAAATCGCGCTCGCCCTTCTGAATCGCCTCAATATACGCCTTGTTTTCCACAGTAGTGTCAAAGACAAACGCGTATTTCCCGTCGCTGTCAAGGCGAAATTCCCGAAAACTCGGCTCGGGCGCGCTGAAGAGCATCTCAAAGTAAATGTTGTAATTCAAAGCGGGCTTGTGCGCCTTGTATTTGTCCCGGTTCACGGTGGAGGAGAAACAGAAGACCCGCATTTTCTTGTCTAAAATAAACGTTTCGCTGGAATCGGCATCGTGCTGGTTAAAAGAATTACTCCCAGCCAGAACCCCCGTAAAGGCGCAGTGCATATTCCATTTGCGGTTGACAATCTGCTCCAAAATGATATTGCCGCTGCCGGCCCAGCCGCAGTCCACCGTCAGCACGCTCTTGCAGTCTTTGAGAATCTCCCCGAAATACTGCCGCGCCGCTTGGTCCATGCCGTCATATTCCGCCATGAGTCTGTCCCAGTTTTCGAGCAGATAGTCTTCAACAATCTCAGCGTTTCTGGTCGTGAGTTCATCGTTTAAGTTAAACGGAAAATCCCAGTCCGCGATGCCGATGGCGCTGAAGATATCGTAAAGAGACATCCCGTGATTGCGCTTCTGTGTCACAAACTTTTTAAGGAAATTGTCCCGGAAAAGGTCCGCGCCGAGCTTGGCGGCGGCGCTGCGCGACCAGTAGACATACTCCGTCTTTTCCTCCGGGTAAAGCTTGCTGTAAATTTCTCTTACGATATAGCCGTCACGCGAAAAGAACAGGATCTTCTGCGGCGCGCGTTCCCGCGCGATTTTATGGATATACCCGCAGAACCCCAGCACCAGTAGTCCGCCGTACTTAAACCCGTATTCATACGCGGAGCTGTAGGAGCGGTCCGCGCGGTAGAGGCGGCGGTTCACAATCCCGCTGTACGCCGAGCCGATGATGGGAGACATATCCTTGGGACGATAGATATTGCCCTCCTCGTTGACATTTTTGTACTCAATCGCGCTCAGGCCGTGCTTTCGCGCGTTGCTGACATCGGACACAAAATTGTCCCCGACGTGGATGATATCCGTTGTGCGCAGGTCCTTCTTGACATACTCGTAGAGTCGCCCGTCGTGCTTCTCCGCGTGAATCTCGCACGAAATGTAGATCTTCTCAAACCCGTCAAAGCCGTTCGCGCGCAGCATTTTCGCGAGGAAGTCCGCCGGCAGGTACATATCCGATACGATGATGATACGCTGCCCGTTTGCGCGCAGCAGGTTGTAGACCTCTTTGAGATACGGGTTCGCCGAGCAGAGATCCATCTCCACCCGCAGCTCCGTATTCATCCCTGTCTCCGCGTCAATCCCGGTGTGCTGGGCGAGGAAATCATAGATTTCCCGTAAAGTCACCGATTCCGCGCCCTTCTGACGCCTCAGACTCTTTTCCGCCTCCACCCGGATGGTCTTGAAATCGGGATACCCCAGCGCCTCTCCGACCATGTAGAACATATCGCTCGGCACCGCGAACGGGCGGAAAATCAGTGTGTCAAAGATATCGAACGAGACAATCTCATGCCCGGAAAGCTTGCGCGCGAGCTCCTGCGCGGACCCGCCGGCGGCGGATTCTCTGCCCTTGAGTCCCTTGGCGTTCTCCTGATCACGCTCGCTGCGGTGCATAAACAAGCTCTCCAGATTCAGCTTGAGCAGATAGCACCACGAGATGACCGGGAACTGCCTGTGCAGCTTCTTATGGGTATTGACAAAGCGTTCATACTTTAACTTAATATAGCTGTTGCGGTTGACAAGGACTTTATAGAGTTTAAGCATGACGGAATACTTGTGCATAAGATTGTTCTTCTTGAAGTCCTTGAGCCAGTTAAGCAGCGCGTTGGGAATCAGCGCCAGCACGAGCGGTTTCCATACGTAGGGCATCGCCTTTGGCAGCAGCCCCAGCCGCGCGAAACCCTCCTTGCGAACGTGGTATTCGTCCAGCCGCATCGCCGTGGGAACACGGTTCTTGTGCACCTCGGAATAGAAAGTGTACAGGAGCCTGTCTATGTTCGCCCCCTGAAACCCGCTCGCGTACGCGCGCATAAAAAATTCGTAATCCTCGTATTTATGGCATTTTCCGACAAGGCGATACCCTCCGCAGCGGTCAAAAACCTCCCTGCGGAACATGGTCGTCCCGTGGATAAACGGCGAATTGAACAGGAAATCCCGCTTCGAAGGATAAGCCGGGCGGTGCCATTCCCCGAAAGGACCGTCCTTGTCATAGACGAAACTTGCCGTTCCGACAAAGTCAATATTGCGATGCTGCGTCAGAAAATCCACCTGTGTCTGAAATCGCGTGTTCGCGGAATAGTCGTCGGCGTCCTGACGCGCGATAAACTCGCCCTTCGCGCGCTTGAGGCAGTGATTGAGCGCCACCGCGAGCCCTCTGTTGCGCCCGTTTTCCAGCACCACAATCCTTTTGTCTGTTTGCGCCTTCTCCCTGAGCCATTTCAGGGTGTCATTCGTTGAACCGTCGTCGCAGATGAGAAACTCAAAATCCCCGAAGGTCTGATTCAGAACCGAATCCACCGCACGGAAAAGGATTTTCTTCTTCGGGCAGTTGTAAACGCCCATGATAACCGAAATCCGAGGCACGCGCTCACCTTCTTTTCCGTAATATCATGATATACTTTGTCAAATAATAAGCGTATCTGTAAAGCGGTTTCAAAATAAGGTTGCTCTGCCGCACAGAACCGCAATACCAGTAAAACCCGCCGGTCTCGTCGCGGAAGAAGAGCTTAAACGGCAGCACCTCCTTCCTGAAATCCCAAGCGGTCCCCTTCTCCACAAGAGCGCCGTGGTACTGCTCACCGACATCATCACAAAACCGGTAAAACCGCAGCGCCTCGCACTGCTCATGAGTAGGGCAAAACATCAGCCCGCGAAGCAATTTGCGAGCCGTGGCGGCGCCGTTGCCGTCCGTCTGAGGGAAAGTTCCATTTTGCGCGGTCCGCAGGCAGATTTGCCGCAGTCTCAGCGCCGCGCGGGGGTCATTTTCGCAGGGCGCGAAAACAGGGCGTACTTTCCCGTCCTTTTTCTCGTAGCCCAAGGTCATGCCGTGGGGCGCGCCGCAGAGACATTCCATCACATTCTGCGAAAACCACGCCTGTGCCGCGGCGTCCCGCGCGCCGAAAAGCCATGATTCAAAGCGGCTGGAGGCGGTTTGCGGCGGGCTCTCGAGAAACCCCATGTAAAAACCGTAAAGTCGTCCGCGAATGCCCTGACTGTCCAGAAGCGTCCGCAGCGTCTGCTGCATGGAGCCGGTCCAGCCCAAATCCACGATACCGATTTTGCCACACTCCGCCATGCCCTCCTGGCGAATGTACGCGGCGGTGTTCTCATACGCTGTCGCGGAAATCTCATCCAATATCCGGAGAAACACGGCGGAATTGCGCAGTTTTTCGCACATCTCGCCGAAACACCTCTTGCCGAGATTCTCCTCCGCCTCAGCGTCCGTCAGCCCGATATCCTCGTAAACCGCGCGCCGCTGCGGCAGTGTAAACCCCGCGCGCCGCAGCACCAGCGAAACGCTTTGGCGATACGCGCGCAGAAAGAGTTTGTCAAAAGCGCTGCTATCGTGAAAGCGATAGGCGGCCAGACGCAGCGCGTACCGTGAGGTGTAAAAATAGCGGCACTGAATCGCGAGGTTTTCCCTCCCGCAGATTTGCCGCGCGACATGATACATCAGATACCCGTCGCGAGCCTGAAAATAGAGCCTGCGAATCCCCAGCCGTTCCGCGCGCCGCAGCACCCATCGGGTGTACATACAAATCACGGGCGCGGCAATCCGCTCCGCCACAGTGTCAAAAGCGCGCGAACAGCCCGCCACGCGCTTATCCGCGCTGTTCATCCCGCGTCCGAGGCAGGTCCACATACGCGCGGTAAATGGCCTCCATCGCGTCAAGAGATTTCACGAGGTCAAACGGCGCCACGGAAGCCGCCGCGTTCTCGCCTAAGGTTTTGCGCAGCGCGGCATCGTCCCGCAGCAGCGCAATGGCCTTCGCAAAGCCCTCCACATCCAGCGGATCCCGCACCAAAACGCTGTTTTTGCCGTCAGCGGCGTACTCGCGCACCCCGCGCACATCCGACGCGATAATGGGCACCCCCGCCGACATCGCCTCAATGGGAGCGACTCCGAAGCCTTCCCGCAGCGACGGGAAGATGAACGCGTCCGCGATATGCACAATTTCGTGCACATCATGGCGGTATCCCGCGAAAATCACTCTGTCCGAAACGCCCAGCTTGCGCGCCAGTTCCCTGCACTCGTCCATCATCGCGCCCGTGCCGCAGATAAGGTAATACATATCCTCCCGCCTGACCCGTGAGAACGCGTCTATCGCCGTCACCAGATTCTTATTGGCGTTGATTTCCGAGACCGACAGCAGCAGAAACGCCTCAGGCGGAATCCCGAAGCGCTTTCGCAGCGCGGCGGCGTCCCCGTCAAAACGCGCGAATTTCCCGGTATCCACCCCCATGCCGTGCACATAGAAAACCTCGCAGTCACGCCCTTTGCAGAGCTTCTGCGCCGCTTCGTAATCCTCGCGGTTGACGGTAATCAGCGCGTCTGTATACGGAATCAGCATCTTTTCCAGAAGGCGGTAGATCTCCCCGGATTTGGGACAGCCCTTGTAAAAATGGAAACCGTGCGAGGTGTAGAGCACAGCGGCGGGATTTTTGCGGGCCGCCAGCCGCACGACCGCCGACGCGACCGGCGTGTGACAGTGAATGAGGTCGTAGTCGTTTTCGCGTATCAGGCGCTTTATCTGACGGTAGGCACGAAGATTGTCCGCGCTGAACGGCGAGCGGTTAAACGGGATATTGTAAAATGTGTCGCAGTACGGGATGAGGTGCTGATCCCCGCTTTCAAAATCGTCACGCGCCGCGACATGCACCACGCAGCCGTGATCCTGAAACCACTTCAGATAGGGAATATGGAACTGGCAGATATGCTTCTTGGCAACTGTCGCAGCGTATAATATTTTCTTCATTGCCCATTCTCACCCGCATTCTGCCCAGATTCTAAAAGGATCTCTGCCCCCAAGGCACAGTTTCATGGCCGTTTCTTCGGCGGATTCGCGCCGCCTGCTATCGCGAGGAAACCGCCTGCCGAAACCCGCGTTCCCCTCACCCCCCGAATCACGGTGTAATCGGTGAAGGCGCAAGCGGAGCAGAGTCAAATTTTTTGCCGAAACGATAATAAGGGAACGCCTTATCATGTGTGTCGAAGCACACAGAATCCACAACCACGCCGGAAACCCGGTCGTAAACCACGATGTTAAACCCGCGTTTGTTCTCGGAATAATCCTCTCCGTGGATGGCGATGTAAGCGATATTGCCCTGATTGAGCGAACGGCTGACCACTTTCACCTCGCCGCAGGAGAACTTGCCCTCATAGGCGACCCGTTCATCCTTCTTGGAGAGAATCTCGCTGAAAACCTTGCCCGCGCCGATGACCGCGACATAAGAGTGCCAGTGCATATTCAGAAGGGAGCACTTCAGCCCGAGCTTCTGAAAGCGGGCCTGCATCTCCTGATTGAACGCCATCCCCGGCGTGTCCTTGACGGCAATGAAGATAATCAGCTGGTCTTTGTCCGCCGCGAGCGTGTCCAGATATTCGCAGAGGTTTCTTTTTTCAGCATACTTCCTGCCGGAATACGCGGCGTTTGCCTTAATCTCGTTGAACATCGCCTGACGCCCGGAAACCGCCGCTCTGCGCTGCGCTTCCAGCTGCTCGCGCAGATTCTTTATGATGTTGTCCTGCGGCTGAATGTGATATTGCTTGGGGGCTGTGAGCGCGCTATATAGCCACTTATACGACGCGTCCGCCATCGTGCCCAGAATCTTGTCCGTCGCCTCAAAATCAATGGGACTCAGAAGCACGGGCAATTTGTCTTCCGTCTTATCCCTGTCCAGCCAAAAAATGCGGTCTTCCAGATGGAGCATCTTGAGCAGCGAGATAATCCGGACCATGCTCGGATTCCGGGAATCAAATGTTGCCGCGAACGGAACATGGAAGATCAGCGCGAAGCACACCCCGTGGAAGGAATCGCCGACATAAAAATCCGACTGCCTGATGTACGCGAGCCACTCCTCCACCGACGGCGTCGGCAGACAGTCCATATTTTGTTTCTGCTTGAAACGCCCCGGCACATTCGGATTCTCAATAATCTTGAGCGGCTTGTCCAGCGCCTTCGCCAGCGCTTTGATGGTCTCCGTGATTTTGGGGTTTGAAACACCCAGAATATACGCCGCCACAAAAGGCGAATCCTCGTGCAGCTGCGCCTCGTCCGCGAGTTCGTCAAAGACCTCCCGCCCGCAAAGGAATACCGGGTCCAGAACTTTGTCCGCCTTCACGCCGAATTTCGCGGCGCACTCCTTGACGGCCTCATCCTCCCGGACCGAGACGAAATCGAACTTGCGCAGGTAGTACTCGGATACCTCCCGAACGGATTCCGGCGCGCGATATCCCTCGCCGAACGAGGACGCCATCGCGATTTTTTTCTTGTCGTCGCTGACAAAATCGAGGAAGAAGAACTGCCCGGTCTGCTTGATGCACACATTGTAGTTCCAGACCACGTCCGAGCCGAGCACAAAGGTATCGCAGCGGCCCGCGAGTTTCTCCCAGTCCACAAAGGTTTTCGGAATCTCGCTCACATCGCATCTTGCGTCAATGAAGCGGTGCGCAATCGTGTTCTTATCCAGAAAACGCGGCTCCCACAGAGAGTCAGGTTTGTTGATCATCAGCGCGTCAAAGCCCATTTTGTTAATCACGCAATATAACGCGTAATAGGTCAGTATGGAGCCGTAGTTGATGCCGTACCAGAGCCCTACAATCCCCACATCATAGCGAGAATCCATACATTTGGTCACAAGTTTATCAAAAGGAACTTTGTCGATATTTTCAAAGAAACGCTCCCTCGCGGGGTGCAGACGATGCGGACGCACAAGCGTGGGATTGCCCTTTACCGCGTATTCCAGCGGAACAGGCTTCCAAAGCTTGGATTTCGCGGCGAGAGCATCCGTGTACGCCTTGCCGCGTTCGCTGTTGACCAAAACAAGACTCACGCCTTTTCCGTCATTGATTGTCTTGTCATACGCGCTGATGCCCCAGAAATCGCCGATGGTAAAATCGCCCTGGCGCGGCATCCCCGCGAACATACAGGCACCGCAGGCGCTGTTTTTGCTCAGACCGTTGAGAAATGCCTTGAAATAGCAGTCTTTCTCCGGCGCGGAGACAACCGAGGTGCCGTCGGCAAAATCAATCGTCACCGCCGTCCCCGAGCCGCCTCGCAAGTCCCGGAAAGAGAGATACTTGACGGCCTTATTCGCGTATACATCGCTCATATAATGGTCAAACGCTTTAACAGAAGGAATCCCGTGGCAAATCAAATCCGCGGTCAGCAGATACTCCGAGCGATACCGCTTCCCCAGAAAGGATTTCAGTGCCGCGACATGGCAAGGAGACCCCACAAAAAGAACATAACGCTTCTTTTCAAGGGCCTCTTTCACTTTGCGGTAAATATCTCCGGTTTCGGGCATGAAATACTTCGAGCCCCGCAGTTTGGCGAGGTCCTGTTCAGTTTCGGCAGTGACAAACGCGGCACGCCGGAAATCCTCCGAAAAAGCGACACCGCAGACCAGCCCTTTCTTTTCAAGGACCATCTGCGCGAGGAGCGTGAAAGCGCCCCCGGAAGACGAAACGGCGCGCACCTCGTCATCCGCCATCATCGCGTAGCAGCCCGGGGCGTCACTGTTCTCATAAGACACGTTCCGGACAGGGCAGACCCCGCCGCAGGCGCCGCAATTCGTGCAGAGCGCCTCGTCGATAACCGGCTCATAGAACCCCTCGTGATTCAGCGGCATGGAAATCGCCTTTTTCGGGCAAATATTATAACAAGCTCCGCAGCCGGTGCACATTTTTTCAGCCTTGACGCTGTCTATTCTCTCCAATGGAGTTCCCTCCGCAATCAGAACACCCCGCGCCCCGGAAATCATCCCCCGGTCCTATCCGGTTCAGACGCTCCCGATGCCCAGATAATTTTCCCAAAACGCGGTGTTCGTAATCTCGCCTGCCCTATCCCGGTAGTCCGCGCAGGCGCTCTCATATTCCTTCTTCAAGCGAGTCTCCAGTTTCTTGAGGCGCTTGGCGCACGCTTTCGCCTCCTTGGGATCCCTTTGCGTGACAAATCCCTTTCGCGCGTTGAAATCGTAGTTCAGAACCGTCTGCGTCCTGTAAACCGAAATCTCCGCGACACCCGCCGCGGGAACAATATTGTACGCTCTTTTCGGCTTCAGATAGGTTCCGTTGAGCGTGAAATGTTTAATCAGTCTGACTATGAAACGCGAATCGTTGACGGCGTTCCGCGACGCCTCATACAGCGCATACAGAAACTGTACGCCGCCTAAATTCTCCACATTTTCGAGCTTGTACCCCCGGCTCATCACCTCGCCGTGGAGTTTCTCCCCGTCCTGCGCCTTGAGCCAATCCACACCGCGCAGAAAATCCTCCACACCGTCCATGAGCAGATGCGCGTTGCGGTATCGGTACAGCCTAACCTCCGCCAAAACCTGCCCCCGCAGCATCCCCAGAAAGCTTTCCAGCGGAATCGCGATATGCCGCGCGGCGTTGTCAATCAGGCGGTTGCGCAGAATGTAGTAGTACAAAAAGGAGGAATACTTGTTCTCAAACGCCTCGTGCCAGACACACACGCCGTTTAGGAGAATCAGGTGCTTCATGTTGCGCAGCCCGTATTCCACATCGTCGCCGCGAATGAAGATTGGCAGCGGGAGATTGTCGTCGCGCACGACACTCAGCGGGAACGCGCAGTACCACCACGCGTTGTACTGAGGCGTCTCCTCGATTTCATTGAACAGGCAGGCGTCAAGCTGCCGCATATCCAGCCCCTGCTTGAGCGAAATCAGATTCCCGCCGTTCCAGACAGCCCCCGATTCCACCTGAAAATACTGCTTGTCCAGACGGAGCATCGCGCCGCCGACAAACGCGTCGCTATACTCTTCCCTGAGCAGGGAAAGAAGCATCACCGTGCGGTAAATTGCCTCGGGTTCTATCCGGATATCGTCGTCCATCACAAGGACATGGGAAAACGGACACTGCCGCGACGCCTTCCGAATCTCCATCATCCCTCTGGTAAAACCGCCCGCGCCGCCTACGTTGCGGTTGGGGAAAATGTGTATCTTTTTGCTCACAGGAAGGTCGGCAGAATCCAGTGTGCAGGCGTTGTCAGCTACAAAAACTTCCAATTTGTCATACAGCGGAGACGCATCGTTGTCAAGAAATCTGTCCTTCAGCAATTCGAGATTCTTTTTAACGAATCCCTCCCGCCTAAACGTGCAGATATCGAGTGCAATCCTCACATCGCGCACTTCCGAATCGGGCACATCCGCCGCGTAATAGCCGCCGTATATCTGAGACTTGCCTTTCTCGCCATAAACGGCAAAGCAAAGCATCCCGTGAGGAGACGAAAACGTAAAAGGGAAAGTAAATTCCTCCTCCTCTCCGTCTGGCGTCTCGCACCGGAATTCGGCCAGAACTTCCGTAAGGACTTCACTGCCGAACTTTTCCTTGCGCATGAGCGCGACCCGGACTCTGCCCGACAGACGCAGAACAAGGCGGACATCCTTGACGACGGTATACTTGAGCCACTTGTCCAGGGAAAACCCGTTAAAATAAGTGTCAAAACTGATATTCTCCTTCGGGAGAACGCTTATCTCGCTGTCAGACCATGACGGGGCAGCTTTGCGCTTTTTTCGCCTGAAATACATCTGCTCTATGGCGCAAGTAGCCGGAGATGGAAAGAGCAGGTTTTGCAATATCATTGTCATGATGGATACGTTCTCCTCGTCTTCGGGTATATCGTGAGAGCAGCGGCAATCACAGCCGTCAGAAGAGAGTTGCGCCCTCTCTCTTGCGCGAACGGAGTCTGTCAGCCCCGGTATCGCCCGCGAAACCTGTACAGCGTCAAATCTCGCACTGCTTATTATAGCATAATCGCGGAGAAAAGTCAACGGAAACGTCTGATATTCGTGTTTTTATCTAAAAAATCAGGTGAGATGCGCAAAAAAGCATGAAACATCGCTAGTTTTTATTGAGTGTCCGCATGATGAAATTCCAAGTGTGATCGCGTTGCGCGCGCTTCAGGCCTCAAGGGTGAGCAGGTTCATATAGCGTTCCTTTTGCTCCAAAGAGGCGTGCACATAGCGGTTGAGCGTGATTTCGACAGAGGAATGCCCCAGCAGTTCGGAGAGCGCCTTGATATCAAAGCCGAGCCGCACGCAATTGGTCGCGAACATATGCCGCAACGCGTGAAAATGGACCGGCGGGAGTTTCGCCTCTTGGAGTATCCGGGCGAAATGATTCTGCATGGTGCGCGGTTCCACGGGCTTTTTGGTTCCCGAAAGCACATAGTCGTCCGCGTTTGCCCGAAACCGGGCAAGCATTCCCATCAGGCAGTCCGGAATGGGGATCTGCCGGATGGAGGATTCGCTTTTGGGCTCGGTGACAATCAGTTTCGTCTTGTGTTCGCCATCGGGGGTCTGGATGCGCAGCATGGTCCTGCTGACGGTCAGAATCCGCTTTTCAAGGTCTATATCGCTCCACCTCAGCGCACAGAGTTCACCGATTCGGATACCGGTATTCAAAGAAAGCGCGACGCCAAGCGTGGAGCGATTCGGGTGCTGCGCAAGATAAAGGCGCAAGGTTTCCTGCTGACTGCTGTCAAGAAGTTTCACCTCTTTGGAACGCTTCTTCGGCATCACGACATTGTCAAAAGGATTACTGATATGAAAGCAGTTGGCGGCGTACTTGAAAACATTCTTCATGAGCAGCAGAATATCGGAAATATAGCGCGTGGAAAGTCCGTCCGCAATTTTACGGTCCATAAAGTCGTAGATTTGCTTCGATGTGATTTCTGTCATCAAAAAATCGCCGAACACGGGGAGGAGATGCCGCCGGGCTTTCATGCGGTAGTTGGCGAGAGTCGATTCCTTCACGCGAAAGCGTATGCTCTCGTACCATTCCAGATATACTTCCCGGAATGTGTGTCTGTCTTCGGGGGCATTCATCCTCGCGTGAATTTCCGACATCTTTTCAAGCACTCTTTCCTTCGAACCGGAGCAGATGCGGAGAAACCCGCGCTTGCCGTTCTCACACCGCAGAATCAGGACTTTTCCTTCCCAGCGGCCGTCTTTGCAATGATAAATGTTTTGGCTTTTCATGTACTGAATCTCCTTTTCCGAATCTTCCTGTGATTATTCCGCAATTTTCAGCAGAACCGCTTTCTCTTCACGGCAGTACGAGCGGCAAATCCGGCTTGGGATTTGATGCTCAGAAAGCACGGCATCAAATCGGTGAATTTTGCTGTCTTGCCGCAAATTTATTATACCATGATTTTCGCGATTTCCCCAAAGCCCCGGGCAGCCCTTTTCACGGCATTCGGACGCCGCCCCAAAAGATGAACGGGACTTGCGCGCTCCATGACCCGATGAAAGAGATTCAGACCATTTCTGTCCCGCCGCGCCGCATTCCTCCGCCTGCATGCGGGGCGGGGCAAAGAATTTCCCGCGGATGGAGGCCATAGAAAACATTGTCTCCGAGTACCGGGCACACGCTGTCACTGCCGATAAAATCGGCGCTGAGGATGAGCGCGTCCGCGAGTCCCCGAGGGGTCCGCTGCACCTTGTAACTCAGCGAGATTCCGATCTGACTCCCGTCACCGGGAAGCCTTTGAAACCCGGGAGTATCTGCCGGTGTGGAAATAACCAGAATGTCCCGGATTCCCGCAAGCAGCAGAACGGAAAGCGGATAGTAAATCAAGGGCTTATCATAGATGGGAAGCATCTGTTTGCTGACCGCAAGTGTGCTCGGGTAAAGCCGAGTGCCCTTTCCGCCCGCCAGAACGATACCTTTCATGGCTTTGAACCTCCTTTGCGGCTGCCGTTTTACGCCGGACCGAAAACCAAAACAGGGAAAACACCGTAATCCCGATAATGATAAGAAGATTGCCGACCATTCTGTTCGCGGTAATTTTCTCCTTTAAGATGATTGCCGAGAAGAAAACAACAAACACAATCGCGAGAGAATTCAGGACGATACCGAAGCGATAATCTATTTTGGTGTATATAAAAATATTCAGAATCAGGATTCCGAAATACAACGCGTACGCCAGAATCACCTTGACGTTCAGATATTCATATAATTTGTTTTTATGTGTATCATTTGCCGCGGATTTCAGTAGTATAAGTAAAACTGTCCATAAGTTTCAGTTCCGCGCTGTATTTATCCTTTTCAAGATATTTCGCTCCGTTTTTTAAGGCACCGATCGCAGCATAATAGGTATTGTGCTCAGGATTGAGCAGTCCGTCTATCGAAGTGCCAAAACCGTAACTTTCATTGCGCTCGTAAAAGCCGCTGTTCTCATCATAATCCGGCATACCGCCATGGTCATAGATTTGCGAACGCGCGCTTGTTGAGCGAATAAACGTTTTCACGCGCTTTCATGTCTTCGCACCCTCTTATTTCCCGGATTTTTCGCGCGGGATATTCCGGAAATATCTCGCGAGAAACATAGCCGCGACACGAATCGCGAATCCCGCAATCACCGCAAATATCAGCTGAAACGTGCTGTAAACCGGCGTCCCTCGCAGCGACCGCAAAAGACAGTCACCGCTGATAGCGGGGCGAACTTTGGAAGATCATACCGGGGCTGACAAAAGCCTCGCAAACATTTGTGCTGTATAAAAGACAACCCGGTCGGATGCGCGTTCATCCGCTCCTCAAGCTTCGCTTGGCCTTCTTTCTGCCGGGGCGGCTATACGGAGGATTCATTCGTCTGAAGCGGTTGATATCTCCGCTGAAGTTGCCATACGACAAATATGGACAATTTCAATCATTTCTACACTTTCACCTGTTTTCTGCATGACGCTTCCCGTGATACCATGCTTTCGGATATTGAACAAGCCGCTGAGAGGAATCATGTACAGGTTTTCATGCAGAAGACGGATGTCGAGAATCTATTTACAAAAAACGATTACCATATACGGCAACGAGGATACGATTCGCACGCTGGACTACAACCCCTTAACGGAAAAGAAGAGAACCGTTCTCGCGATATGGCTTATTATTTTAATTCTTATCTGTTTTATCAGTTTCTATTCGCTCGCTTTGAATCAGCGGGAATTTATGACCCGCTGTACTTTGGGCGAAAGCAGATTTGGGCTTTTTGGGAAAATCGTCCTGTCCGACTCGGCGTTTCTAATCCTCTGGTTCGCGTTTTCGGCGTTCGTCCTGCAGCATTTCAGCAATGTGCTGTTCCTCTCCAAATACACTGTCCCGATGCTTTTATTATGCGTCCTCTTCAACATACTGGTGAACTGCCTGATATTCCATTTCAGAGTGAAGGAAGCGTTCAGCAATATTTCCGGCCGCAAAACGCTGATTACAGGCGCGTATGTTGTGAAAACACTCACCTGTATTCTGACGACACTGGTTCTCACGTTTCAGGCGACTACGATCAAGGCAGCCATCAGTTTTTACCAGCAGAAAAAGTTTTTCAAGGAGCACGCGAGCTATAATTATATCACGCTTTACGACAAGCAGGGGCACAGAACGGCTTGTGAGGGGCTGTGAGAGCAATGGGCTGTCTTTACCCTTGAGCGCGGGACGCCGCCGGGCAGTTAACGCGCGGCTTCTGGGACAAGTGAACGGGCATAAAAAGAGCGGAGAACATCTCTCCGCTCTGCTTTTTATCCCGGCGCACCCGGGATGTTGGGGTGGCATGTGATTTCGTAGCAAGTCATTGGCGTGTGTGACGCTTTTCGATTCCATCCCCGATCTATAAAATCATTTATGTTATAAAGGGAGTACTTCCGGGCGGAAAAGAGAACAAAAGTGCTTGACAACGCGGGGGCGAAAGCCTTTTGCCGGATGGGAATTTTCCGCGCCGAAAGAGAGCATCTACATACCCGAAACTCCGAAAAAATGTGCTGCATTAGACTCTGTAAATTTGCCTGATGGAAGGTTTACGTTCCTTGAATTTCAAAAATTTGAACATGATGATGAGACATATAAGCAAACCGGACATTTCATCTCCCTGCTCTGTGACACGGATATGGAGATTGGTATCCTTCTCCAGTTTGGTCAGGACCCTCTGGGGATTAGTGTTCAGAAGCTTGATTTTACCATCGCGGAAAACGGCTCTCTTGAGGTACTCGATATCATAAACTTTGGAAATGACAAAGAGCAGATTATGCAGGAACTGCTCACGGGGTTCAATATCCTCTCAAGCGGGAGACACTTTGGAAACCCAGTTTTTCCGGGCCCCTTTCCTCAGGCGGAACTGGAGGAAATTCTTGAGGAGGAGCTGAAGGATTCGAAATCCATCAGTGATCTGATCGATGAACTGCATGATATATCAAGCCGTCTGCGGGCCCTTACCGGGAGCGACGATGAGGACGAGAGCGAAGAAGACACGGATTTCAATTACATCTCCACAGAGCGATCGACACAAATTACGGTTGCTGACGATTGGACAGTCGTTATCCCCGGCGGCTACCTCTGCTCTACGGATCCGGATACCATCGGGGAGAATCATTGCATTATCATTATGAAAGACGATGAGCTGGGGGACAAGTTTGAGGTGCATATTTTGACAGAAAAAGGGCTTTACTTTATGCAGGCGTTTTTTCACGGACCCGGGACGCTTGAGGACTTTGGCAACCGTTTTCTAAGTATATTGGGGTCTATCGGAACCGTTTCCGACCGCCTCCCTGCGTATTGCCTCCGGAATTTTTATACGCTGAACAAGGAAATCCCTATCGTGATGCCTGACCGTCAGGACACATATCGCGCCATGATTTCCGTGCAAAGGAACAAGCCCGCGGTGCGGCGTCTGATAGAGATAGGAATGCATATCAACGACTCTGTCGAATATGGGCTTTCCATGATTGAGGATATCGTGGTTCCGCGTTTTCAGTCCAAAGAGAAGTCGTTTTCCTGCTGTTCGTCTTCGGGAAAACGCTCGTGCTTTACCTGCATGACGCGCATTTTCAGCTCGGTCAGGTCGTGTTCGTTGGCGAGATCGAAATAGCGCGAAAGCTGCTCCACAGACGCTCTCTCAAGGACACTGTCCGGGACGATTAGAGTCTTTAGGTTTGTACAGTTGTCAAAAATATCATCGCCAAGGATCTCCAAGGTCTCTGGAAGCATGACGGTGGCAAGGCTTGAGCAACCACAAAATGCATTATTTCCAATTTTCGTCACGCCCTCCGGAATGGTTATACTTTCAAGACTTGAGCAATCTTCAAACATCTGGTCGCCAATTTCTGTCACGCCCCCATGGATGATGATACTTTCAAGACTTGAGCAGTCTTCAAAAGCCGAGTTGCCAATTACTGTCACGCTCTCGGGGATAGTGACGTCGGTAAGGCTTTCGCAGCCCGCAAACGCGCGGGTGCCAATAAATGTCACACCTTCGGAGATGGTGACATCGAAAAGCCACGTGCAGCCCTCAAACGCCTCATCTCCAATTTCTCGCACGCTTTTGGGAATGTTGATGCTCGTGAGGCTTGTGCAGTCACTAAACGCGTCCTCCTCAATGATCTCTACGCACTCTGGAATCGTAACACTCCTTAGACTTTCGCAGCCCCCAAACGCCCCGGCACCAATTGTCCTCACGCCATCCGGTATTGTAACTTCCGTCTCGGGCTCGTGTATTGTAACTATCCTCTCCCCGGATTCTTCATCATATTCATATTTCTCTTCATATTCATCTTCTTCATACCTCTCGAGTACACCGTCCTCTATTACACACCCATCATCAAACACCACCATTATCTTCTTCCTCCATTTCCCGCGAAATGCTCGCGCCAAATTTGCCGCCCGTTTGTCCGGCTTCCGGTTCTATTTTACCATACCTCGCCGGGCGCTGTCAAGTGTACGTACCCGGGATGAATAAGAAAATGCGCATGGATAATATTCGGCTTGCGCGTTTTGTTGTCTTGCGCAAATATACACCGCTTGTTTGCGCAAAAACGCCGAAAAGAACCGCCGTGCTGGAAGAGGGCATGAAGTACAGGTGGACTATCCGGATGAGGACGGGCTTATTGAAAGCCTTCCGGAGTCGGCGGAACAGCTCTGCGGGGATATTGCCCGGCTCTCCGGCGCGGAGCGGGAGGCACTGAGCGAACCTGCTCGTGAAACGCTGCGTGTAGCGGTGCTGTATACGGTGGCAAATCTCTTTGAGCACCGCGAGGACGCCGACCACCATGCCCTGACTCTAACCCTTCGATCACTGCTGTTCGGCATTCGCAAAGGAGAGTTCCGGATGAACATCGGAAAACTCGGGGAGCGCGTAGAAATACAGCAACAGCAGACCGTAACCGATGAAATAGGCAACCACAGGAATGTGTGGACAGACTTTTACCATTGCTCCGTGTTTGTGACCACGGCAGTGGAGAGAGTGACAAGGAGTCCGAGAAAGCCGCCGCAACCGTGGAACACCCCAATATCGTCTTTACCGTCAGGGCGTGTGAAAAGTCCGGGAAGATAACCGAGAATGCGTATCGGGTGCTGTTTCGGGGAGAAGTATATAACATCGTCGGTATTGACCGGAGGAGTCCTGAACGGGGCAATTCAGGCGAGGCGAAGCGCAACACAAAAAGCTCCCCTTTTCAGAGGGAGCTTTTGCATGCTTGCGCGGTTTGGCAATCACTGGCGCGCCAGAATATCCGCGATGCGTTCGCACGCGTGCCCGTCGCCGTAGGGATTGCTCGCGTGCGCCATGGCGCTGTAGCACACCTCGTGGTCCAGCAGATTCGTAAACTCCTCAAAGACCGCCTCTTCCGATGTTCCGACCAGTTTGAGCGTCCCCGCCTCGATGCCCTCAGGACGCTCCGTGGTGTCGCGCATGACCAGAACCGGTTTCCCAAGCGACGGCGCCTCTTCCTGAATGCCGCCCGAATCCGTCAGAATAAGGTAGCTTCGCGCGAGGAAATTGTGGAAATCGAGCACATCGAGCGGCTCCGTCATCCGGATTCTGTCGTCCCCGCCAAAAATCTCCTCCGCTAGTTCCCGTATCACCGGGTTCAGATGAATCGGGTAAATGATTTTCACATCCGGGTGTGTGTCGCAGACTCTGCGAATCGCGCGGAACATATGCCGCATGGGTTCCCCGAGATTCTCGCGCCGGTGCGCCGTAATGAGAATGAGGCGGCTGTCCTTCGCCCAGTCCAGCAGCGGATGGGAATAGTCATCGCGCACGGTAGTTTTCAGCGCGTCAATCGCCGTGTTCCCGGTCACAAAAATCGTGTCGGAAGGCTTGCCCTCCCGCTCCAGATTTTCCTTCGCGCGCGCGGTGGGGGCGAAATGAAACCTGCTGATAATCCCCACCGCCTGTCGGTCAAATTCCTCCGGAAACGGCGAGTAGAGATTGTAAGTGCGCAGCCCCGCTTCCACGTGCCCAACCGGTATTTTGAGATAGAAAGCGGCGAGCGCGGCGGCAAAAGTTGTCGGCGTGTCCCCGTGCACCAGCACGACATCGGGTTCCGTCTCCTCCATCACGCCCCGGATTTTCTCCAGCACGCTGACGGTGATGTTAAAAAGCGTCTGACGGTCCTTCATCACCGCGAGATCGTAGTCCGGCACGACCCCGAACGCGTCCAGCACCTGAGTAAGCATTTCGCGGTGCTGCCCCGTCACGCAAACCTTCACCTCGAAAATTTCGCGGCTTTTGAGTTCTTTCACCAGAGGGCACATTTTGATTGCCTCGGGACGCGTGCCGAAAACAACAAGTATTTTTTTCAATCTTCCTACCTCACTCCAAAGAGCGGATGACTTCGCAAACCTTTTCCAGCACCCGGAAATAGTATTCGTCCGTATAGTGCATGGGCGCCAGCCCCCATTTGTGTTTCTCGCTCGCGTATGTTCCATCCATCTCGGCAATTACATGAATTCCGGGAAGGCAGTTCTCGATAAGGTCATACATATAGGAGAGAATCCGGTTCGTTTTGCGATTGTATTCCAGATAATTCCGCGAAAACTTCCTCACCTCGCCGGCGCTGTCCAGATAGAAGTCCGTCATCAGCGCGCGGTGCAGAAAGATTTGCCCTGGCTCATAAATCTCCCGCAGTTTCTCGCAAAATGTTTTTACATATCCGCCCACGGGCTCATCCCCAAACCATACTCTCTGCTCTTTGTACGTCTTTCCGACTTTTTCGCAGCCCCCGATGATTTTTTTCAATCCTTCACACACCTCGTTAGAGGCAGTGACCAGACTCCCGCGCAGCTTTATTAAGTCAAACCTTTCGTCAATCAGATCTATCATGAGAAAATCCGATTTGTTGGAACGCAGCCGGTCAAAAGCCGATTTTGCGCAGTCCGCCAGCACCATTTTTTTCTGAAAAGGCGATGTCAGCTCGATTTCGCTTTCTTCCACGGGAACCGGCGCGGAGACTGCGGATATGATAGATTCCCGCGCGATATACCGCCCCACTTGAAGGCCCGTTTCCCCCGCGTACTCGAACAGATCCCGGCTGACACAGCTGCCGAAAATGCTGAAAGCGACCGTCCTGCCGCTCTGCCCCGTTTCCGCATTTCCGAATAAGTCCATAGCAATTGTACTGTGGATAAGATTGCTTTGGTCCATTAAGGAAGTGACTTTATTATACCAATATACTACTCTTTTGTCGTCCACACTCAAGTGAGAGAGCGTATCGTAAAGGACTGCCCCGACTTCCCTTGCCAAATCCGGCTCTTGCTGCATCAGTATGCGAAAATTTCTCATAAGACTTTGGTATGTGATTTCATGAATATGACTCAGCCGCAGATTATCCGCCTCAGATCTATCCCCCACTATTTCAATTTTCTTTCTTTTTCTGCTCGTCTCCCATTCGGATAAATCGCATCGCGTATCCAGTCGCGCGTCATGAATTCTCTCTTTGGACAGTGCTATGCGATCCGCATCGTCCTTATCAAAGTCAAACGGGAAACTCAACAAAAGTGGGTTCAGTGTGCCTATCATGTCAAGTTGAAATCGGATGCCGCTATGCGCGATGAAAGAGCGATGATAAGTCCTTAACGCCTCTCTGGACTGCAGGACGCCTAAATAATTCTCTTCTAACCTTGTGTTAGCCGGATTGAAGTGGTAGCTGTTTCTGTAAAACAGATAAAACCTCTCCAGTTTTTCGAGCATGGAGAGACCTGGAATTTGTTCCAGCTCCTCGGATACCCGCCGTACGAAACTGTCACGAAAAGCCTTCCCATAGCCCAGAAAATAATCCGCATATTCATGAAACAGAGCTTTCACAAACACTTCTGTTTTTTTGATAGACTGCAGATGTGTCTGAAAAAATTTTCTTGCATATATTGGGCGTCCATACGCCTCGCCATAGCCTCCAAAAAGATGTGCTCTGTCGCTTTGACCACTCGCGTGAAGGACAACCCCCCTTGTGTAATACAGACCCAAGTAATAACTTCTGCCCAGCTGGTCCGCGTAATCGAGCGAAATGTTTTCAACAGATTCCGGAAGGTCATCATATGAAAATCCATATGCGTTGTTTATTCGCGCGGCTATTTCCAAGTCCTTGCTTCCCTTCACATCCTGCGTGTGAATTTTTATTTTTTCGCGTGCCCCATAAATGTTGGTAGCAATCGCGAAAACCAATCTGCTGTCCAGTCCACCCGTTAAGTCTAAAACCACATCATGAAAACGGGAATCAAAAATCGTGTCCCTTGCGTTTTCAAGCAGTTCATCTTTTATGCTTTGCAGAAGCTGTTGATAGTCGCTTTCATGATACGGCGTGGCGTCACAAAGGTCCTTTCCCGCTTCGGATTGCAGAACATGAAAGCCAGTGCTGTCGAGTTCGATGAATTCATCCGGTGTGAGCTGCGTGATATTCTGAATGTCCATTTGGCGCGAGAAGTTTTGCGCCAGAAATTGAAGCTGAACGGCGGACAGTGTGACCATAGCCTTTTGGGTATCCAGCCTAAGACTGACTTCCAATTTTCTCAACGTCAGCAAAAGAAGATGGTAGCTATTGGATATGACGATTCTGTGGGCATCCTGATAGTAATACCATCTCTGGTTTGCGATGTAATCCGTTCCCAGAATCATTCTGTCTTCCTGCACATCGATATAGCAGAAACGCCCTGAAAGTCCTGCAAGCTCCAGATTTTGCAGGCCTTCCAAATCTCGCTTTCCCATGCGGTACTTATGTTCATACAGCAGATTCCCGGAAAAATAGATATTTCTGCCATTCTCCATACACAGGGGTTCATTCGTGGAAAATATACGAATAGAGCTTTCTCCCAGAGAAAGCTCTTCCCTCTTGAAACAACCATGAAGATATTTTACTTCAGAACGTGCACTTTTCTCACAAAGGACGACAAAATCAGCATATGGAGCGTGTGGCGCAAAATATTTCAAATCAGACGCGAACAGTTCTCCCTCGTCCTTCTCTGATTGCGCCAAAAACGCCTCGAAGGCTTCGCCTGGGTGTTCTCCCCCGTAGAACAAAGGGAGCGTCTTTGGTGCGACGACACGCCCATAACGCTTCATAAAAAACTGAATATAGTATGTCCCGCTTTCTTTTACACTGAACGAAAAAGAGGTTCCCTTGTCGTAGCCAGTTTTATCCACTACTATAGTTCTGTCTTTTATCAGATATGCCGCGAAGGAGTCAGACGGAAGAATCGTTTTCAGGTGGATCTCAGCAGAAATGACATTGCCGCACAGTTCTGCCTCCGGCATATACTCGTGCATTTCCCAGGTTTCACTGTCCAGCACGATCTCTCTCAGCACTTCGCTTACCTGCGCCTTCCGCTCGCTATACATATGCCCTATCAGATCCTGAATGTTCCAAACATATTTTTCAACATGAAACGGGATTTTTTTCTCAATGACCGTCGCGCGCGGGTGTGTTCTGCAGATATGCCAGCATTCTTCAAGAAGCCAATATAGGGGACTGTTTGCAACCCTGCTGCATCCCGCGTCCCACACAATCAGGTAAACCGGTACCTCAATGCTGTCCAGAAGCGCGCAGATTTCTTCCCGAAGCCGCTCCGTGTCACATGGGGAGTCTATATCGAACTCTCTCAGGATTTCGACAGGATCCAAAATCATATAGTCCGCGTCCTGAACGGTTTCTATGTTTTCTTCCCTCGCGATTTGTTTCAGCAAGTCCGGAGTTTTCATCACACACCGACTTGGTATATAGAAAGTCGAAAGACTTTTGTCAAACAGCTTTATGTTATTCGCTTTGGCATAGCCTTGCACTTGATAAACACCGGCTTCTGACAATTCCCATTCGTATTCCGACTTTCTCGTCCAGCCGATGCGATCAATAACAGTCCCATCCTTGATCAAGTAATAGAAATACTCCGCATCGATCGCAAAGTTTTGCGTGATTTTACACATCAGCCGATTGGTTAAGAGAGAAACCTCCACTGACAGTTGTGGCTCTTTCAAAACTTCATTTTGCATTTCCTTTACACATCCCCTCAATCAATGCGATCTCCTTATCAATCGTGAACTCTTTGGAGGTCTGGTTTCTCACGCGTTTTGCGGCGCTTTCGGAAAGTCCCAGAAAAAGTTCGGGATCATTGTAAAGCCGTTCGATAGCGTCCGCGATTTCGACATAGCTTTCCGCAGGAATCAGGATCCCGCACGTGTCGTCCACGAATTCCGGAATTGCCGTGCAGTTGCTAACGATTGGTACCAACCCGGAAGACATAGCCTCGTCCCTGGAGACACCCTGAGTGTCTGAACGTGTTGTCGCGATATATACGCCATGCGTTTTGTGGATCTTAGCAATCTCCTTCGCAGTCAGGAAGGTTTTGTGCAGATGAACGTTGGGGAATTTTTTGAGAGGCTGGTTAACCTTATCAAATAAATTTCCGTCTCCGTAAATATCAATTTCCAAGTCGCCAAAGCACGGACGCTTCGACAATTCCAGAATGCCTTTCATAGTCAAATCATTTGCGTAAACCGCCGATGAAAAGGATTTTATTGTCAGGATTTTCTTTCTGTCCTCCGCGTCACGAGGAATATAGCGAAACATCTCCGTGTCGATCAAGTTGTGAATAATCCTGTACTGTTCGGGGGGGAGCGTGATTTTGTAGTCGCTCATGACCTCATTCGCGAAGTAGTGAGAAACAAACACAAACGTAATATTGCTGTGCTCTCCGGCGGTCTCAAAAACCTCGTTCCAAAACTGCATCCGAATTTCTGACTGCTTTTTGCCCTCTTCCAGTTCGCTTTTGGTTTTGAAATTGTATTCCCTTCGCCACCAGGGCTGAATCTCAGCTCCGTGGAGCCAGATAATCAGGCGAATCTGAGAGAGATAACCCTTCAGCATTTCCCACATTTCTCTGTCGAGGAAATGCACACAAATGGTTTTGACATCCCCGCTTTCCAAGACGTCAAGCAGTTTCGCGCCTTTTGTCTCTATGACGTTGATACCCTCAAATTCCCGCCAGCATTCTTTCGCGTAAGGGTTCATCATCATGACGTCGCAGATCATCCCGCTTTCCTTGTAGGAAGCGATCCTTTTATGAACAAACATATTCCTGTAAAGATTGTCTGCGGAGGGATAGTGATTGGTGAGAACCATCACCTCAGAGCGCGACAAAAAGACTGGATTGTCGCCTGTATCAGTTGTGCCACCGATTACAATATCTTGTATGGCAGCCGTGCCGGTTCCTTTGACACGTATCCCCGGCACAATGGTTTTTGTCCCCTCCGGCAGTGTCACGGATTCCCGTATATTCAGCTTTGGGAAAACGGGCTCGAGTTTCTTTTGGTCCCCATCATAGCAAATGAGCACGCAAATTATCTCGAGATCGCCATTCCCGCGAAAACGCACCGCCAATTTGGAATCCTGCACCCACGGCTCAACCTCGAATTGCTTCTCCGTAAAATAGAAATACTCGTGCTGTTTAGGTGGCAATGTGCTTTCGATCTTCATCTCGGAGCCGGATTCCGTAAATGTGACGGTCTTCTTTTTCGAGGAACAGGCCCCCACAAGTTCCGCGCCCATGAATCGCAGAACGCCTTCTTCCGCTTTCGGGGCTTCGATGCTCTCCGCAGCCCGTTCAATCTCCCCCAGCGGCAGGCCCTGGTCACTTATCTCCAGATCTTCCGTCTCCGGGCAGCTTTCCCCGCGCCAGTCCGCACAGTAATTGAATTCGTCAATGCTCAGCAGATCCGTCGATTCCCATTCGCCCGTGCGCGCCGCTTCCGCAATGGTTTTCCCTTGAAGCAGTTTGCCTTTCACGATGCCTCTTCGGATATTTACAGCGCCACCGAGGGTATACCGCGCCCCCGCGTTCTCCAGAATCAAACCGTCGTCCATGTTCTGATAGAAAGCTGCCTTGCCGATGACTTCCGATTCTGTGTATCTCGTCGCGAGGGCAAGGTCTGTGAGATAATTTTTCCCGTACCAGTCACGCGCGTCAAAGACGGCATACCATTTGTCGCGATCCTCGCTGCCGATTCTTACCGTTTCGTCCTGTCCGCGCCGCGCAGTCAGCAGCAGCTTCTTTTTTTCGTAGCTCTGCGAGCGAAACATTTTCTCGATTCGATCCGCTTCTCCCGCGGTTTCGACGTCCGCTATTACGGTGATTCCCGGCAGGGCGCGCTTCATGTTTTTGCCGAACACCTTCTCGGTGATATAGCCCAGCCTGTCCTCGTAGAGGTCTTCAGAGAGGACTTTGCGCAGTCCCGCGAGGCGATATTTTCTCAGAGACGTTTCATCAGCACAGAAGCGGTCAAGATAGGCTTCCAAGGTCTTGACGTCATTTGTGCTGATGGTAAGATCCCCGAAGTAGTTCTTGAGCCCCCGCGCGAAATTGCCTGCAACCACCGTATCAGAGGCGAGCAGTTCAAATACCCTTCTGGCGAACATGGACTGAGACTGGCTGATGGAATTCATGTTTACGCCGTACAGATAGCCCTTATACGCGATGTCAATCTGTTCCGGCGGCAGGGAACCTAAAATGTACTTCTGATATTTCGCGGGAAAGGCATATTCCGGGGGCGGATTGGGGTAATTGCGGTCGTAGACAGCCAGACCTTTGCGCTCGGCGAACACATCCGAAAACGCGTCAAACACTTCCGAGCGCTCTTTGTATTTGTGATAGTACGCCCCCGCGAAGCAGAATTTATCCTCGCGGTCAACTTTCTCAATCGGATTATGCAGTCGGGGCTGCGCTCCGAAATGGAGATGGTAAACACGATCATGCCCCAGTTCGGCCTTGTATCTGACGACACAATCAATATCTGTGGTGAACACCACATCCGCATAGCTTGCAGCGAGCATAAAAGTATCAGTATATCTTGGGTCTTCCTTATTCCAGAAAACAATCGGTATCTTCCATTCTCTCGCGTGTGTGGTCAGTGCCTCCAGCTCTTCGCTGTAGCGGTCAATTTTACGTGTCCACAAGCCGTCTTTTCCCCGCCACGCCGATTCGATAAAGAGCATATGTGGGCGAAAGGTTTCTATTTCCTCCTTCCAGTGCGCAGGCGTCAGCTCCAGCAGCTGGCATTCGGGCGCATAGCATGCCAGCGTGAACGGGTCCATAATAGCTGCGACTTTCAGGTTCTGTAGGCCAATGTCCCCCGGTTGCTCAAAGAATTCTGCCCCGACTTCGTCATTTCCGGATCCGGATTTTTGAGGGAATCCGTTCTCATTGAGCCATTGAATGATCTCCTCACGCTGTCTGCGCCATTCCGTTAGCCTGTAATCCATAACATCCTCCCTGTAACTATGCATTCTTTCTCTGCAGGAAATGGTATGCTTTCAGCGCGATTTTTCCATACCATGTTCCCGTCACTCTGTCAATAGCTCTGCGGTAGCGCCGGTTCTGCGCCTCAAGGCAGCCAAGCTGCAGTTTCTGTCTTGCGCAGATTTTCTCCTGTGCCTCCAGTTCTTTGGTCAGACAGTCGTTTACGTCAAGTGTGTTCCACAAAAACCGGCTTAGCGTTTCCGTCTGCTCACGCAATACGTCCATTTGTCTCTGAATCTGCCCGATTCCCTGCTGCTGGCTGTTCCCGCCGCTTTGATTGACCAGATCGTCTACCTGCAGCCGCAGCTGCTCATACTGCGCGGCAAAGTAGTCACATTGATTCGAAACGGCCAGAATCGCGGCGGCATATTCATTCTCCCGCTGTGTCGCGCCCGCCCGCTGCTGTGTCTCTTTCATGAATTTCCTCCCAAACTTCCGGCTTCAGATATTTTTTCTGATACTCTGAGACGTCCGGGCTGAAGTTTTCCCTCTCATCATTTGTCATTGCGGCAAACTCCCTCGCGAACGCACAGTATGGCATAATTAAATATTCCGGCTTATCGTACGCCACAACTTTTCCTTGATTGAGCCAGAGAATTTTATCGCAAAACCCCTGCATGGATGTTACGGCATGGCTCACATAAATAATCGTTCTTTTCTGCGCTTTCAGTTCGTTCATTTTCTCCGTGCACTTCGCCGCGAACCCCATATCACCCACAGAAAGCGCTTCGTCCACGATAAGGATATCGGGAAGAATGAAAACAGAAACCGAAAACCCCAGCCTCGCGCGCATTCCGCTCGAATAAGTGCGCAGGGGATAATCGATATATGCCCCCAGATCCGCAAACGAAACAATATCGGGTATCAGTCGTTCCGTTTCTTTTTTATCCATCCCCATCAGAAGGCATTTGTATTTAATGTTCTCCATCCCTGTCATGTAGGGATTCAGTCCCGTACTCGCGGACAGCATATTGACCTCGCCGTCTCTGCGTATGGTTCCGCAACTGGGTGCCGTGATACCTGCGATAATGCGCGAAAGCGTGGATTTTCCAGATCCGTTCATTCCGATAAGGCCGATAATTTCCCCCTTTTGGACAGTCAGATTGATATCCGTTAGAACACTGTGTGTAAATGCTCCCTTGTTTTTCCCGAACATCAATTTCACGCGCTGCGATAATGTGCCGCCGACCGAGTAGGTTTTTGAAAGATGGCTGCACTCAATGGCGAGATCCAAGCAAATCGCCTCCTCTACAGAACATCTACAAACCCACTTCTGAGCTTCATATGCAAGTGAATGCCGACTACGAGCATCAGCAGCGTCAGAAGCCAGAAATACCCGTGCTGAAACGCGGTTTGCGGAAATAATTCGTTGTAAAGCATTGTACTGCGATATCCTTCAATGATATATGTCAATGGATTCCACTTCTGAATACTTTCCATAAGTTCTCCTTGATTGACCCAGCAGATGGGCGTAATAAAAAACAGAAGCTTCACGATCAGTGCCATGAATTTCTGCATATCCCGGAAATAGACCGTAATAGTAGAAAACAAAAATGTAAAGCCGGTCAGAAAGATGCTGCCCGCGACCATATAGTACAAAACGCCGAACGTTTGGAGCCCGTATCTTACACCGGACACCAGCTGAATTGCGATAAGAACTGCCATAAAAAAGAGATGTGAGATGAATTCTGTGAGGACTGTGCAGACCGGTATGATGCTTGTCGGATACGCCATATTGCAAATGATACCGCGCGCCACGACAATGCTGTTCACCCCGCTCTGCAAAACGAAGGAGATGTAAAACCACGGGAGCAGCCCCGTCAGCATCCATGTCAGGTAGGAAACTCCGTCTACGGGGGAATTGGTGCGCATTCCGATATGAAAAACGAACCAGTAAGTCAGTGCCTGCAGCAAGGGATTCAGGATTGCCCAAATCAAATTTAATTTTGTCTGATTAAACTGAAATTTAAAATTATAAATCGAGACTGCCAGCAGCCGTCTTCGGTTGTGCCAGCACTCTGATATACAAGAAGCAATAGATTTTATCATACATTGCGACCTTTCAAATTCCTATTTGCCCGACCATTTTCTCAAACTGCTCCTCCAGACTGTATTCCGCGCGCAGCCGCTCCGCCTCCCCGCGCAGCAGCACAATTCCGTCCGCGATTTCGCGGCAGCTGATACCGCTCAGCTCCCCCGCCGCCTCAAAGGGGTTGGAGAGGACTTTGAGCCCCGCGGCCGCCATCTGCAGGAGACGTCTGGAAAACATGGTTTCGGAATCGGTTACGGTGTTGACATTGACGGCGTACTCATAACGTCCGCAGAGGCCGGGAATATCCGCGTAGGGGACAGCCGCTCTGACATAACGCTGGTATTTCTGCGGATACCGGAACTTCTCGTCCGGGCTCTGGGATTTGCGGTCGTAAATGTCCAGCCGCATCCCCTGTTCGAGCACATAGTCCAGCAGCGTTTCCAGCGCGTCGCAGCGCGTGTGCAGGTCGCGAAAATAGCTGCCGAAAAACACAGCGGAGTTCTTTTCTCTTTTGGAGCCGTCCACGTGAAAATACGCCTCGCTGACGCCGAACGGCAGCACAAACACCCGCTCGTGCCCCCGCGCGCGGTAGCGAGGCACGCACTCCCGCGCGGTCGTGAAGACCGTGTCAAACAGCAGCGCGGTCGGGGTGAAATCATAGACCGCGTCGTCGAAAAAGGTGGGGTCTTCCTTATTCCAGAAAACCGTCGGAATCGCGTTTTCACGGCAGTAATCCAGAATCTCCAGCAGCGTTTTGCGGTTCTCAAAGAGCAGTCTGCGGTCCTTGTAAATCCGCGCCCGCCAGACATTCGGGAAGGCGTCGATCCCGCACCACGCGGATTCGCAGAAGACAAAATCCGGAGCAAACGCCGCCAGCTGGCGCCGCCAGCAGGACGGGTGCAGGAAAATCCCCTCGCAGATGCCCCGGTAATCCTCCCACGTCATCTCATCGCAGATAAACGCGACTTTGACAGCGCCCTGCCGCCGCGCCGCGAACGACAGCCGCGTGTCAGCGGGGTCCGCGGGGGCTCGGACACGCAGGCTGTAGAGCAGATGCGCGGCCGAGGCGACAAGCTTTTGATTCCGGATTTTTCGCCAAAGTTCCATTAAAGGACATACACGCGATTCGAGGCATCCCACGCGATGCCGCACTGTCGCGTGTCAAACAGCGCCTTGCCCCGCACTTTCGCGCTCTCCCGCGCCAAGTGGCTGTGCCCGACCATAATTACCATCATGTCAATATCATGAAGAAACTCGTCAAAATCATCGTACTGGTTCGGCACGATTTGCCGCCGCACCATCGGGTCGTAGGTTTTGGGCGCCTCGCGAAGGTGCGCGCGCATCTTCTCAATCAGCTGCAGCGTCGGGCTGTCGCGCACATCGTCCACATCCTCCTTGTACGTGATCCCGTAAAACCCGATTCGGTCAAAGCTTATCTTTTCTTCCCCGGCGACGTCGCTCACACGCTCCAGCACATAATCGGGCATGGAGTCGTTAATCTGCCGCGCCTGCCTGATGAGCCGCGCGAGTTCCGGGTAGTCCCCGACCAGAAACCACGGGTCCACCGAAATGCAGTGCCCGCCGACACCCGGACCGGGCGAGAGAATGTTCACTCTCGGGTGCTTGTTCGCGATGCGTATGATTTCCTGCACATCCAGCCCGTCGCTGCGGCAGATGCGCAAAAGTTCGTTCGCGAACGCGATGTTGATGTCGCGGAAGGTGTTTTCCACAACTTTGGTCATCTCCGCGGTCCGGATGTCGGTGACTTCAATGTCGCCCTTGCAGAATGTGCTGTAAATGGATTTGATTTTCTCTCCGATAGCGCGGTCGTCCGCGCCGATGGTCCGCGCGTTGTGCCCCAGTTCGTAAATCATGTTCCCCGGGATAATGCGTTCCGGCGCGTGCGCCAGATGCACGTCAGTCCCGCAGGTGAGCCCGCGCTCGGCGAAAAGCGGACGCACATACTTGTCCAGCGTCCCAGGCGAGACCGTCGACTCCACAACCACAATCGAGCCTTTTTCGCAGACTTCCAGCACATTCCGGACCGCCCCGATGACATACGCCGGGTCAATCTTCTTGGATTCACTGTCGTACGGCGTGGCGACACAGACAATGTACACATCCGCCTTCCGGTACTCCGTGGTAAATTCTATGCCGTTCTGACACGCCTTTTGGTATAAGTCCTCGATGCCTTCCTCCTGAAACGGGACTTTCCCCGCCTTGAGGGACTCCACGACCTCGCGCTTGAAATCCGTCCCGACAACGCGCACCCCGCTCGACGCCATCATCAGAGCGGTCGGCAGCCCGATATACCCCAGACCCACAACATTGACAGATAAATCCATGTTCATTTTTTTCTCCTTTTTCAACACATTTTGAGTTTCGCGAACAGTTTCGGGAATCGGTAACGGCAGACGGATATGATTTTTCCCATGGCACAGACGACCGGATAAAGTCTGAGCCGGACGGGCAGAAAGAGCAGTTTCATTTTAAGGCCCGACTGCTGATCTTTCGCGATGCATTCCGCAGTCAGCGGGTGGTCTACCATCTTCCGGACATGACGGTACCGCACGCTTGGCGGCGCGGGGTTGTGCGGCGACATCTCGTTCTCTATGCACCCTATGACCCGCTCTGCGTGCCTCCGTGCCAGAAACTCCTCCGCCTGCCCCCCCGTGACACCCATTTCCGCAAAATATTTTTGCATCTCCATATGCTCGCGGCACCGAATCTGAAACAGATTCGCACGGAATACGGTGCTCATGGAATGGTCGTTGTGAAACGTATAGCGGTAGAGCATGTCCTTGAGAAACAGCAGGCTCCCGCATCGGCGCAGGAACTCGCGGCAGAACACAAAGTCTTCCCCGAAATCCAAAGGTGCGAACTGAAGCCGCTGTTCCTTGATAACCCGCGTGCGGAACAGTTTGTTGCAGGCGCTGTACATAAGCCCCGACTGCCAGATCCCGACAAAATCCGCCTTTATCGCGGCGGCTGTCGGATACGCCCGCGTGTGGCTGACGTGTTCATACACACTGCCGTCGGACATGACATGGGAATACCCGAACACGATCAGGTCCGGCGAGGCATTCGCGATCATCTTGTTCAACACGGCCACCGCCGCCGGGACCAGACAGTCGTCGCCGTCCAGGAACAGCACATACTCCGTCCCCGCTAGCTCCAGCCCCCGATTCCGCGCCGCCGACGCTCCCGCGTGCTTCTGCCTCAGAAAGGCAAACCGGCTGTCGTTCCCTATCATCCCGCGTGCCGCCGCGGGACTGCCGTCACTTGACGCGTCGTCAACCACTATCGCGCGAAAACGCCGGTCTGTCTGCAGCAGCAGACTCTCCAGACATTTCCCGATATACGCTTTCTTATTGTATACCGTCACAATGATCGTGATGGATACTTCATGAGCTTTTTGCACACTCTGCGTCATATCCCACGCCACCTCTCATTCTCAGGATGAAACTCAAGTCTTGACAGCGCGATGAAGTATTCTTCACAAAACGAATTGATAGGACAACAGATATAATATATAAATTTTTTGAAAGCGCTGATGGAAGATTCGTTCCGGAAAGCGTCGCACGCAGTCTCCCATGTGCATATTGGATCTCATGCTTCCGTGAATGGAAATTCTTCAAACCTCACCGTGTCTTCTCATTCATTTTCGCAGATTTTGTCTTTTGCGAAAATCTGGATTCCCCTATTTGAGAGCTTTCCGCCCAGATGGAAGAGGCGGAAATCCGCTCTCTGGCGCTTTACTTGCAATTTGTTCGCTTCACGAATCCGAAAGACAAAGCATTTCTCAGCTATTTTTATATCCTTTAACTTTAATTCCCAGAGAGATACTTGCATTTTTTACTTATCGATTGAGATTGTATATATTGCACATATTTCTCTGATACTCGCGTTTGCTATTAGTGGTTTTGCCAAAAACCACATCAGGCTCTTGATTTTTTGAGCCAATGGTGGTAGAATAAAAGCTGCAGGTGTGGCGATTTTTCCCGCTTTTTTGCCTTCTTGCTTTCGCAAAAGACAAACTTTGCGTATGTATATTGTACAGTTTCTCCAAAAATAGTTACAAATCATTGGTAATCATTTCGAAAAAGACGGTAGCACTTGACTATTTCTCGCGAATATGATATATATAATGGACGTGGTTTTTGGTATCAAAAATGCAATTGTGAAAGCAAAATACGGGATAGGATGCGTGTGTGCGTGGGCTGGGCTGACAGCGAACCCCCCGCCGAAAAAGGCAGGGGGTTTTGATTTGGCAGCAGCAGATGTGTGAGGCCGCCCGAAACGGTCATGCAAAGCGCTCATCTCGTATGGATGACGCGGCTCAAAAGGTGTATACACGGGATCTTTTCGGGAGAGACTGAACGCTCCGCCCGCGCGGTTGACAATCTTGCGAAAAAGTGGTAAACTAAAAAGAAAACGCTTTTGGCAAGGGGCGGGATGGATGTTAAGACAAATCCGGTATTTTCAGACGGTTGTCCGTCTGGGCAGTTTCAGCAAGGCGGCGGAGGAATGCTATATCTCTCAATCCGCCATCTCCCAGCAGGTGCGCGCGCTTGAGCAGGAGCTCGGCGTCACACTCCTGCGGCGCGAAAACCGCCGCGTTTCTCTCACGGACGCGGGGAAGCACTTCTACGAGAAGAGCCTGCTGCTGACAGCGGATCTTGACAAACTGCGCAAGGAAACGGTCCGTATCGCGCGCGGGAGCGAGTTTATGCTCAGAATCGGCTTTCTCAGGGGCTACGGCGGCTCGGAATTTCAGCGTGCTGTGGCGGATTTCGCCCTGAAATACCCCGATATCCCTTTGGACGCGCGCGCGGGAAATCACGAGGAACTCTACGACCGTCTGCGCGGCGAGCAGGTTGACCTGGTCCTCAGCGACCAGCGCAGAGCCTTTTCCGACGCGTATGTCAATCTGCCTTTGGCGGCGGTCCCCTGCCACATCGAAGTTGCCGCGCGCAATCCCCTCGCCGCCGGCGAAAGCGTCGATGTAAGCGCGCTGCGCGGCACGCCCTGTATTCTGGTTGCCTCCGCGTCTCAGCGCGAAACCGAGCAGGCGCATTACCGCACGATTTTCGGTATCGAGGGGGAGTTTTTGTTCGCCGACAGTCTGGAAGAAGCGCGGATGATGGCGGTCTGCGCGCGGGGCTGTCTTCCCGTGGAGGGCGGCGAACCTCCCGCCGCGTACGGGCAGAGTCTCGTGAGTCTGCCGCTCACGCGAAACGGCAATCCCGTCGCCCACGACTACTGCGCGTTCTGGAAAGCGGACAACAGCGGGTATTATATCGAGACGTTCGCCGAATCGCTGCGTGCCGCGTTTCAGCCCGCCTCCTGAAAAAACAAAAAGCGGCGTGTCCCCTTTGGAACAGCGCCGCTTCGTTTATTTCGTTTATTTAAGAACGCTTAAAGAGCGTGATATTGCGAAAGACGATATTCACGGAATCTTTCCCGCCTATGAACCACACAATCTCGCATTGCTCGTCCGCCTCAGCCATCTCAAAGGGCAGCAGCGCGCTTTGACCGTCCGTGACGCCCTCAAGATACACCTTTTCGGGGTCCGTCATGCTGCGAACGGCGTACGGAATTTCCATCCCCTCCGGCACGTCCGCCGAAAACGCCAGCTCATAGCCGCCCGCGGGAAGACTGAGCCCGGAAACCGAGAAGACAATGGATTCCGCGCGTGTGCCGCCTGTCGTCACATTCACCGACATGGAGTGGTCATAATCGCTGAAATACGGCCACGCGTTCGCGCCCTCCTCGGTATTCACGGTGACGTCGTACTTTCCGTCCGCCGCCATGTCAATCCCGACTCTGCTCCATTCCCGCCCGATAGCCGTACAGATCTTGTCCGCGAGCAGGTAGGCGTTTTGCTCATGCGTCACGGCGGAAGGATGCCAGTCCGCGCCGTAGCCGTTGGCGGCGTTCTGTGTCGGGGACTGATAGCAGGTGATTTTCTCATCCCCGCTCGCCGCAACCGCTTCCTCGAGATAGGGGTAGAGTTCCTCGCAGCCCATGATTCCCAGCGTGCAGATGATGACGGCGTCGGGATTGAGCGCGCGCACCTGCTCCAAAAACGCGGCGTAGCCTTCCTTGTATTCCTCCCCGCGCGTCTGCAGGTCCTTGGAGGCGTAGCTGTCGTCGTTGGTCCCGAGATTGATGACGACCACATCGCTTTGGTGCGTCTCAAAATCCCAAGATACCGCGTAATCCTCAGGTTTCCCGACCAGATCGTAGACATCCGGCACCAGCGCGTCCGTCGCGGGTTCATCGCCCGAGGTGTAACCCGAGATGATGCCGTGGCCGCTGTAGCAGACCGCGCTGTAATCCGCGTCCAACAGCTGCGCGGTCAGGTAGGCGTAGCTCTTGGTGAAATTCTCTGTCGCGGTCTCAAATGACGTGTACTGCGAATCCGCCTCCACGCCGTAAGCGCAGGTGATGGAATCGCCGATAAACTCAATCCTCAAATCCTTCTGCGCTGTCGGTTTCACGGGCGCGCTCTGCGCCGACTCTACGGTAAAACGCTTCACGCCGACGGCGCCGTTGTTTGCCTCGGAAAGATGAATGACCTTGACCACGGCCGTTCGCGCCACGGTCCCCTCAAAAAGCGGCACAGTCTGCTCCGCCTCGCTCATCAGCACATCCGCGACGAGTTCGCCGTCCACAAAAACGCCATAGCGGGGTCGGTATTTCTCCTCACTCTCAACGGAACCGTCGCCCGCCAGTGTGACAGACGCGGAAGTCCCGCTCACCGTACATTCCACCGCCGAACCGCTCTGCACAAGCCATGTCGTGCCGTCCTTTTCCAAGGTCCTCCCGATTAGCTTGCAGACTTTCTCCGATACGGGTATCTCCCGCTCCTGCATCTCGCCGTTTGTGTCCGGCTGCATCAAAGCGGCTTTGAGTCTGGATAGATCAATCGCGTCGATTTTGCCGTTTTGGTCGAAATCGTCCGCCTCAGTAAGCGTTTCACGCACGCTCAGCGCCGCGCTTAAATGCCGCGCGTCCGCCTCCGTGCTGTCAAGCGCCGCGCGTACAAACGGCGACGCCGCCGAGACAGCAAGCAGCCCCGCGCACAGACAAATCATAATTTTACGGGTACGCGTAAAAATCCCCCCCGAAATTTTACTGCTTTCATTGTACCAAAGCGCCGCAAAAATGTCAAGCGCCCCATAGGGTTATTCATCCCACAAGTCAGGTTCTGCCGTTTTGAGCCCCGTCATTTGCTAACTTTTTGTTTTTACTTTGAAGAATTTTTCGATTCTCCGATAGCCTCGCGTATCTTGTCCGCGAGCAAGTAGGCGTTTTTCTCATGCGTCACGGCGGAAGGATGCCAGTTCGCGCCGTAGCCTTCAGAGGCATCCGGTGTCGGAGACTTGTAACAGGTGATTTTCTCATCCCCGACCTGAGCGACCGCTTCCTCAAGATAGGGATAAATCTCCTCGCGACCCATCATTCCGTACATACAGATGATAAAGGCGTCGGGATTGAGCGCGCGCACCTGCTCTAAAAACGCGGCATATCCTTCCTTGAAGTCCTCCCCGCGCGTCTGCAAGTCTTTGGATACATATGTGTAGTCATTCGTACCGAGGTTGATGACAATCACATCGCTCTGATGCGCCTCAAAATCCCACGGCACCGCATAATCTTTAAGTCTCCCTACCAACTCATAGAAATCCGGAATCAGTATGTTCGTCGCGGGTTTATCACCCGAGGTGTTGCCCGAAATGATGCCGTAGCCGCTATAGCAGACCGCGCTGTAATCCGCGTCCAACAGCTGCGCTGTCAGACAAGCGTAACCCTTGGTGAAATTCTCTGTCGCGGTCTCAAATGACGTGTACTGCGAATCCGCCTCCACGCCGTAAGCGCAGGTGATGGAATCGCCGATAAACTCAATCCTCAAATCCTTCTGCGCTGTCGGTTTCACGGGCGCGCTCTGGGCTGACTTTACGGTAAAATGCTTCACGCCGCATGCACCCAATGATCCCTCAGAAAGATGAATGACCCTGACCTCAGCGGTACGCACCTCATTTCCCTCAAAAAGCGTGACCGTTTGCTGAGGCTCAGTCATGACCACATCCGCGACGAGTTCGCCGTCCACATAAACACCATATCTGGGACGATATTTCTCCACTCCGCTGACAGAATCGTCGCCCGCCAGTGTGACAGACGCGGAAGTCCCGCTCACCGTACATTCCACCGCCGAACCGCTCTGCACAAGCCATGTCGTGCCGTCCTTTTCCAAGGTCCTCCCGATTAGCTTGCAGACTTTCTCCGATACGGGTATCTCCCGCTCCTGCATCTCGCCGTTTGTGTCCGGCTGCATCAAAGCGGCTTTGAGTCTGGATAGATCAATCGCGTCGATTTTGCCGTTTTGGTCGAAATCGTCCGCCTCAGTAAGCGTTTCACGCACGCTCAGCGCCGCGCTTAAATGCCGCGCGTCCGCCTCCGTGCTGTCAAGCGCCGCGCGTACAAACGGCGACGCCGCCGAGACAGCAAGCAGCCCCGCGCACAGACAAATCATAATTTTACGGGTACGCGTAAAAATCCCCCCCGAAATTTTACTGCTTTCATTATACCAAAGCGCCGCAAAAATGTCAAGCGCCCCATAGGTTTTTATCCCCCGAAGTCCGCAGCTTTCGCGCTTTTGTATTCTCTTTGAAAGATATGCCGATTCCCTTGACAGGAGCGATAAAATGTGGTATAATTATAGTAGGGATATATTGCTTTTTTAAGGAGGAATGCTGTATGCTGATAAAGGGTTTCCAGCTGGATGAGGACGGGCACGTGGAACGGCACGGCTTCTTCAAGAATTACGCGGAGATGATGGATTTCGTGCGGGACGACCTGCGGGTAGATCCTATCGCGAGCTTCTACGAAAACGGCGAAAACGCGTCCGTCACCATCACCGCGCCCTCCGGCGAGAACCTCACATTTGACGCGGTGCGCGCGCTTTATGAGCTGCTGCCCAGAGAGGATTTCCATGAAAAGGTGTCTGAGCCTTTTCTGGCCGCGTTCGAGGACGCGGTCCGCGGCGAACTCGAAAAGAACGGGGTCTTCCGCAGCCGCTACTACGAATTTGAGCTCAAGAACCCGTAATGTCTGACGCGGACAATGTGGACACCTTGGCGGTCTTTCCGGGCTGCTTTTGCGGCGTGGCGCGATGATGAAGAAATCCTGATTCGCGTATGCGATGTTTCGCCGGACGCTGTGACGGGTGTGCTTGCGGGAGACTTTAACGCGGGACGCGCGGGAGATTTTTGCGCGGCGGCGCGGGAGGATCTGACGGATTTTGCCGTGACGCCCGGCGAGGCGATCATATGCCCCGGCAGCGCGTATCTGCTCGAAAAAATGATACCCGCCCCTTAGGAGGAATGCGCATGGCGGCTCAACAGCAGCCGGAACAAGTCCCGTTTCTGCTGCGAAAAAAATGGTATCTCTACCTCACGGAATTCTTTTCGGGAATGTCGGTCATGGCGGTGGAACTCGGCGCGAGCCGTCTGCTGGCGCCGTATTTCAGTTCTTCGCAGATTGTCTGGACCATCATCATCGGCACCATCATGATCGCCATGGCGCTCGGCAACGTCATCGGCGGGCGTCTCGCGGACAAAAACCCGAGCCCTGAACGCCTCTATACAAGGCTTTTGGTGGCGGCTGTGTGGATTGCGGCGATTCCCTTTTTCGGAAAAATCGTCATCGCCGCCGTCGCGGGTCTGCTGGTCATGACCATCAGCACCAATTTCCTCATCATCGCGGCGTTTCTCTCCTGCCTGATCGTCTTTGTCTACCCGCTGTTTCTCCTCGGCACGGTTACACCGTCTCTGGCGAAATTCACTGTCAGCAGCCTGGACGACAGCGGGAAAACGGTCGGCGCGCTCGGCGCGGCAAACACCATTGGCAGCATTATCGGGACTTTCGTGCCGACTTTCGTCTCCATTCCGGCGGTCGGGACTGCCGCGACTTTCGTCATCTTCGCGGGAATCCTGCTGCTGCTGGGCATCATCCCGTTTCTCTGCGCCAAACGCGGTTTCGTAAAAGTCATCGTCTCTGTGGTTCTGTTTGTCGTGTCATCCATTCTGGCGCTGTCGCTGGGCTTCGCCTTCTGGGAAAAAGATTTAACGCTCGAGGACGAATCCATCTACAACTATCTTCAGGTCAAAGAGGACGACCGCCGCGTGCAGCTTTCCACCAATGTGCTGTTCGGGGTGCAGTCGGTCTATGAAAAACAGGATTCGCTGACGGGAATGTACTACGACTACGCCCTCGCCGCGCCGCTCATGCTCCAAAACCCGGACGAGCCGCGCGATTTGCTGATTCTCGGGATGGGAACGGGAACGTACGCGACACAGTGCGCGCGCTATTTTCCGCGTATTTCCTCCCAAGGCGTGGAGATTGACGAAAAAATTACCGCGCTCGCGCATCGCTATTTCGCGCTTGACCCGGAAATTCCCGTCACCACTTATGACGGCAGAGCGTATCTTAGCGGAACGGACCGCAAGTATGACCTCATCATGGTCGACGCCTATCAGGACATCACGATTCCCTTCCAGATGTCCTCCGCCGAATTTTTCCGTTCCGTGAAAGCCCACCTGAAAGAGGGCGGCGTCATGGTTGTGAACATGAACATGATTTCCCGGCGCGAGGGCGGCATAAACGACTGTCTGCAGGACACCATCGCCTCGGTTTTCGACGCGGTTTACACCGTGGACGTGCAGGGCACGACCAACCGCGAACTTTTCGCCTCAGCCGACAGCGAAATCCTGCGCACGTTCACTCAGAATATCCCCGACATTGAAAACGAGGACCTGCGCGTGCTCATGGAACGCGTGCGCGGAGGTCTGCTCCCCTACACCGGCAAGGGCAGAATCCTTACGGACGACAAAGCGCCCGTGGAACTGCTCGGTATGCAGGCGATTGACGACATTATCAGCGGGGAACTCGGCTATTACAAGGAAAAGTTTCAAAAAGGCGAAAATCCCTTCTTCTGACCGAAAAAAGATCCCGCCGTACGCACGCGACGGGATTTCAACGCGGTATAAAAAGAACATATGACTCAATTTTATCCGACAAAGAGTTTTTTCGCGGCTCCCTCGCGCACCCAGACCGAAACCGAGCCGCCGTCCACAGGGAATACCCCGCAGCCCTCCGCGTCTATCACGACCGAATCGTCGCGCTTGCCCATGGCGTCGGTCAGGACAGCGCCCGCGAAATCCCGGTTGACATACATCCGCTTGCTTCCGCCGACGCTGTCGCTGAGCAGCACCGCGAGCCCGGAATGCTTGTGCTCGCTGTCCCCCGCGCGGGTGAAGCCGACTACGCTCGGGTCGTCAAAATAGTCATGTTCCTCACCGTAGGCGTAGTCGCGGCGGATTTTCAGCAGCTTGTCAAGCCCCAGAACCGCCCCGATGCCGTCGTGCGGAATGCCGTAATAGTCGCCGTAAAAGACGCAGGGCGTCGCGGCGTCGCGCAGCAGAATCAGCGCGTAGGCTATAGGCTTGAACCACGCGGGAATGAAGGACTGCAGCGCCTGAGAGGGCTGGGTGTCATGGTTGTCCACAAAAGTGACGCTGTGCGCGGGGTCAGCGCCTGTCAGCGTCCCCTCAAACAGCCCGCGCATATCATAATTGCCGTTGGAAGTCGCCGCCTCAAGGAAATGGAAGTGCAGCGGAACATCAAACAGCGCGAGCGAACGCTCGGTCACGTCGAGGTAGTGCGTCAGCTTCCCCAGTTCTCTGCTCCAGTACTCCCCGACGATGAAGAAATCCTCCTGTCCCGTTTTCCCGGCGTGCGCGCGCATGGCCTGAATCCACTCGCGGTAGAAATTGAATCCGATATGCTTTACGGCGTCGAGGCGCAGTCCGTCGGGCTTCACGGTGTCGAGATACCATTTCCCCCAATTGCGCATCTCCTCGACGACTTCCGGGTTGTCGGTGTCCAGATCCGCCCCCATCAGATAATCGTAATTGCCGTTTTCGCTGTCCGTCTCGCCGTTCCAGCGCTTACCCGCGAACCGGTAGACGCCCTTGCGGTGGGTGCTCTCGTCCCAGTCCGTGCCGCTGAAATGGGAAACATTCCAGTGGAAAGCGGAGTACTTGTCCGCGCGCGCGGGGAAATCGAATTTCGTCCACGCGGTGATTTTCAGCCGGTTTCCGGTTTCCTGATTGCGGTTGTCCGCCCTGTCCTCCAGCGCGTCCACGGTCTCCACGCCGTCCGCGCCCATCTTGTGGTTCATCACCACATCGCAGAGCACCGCTATCCCCTGCTCCTGCAGCGCCCGCACGGCCTTGAGATAGCTCTCCCGCGTGCCGTATTTTGTCCGCACAGAGCCTCTCTGCTCAAATTCCCCCAAATCGTACAGATCATAGACATCATAGCCCACGCTTTTGGCGCCGTCCGCGCCCTTGTAGGCGGGCGGCAGCCAGAGCATATTGATTCCCGCCTTTTTGAGCTTCCCGGCAGACGCGGCAAGGCGCTCCCACAGAAGCCCCGAGCTCGGCAGATACCACTCAAAATACTGCATCATGGTTCGATTGTCCACAGTGTCCCTCTCCCTTCGTTCCCAAAAGAAAAGCCCCGTCATTTCCTGGCGGGGCTGCCTGCGCGCGGGCTCAAAAAGGGTGGGTAGAGGGATTCGAACCCTCGGTCTTCGGGACCACAATCCGACGCTTTAACCAACTAAGCTATACCCACCATCTCGCCGGAGCAGTGCCCCGGCAGTATCGACGCGCCTTAAAGGATTCGAACCTTTGGCTTACTGCTTAGAAGGCAGTTACTCTATCCAGCTGAGTTAAAGGCGCAAAGAGCGAGTGATGGGAATCGAACCCACGTAACCAGCTTGGAAGGCTGGAATTCTACCATTGAACTACACTCGCGCGAGGGCGCGTGGAAGCCAAGCGCCCGCATCCTCTCTATTATATCACAGTTTTGCGCGCTTGTCAAGCCCCCCGCGAAAATTTTTAGAGGGCATATGATTTTACGATTCCGAGACGAGAATCGTCCGGAACCCGAGCGTTTGCGCGTTTTCTAACACCGCGCTCAGTTGCTCGTCTGAGAGCCCCGCGCGCACGATACAGGGGATTACCCTCCCCTCCCCGCCGCATTTGCCGGCGATTTCCAAAAGCGTGCCGAAAGCCGCCCGCGCGTCCTGTCCGCTCAGGTCATAGCGCTCGTTTTGGAAGAAAAACGGGTTCGCGACGTCCCGCGGGCTGATTCGGATACAGACCTGCTCCACTTGAAGCGCCGCCATATCAAAGCCCTCCTCCTGAGAGGTGAGAATATCGGAAAGCTCAAAGACCGGGCAGAGGCCGGGCGTGTTCTGTGCCATGGCGTTCACGGTGCCGCAAAGCCCCTCCTTGCGCGACTGCGGGTCTTTGACCTGACCGCCGATATAATCCAGATCTGTTTCGTAAAACTTCGGATATTCAAGCCCCGTGCAGAAAACTTTTGCGGCGCCCGCCTGCGAAATCTCCCGCGAAATCTCCGAAAGATAATCGCGCGCGTGCTGCGAAAACGGCGAAATCCAAGGCTTCCCGCCGTCCTCCACCGCCATGTCGTGCCAGCGCCCGCCGTCACGCAGCTGATACGCACCGTCGATAAACGCCCCCGCGAAGAGATTGTCCCCGAGCGTGTCCATGCTCGCGAAACAGGAAAGCCCCTGCGCGGTTATCGCGGCGAAAATCTCCTCAAGAGCGGGCTGTTCCGCCGAAGTCGCCCCGCAAGTCGCCGCGTCCTGTACAGAAGACGCATACGCCAGCGCGCCGCCCCTTGCCTTGAGCGGCAGCACCATCGCTGTGTAGCCCTGCTTCTGAAGTGTCTGCGCCTTGGTCTGTAATTCGCCCAAATCCCCAGCCGTCTCCCACGCGGCGCAGTACGCTATCTCCACGCCCTGTACATCGGGTCTGGGCGGCGCGGTGGTCTCGGTCCGCGTCGCAGTCGCGGTCGTGGTCTGAGCAGTGGTGGTCTGAGATTCCGCCGAAAGCGCGGTCGTCGCGGTGTCCTGCGCAAAATAGGGGTCGGGCGTCCGGGTCGGATTTTGCGCCTCCGCGTTCGTCCGTGTGAGGATGGGTCCTATGACATTGTAGCCGACAAACCCCAGCACGACCGCGACAAGAAGCGTCAGCGCAAACCCGAGCGCGGAGAGCATGGGATGATAGGGGCTGAAAACCCTACGGTTCTTCACACGGTATGTATAGATTTTTCTGCCCTTTTTCTTGTGGCGCACGGTTTCCACCGCCCTTTCTCATCAAGCTGTTTGTGTCTGCGCGATACACGCGCACGCCATCGCCAGCAGTCCCGCGAAGAACAGCCCCGCGAGCCAGCCGCGTGTGAGGCGCGGCGTCTTTTCCGCGCTCAGCGCGGGCAGCGCCGCCCAGAGCAGGATTAAAGCGAGCAAATAGCCCGCGTCCGCCCGCAGCGCGTAAACAAAAGCGCCCTTCAGATTCCCCGCGAGGTTCTCCGCGCCGAGCGTCATGCCCAGCGCGACGCCCGAAAACGCGGCGCTGTGCAGACAGACCTGCCACGCTCTGCCCTGAAAGAGGCGCCTCAGCGCGAAGGCGAGCAGCAAATCCAGCAGGGCGTTGACCACCGCGCAGAAAAGCGGCAGAAAGACGCGCCGAGCGCCCTCGGGGAGAAACCCGCCGAAACCCGCGAAAAGCAGAATATCCGCCAGGGAAAAGAGCGCGGTGAGACAGGCTGTCAGCGCGATGCCCTTGCCGCGGCGCATGAAACAGACGGCGTCGGAAAGCCCTATCATCCGCGTCAGGAGCACACTCTGTGTCAGGGCGATAAAGATTTCACTCAGCGGCACGCGCGTTCGCCCTCCCTTCGCGAGTCAGGCTCTCCGCGAAAGCGAAGGCCATCTCCAAAAGCGCCAGAAGCAGCAGCCCGCCCGGCGGTGTCGAAAGAATGGGCAGCGCGGGGCTTGAAAACAGCGTATTGCCGTAAAAGGTGCCGCTGCCGAGAATCTCCCGCGTCACCCCGAAAAGCAGCGCGATACAGCAGATTCTCAAAACGCCAAGCAGCGCGCGCGAAAGTGTGCGCGAAAACCGATCCGTCTCAAAGAAGGCGTCCCCGCCCGCCGTCAGCAGCAGCCCCGCGGACACCAGCGGCAGAAAGCTGTCATACGCCGCGGCGCCGAAGAGATACTCCGCGGCGAATGCGGCCGGAACATAGAGCGCGGCGGCAAGAACAGCCGAAAAGGGCGCTTTGAACGCTCTTGGCAGTTTCAGCGCCGCGCCGGCAAGAATGGTCAGAAGCGTGATGAAGCCGAACACGAAGCAGAAAACGACCGATTTCAGGAAACTGTCCGTCAGCAGAATCAGCGGGGCACAGACGAGCATTTCCTTAAAAAGCGGCGGACTCTGACGCGCGGGCAGCCCGCTCTTCTGAGGTCTGCCGCTGTCCGCGAAACCGCGCAGCCAAATTCCCAGCGGCGCGAGCAGAACCGTCAGCAGCACGGGCGCGTCCGTAACGTGAAACGCCCTCGTAAACAGCAGCGCCACCGTCCCGCTCAAAAGCCCGTAAAGCAGTCCGAAAAGCCCCTTGGGCGCGAAATCCGGGTCTGCGAGAAGAAACAGCACGGCGAAAAGGGTCTGGTTGGCGAGCAGCGTTCCGCAGACTGTCCGCTCGGGATGGCGCAGCAAATCAAGCGCCAGATTCCCCGCTGTGAGGCTGAGCAGAAACGGCAGCACCACAGAGGCGCGCGCGGAGCGTCTGCAGAGAAGCACCGCGCCAATCACCGCCAGAAGCAGCAGCGAGGCACTGCCCAGCGGCGCGCGAGGCACCCCCGTGAGCACATCCAAATCTGTGCCATCAAAAGCGCCCGTGTGGTTGAAAGCGTCGGAAAAGCCGGATACAAGCCCCTCGCGCGGCACCGTCCAAAGCGGCAGCGTCCCCTTCGTTTTCGGGAAAAGCAGCGCACCCTCGCGGTCACTGAGGATGGCGAAACAATAGCCCGCCGCGGCCGTCGGAATCACGGGGACATCCTTGCCGCCGAACACCGCGCGCGCGAAAATCACCGCGAAAACGCACGAACTGAGCAGCAGCGGAATCGGCACACTCGGCGGCAGAAGCATCGCGAGTACCACGCCGTTCACCGCGGCGTCCAGATGGCGAAACCCGAACGGGATCTTCAAAAGGTAAAGCGTGAACAGTTCCGTGAGCATGGAAACCGCGGCCGCCAAAGCACACAGCAGCAAAACGCGCGGCCCGTAGTCAAAGCAGCCGACAATCACGAGTGCCGTGAGCGCCAGCGCGCGGTCGAAAGTGACCGCGTTTTCCCGCTTGGGTGACACGACCTCAGCTCCTTCCCACAAAGCCCCCGTTCAGCCGCGCAGCGCGCGCACTGCCTCGCGGGCGTCCTTCGCGCC
>CAYZMU010000002.1:84551-108870 GCA_964479595.1 uncultured Ruminococcus sp. | reverse complement strand
TCCGGGGAAAGCGCCACGCCCGCGTGAATCCCGCACGCGTGAATCTGCCGCACACAGCGTATCGGGTCGGAATCGCTTTCGAGGTGAAAGGACAGATAGTCCGCCCCCGCCCCTGCGAACCGCTCCGCGAATTTCAGCGGGTCCTGAATCATCAGATGCACATCCAGCGGCAGACGCGTCACACGCCGCAGCGCCTCCAGAACCGGCAGCCCGAACGAAAGATTGTCCACAAAGACACCGTCCATAACATCGAAATGGATACCGTCCGCTCCGCTCTGCTCCACCTGTTCCGCGAGCCGCGCGAGATTTTCGAGATTCCCGTTGAGAATCGATGCGTAAATCATAGCGTCCCCCCGCCTGTACGAAATTTCATGCCCTGCCCTCTTATTATATCCCAAAACGCCGACGACGTCAAGTGCTTTCGGCTGTCAGCTGGTGTTCAGCCGCCGCCCTTGTGCAAGTTGCACAAAAACTTTTGTTCCCGTGTCAAAAAGTTGTTCCGGACAACATGAAAAAACCGCTCATTTTGGGGAATTTCCCGAATTTGCGCGAAGAAGTGCCCGAGTGCCTTTCACTAGCGTTTTGTGCAAATCTACAAAATCGCGATTTTGGGAGGGGAGCCCTTGACAAATCCGCGCAAAATGGGGTATAATTAAACTAGAGCGAGTATAAAATTCTATTCCGCTTGCCGGGTGAGCGCCCGAGCGCCAAAACAGAAAGGAAGATAGGCTATGGCGTACATGATCGAAGACATTGACGAGGCGATTGACCACAAGTACATTGTCACCAAGACACTGTCGCGGCAGGCAAAGGCCGGCACCATGGTGCACATTATGGATTCGTTCCAGAATCAGGACGGCATCACCGTGAACTATCGCGTCACGGAGACCGGACAGGATTTTATGGTGCGCTTTGACAATCTCAAGCAGTTCTGCAAGTGGTGCCGCCCGGATTCCTTCATTGCCAGACACTACGAATCCCTCAGCAAGAGCGATATCGTGCGCTATATGAAAGTCACGGGGCGGACTTTCGCGTCGTTCTGCCTGCCCGCGATTCTGCTTGTGCTCGCGCTTATCTGGGCTGTGTCTCTGCTCCTCATCAAGGACAATGTCGGGATCATCGTGGGCGCGGTACTCTCGGTGATCGCCATTTTTGTGATTATCCTGATTTATAAAATGCAGAAAACAAAAGCGACCGTCAAGCTATACAGCAAGGAAGGCGACAAGTGGGGCGTTTCGTTCAAATAATTGCAATCCGATGGCAAGGCTGCCGTGTGTGAAACGCGGCAGCCTTTTTCTGTCTACGGTTTGTTTTTCGTGATATTAAAGTTCGACTTCGCGATTTTTTTGCGCTTTTTCGCCTTTTTGAGGAGCTCAGCGGGCGAAATTTCCTCGCGCGAATGCTCCTGCGGCGCGCGCTCGGGAGAATCCGTCCCCGCAAGCGTCGCCTCCCGCGCAATCGGCGCCGCGGTGTCGCCTGAGGCATCATTGAACGGGTTGCTCTCGTCCACTGTCACCCCCGCCGCGAAAGACGCCGCGTCTTCCTCGGGCTTTTGCGCGGTCTCAGGCGCGTCCCCCTCGGGCTTCACGGCATGCTGCGGCGCGAAATAACTCTCGTCAAACCCGCTGTCAAAAGCCGCCGCCGCGCCCTCAGACGTTTCATCGCCAAACCCGCTGAAGAAATCAAACCCTTCCGCCTCTGTCGCCTCTGTCTGCGCGGATTCTGAAGCCGGCGCCTCAGGATTTTCGTTTTCCGGGCTTTGCGCCCGCGAGGGTTCTTGTTCTTCCGCGTTTTCCCGCGCCGGCTCGCTCCGCTCCTCGGGGAGGCCGCGGTTTCGCAGCGTTTCCAGCGTCACGCTGCGCTCCGCGGAAAGGAAAACCTCACACGCGAGATTCTGCGGGTCGATTCTCTGCAGAATATCCAGCGCCGCCTCGTCGGGCTTGGTCACACAGCAGTCCGTCAGAAAAACGGTCATAATCTGGGCCGCGACCGTTTGTCCCGCCGCGAGCATCCCCATAATCGCGGGATATTCCGCCGGCGCGGAGCATATTTTCTCGTCGTTGTAGCATATGCTGCTGATTCCGGAAAAAACCTCTCCCCCGCGCGAACGCACAAGACAGAGCATGGGGTCTTTCTCGGAGACAAAGACTGGCTTTTCCGCCTTGATTTTTTCCGCGCAGCCGCGCGCGAGCTGATAAAGGTCGTCCACTGCCATCTCCCCCTCTCTCAGCGCCTGAGCAGTTTCGCTTTCCGTTCGGCGGCGGCACGCTTGTTCGCCGCGACTCGCTCTTTCAGGACCTTCTCCTGCGCCCGCACAACGTCCGAATCGCAGATGCACGCGAGGGAAATATCATCCTCCGTGCCGTAGTGGGAGCGCTTCTGCAAATTCTTGACGACCGCCGTCTCAAAAGCGTTCAAGTCCGTCAGCTGGCTCGCGATAATGGTGTGATAATCCAGAAAATCGTCGTCCCGCCCAAAAGAGGTGTAGAGCCCGTCGGTGGACACGAACATCGCCAGCATTTGTTTATCAGATATATAAAAATCATCAAACATGGCAGCCGCATTCGGATTGCACATCGACGCGGTGATGTTGGCGGGATTGGATTCCTCATAATCCATAATCATGGAAGTCTCCCCGTCCGCGAAAACCGCGACCAGACTGCCGTCGCCGACCTGAAAACCGTAGCAGCAGTCCTTCCCCGCGACCGCCGCGATAAGCGTGGTGCCGTAATAGGATTCGGCGGGGATTTCCTCGAATTCCTCCTTGGAATCGAATTTCGCCCTCTCCGCCTTCGTGACAGGATGTTCCAGCAAATGTTTCAAAATTTTCTCATTCCAGAGCGCGATAACCTGCTTCTCGATATTTTTGAGAATGGTCTTGTGGTTCTGCGGCAGATATTTTTCCATCTCAAGCGGGTCGGAATAGAACCGCTCGATTGCCTCCAGCACAGCCTCCACAGCACACCGCGAACCGATGTTGCTGCGAAAATGCTTCTTGCTGCCGTGTCCGTCCGCCACGACCGCGACCGCGTAGCCTTCCCCGACATGGAAGGCGGAGCTGTCCTGACAGGGCAGACCGCTGCGCTCATGGCTCGCGCCCATCACAGAATTATTAAACCCTTGAAACATCCGCGTTCATCCCCTTCCCCGTTATCCTTCCGCGTTACCACCCGGTGTCAAAGGAAATATCGTCGTCATCGTCCTTCTTGACCAGTTCCTGAATCTGCTCGCCGAGCATTTTCTGTTTGGAGGCAAAGACGTCCTCCTCGCTCAGTTCCTTGCTGGTCTCGTCGGAAAGCGTCATGCTCTTGCTGCCTATCTGCGACGCCGTGACCGCGACGATTTTGATCATCTGCGCGAGCTGGCTGCCCGTGTAGGCGTGCACCACGGAATCCTCAGAACCCGTAAACTCCGCGAGCACATCGTCGTTGGCCTCGTTGCCGATGCCGAGCGCCGCCTTGAGCCCGAATTTATACCAGCTGTTCGTCTGCAGCGTCTGCAGCCCCGCGCGGTAGTCGTCGGAGGGATAGCCGTCCGTCATCAGGAAGATGACCGGCGCGAAGGAAAGCGACGGGGAATTGAGGAAGCTGTTTCTCGACATCCGCGCGGAAAGTTCCTTGAACGCCGCGCCCATCGCCGTGACGCCCTGCGCGGTCAGGCGCGTCCAATGGAAGTCCTCCACCGGCACAGGCTCGGTATACATCCACTTGACTTCCGTGGCGAAAGTCAGCACGGCAATCTTCACATCGGTGTCCGCCTCGCCCACGCGCGCGATTTCCGGGATCAGTTCTTCCATAACCGTGTTCAGTTCGCCGATTTTCTTGCCCTTCATGCTCGCGGAAGTGTCTATCAGGAAAAAGATAACCAGACTTTTCTTCGAAACAGCCGTCGCGCCGAGCGGGTCGTCATCGTCAAAGTCCAGCATGCTGTCAGCGTCCTCTTTCTTCTCCGTGTCCGCCTGCGGCGCGTCCTTTTCCTCGCCTTGGGGCGCGGGCTGCGCGGCGCTCTCCTCCGTCACATTCGCCGCATCCTTTTCAGGCTCCTGCGCGGGCGTCCCCGCGGCACTCTCTTTGGGTGTTCCAGCGGCATTCGCGGGCCGATTCTGGTGCTTCTTGCTCATAAAGCATGGCTCCTTTCAGTTAAATCTTTGCCTGAACATCCCCGAAATCAATCTCCAGCTCCTGCCAGATGGGAAACCCTTTTCCGGGAGCGATATCGTAGACAATCCGGTCGGGCATCTTCACCCGCCACGTTTTGTCCGAACAGTTCTTTATTCCGAGCAGCCCCGGGCGAAGCTTGTTTTCCACAAGTTCTCCCGCGACGCTTAAAAAATCATCCGAATCCGGCGAAATTTCGCACTCATAGAATTTTCTGCCCACGTAGAGCGGCACTCTGAAATCGCAGTTGCTGAATTCCATCGTCGCGAATTTCATGCCGCATTTGGGGCAGCGGTAGGTTTTCGCGTCCGCCATCTCAAACATGGAGGTGAAATTCGCGCGCCCGCAGCCGCATTTGATAATCTCCGAACGCAGGCGGATAAACAGCTTCTGCCACTCGTTCTCGATAATCCGGCTCGACGGGTCTCTGAGCCCCACTGTAAAAGATTTGATAAACGCGTCCTTGATATAATCCGGATAGAGCTTCCAGAATTTGATGACATTGTCGTGAATCCCGCGCACGGGGCGGTTGGAGGTGTCGTCGGGGTCATAGACAAAGACCGCGTCCTGACCGTAGTGCTTCAACTCGGAGGATTCCGTCAGGCAGACGTCGCGCACGACCTTTTCGCCCTCGAGCGGGTCGCCGCGGAACAGCAGCTTGAACAGCACCACCGCCAGCGAGTATTTGTCGGTCTGGACATCGGGCTTGGCGATGCCCCGCACAATCTCCGGCGCCATATAGCCCGGCTTGCCCCCTATCCCGAAATTGCTTCCGTCGGGAGCGATGTTGTCGCAGTCGCAGACGAGAACCGCGCCTGTTTCCACATTGATGAAGAAACCGCCGTCGTTTAAGTCCTGATAGCTCTTTCCCGCGCGGTGCAGCTGGCGGAACGCGTTGACAATGTTGATTACCGCCGTCACCATCGCGCTCAGATCCCGAAAACGCACCGGCTGCTTGCTCGTGTGTCCGGTGAGCGGGTCTACAAGGAGTTTATAGGTGTTGAGAATATCCACAAAGGAATCAAAGCTCTCGGGCTTTAACTCCATCAGATACCCGAACGTCCCGCTGCTGTTCTCCCTCGTGAGGTATTTCGGCCACAGAAACTTGTCGCTCGGGGCGCCGTCCGCGATGTTGGCGCGCAGATTTTCGCGAAATTCCTTCGGTTTGCGGATTTTGTCCACATCATACCATTTCAGCGCCCAGCGCATACCGTTGAATTCGCAGAGGTAGACGATCCCTTGACCGCCGCTGCCGATTTCGCGAATCACCTTGGCGCTGCCGCCAAATTCCATCTCGATTTCCTGCCCTATTTTCAGCGGAATCATCGTTCTTCCCCCCGCAAAAGCTATTCTGAACCCTCAGCCGCGATTTCAAACGGAACGTCGTGGCTGAGGCAGTATCTGTGAATGTATGAATTTTCCACGCAGCTGATTTTCAGATGCGGCGTCTGCACGAAAGCGTCGTCGCCGATGTATTTGATGCCGTCGTGCAGGAAAAGTTTGTGCAGACTCAGGCAGCCCGAAAAAGCGCTCGCTCCGATGCTCGTGACACTGCGCGGCACCTCCACGACGTCCAGCGACTGACAGCACAGAAACGTATTGTCCGCGATTTCCAGCACACCCTCGGGTATCTTGAGCACAACCAGCCGCTCGCACTGCGAGAACGCTCCCTGCTCGATGACCTTGAGCGACTTGGGCAGTTCCAGCGCCCGCAGATGCCTGCACTCCGAAAAGGCGTACTCCCCGATGGACAGCAGCGTCTGCGGCAGCACGATGGAACGCATGGCGACAAAGCGGTCAAAGCAGAAGCTCTCAAGCTTGGTGTACCCTTCCGGCACCACCACATTGTGCGACAGACGAAAACGCGACGCCTCCAGAGGCCGGAACACTTTCTCGTCAATCACAACCGGGCCGCTTCTCTGCGCCCCACGCTCAGCCGGTACAGGTTCGTCCGTACGCGGACCGACGGCAAGCAGCGCCGTGTCGTCGGGTTTGTACGGCCACCCGAGCAGATACGTAAAGCACAGCAGGACAAACTCCGCCGCCTCGTTGGTAATGTAGCAGTCGCGCAGCATCGCGCTTTTGGCGCGCAGCACGCCGATTTCCCGGCTGTCCGCCTCCACCATGCTCCGGAGGATGCCCGCGCGCAGCATATTGACAAGAAGTCTGCGCTCGTTTTCGTATTCCTGCAGGAAATCATTCATCAGCGCCGCCAGACGGAACACACTCAGCGTCTGCCCCTGCGCGTAATCCGAAACAATCTGCCTCAGCAGCGACTGAATCTCCGCCGTGTGCTCAAACCCTTCCAGATTCTGCCGCAGCGGCATTCCGCACGCGTCACAGACATACGCGTCCTCAGCGCCCTCCGCGCCGCATTTCTCACAGATCACTCCTCTGCACCCCCAACCTCACGCGTTTGTAGCGCGGGCGCGTACCGCCGCGCCGTTTAAGCCTCCTGCGTTTTGCAAAGCGTTTCGTTGATCTTGTCCACCAGCTTGGTAATTTCGTCAATCATGCTGTGGATTTCGCCGGAGCTTTCGTTGGTCGCGCTGACATTGTCGTCCAGCGCGCTGAACGCCCCGATGGTCGTCTCCAGAATGCCGATAAGCTGTGTAACGCTGTCCGCGTCCATGGTGCTGTTGTCCTCGCAGAAAGCGACCACGTTGCGCAGCAGGTCGTTCACAACCGCGGCGCGCTCGCTGGTCTTCGCGGTGGAATCCCCGATGGTATCCATATTCTTCGTAATATCGCCGATATCCCGCTTGAGCCGCTCGGAGAGCTCCAGACACTCGTTCGTAATCTCCGCGAGTTTCTCATGCTGCGAGGCGAGAGCGCTGTGACGCGCCAGAAGAACGGATTTGGCGTGGACAATGCAGTTGTTGGGGTTGTTGAGCCCTCTGCTGATGGCGATTGCCATATCTCTGCAGGAGCGATAGCCGCAGGCGTGGCAGTTGAAGTTTCTGTCCGCCTCCGTGTGCTTGCCCATCTGCTCGAAAACCGCGTCGAGCTGCTTCTCGGTGGGCATCGGCGTGGGCTTGGCGGGCTTGTAGGTGCGCACGAAATCTTTTGGGTCGAGCACCTCGTCAAAATGCTTGAAAAGCCTGTCCTCACCGTTGCGGAACACGCCGGTCTTTCTTCTCTTCTTGGCTTCCTTCTCGACCTCGCGCATGGTCGCCATTACGTCAAAGACCGTCTGCTCCGTGCCGGAGGCGGGCCCCACATTGCAGCCGAACTCGCAGGAAAGCACGTCAAACACCTCCGGGTGCTTGAATTCCGGCATCTCCGCGTACATATCGAGCTCGGGATAGACCTTGTGCACGCCCTCGGAAGTCGTGATGTTCGTGTCGGGGCAGTGCAGCCAGATGTTGTCGCGCAGCCCGCCCGGTCTGGGGTAAACCGCGCCGACCTGCCCCTGCTGCTCGTCGAACGGGTAGGTGTACTCGTGCTCGGAATGCGTGGGCAGACGGATACCGTTCTTGTCAAAATATTCGCGCAGCTTCTTAAACGTCACATTGAATTCCACAAGCCCCGTCTCCGAAAATTCCGTCTTTTTCGCGATACAAGGCGAAATCACCGCGATCTTGTTGGGCATTTTCAGGTAACGCTTGATATAAGTAACCGCGCAGGAAATCGGGCTGTGAATGGGCGCCAGATTCTTGAGCAGCTGCGGCTTATAAATCTCAATATATTTTACGATTGCGGCGCAGGGCTGAGTAATGACATTGCCGACCCTGTTCTCCTGAATGGCGCGCACGTGCGCCCATGTGCAGATATCCGCGCCGAGGGAGACATCGTAAATCAGGCAGCCTTTGCTGTGGAACCAGTCCAGAATGCTCTTCCACTGCGAGGGAAAGACGGATTTGATGGCGGGTGTCGCGAGGATGATGAGTTTCTCCCCGCGCGCGACGCTCGCCATGCACGCGTCGGTATCGTCAATATAATCCCGCGCGCCGTGATTGCAGGTGCGCACACATTCGCCGCAGGTGATACAGCGGTCCGGGTTCACTGTGGTAACAAATCTGCCGTCTTCGAGCATTTTTGTGATATTCGCCTCCGGGGCGGGGCAGTTTCTGACGCAGGCGTTGCACCCCACGCACTTTTCCGGACGGACAATGATAATCTCGTTCATACGCGCCTAAACTCCTTTTTCTGGTTCATATGGTTTACGGTTTGTCTTTTCCGAGCGCTTCCGCCTGCTTCGCGAGCGCCGCTAAATCCACACCCTTTTTCTTCGGGGGCTCCTTCTTCGGAGGGGTTTCGGGCTTTGCCGCCCCGCCAAGAGACGCCGCCTGCCGCGCCAAGTCCTCAAGGCTCTTCCCGCCCTGCTTGGGCGCGGGCGCCCCGGGCTCCGGTTTGTGCCCGCCCTCCATGGACTGCGCCATTTCCTTTAGTTTCTCAAGTTCCTGCTGCTTCTTGCTCTCCTCCGGCTTCGGGCTCTCCTTCGGTTTCTGCGTCTCCTTCGGCTCGGAGAAATCCACCGGGGTAATCTCGGGCTCCTCGGGGTACTGCGGCTTAATCTCCCTCGGGGAGCGGAAAACCGGCACGCCGCCCGCGGTCAGCTCGTCCTCGGATTCGGAAAGAATCTCCGCCGCGTCGTCGAGCATCCCGGAACTTGCCTGCTCAAAATCGCCAATCACGGTCTTTAGGGAACTCACCCGCTCCGAAAGCGATTTCACGTCCTCAAGCAGCACCGAGTGCAGATTCTCCGAGGCGACTTTCATCTGCTCCGCCTGCTGCTGCGCCCGCGCGAGAACATCCGCAGCCTCGTGCTCCGCCTCGTAGATAATCTGAGCCGCTTTGTTGTCCGCGTCCGTGAGAATCTTTCCCGCGAGTTCCTTGGAACTGTCCTCGAGCTGGCGTGCCTCCTCTTTCGAGGCGGAAAGAATCCTCTCCCTGGATTTCTGCGCCTCCGTGAAAATGGCACCGATCACAGAGGTGTCCCCGTCGGACTTGAGCATGTCAAGATTCGATTTCGCCTCGGAGCATTCTTCTTTCGCGCGTTCAAGTTCCGCCTTGAGCTGCTCTATCTGGCTGTCTTTCGCCTTCAAATCGTCCTCGGCGCGTCTGAGCTTTTCGGTGCAGGTCTCGTTCTTGACCTGATATTCCGTCAGCTTGGCGCGCTCCGTCGCGAGCGCGTATTCCTGCGCAGCGTCCGCGTCCGCACCCTTCTTCACCTTCTCGAGCATGAGCTTCGCCTCGCGCAGCTGCGCCTTGAGGTCATAGAGCTGGGTGTAGAGGTTCTCAAGCCGTTTGTCCACGTCGGTTCTGTCGTAACCCCCAAACGGAACGGTCCTGATGAAACGGGTTCTCTGCTCAGCCATAGGGTTTCCTCCATTCGTAAAATGTATTCGCTACCAGTTGTCCGCGCAGTCCGCGATCATGCGCTCCACTTCCTCGTTTCCGTAGAGCCCCAGATCAAAGAGCCTGTCCGCCTGACGCTTGGTAATCTTTCCGCTGACGGAATAGACAAACTGCTTGTGCTGCCTGCTCGTGCCGTCCCATGAATCAATGATTTTCAGCCAGCCGGCCTTCCCCAGAGCGCGCTCGGGCAGCCGCGCGTCGGGGCAGAATTTCTCCGCCAGCTGCTTGGCGGCCTTGGTGTGGTTGGTGAAACTGCAGGAATACGTATCCCCGTCGGGGGACATCCACCCGAGCTTGAAACTTTCGTGATTTTTGAAATACATCTGCTCCACGGTGAGCGGACATTCAAGTTCGGATTCGATAATTTCCACAAACTCTAGTTCGTGCGCGTCAAAGGGGTGGTAGGCGCTCTCGCTGTCGAGAATCACCGGGAGACTCTCCGGCGCGATCATGTCCGCGAACGGCGTCCCCTCCAGCCGTTCGGGCGTATCGATATATTCTTTATAGTAATAACCCGTCTCGCCCTTGTAAATCGCGTATTTTTTCATCTCGCGCCCGCACCGCCCCGAAACTCGATTGGATTCGCCGAAGCTCGCGGCAAACCCCATTCCCTATTATTATACCGCGAAATTCTCAAGATGTCAATATCCATTTTACCCAAAATTAGCGAACTTTCTTTGGGGATTTTGCGAAGGATTCTGTCCGGGGCGAGCTGCTTTGTTCACTCTTTTGAAAATTGCAGCCGTCCCGGTGCGGACAGAGCGCGCAGGAATTCTGACAGGAATACTTTCTGGCGTCCGCGGTCGGTACGTAAGAAAGCCCTATCAGAGCCGTTGCGGATTTCATGGGCAGCAGCGTCTGCGCGGGCGTGACCGTCAGACCGATTTTGCGCGGTGCGTCGAGCATGGAAACAAGCGCGCTCTGCTGCGAAAGCGGAAAATCCCCGTATCCCGCACTGAAACGCGGCGTAAAATACGGGTAGGGAAGCGCCTCCCGCAGCCGCTGCTCCAGGTCGTCCAGCACGCGTTCGAGCGCCGCGCCGGCAATCGCGTCAAACATCAGCGCCCTTGTCATATCCCGCCCGGATTCGCGCCGAATGAGCGTGTCGACCTCAGAGGACATCGTCGCCGCGGCCAGCACGGCGCGCTCGCAGCCCGCAAGGTGCAGCGCGATATCTTTGCCCTGAAGTGGCAGCTCCCCCAGAAACGTCTCTCCCTCGCGCGCCGAGACATCAAAGACCTTCCAGACGCTGCGGGGCCGCGCAATCGAGCAAAATTCCTCCAGACAGCTGTCCAGTGCCGCGGAAAGGCTCTCGTTAAGCACCGGGGTGTTCAGAAAGCTTAAAATCTGCGCGCGGTCGAGGTCTTCGGGCTTCATGACGCGCCGTCCGCGACGGATTCCGTGATATACCGCGCGACATCGGGGTTGTTCATCGTGTAGAGATGAATGCCGTCCACGCCGTGCTCGCGCAAATCCAGAATCTGCCGCACAGCGTACTCCAGTCCAGCCGCCTTGAGCGAGGCGGGATCGTCCGCGTAGCGCGACAGAATCTTCGCCAGATGGTGCGGCACACACGCCCCGCAGAGCGAAACCATGCGCTCAATGGATTTCTTCGAGGTCACCGGCATAATCCCCGCCTCGACAGGCACATGAACGCCCGCGGCGGAGAGTTTGTCAAGATAGCGGTAGAAATCGCTGTTGCGGAAGAAGAGCTGGGAGATTAAATGCGTCGCGCCCGCTTCCACTTTTTCACGAATCCGCGTGATATCCGCGTCCAGACTCGGCGCCTCGGGATGTCCCTCGGGGTAGCACGCCGCCGCGATGTCAAAATCCCCGTGCTCGCGGATGAACGTGATGAGATCCCGCGCGTAACGGAAGTCTGTTCTGGGCTCCACCGCGGGATTTCTGTCCCCGCGCAGCGCCAGAATGTTTTCCACCCCCTGTTCGCGGAATTGATCTAATTTTTGCAGCACGCTTTCCTTGGTTTCATTGATACAGGGCAGATGCGCGATGGAAAGAATGTGGTGCTTCTGCTGAATCGTCGCGCAGATTTCGGCCGTGGACGCTCCCGGAACGGAGCCGCCCGCGCCGTACGTCACGCTGATAAAATCGGGCGACAAATCTTTGAGCTCGTCCAGCGTCTGGTAGATGCTCTCAATCGGCACCTGCGGTTTCGGCGGAAAAACCTCGAAAGAGTAAACTTTTTTCTTTTCAAAAAGTGTAATCGCTTTCACAATATCCCCCTCACTGCGCGGTAAGTTTCCAGTCAATCGGTTCCATGCCGTTTTCGGCGAGAAACGCGTTGGTTTTCGCGAAATGTCCGCAGCCGAAAAAGCCCTGATGCGCCGAAAGCGGGCTCGGGTGCGCGCTCTGCAGCACCAGATGGCGCGGGTTCGTCACCAGAGAGGCTTTCTGCCGCGCGTTTCGCCCCCAGAGCAGAAATACCATCGGCTGCTCACGCTCGCTGAGCTTGCGGATAATGGCGTCCGTGACAATCTCCCAGCCCTGTCCGTGATGGCTGTTGGCGGCGCCCGCGCGCACGGTAAGCGTCGTGTTGAGCAGCAGCACGCCCCTGTCCGCCCACTGTGTCAGGTCGCCCGGACCTTGTCGGTTGTCCACGCCGAGTTCATCGTAAAGTTCCTTGAAGATGTTCTGCAGAGAGGGCGGCTGCGGCACGCCCCGCGGCACGGAAAAACTCAGCCCGTGCGCCTGTCCCTGCTCGTGATAGGGGTCCTGCCCCAGAATGACACACTTGACGGCGCAATAGGGTGTGCGCTTTAAGGCGTTAAAGATGTCGTACATATCGGGATAAACGCGCTGTGTGGCGTATTCCCGAATCAGAAACTGCCTCAGGCGCGCGTATTCGGGGCTTTGAAAGACGTCACTTAGCAGTTCGTCCCAGTCATTTCCGATACAAACCACGGCACACTCCTTTCAGCGTTCCCAGACACTGTCCGAAACATCAATCGGAAGCCCGCCGCGCAAAAAGAACCTCGGCACACGCTCCCCTACCGCGCAGACGACCTCGTAATTGATTGTCCCCGTGTTCTCCGCGACCGTGTCCGCGGAAAGCGCGCCGTCGGCATCCCCGAACACCGTCACGATATCGCCGACCGTCAAATCCGTCGCGCCCGTGATATCGAGCATGAGCTGGTCCATGCAGACTCTGCCGACCAGCGGAAACAGCCTGTCGCGGATTCTCATCATGCACCGCCCCGAGCCGTTCGCCCGGAAAAAGCCGTCCGCGTAGCCGATGGGCACCGTCGCTATCAGACGCGGCGAATCCGCGCAATAGGTCCTGCCGTAGCTGACGGTATCCCCCGGCGCGATGGTCTTGATGTGGGAAATCACGCTCTTGAGCGCCATCACGGGGCGCAGCGGCGGCAGATTCTCCACGGCGGCGGAGGGTCTGAGCCCGTAAAGGACGATGCCCGCCCGCACCATGTCCAGATGGTACTCCGGATAATCAAAAATCGCGGCGCTGTTGGCGCAGTGGCGCAGCTCAAAGTCAACGCCCTTTCCCCGCAGCGTCTCCACGGCATCGGTAAACAGCTCAAACTGCCTGTCCGTGAACGCCCTGCCGCCCGCCGCCTCATCCGCGGAGGCGAAGTGGGTAAAAATTCCCTCAGGCTTGAGACAGGGAAGCCTGCAGACCGCCAGCGCGTCGGAAAGCTCGCTGTGGCCCTCGCGGTGCTGAAAGCCTATCCGTCCCATGCCGGTGTCGATTTTGACGTGAATCCGCACCCGCACGCCCTCCGACATCGCCGCCTGAGAGAGCGCCTCTCCGAACCCGCGCGAATAAACGCACTGCGAGATTTCCTGTTTGGCCAGCACGCCCGCGCATTCCGGCGGCGTGTAGCCCAGAATCAGAATGGGGAGGTGAATATTCCCCTGACGCAGCTGCAGCGCCTCCTCAAGATTGGAAACCGCCAGAAAATCCGCGCCCAGAGACTCGTAGAGCGCGCCCAGGCGCACCGCGTTGTGTCCGTAGCCGTTCGCCTTGACCACACAGCAGAGCCTGGTCTCCGGCCGCAGCGCCGCCCGCACCTTCTGATAGTTCCACTCCGCGTTGTCTAAGTTAATCTCCGCCCAAGTGCGTTTTCGAATTCCCTGCATAGCCCTTCCTTCCCCGCCGCAAGGCGCGGCGCCGCTTTCAAAAAAGCAACAGGGTGCTGTCCTGCTGCTTTAAGATTCGCTCGTAATTTCGCGAATATCGTAAATCTCCATAAGGGTGCTGTCAGAGCGCAGCACCCGCACCGCGCAAAGCTCCCCCGCGCTGAAATAGCGGTAGAGCGTGTAATACACGGGCGCGCCGGTGTCGTCCTCGAGCAGCCAGACCTCGCAGGTGTAGCTGTTCGCGCCGACCGTCGTGTCATAAGACTCATGAAACGAAAGCTTGGAACGCCCGTGACTGGAGGCGGAAACGCAAAAATCCCGCAATCCGGGGAAGTACAAATCCGCCGAGGTCTCATACTTGCCGCCGCGCTTCTGCCCGACTTCCCCCGTCTCCGCGTCCTTTCGGAATTTCGATTCGGAACTGAAGTACATATCCGAGGAGCAGGATTTCTCAGTCAGGGTTTCCTCGCTCGCCGTGCCCAGATAGTCAAATTCAGAAAGGTAGTCGAGCGTCTCGCCGCTTTCGGTGTCGATCCCGTAGGAATACGCCTCGATACGGACCTTGCCCGTGGCGTACCGCCCCGCCAGCGCCAAGGAGTATTCCCCGCCGTTCTGGGTGTCCTCCCGCTGCACGCCCTCGCCGTCGCGATAGTCAAACTCCAGATTGCGCATTCCTCGCCGATAGAAGTTAAAATTCTTTCCGAATATGAGAAAGAGGGTCGCCAGCGCCGCCGTCACAATCAGCAGAATCAGCAGAATCCGCTTGACAGCGCGTTTTCTCTCCTCTTTATCGACCGCCGCCGTCTCCGTATCGGCAAAGAGCGGCTCCTCATCCGGCGTTTCCCCGCGCCGCTGCCGCTCTTCCTCGAGCAAACGCGCGTTGCGCTCCACGCGTTCCCTCGCCGCGCGCTCCTCCTCTTCCAGAATCCGCTCCCGGTCATCCATGGGTTCGCTCAAGCGTCCTCCGCCCCTTTCTTCTTACGGCTTTTTCTCGTCCTTTTCGGGGTCTTTGGGCTCCTTGGGCGCCGTCAGGACGTTCAGAAGCGTTGTCAGCAGCGCGATGACCCCTATCACCATGAAAATCCCGAGCATCCCAAGCCCCATGTAGCGCAGATTCTCCACAAAATGCATGGGCTCAAAAGTTAAGATTGAAAGCATAAAAGTTTTCCCCTTTCCGCGCCTTTACAGGAAGAAATTGAGAATCAGCCCGCCCGCTATCACCGAGGCTATCTGCCCGGAGACATTGACACCGGTCGCCTGCATGAGCAGGAAGTTGGTCGGGTCCTCCTTGAGCGCCATTTTATGGACGACTCTGCCCGACATCGGGAACGCGGAGATGCCCGCCGCGCCGATCATGGGATTTATCTTCTTCTTGAGGAACAGGTTGAGAATCTTCGCGAAAATCACGCCGCCGGCGGTATCGAAAATGAACGCGATAAGCCCCAGCAGGAGGATAAGCAGCGTGTCTGTCTTGAGGAATTTGTCCGCCTGCATCTGAGAGGCGATGGTAATCCCCAGAAACAGTGTCACGAGGTTGGCGAGCACTTTCTGGGCGGTCTCCGAAAGGCTGTCGAGCACGCCGCACTCGCGAATGAGGTTGCCGAACATCAGAAAGCCCACCAGAGAAACCGACGCCGGCGCGACAAGCCCCGCGATGATGGTGATGAAGATGGGGAACAGAATCCGCGTGGTCCTGGAGACGGGCTTTGCCGTGTATTCCATGCGGATCATGCGCTCCTTTTTCGTCGTCAGCAGCTTGATAATCGGCGGCTGAATGATCGGCACGAGCGCCATGTAGGAGTAGGCCGCGACCATGATGGCGCCGATATAATTGCTCTGCAGTTTCTGCCCCACGACAATGGAAGTCGGGCCGTCCGCCGCGCCGATGACAGAAATGGCGGCGGCATCCTTCACGTCAAAAAACATGGATGCCATACATAGTGTAAAGAAAATACCAAACTGCGCCGCCGCGCCGAAAAGCATGAGCTTGGGGTTGGAAAGCAGCGGCCCGAAATCAATCATCGCGCCGATGCCGATAAACAGAATCAGCGGGAAAAGCTCGTTGGCGATTCCGGCTTCGTAGAGCACGCTGAGCGCGCCTTCCTCCTCCCCCTGCGTTATCGCCCCGGATAATGGCAGATTGACGAGAATCGCGCCGAAACCCATGGGGAGCAGCAGCGTGGGCTCCATATCCTTTTTGATGGCAAGATAGATAAGCACGCCTCCGATAACCCACATGACAACCATTTTCCAGTCGAGATTGAGAAGGTTCTGATAGAGGACTTCCATCGCGTTCACCCTTTCGTGAGAAAATTCGCGCGTCCCACACATAGATTCGCTCTTTCAAGAATACCACAAAACCGCGAAATTGTCAAGGGCCGTTTCGTGATTTCGCCGCGGCGCAAAAAGCGTTTGCATTTTCCGCGCGAATGTGCTATAATAGGAGTGATATTCTCACGCGAAAGGACTGACACGGCTTGATTAAGGCGAGGTTTCATTTCCCCGATTTCACGCGCCATCTGTCGCTCAATCTTTTAACATTCAAGATGATCCGGAGCTGCCCGGAATGGGTCCGCGACGGCGTGGAGATAGCCTCGGTCTACGGGGTGTTCCCGCCCGCGCTCTGGGGAGGCGGACGGCCTCAGGGCGGGCTTGTCTGCGACGAGGACACCATGAAACGGATTATCAAAACCCTCAATGACGACGGCATTCCGCTGCGCTTCACCTTCACAAACCCCCTTGTTACGAAAGAGCATCTGAGTGACCCGTTCTGCAACCGTCTGCTGCAAATCGCCGACAACGGGTTCAACGAGGTCATCGTCTTTTCGGAGGTTCTCGAGGACTATATCCGCAAGAATTACCCCCGCTACAAAATCACCAGCTCGACCTGCAAGCGCCTCACCAACCCGGAGGATGTCGCGCGGGAGTTAAACCGCGACTACCACGTCGTGGTGCTGGACTACGACCTCAACAACCAGTGGGAGATTCTCGACAGCCTGCCGCACAAGGAAAAATGCGAGCTGCTCATAAACTCCGCCTGTTTCCCGCACTGTCCCAAGCGCAGCGCGGAATATGAGGCGGTCGGCGCGCAGCAGATAGCCTATAACGAGCATCTGAAACGCTTTCCCGGCGTGCCGTTCCGGATGTCGGACTACAGCGACGTGACGCTCTCGAAGGACTTCAACTGCCCCGCCATGCACCGCACGCCCTTTGACGCGCGGAAACTCCCCCACCACATCAGCCCCGACCTCATCTGGAACGAATACCTGCCCCGAGGCTTCAATCAGTTCAAGATTGAGGGCAGAGGGGGCAGCCGTCTTGCCCTGATTGAGGCGTATATCTACTATCTCATCAAGCCCGAATATCAGGATGAGGCGCGTTTCATGCTGCTGCACAATCTGGAGCGCAATAAAGTGATACAGATTGACGATCCGGTCTATCAAGGGGAAAATTCCTGATTCTGAAAGAAAATCGCGCCGATATCTTTTGTAAAATCAAAAATCGAAAGGACCTTTTATGCCGAGAAGAAAGAAACCCGAAAACGACGCTCCCCGCCCGCAGAACAACGCCTATATCGAGGGCGCGGGGCTGATGGTGGAGGAGCGCATTACCGAAACGCTGCGCAAGAACTTCATGCCCTACGCCATGAGCGCGATTGTGTCGCGCGCGCTGCCCGAAATTGACGGCTTCAAGCCCTCTCACCGCAAGCTGCTCTACACGATGTACAAAATGGGGCTGCTCAAGGGCCCCAGAACGAAATCCGCGAACGTGGTCGGGCAGACCATGCGGCTGAATCCGCACGGCGACGCGGCAATCTATGAGACACTGGTGCGTCTGGCGCGCGGGAATGAATCTTTGCTGCACCCCTATATCGACAGCAAGGGCAATTTCGGGAAAGTATACAGCCGGGACATGGCGTACGCCGCGCCGCGCTACACCGAGGTGCGTCTGGAGCCCATCAGCGAGGAACTGTTTTCGGATATTGACAAGGAAACGGTGGATTTTGTCCCCAATTACGACAACACGACACAGGAGCCCACGCTGCTGCCCGCGACTTTCCCGACCGTGCTGGTCAACGCCAATGTCGGAATTGCCGTCTCCATGGCAAGCAATGTCTGTCCGTTCAACCTCCGCGAGGTCTGCGAGACCGCCATCGCGTTCATCAAAAACGAAAAGCATGACCTGCTCTCCACGCTCAAAGGCCCCGACTTCCCAACGGGGGGCTTTCTGCTCTACGACGAGGAGGAACTGCGCAGAATCTACGAGACAGGGCGCGGGAGCGTGAAACTGCGCGCGAAATGGAATTACGACAAGGATTCCAACTGCGTGGAGGTCACTCAGATTCCCTATTCCACGACGGTCGAGGCCATCATGGACAAGATCATCGACCTCGTGAAAACCGGAAAGATCCGTGAAATCTCGTATCTGCGCGACGAAACGGACTTAAGCGGTCTCAAGCTGACGATAGACTTAAAACGCGGGACGGACCCCGACAAACTCATGCAGAAGCTTTTCCGCGCGACACCGCTTCAGGACAGCGTTTCCTGCAATTTCAACATTCTGATTCACGGCGTGCCGCGGGTCATGGGCGTGCGCGAAATCCTCAGCGAGTGGGTCGCGTTCCGTGTTGATTGCGTGCGCAGAAGAATCACATTTGACTTAAAGAAGGCGAAGGAAAAGCTGCACCTGCTCGAGGGGCTGCGAAAAATCCTGCTCGACATCGACCGCGCCATTCAGATCGTGCGCGAGACGGAGGAGGAATCCGAGGTCGTCTCCAACCTCATGATAGGCTTCGGAATCGACAGCGTGCAGGCGGAGTACGTCGCGGAAATCAAGCTGCGGCACCTGAACCGCGAATACATTCTCAGGCGCACGGAAGAGACCCAGCGGCTGAGCGATGAGATCGCGGAGATGGAGGCAACGCTCGCGGACGAGAAGAAAATCCGCAAAATCATTGTCAAGGAACTCAAAGAAGTCGCGGACAAGTACGGCCAGCCCCGCAAGACGCTGTTTTACGACGCCTCGGACGACCCCGCTGGAGAGGACGCGGACGACATCCCGGATTATCCCGTGCAGCTGTTCCTCACCTCTGAGGGGTACTTCAAGAAAATCACCCCGCAGTCGCTGCGCATGAGCGGGGAACAGAAACTCAAGGAGGGCGACGTCATCACGGCGCGGCACAGCACCTCGAACCGCTCCGAGCTGCTCTTCTTCACAAATAAGGCGCAGGTCTACAAAACACGCGCCGGCGCGTTTGACGACACCAAGGCAAGCGTGCTGGGCGATTACATTCCCGTAAAACTCGGCTTTGAGGAGGGCGAGCGGGTGCTGTCGATGGTCGTGACAGAGGATTACAGCGGGTTCGTGCTTTTCTGCTACGCAAACGGCAAAGTCGCGAAGATTCCGCTCTCCGCCTATGAGACCAAGACCAACCGCAGGAAACTCGCCAACGCCTATTCCGCGAAGCAGACGCTTGTGCAAATCCTCTTTTTGCCAGAGGACGGTCCGGTGCTGCTGCGCTCCACCGCCAACCGCGCGGTGCTCTTTGAAAGCGCGGCGCTCCTGCCCAAGAACACCCGTGACAGCATCGGAGTACAGGTGATGACGCTCAAGGGCAAGGCGCAGGTTGACGCGGCGGCGCTGCCCTCGCCGGAAGAACTGGAGGGCCTGAAAAAATACACGGCGAACACGCTGCCCGCGGCGGGCGCGCTCGCCAAAAATCTCGAGATGCCCGGGCAGCTCGCCCTTTGAGACAGAAGGCTTGAAAACGGCGAAAGGAGGAGTACGCGTGAAACTTTTCGCGATAGACGGCAACAGCGTTCTGAACCGCGCCTTTTACGGCGTCAAACCGCTCTCCAACCGGGAGGGCATCTTCACCAACGCCGTTTTCGGGTTTATGAACATCTTTCTGAAGGCGGCAGACGAGCTGAAACCGGACCTGCTCGCGGTTGCCTTCGACGTCAAAGCCCCGACTTTCCGCCACAAGGCGGTGGAGAGCTACAAGGCGAACCGGCACGGAATGCCCGATGAACTCGCCATGCAGCTGCCTTTTGTAAAGGAAATCCTCACGGATATGGGGATTGCCGTACTGGAGGCGGAGGGCTGGGAAGCGGACGACATTCTGGGAACACTCGCGGGCGTTTGCGACGAGCAGCGGACCGAATGCGTGCTGCTGACGGGCGACCGGGATATTCTGCAGCTGCTCTCCCCCTCTGTGGAGGTCCGCCTTGAGACCGCGCGCGGGCTCGTACGCTACACACCGGAAGTTTTTCGGGAGGAATACGGCTTCGAGCCTGTCAATCTGGCGGACTGCAAAGGGCTCATGGGCGACAGTTCCGACAACATTCCGGGTGTCGCGGGAATCGGCGAAAAGACCGCCATGAAGCTGATAGCCGCCTACGCGACGATTGAAAATCTCTATGACCATCTCCCCGAGGCGGAGCTTAGCCCTTCCCTGCGCAAAAAGCTCGAGGCCGGAAAAGAGGACGCGCTGCGCAGCAAATGGCTCGCGACCATTGCGAGAGACGCGCCTGTATCGAGAAATCTTGGCGACTACAAACAGCGCCCGAGAGATTCCGAGGCGCTCTCCAAAGTCCTCACGCGGCTGGAGCTTTACAAACTCCTCAGCCGGCTGAATCTGGAGCCGTACGCCGCGCCGCCGCCTGATGACGCGCCGCGGGAGGAAAACCTCCCGCCCCACGAGATTGCGCAGCTTTCCGAAGATGCTTTTGAGCGAATGCTCGCGGGGAACGAGCCCGTGGATTTTCTGCTGCGCGACGGGGTTCTCCTGACGGCGTCGGGATCACAAGCGGCGCGCGTGGAGGACAGCGCGCGGATTCTGCGGTTTCTGACTTCGGAAGTCCCCAAGCGGACCTTTGACAGCAAGCCCGTATACCGCTGCTGCATGGCACAGAACGAAACGCTGCGCGCGCTTGACTCCGACGCGATGATCAGCGCCTACCTGCTCAATCCCTCCGCGCCCGAATACACCGTGGAGCGTCTCTGCGCGGAGGAGGGTATCGCGTTTCGCGCCGACATGGGGGAATACGCCGGGATAGACGCGCTGGGCGCCCTTTCACAGCGGCTGGAGCGCAAGGTACGTGAGCAGGGCATGGAGAAACTGCTGCGCGAGGTAGAACTGCCGCTTGTTGAAGTGCTCGCGGACATGGAGCATACCGGCGTCAAAGTGGACGCGGACGGCGTGCGCGCGTTCGGGGAAAAGATCAAAGATGAGCAGAGCGAAATTGAGGCGCGTATTTATGAACTCGCGGGGCATGAATTCAACATTCTGTCCACCAAGCAGCTCGGAACGGTGCTGTTTGAGGAACTGCGTCTCCCCTGCGGCAAAAAGACCAAGACCGGCTGGTCCACAAACGCGGAAGTGCTCGAGGGGCTGCGCCACCGCCACCCGATTGTGGACGAGGTGCTGCGCTACCGTCAGCTTTCCAAGCTCTCCTCCACGTATGTGGACGGGCTTTTGAAAGCTGTCGCGGAGGACGGGCGGATTCACACCCGCTACCGCCAGACCGAAACGCGCACGGGACGCATCTCCTCCACAGAACCCAATCTTCAGAACATCCCTGTACGGACTCCGCTCGGGCGCGAGATGCGCAAGTTTTTCGTCGCGCGGGAGGGCTGTGTGCTGGTCGACGCCGACTACAGCCAGATTGAGCTGAGAATCGTGGCACATCTGTGCGGGGACGAGAATATGCGGATGACGTTCGAACAGAACCGCGACATTCACACCATGACGGCGGCGAAAGTGTTCAATATGCCGGAGGATATGGTCACCAAGGAGATGCGCACAGCCGCGAAAGCGGTCAATTTCGGCATTCTCTACGGCATAGGACCGTATTCGCTCTCCAAGGACCTGAATATCCCCATAGCGAAGGCGGAGCGCTATATCCGGGACTACTTAAACGGTTTCCCGCGCGTGGAGCAGTTCATGAACGAAACGGTGGAAAAGGCGAAGAAAACCGGCTACGTCACGACCTTTCTGGGGCGCAAGCGCTATATCCCGGAACTTGGCGCCCCCTCCAAACTCGTGCAGGCGGCGGGCAGGCGCGTCGCGATGAACACGCCCGTACAGGGCGCGGCGGCGGATATTATCAAAACCGCGATGGTGCGTGTCTACAGACGCCTCGCGCGGGAGGTGCCAAACGCGAAGCTGATTCTTCAGATTCACGACGAGCTCATTGTGGAGACGCCGTCTGAGGACGCTCAGAAAGTCCGGGAGATTCTCAGCGCGGAGATGACCGGCGCGGCGCGGCTTTCCGTCCCGCTGGTCGCGGACGTGCGGCAGGGGGCGAGCTGGTATGACGCAAAGGGATGAACTGCCGCCCATCGTGCCCATGAGCGCGGAGAATGTGCGCGCGGCGGCGGCGCTGACGGCTGAGATTTTCCCCGACCCGTGGCCGGAATCCGCGTATGAGCGCGAGCTGCGAAACCCCTGCTGCATCGCGTTTGTGAGTATGTGTGAAGAACGCGCGGTAGGGTTTATTCACTGCGATTACGTGCTCGACGAACTGGCGCTCAATGTGCTGGCGGTGGACGAGGCCTTCCGAAGACGCGGGCTCGCGCGCAGGCTCTGGGAGCGGGTCCGGCGCGCGGCGGAGGGGATTTGCCGCACCTGCGATCTGGAAGTGCGTTCGGGCAATATCCCCGCCAGAAAGCTCTACGAGAGTCTGGGGTTTGTGCAAAACGGTCTGCGCCCGCGCTACTACACCCATCCCGACGAGGCGGCGGTGCTGATGCGCTATACCTTCCCTGACGGGCAATCTTAAGCGGAGCGCGAAAAAAAGCGCCCGGACCAAACCGGACGCTCTTTACAAAGCTGGTGAAGGGACTCGAACCCTTGACCTGCGCATTACGAATGCGCTGCTCTACCAACTGAGCTACACCAGCGCTCCGCTGCCGCGGAACAATCCCATTATAACACAACTTTTCTCAAATGTCAAGTGCCCCGAAAGAAAAATTTTCGTGAAAACCGTGAAAATTGAGCAAAAAGAATTGCAAAACGCGGGAAAATGTGCTATAATAAGGGAAATGATGCCCGTCAGGCGCTGATTCCACTGACTGAAAGGAGCGCAGCGAGCGCTGCGGATTGAATTATGGCTAAATCAGAATCCAAATCCAAAAAGAAGAAAACCTCCCGAGTTTCCGCGTTAGGCGTGCTTTTAATTATATGTATGCTGTTGATTGCGGCGGTTTCCATGTGCACCAACCTGCTCTTTCGGGACGCCAAAGCCCCGCAGGTCGGCACGCGGCGGTTTTTCTACTATGACGAGCCGGATTTGAACGGGCGCGTATTTCAGGGCTCGCTGCTCATCGCGCAGAAAGTCTCCGCGCCGCAGAACATGGACATCCTGCTCTATCAGGGCACGGACGGGCGCTTCCGCATCGGAGAGGTCAATCTGAGCGCGGCGCAGGCGGCGGGGGAGTCCGCGGCGGTCTGCTATCTGACCAACGCGACAGACCTGACCCCGATTGTCTATACACCCGGCAGTGACGCGTGGGTCTGCAAGCGCAGCAGCGCCCAGCTCGGCGCCTTGGTGGGCTTTCTGACAAAGCCCGCGGGCATTCTGGTCGGTGTGGTAATCCCCTGCGCGATTCTGCTGCTCTATCTGATTGTCGCGCTCGCCTCGGGGCATGACGCCGAACTGGAGGAAGAGGAAGAAATTGACGAGCAGGATACCGATTTGGAGTTCGTGAAATCCATCCAGAAAAAGCAGCAGGAAATCGCCGAGCGCGACGCCAGACGCAGACAGCAGGACACCGCCGAGGAGGAATCCGCGCCCGCTGAGAAAGAGAAGCCGCGCATGAGTGACGAGGAATTTGAGCGGCTCGAGGAAGAAGAAGCGGCGCGGCGCGCGGAACGCATCGCGGCGGTCCGCAGCCATATGGAACAGCGCAGACAGACTGAAACGCCCGACGGCGTGCCGCTGTACACGGCGGAAATCATCACCAAGACGCATACGCTGCCGATTCCGAAAGTCGGCGACAAGATGGTAACAAACGCGCAGAATGTGCGCACGCCGGAGCCCGCGCGCCGGACTCCATCCGCCAAATCCGAAGAACCAAAGCCTGAGCGGAAACCCCAGCCCAAGACGGAGAAACCCGGACCCAAGACGACGGAGAAATCCGCGCCCAAGGCTGCCGCGAAGCCCGCGCCGAAGATAGACGCCTCGGATTTTGACGACCTGATGGCTTTCCTTGACGATGAGAAAAAGAAACTCTGACTTCCCGGAAGAAAGCCCCTGCTGCGAGGTGGGGGCTTTTCGATCCGAAACGTGTAATAGCAAAGGATGATGGGTGTGAAAATGAAATATCCCGCCGTTCTCGCCGCCGCGGCGGCCGCGGCAGTGGTGGGCTTGGGCTGCTCGAGCGCGTTTGAGATGGGCAGCGGGGATTTTAACGGCGACGGCGCGCTCTCGATTTCCGACGCCATTCTGCTCTGCAGAGGGCTGACGGGCATGGGAGATCTGCCTGAAAACAGCGACTTAAACGGAGACGGCGCCTGCACGGCGGTGGATCTGTCGGTCCTCAAGAAGGAACTGCTTGGGGCGGGCACAGTCCCCTCGCCTTCCCCCTCGCCCACCCCGCAAGGGGACAAAATCGTGGCGGCGGTGACTTTTGAGGAGAACGATGTCGCGCTCTTTGACAGCGACGGAAATGCTGTGGACGCC
>CAYZMU010000002.1:81400-84451 GCA_964479595.1 uncultured Ruminococcus sp. | reverse complement strand
TTTTGAGGAGAACGATGTCGCGCTCTTTGACAGCGACGGAAATGCTGTGGACGCCGCCGACGCCGCGAATGTCACCGTGACGGACGGAACTGTTGTCACGCTGACGCAGCCGGGAGAATACGATGTGGACGGCGCCTGCGCGGAGGGGCAGCTCGTCGTGGACTGCGATAAGGACGCCTACCCGAACGGGCAGGTGACGGTCAATCTGCGCGGGCTGGAACTTTCCAATACGAAGGATTCGCCGATTTATGTCGCGGCCGTGGACGACGAGTTTGTCCTGACCGTGAAGGCGGACACCGAGAACACTGTCTCCGACGGCACGGACTACCAGAACGCGGACGGCGACAGCGCGGCGATTTACGCCTGCGATGACATGAAAATCAAGGGTCGCGGCAAGCTCACTGTAAACGGAAACTGCGCCGACGGGATTGTCTGCAAAAATGACTTAAAAATCTGGAACGGCGCGCTGGATGTCACCGCTGCTGACGACGGCATCCGCGGAAAAGATTCGGTGCGCGTCGGGGACCCTGACGCGACAGACGGCTACGCGGATTTATCTGTCACGGTGCGGACGCAAAACGGCGACGGCATCAAATCCACAAACGACGAGGACCCCGACAGCGGTTTTGTCCGCGTGACGGGCGGGAAGATTGACATTGATTCCGCGGCGGACGGCATTTCCGCGCAGCAGGCGTTTGAAATGTCGGGCGGAGAAGTGAACATTCACACTTTGGAAGGCGCGGAATACACCGGTTCGGGCTCATCGTCCGGCAGTACGGGCGGCATGGACGGAATGGGAGGCATGGGCGGCTTCCCGGACGGCGGAAACACCAACAAGACGCCTACCAGCGCCAAGGGAATCAAATCCTCCGGGCTTTATGACTCGGACGGAACGACCTATTTAAGCGGCGGCACGCTCAGTATTACGGGCGGCAAGCTGGAAATCGATTCCTCCGACGACTGTATCCACGCGGCGGGAACACTGACGCTGACAGGCGGCACGCTGCTGCTGGCGTCCGCCGACGACGCCGTGCACGGCGACCGCGACGTCATCATCGGGACACAGGACGCGGGGACGTACGACGATGTGGTCATCACGGTTTTGAGCTGCTACGAGGGCATTGAGGGCAAGACCATCACACAGTACAGCGGCTCGGTCATGGTCACGTCCACCGATGACGGCTACAACGCCGCCGGCGGCGCGGACAGCTCCGGAAACCAGTCTCCCGGCGGCTGGGGGCACGGCGGCGGATTCGGCTCCTCCGGCGAGGATTTCATCACCATCTCCGGCGGTTTCGCGCTGGTCAATGTTTCCGACGGCGACCACGACGGCTTTGATTCCAACGGTCCGCTGACCATCGAGGGCGGTTACGCCGTTTCCAACGGCACGGAGGCCTTTGACTGCGGAGAAGGGTTTGCCTGCTCGTATACGGGCGGCGTCTTCGTCGAGGATAAAGGTCTAGGCGGCATGGGCTTTGGCGGCATGGGCGGCACGGCACTCACACCGGATCTGTCCGTTTCGGGCAGTATCGCGGCGGGCGAGCGTGTTACACTCGTGGACGGCTCGGGGAATGTCATCATCTCCTTTATCGCCGACAAGGCTGTTTCCACGGTCTCCGCGGGTGTCACGGGCTATTCCGATGTAAAAGTCTACAGCGGCGGCGAGCTCTCCGGCTGCACCTACTTCCCGACCGCTGACGGCACCCAGACAGCGGCGGCGGGCGGACAGCTTACGGGCGGCACACAGATCATCGGCAGCGCCGAATCGGGCGGACAGGGTTCTTTCGCGCCGTTCGCGAGACCTCACAGGTAACGCCAAAAGGCTTGCATTCCGGGTTCGTTTGTGCTATAATGAAATCGTGAAAGCGTCTGCCGCCGGTGACGTCTGAGCGCGGCGGCGGACATGGGCTCATCTTTATGGGGGAGGTTTTAGTATGAGAAAACAGCAAAAGCGTGTGCTCGCGGGAATTTGCGCGCTCGCGGTCTCGGCGAGTGTCTGCGCGCTCATGCCGGTAACGGCCGTGGAGGAGAGCGACATCCTCCTGCAGGCGGAGGCGGAGGACTGCGAACTGCTGCCGGGCGCGGAAGTCACCGACAAGGTCTACAACCAGCCTTATCCGGGGTATTCCGGGGAAGGATTCGTCTGGGCAGGCAACGCCGGCGGCGTCAAGATTACTGTGGATGCACCCGAGGGCGGTATGTACGAAGTCACGACGCGCTGCTGGATGTATCTGGACGGCACACGCCCGCAGACGCTTGTGGTGGACGGCGAGCAAATCGCGAACATGAGCATTCCGAACGAAAAGGACTGGATAGACTTCAGCTTCGGCTTCTTCTATCTGGAGGCGGGCGAACACACGATTGAAATCGGCGGCGACGGAAGCCAGTACTTCATTCTCTACGACACGGTCACGTTCGGTTACGCGGATATGCCCGACTTGAACATTGACCCCACGCCTTCCGACCCCAACGCAACCGCCGAAACCAGGGCGCTCAAGTCGTTCCTGACACAGAATTACGGCAAGCAGATTATCTCCGGACAGCAGGAAATCTACGGCGGCGGTCATGACGGAGACACGGAATACGAATTTGAGTACCTGCACGACACCACCGGGAAATACCCCGCCCTGCGCGGCTTTGACCTGATGAACTACAACCCGCTTTACGGCTGGGAAGACGGCACGACCGACCGCGCGATTGCGTGGGTGAAGGAGCGCGGCGGCATCATCACCTCAAGCTGGCACATCAACGTCCCGAAAGACTTCGACAACTACGAAGTCGGCGACACGCTTGACTGGCAGGACTGCTCCTACGCGAACTATCAGGCGTCCGGCTCGACCTTCAACACCGAAAACGTGCTGACAGAAGGCACGAAAGAGCGCGACTACTTTAATGCCGCCGTCGAGATGCTCGCAGAGCAGCTGCTGAAAATGCAGGACGCGGGCGTTCCGATCATTCTGCGTCCGCTGCATGAGGCGCAGGGCAATTACGGCAGATACGGCGACGGGACCTCGTGGTTCTGGTGGGGCGACCGCGGTCCGGAAGTCTACA
>CAYZMU010000002.1:44332-81300 GCA_964479595.1 uncultured Ruminococcus sp. | reverse complement strand
TACGGCGACGGGACCTCGTGGTTCTGGTGGGGCGACCGCGGTCCGGAAGTCTACAAACAGCTCTGGAGACTGCTCTACACCAAGCTCACGGAAGAATTCGGCGTTCACAACGTCATCTGGGAGTTAAACCTCTATGAGCTTGACAATTCCATGGAATGGTATCCGGGCGACGAGTATGTGGATATGGTTGCCTACGACAAATATGAAAACTCTCCCGGGTCATGGGGAACAAGCCCCGCGACTTCCGTCTTCCTGACGCTGGTGCGGGACACCGCCGACACCAAGATGGTATCGCTCGCCGAAACAGACCGCATCCCCGCGATTGACGGTATGGTCAAAGAAGGCGCTTGGTGGTCCTATATCTGCCCGTGGTACGACAGCGAGAATCCGCATGTACTGAGCGAGGAGCTTAACCCAAAGGATCTGCTGACGGAATTCTACAACAGCGATTATGTCCTCACGCTGGACGAGATGCCCGAAGACCTCTATACCGCGGTGCCTGACCCGGGGTCCACCACGACCACAACCGACACGAATGAAACCACCACAACCACAACCGAATCTACGACGACCGCGACCGAAAGCACGACCACAAGCACTGTCCTGTCCGAGGACACCACCACAAGCGCGCCGCCCGCCGCGACACTTCTCGGCGACGTGAACGCGGACGGGGAAGTCAGTATCGCGGACGCGGTACAGCTCGCGAGACTGACATCAAACGACCCTGACGCGGATATTACTGACCAAGGGAAAGCGAACGCGGATGTGGACCAAAACACGGTTTATGACAACGAGGATCTCATGAAACTGCTCCAGGCGCTCGCGAATCTTATCACACTCTGACAACGCCAGCACTCTCTGCTGTGAAAGGCGCGGCCGCATTTTTCGAATGTCGCCGCGCTTTTTCTTCCCGAAACGGAGGAAACCGCCATGCTGCGAAGGTTTTTCAGCAAATTCCAGTACAACGCGCCGGTCGTGCTGACTCTGACGCTCATTTCGGCCGGCGCTCTCGTTCTCAACTACCTCACCGCCGGCGCGAGCAACACGCTGCTCTTCTCGGTCTACCGCACGCGGCTGCTCGACCCGCTGCAATACGTGAGACTGTTCTCATATGTGTTCGGGCACGTGAACTACTCGCATTTTATCAACAATTTTACCGTGATTTTGCTGGTGGGGCCCATGCTCGAGGAGAAATACGGCTCCAAATCGCTGCTCAAGATGATGTTTGTCACCGCGATTGTCACAGGGCTGGTGCAGGTGATTTTCTTCCCGGGCACGGCGCTTCTGGGCGCGAGCGGGATTGCCTTCATGCTGATTCTGCTGAGTTCCTTCGCCAACTACACGCGCGGGAAGATTCCGATTACGCTGATTCTGGTGGCGCTGATTTTCCTGAGCGGAGAGATCATTGACGGAATCACCAACCCCGACGACAACATCTCCCAGATGGGACATATTATCGGCGGCGCCTGCGGGTGTCTGTTCGGGTGGGCGATTACGCGGAAAGCCGACGCGTAAAAAATCCGCCCCCAAAAGGACGGATTCCGCGCGCAAAACAAGCCCGGGTTTCAGGAAAACCACATATGCTCCACAAAAATTTTAACACCGATCGCAATCAGGATAACGCCGCCGAGAACCTGCGCTTTCCCCTGCAGCAGCGCCCCGAAGCGCTTGCCGAGATAGACGCCGGCAAAACTCAGCGCGAAAGTGATGGCGGCGATGATGGCGCAGGAACTGACAATATGGAAAGACGCGTCCAGCGCCGCGAAACTTATCCCGACCGCCAGCGCGTCAATGCTCGTCGCGATGCCCTGCAGCAGCATGAGCTTCACGGACATTTCGCTGTCGGAGGTTTCCTTTTCCTTGTGAAACGCCTCAAAAATCATCTTGGCGCCGATAAATCCCAGCAGGATCAGCGCGATGTAGTGGTCCAGAGCGGAGATGACATTGTAGAACAGCGAGCCGAAGAAATACCCCAGCAGCGGCATCAGACCCTGCATGACCCCGAAGCAGGCGCTGGTCGCGAGCGCCCAGCCGCGCTTGAGATTGGGGTAGCACATCCCGTTTGTCATGGAAACCGCCGTGGCGTCCATCGCGAGCCCGACAGAAAGCAGAATCAAATCCCAGATAGGCATGTCAAACACTCCCGAACGTTCAGACTGTCCCCCTATTATACCACAGATTTCAGGTTTTGTCTACTGCTTTCGGAAAATCCGTGAAAATCTTAAAAATTTCTGAAAGCACTTCCCTTTTTGGGGATTTTGCTGTATCATTGAGAAGAGAAAAACCTATGCTACCCTCGAAAGGAAGGCACGAAATGAACGCTACGCAATCTCAGCCATCCCGCAGCCCGCAGCAGGGGCAGAGCGCGCCTCAGCCGAACACGCAGAACCAATACCAGATGTACTGCCGCAGCTGCGGCAAACTCGTCAACCGCACGGCGACTGTCTGTGTGCACTGCGGCTATGTGCTCAACCCCGAGGCTTTTCGCCAGACACAGCAGTTCGTGCGACAGCGCGGCGCGATAGAGGAGGGAAAACGCCGTGTGGCGGGGATTTTCGGGGTACAGCCTCCACCGTCCGCGCAGCGTCCCGCCATGCCTCCCACAGCCGGACAGTATCACTTCGAGACCAACGGCGTCGCCTACTGCCCCAACTGCGGCATCCGGGTGGACGAGGGGGCGAGTATCTGCGTGAACTGCCAGCAGGTCCTCAATCCCGTCGCGCTGCGTGAGGCGCAGGAGATTGTACTCGACCGCACCGCGACGCTCGACCGCTCCGACCTCGTAAAAAGCTATCTGGTCCCGTTTTACGGGCACCGGATGTACGTCCTCAACCGTGACAGACGCCCTCAGATCGCAAAGCCCTGCCGTATCGGCGGAATCGTCAACACCACTCTGACGCTGCTGCTGATTCTTCTTCTGTTTATCCTTCTCTTTTGAACAAACGCGTGAAAAAAGCACACCGACGCCAGACCGCGCCGGTGTGCTTTCTATTCAGGACAGATTCAGGACGCGACGAGATCGGTCAGCTTCACAAGGTATTGGAGCAGCGTGTTCAAATCGCCCTGATCCACGCCTTCTTTTCCGTCGCACTCCGCGTTGCGCATCCCGTCGTCAGAGACCTGCACTTCCTTGTCGCCCGAAACCACACGCGAGAGCAGAACCGCGTCGCGAACGGTCACGTCGGTGTCGCAGTTGACATCGCCGGGTGTTCTGGGAGCGGGAGCCGCGGTGGTGTCGGTAGAACTCGCGGTCGTGGTCGTCGTGGTGAGGTCTTCTGTCGAGGCTGTCGTAGCGGTCGTGCCGGGCGTGGGAAGAGAGGCGCCGGGGTCAGGACGTGTACCGTCGGGCTCCTCGCCCCAGATCAGCACGCCGTCATTGTACATCGTGATATGCTCGGTATCCACCATCGCGTCCTCGCCGCCGACCTCAAGCCCTTCGTAGGACCAGTCGTTGGTGGGGTCCCAGACACCGTCGTTGCCGTCGGGAATGGAGATGCGGAACTGGCACTCGGAGCGGTGCTCGGACTGCCCTGTCGGCATGACCACGCTGCCGTCGTTGAAACTGAGCTCAACATAGTAGACCGATCCGTCATACTGAACCGGGTCGGAAACCGAAATGGCGCCCTTGTCGCCTTGATGCTGGTCGTAGTTTACTTTCGCGGTCACATCCGAGATGGAGAAGCCCGCCGCTTCCAGTTCGGAGATATCGAAGAAATAGCGGTAGGACAGTTTCTCAATCTGTCTCGCCGGCCACGCGCTGTGGTTCATCGCGAACGCCTTGATTTCGGTGAACGTGCCGGAGGACTGGTTTATAGAGGCGCGCATGAAGAATTCCGTCCACTTCGGGGTCTCCACAGGCGGGAAATCCGGGTCGCTCGAGCCGCCGTACTTTTGAGTCATCGCGCAGAGCGCCGCGGTATAGCCGGCGTTGTAGTCAATCGCCACCTCCGTGTACTGGTAGTCGCCGATTTTATCGGAATAAGCGCCCGTCTGGTCAGGTCCGCCGACCAAAGCGCCGTAGAGGATATGCGCGTGCGGCTTGGCGTCCTCGCCCTCGGTCTGGCCGATATTGCTCCACTTGTCATTCCACGCGCCGCTGGAAGTTCTGTGGTGCCACGCCTGCGGGTATTTGTCGCCCATGCCGATGACGTAGCTCATGCCGCTGTCGTTGTCGCCGAAGCAGTAGTTCATGATGTTGTCCGCAAAATCCGTATACTTCGCGGAAAGCTCGCTGTCGTCCGCGAAGAGCTTGTCCACCGCCACATAGGCGAGGAAAGCGGTCGTGGTCGCGTGGCGCAGAGAGCCCCACTGGAACAGCCAGGGCAGCCCGTCGGGGGTGTACTGAATCTGCTTGCCGCCGTAGCCCGTCGTCCAGTATTCGAGATGCTTGTGGAACTGCTCCTTCCACTGCTCGTCGCCGGTGTTGATGGCATAGAGCAGCGTCGCGCCCTGCTGCGTGTCGTCCCAGCAGTGCCCCCACGTGTACTTGAGGTCGTCAGACTGCTCTTCCTTGCCCAGGTTGGGAATGTAATCCGACGCCGCCAAGTCAAGGTAGGACTGGTCGTTTGTCGCCATATAGAGCCAGTTCGCCGCGAAGAACAGGTCGTCATAGAAGCTGGAGGGCTTATAGAAGGACCACTCCTCCTCGTCCTCCCCTATCGAGCGGTTCGCGTCCGCGCGCTCAAAGCAGGCTTTCGCGTGGGTCAGATACTCCTCAGACTTCGCGGGGTCGTCCTGAAAGACCATGGAGCCCGCCGCGAGCGCCGCCGCCATCTGCCCCTCAATGCAGCTGTCGTTGCAGGTGTACTGCGGACGCACCGTCTCGCCGTTCATGAGCTCGAACTTGTCCATATAGACCTCGCAGGAGCCCCACCACTTGTGGTCGAAGCCGCCTTCGCCGACCATATAGACAATCTGGTCGCCCAGGTCGCACTGGACAAGATAGTCAAGCCCCCAGCCCAGATTGAGTTTGTACTCCTCGTATTCGTCCACGCTCCTGACGCCCTCGCCGTAGTCGAGCAGCCCCCATGCGAGGAGCGTCGCAGCGTAGGCGTTGGTCAGGGTGAACTTCAGGTGGTCGCCGGCGTCAAACCAGCCGCCGGGGGTGGGGTCGTTGGTCATGCAGTCCGCGCGCCACGAGACCTTGTTCCAGTCGGGAAGCACACCGCACTGCTGTACCTCATAAAAGAACATGGATTTCTGCAGCGCCTCGCCGTAGTTGTAATCCGCCGCGCTCGCGGAAAGCTGCCCCGCGGTCATCGGAATCGCCGTCGCCGCGAGCATTGCCGCCGTTGAGACCGCGGCGGCGCGTTTGAATTTCATCGCGAAATCCCCCTCTCTGAATCGCTGAATCTCCCGGGGAAACAGACTCCCCCTCTTTTTATATCATACCCCTTTTTCGCCGTCTTGTCAAGTGTTTTGCGTCAATTTATCCCGCGCGCGGCAAAACAGCGTCCTTTCGCAATCACGGGGAAGGGCTGCTGAGGGCTCTTGACATCCGGGCAAAAATCTGGTATAATGGATGTATGGAAACCCGCTTTCCAAATCGAAGCACAGGAGGTACGCGAAATGTCCCTGACAAAGAACCCCAATGTCAACCAGTGGGTTGAGGAAATGATAGCGCTTACAAAGCCCGAGAAAGTCGTCTGGATCGACGGCTCAAAGGAGCAGCTTGACGAGCTGACCGCGGAAGTCACGTCTCTGCCGGACGGCCACCCCGACAAGCTCTATCCGCTCAACCCCGAAAAATACCCGGGCTGTCTGTATCACCGCACACGCCCCAATGACGTCGCCCGCGTGGAAAACAGGACTTTTATCTGCACCAGACGCGAGGAGGACGCCGGTCCCACCAACAACTGGTGCGACCCCAAGGAGATGTACGCCAAGCTCACCAAGCTCTACGACGGCGTCATGAAGAACAGAACCATGTATGTGATTCCCTACAGCATGGGTCCCATCGGCAGCCCGCTCGCGAAAGTCGGCGTGGAGATTACCGATTCCATCTACGTGGTGCTCAACATGAACATCATGACCCGCATGGGAACACAGGCGTTCGAAAATCTGGGCGACACGTCCAACGATTTTGTGCGCGGACTGCACTCCAAGGCGGACGTTGACCCGGACAACCGCTATATCGTTCAGTTCCCTGAGGACAACACCATCTGGAGCATCAATTCCGCCTACGGCGGCAACGTGCTGCTGGGCAAGAAGTGCTTCGCACTCAGAATCGCCTCCTATCAGGCGAAAAATGAGGGCTGGATGGCGGAGCATATGCTGATTCTCGGCCTCAAGCGCCCCGGCGAGGAGACCAAATACATCTGCGCGGCGTTCCCGTCCGCGTGCGGCAAGACCAACCTTGCCATGCTGATTCCGCCGAAAGTCTACAAGGACATGGGCTATGAGGTCTTCACGGTCGGCGACGACATCGCGTGGCTCAAGCCCGGCCCCGACGGCAGACTCTACGCCATCAACCCCGAAAACGGTTTCTTCGGCGTAGCGCCCGGCACCAACGCCAAGTCCAACTACAACGCGCTCGCCTCCACACGCAAGGATACCATCTTCACCAATGTCGCGCTCAACAACGCCGACAACACCCCGTGGTGGGAGGGTCTCGACAAGAACCCGCCTGTGGATGCCACGGAATGGAAGGGCGAGAAAGTAAACGGCGTGGAATACACCTCCAAGATCGGTCCGGACGGCAAGAAGCAGACCTTGGCGCACCCCAACAGCCGCTTCACGGCGCCCGCGCGCAACTGTCCCTGCATAAGCCCCGAATTCGACAACCCGCAGGGTGTTCCGATTTCCGCCATCATCTTCGGCGGCAGACGCGCCTCGACGACACCGCTGGTGTATCAGTCCTTTGACTGGACGCACGGCACCTATGTGGGTTCGGCGGTTTCCTCGGAGACCACGGCGGCGGCGACCGGAGCGGTTGGCGTGCTGCGCCACGACCCGATGGCGATGAAGCCCTTTATCGGCTACAATGTCGGGGATTACTGGGCGCACTGGCTCGAGATGGGCGAGAAACTCGGCGACAAAGCCCCCAAGATCTTCAACGTCAACTGGTTCAAGCAGGACGAGAACGGCCACTTCATCTGGCCGGGATTCGGCGACAATATGCGTGTGCTGGACTGGATTGTCCGCAGATGCGAGGGCAAGGCGGACGCGGTGAAGACCCCGATTGGCTATCTGCCCAAGCCTGAGGACATCAACCTGACGGGCATTGAGGACGAGGTCACTCCCGAGACCATGAAGAAACTGCTGGAAGTCGACCCGGAACTGTGGCGCAAGGAAATCGCGGAAATGCGCCGTTATTACGATGAAGACATCTCGTCGAAGGGCGGCAGGATTCCGCAGGCGCTCTATGACGAGCTCGACAAAATTGAGGCGGGATTAGCCTGAACCCCGTCTGTGCCCCTCCGCGCGGAGGGGCATATTCTGTAATCGGCTTTGCGCTATGAGGGGGCGCGGTATGACGGACGCTCAAGGCAAAGCGGCGCGGTGGCTAAGTCCGGTCCTGCTCGCCGTTTCGGAGTTCGCGCTGGGAGAAGTGCTTTCCGGAACGATTTTCTACGCGCTGATTTGTCTGAGAACCGCTGTCGGGGCAAAGACCCGATTTGAGGCGGGCGTGCGGGTTTTCGCGCTGCTATGCCCCATGCTCCTCTCCTACTACCTGTTCTCGAAATTCGTTGCGGGCTATTTTAACGAAACGGCAATGAAATTCTGGCTGGCGGCGCTGATTCCCGCGACACTGCTCGCGGCTGTCGCCCGCGCGGGGTCAAATCGGGGGATTGATATGCAGTTTATCGACGGAAATATTATCATGCGCGGGCTGGCGTGGGATAATCCCCTGAGAATCCGCACCGCCGCGGAACTCGTCCGCTGGATTCAGGAAATCGGTTTCCTGCCGCTGTTCTCTAACGGTGTGGAAGGCTTTTCCGTGGAGGAGCACACCGCCGCCTCGTGCTGGTGGAGCGAGGACGAGGAGCAGGATCCATGGGAATGGCGGGAGATCCTCGCGGGCGGTCATGAGGTCGTGTACGGAAAATTTTTTGACAACAAAGCCGGCTTTCTCAGCAGGGAATGGCTTCCCGTTTTCGCCAACGCGAGGCGCAACGGCTATGATTTTGACGCGCGGTACGAGGAAGGGCTCGCGGGAAACAGGGAAAAGGCGATTATGGACTTCTTCCTGCTGCGCGACGAGGACGGGGAAATACACTTCAAGCGTGACGAAATCCTCTCCACCGACCTCAAAAAGGCGGCGGGCTTTACAAAAGGCGGCTTCAAAAACTTTCCCGGGATTCTGACATCGCTGCAAATGCAGACCTACCTCGTCACGGCGGGCTTCCGAAGAAGGACCGGCCAAAAGGGGCAGGCTTACGGCATGAGTGTCGCCATCATGCTGCCGCCGGAGTCTGTCTGGGGCTATGAGGCGGTCGCGCGCGGCTACGAGGAGGAACCCGGGCAGTCTTGGAACCGTATTTTTGAACACATCAAAGCGCTCTACCCGAGCGCAAAGGACTCAGAAATCCGGAAACTGACAGGAAAATATCCGGAATCATAAGGCTTGACCAAACCATTCGCCGCGCGCAGAGGCACGGCGCGTCCTGAGGAGGAGGAACCCGATGAAAACGCTCAAATTCGCGGCTTTGTCCGTCAGCGCGGTCATGCTGATTTCGGAATACGCCTGTCTGCCCGAGACATTCGCGTCGGCACGGTCCGGCGCGGCACAAGTTTCGCTTGAAGAATTTACAAAGCGCGTCCGGCAGATTGTATCAAGCGACGGGCAGAATACACAGACCATTACATTTGACAAGCGCACGGGAATCCTCTCGGGTGAGGACGGCGGCACGCTGGCGGCGAGAAACGGACAGCTCTATCTCTCGGCGGAGAGCGAAACGCCGGGCGGCAGCGCCTATGTGCCCTTTGAGCAGGGCGCTGAGGAATACGGCTACACGTATACGGAGGACGAGGATGTCCTCACCATCACAGACGACTTCCAAACCGCGCGGCTCATTGTCAAATCCTCCTCCGCCATAGACCCCCACGGCGCGTCGGCGAGCGCGGAGGGCTACAGAGACCTCCACATTCTGCAGTATGACACGCCCGCACAGGCGCGCGCGGCGTTTGAACTTTACGAGGCGGATTCGGCGGTGGAATATGTCCAGCCCTCGCGGATTGTCAGACTCGCGGAAGAAAGCGGGGCGGTGTCTCCCAACACGTGGGGCGCGGAGCCTATCGGGACAGCGGATTTTACCCGGGAGTATCTTTCCAAGGAGGTGCTGCCGCAGGTGACCGTCGCGGTCATTGACACGGGGCTCAACACCGCGCCCGCGCTCTTTTCCGGCCGCGTGCTGGAGGGCGGGGTCAATATCTCCAACTCCGGAAACGACACCATTGAGGACGACTACGGACACGGCACCCACTGCACGGGGACCATCTGCGAGCTCACACCCTCAAACGTGAAAATCCTGCCCATCAAGGCGTTTGACAAGAAGGGGGAGGCAGCGGACGAACAGATTTATCTGGCCCTGATGACCGCGCTGGAACAGGGCGCGGATATCGTGAATATGAGCTTTGGCGGACTGGGCGTCAGCCCGCTGGAAGTTGAAGCCATGGCAGCCGCGGACGAGGCGGGAGTGATTTGCTGCGCCGCGGCGGGCAACAACGCGGACGACGCGATATACTATTACCCGGGGAGCATCGCCAGCTGCATCACCGTGGGCGCGGTGGACAGCGAGATGAAACTCGCCAACTTCTCCAATTACGGGCGCATGATTGACGTCTGCGCGCCGGGCGTCGATGTGCTCAGCTACACCATCGGCGGTGCCAACGCCACGCGCCTCATGAACGGCACCAGCATGGCCACCCCGCACGTCACCGCCTGCTGCGCGCTGCTGAAAAGCGCCGACCCGGAAATAAGCCCCGCGCGCGCGGAAAATCTGCTGCGCTTAAACGCGAAGGATCTTGGGATTTACGGCTTTGATGAGACCTACGGCTGGGGATTCGTCAACATGAAGGATTTCCGCTGGGACGACGGCATCTGCTGCCCGCCCAGATTTACGGAGGCATCCGGCAATTTCGCCGCCCGCGTCACCGTAGAACTGCAGACGGAAACCGAGGGCGCTCAGATTTACTACACGACAGACGGCACAACCCCGAGCCGCGAAAACGGCACACTTTATGAGGGGCCGTTCGCGCTCACCGAATCTGCCTATCTGCTCGCCGTGGCGGTGAAGGACGGTTTCGCGGACAGCACCCCGACCGAGGCGTCCTATTCCATCGGCGGGCTGGACGCTCTGGACACGATGACGGTCGAAAACGGCGTACTGACGCACTACGGCGGCGTGCGCTCCAAAATTACCGTTCCTGAGAGTTTTGCGGGGCAGACCATCACCGCCATCGGCGACAGCGCTTTCGCCAACCGGCACACGGCGGAATCGGTCACGCTGCCCGAAACCGTCAAAAGTATCGGCAGGAACGCCTTTTCGGGCTGCGAAAATCTGACCGAGGTGACCGCGTCCGGCGCGGATACGATAGGAGCGAACGCCTTTTCGGGCTGCGAGGCGCTCAAGACCCTCACGCTCGCAAAACAGCTGCGCTCTGTCGGGGAGGAGGCGTTTCTCGGCTGTATCGAGCTGCGGCGTTTTTCGGGCGATGGGCTTACCGAGCTCCCCGACCGCGTGTTCAGCGGCTGCGAAACGCTTACAAGCGTTGACATTCCCGACGTGAAAGCCTTCGGCGACCGCGTTTTCTACGGCTGCGAGGCGCTCGCGGAGATTTCCTGCGGCTGGGAACAGGTCACATCCATCGGCGCGGAATGCTTCAAAGGCTGCGCGCTGTGGAGCGGGGATTTGCCTCTGGCGTCCCTGCGCGGTCTCGGCGAGGCGGCGTGGGAAGGCTGCGCGAAACTCAGAAGTGTCCAAATGGCGGAGACGGTTACGCAGCTGCCCGCGAAAACCTTTTCGGGCTGTTCGTCTCTCAGGCTGCTGACGCTGCCGGGCGTGACCGTTTTAGGCGCGAGCGCGCTCGCGACAGGAGCCGGGCGGGAGATTGAGACGGACCTTGATTACGGCGCGCTTACGGAAATCGGCGAGAACGCCTTCTCGGGATTTGTGATCGGCGGCGACTTTGAGATAACGGTGTTTGACGCACTCGAGACCTTCGTGCCGGGCGCGTTTTCCGGGGCAAAAGCGGGGGCGCTTTCTTTCCCCGCAATCAAAGAACTCCCGGCGCGCGCGTTTTCCGGAGCGTCGGTGCGCCTTGTCGTATTGGAAAACGCTTCGGTACTCGGCGCGGAAAGCCTGAGAGGCTGCAGCGCGGTCGTGCTCTCCCCGTCCATACAAACCATCGCGCCAAACGCCTGGGATTCGGGCATCTGGGTCGTGACAGCGGACGAAATCCCGGCTCTGGAGGCGTTTTCGGACTACACGCTGTGCATGGAACCGCTTGTCATGGGCTATTCCGCGACGGAACTCACCTGCGGCGCGGGTGAAGAGGCGCCGCTGAGCGTTCTGGCGGGCGCCGCCGGGGCACGGTATCAGTGGTATGAGATTGCGCCGGACGGCTCGCTCACGCCCTGCGCGGACGGTCAGAACACAAGATATTACGCGGACACTTCCCTTCCCGGGACAGCGCTTTACCGCCTTGTGATAACGGATAAGAACGGCAAGACCGAACAGGTCGATTTTACGGTGACGACGCGGGAAGGCGAGGAAAAGCAGACGCTTTCGCCCGGCGAGACCGCGCTGTTTGACGGCGGCGGAGAGCGGGTTCTTAGGATTCGCGTTCCCGAAAGCGGGTCTTACCGCCTTGTTTCCTTTGGCGGCGCGCCGATTGAGGGCGTGCTGCTCGACCAGGCGGGGAAACCCGTGGGAGAATTTGCTCAGAATCTCTCCGGGGCGTCGGAAATGACCGCGCGCATGGAGGCGGAGGAGGACTATACCGTGCGCTTTCGCCCGCTCTGGGAGGGGGAAGTGAGCCTTCTGGCGGAAAAAAGCGCTGAAACGCCGCACACACCTCTCTCTTCCTGCGCCGTGGAGGCGGAACCCGCGGAGGGCATTCAGTTCGGGGAGACTTACACGCCGAACATCACGGTTCGCGGCACCGCGGGAGAGACTCTGACGCCCGACACCGACTATCGTATGGTCACGCACCAGCACCAGCAAATCTGCAGAGTCTCGCTCTTCGGAATCGGCGCCTATGAGGGCTACGTCGAACTTGAAATCCCGCTGACGCTGCGCGTGCCGGAAGACACCGCGATTCCCGTTTCCATTGACAGCGAAACCGACACCGCCGTCTTCCTCTTTGTGCCGAAAAGCAGCGGAACCTACCACTATTACGCCACCTACGCGCAAGGCTACGCCGAGGAGCAGGAGGCGTTCAACCGCGCGGGAAGTTTCCAAAACGGTTCGCGCTTTGTCTCCATTCGCACCTCCTGCACCGTCTCCGAAACGCCCGACGGCTACGGGCAGATTCTGGGGAGCAGCACAAGCAGCCCGCAGATGGGCAGCTATTTCGGGGGGACGGTGGAGCTAAGCGCCGGCCAAAGCTACTACTTCATCTGCGGCGCGAAATCCGCGGCGGAGTATAATCTTGTGATTTCCACGCAGCTGCGGGATTTACGCTTAGTCAAAATCAGCGGCAGTTTCGGCGGAACATACGACGAAGACCGACCTGTCTCGCCGGATGTCACCGTAACATTGGGCGGAGAGGAATTGACAGAGGGCAAGGATTACCTGCTCATCAACACGCGCAACGACGCCCCGGGAAAGGCGGAACTTTCAGTAGTCGGCACGGGGCTGTATATCGGCAGAGCGGATTTCTCCTATGAAATCATGCTGGGGTCGCTCCATGCCCCCATGACCGAAACGAGCCTCGACACACCGGTAAGCGTATCCTGCGGCGATGAACAGCCGCTTTCCGCAATCCGGTTTGAACTCGAGGCGGGAGCGGCCGCGGGCAAAAAACAGCGCGTGCGAATCTTAAATGAGCGGACTTCGGGCGGCGCGCTGCAGTGTTCGCTCTATCTCTACAATGAGCGGCTGGGACATTTCGGTTTTGTGACACCGATTCCGGGCACGACGGCGGACTACGAACTGCGCCCGGGGACATACTGCGCGGTTTTCAGCAGACAGTACCACGCGCTCGCGGGCGAGGCAGCCATTACCGTGGTAAAGCCCTACGACCTGAGCAAGGCCGAGGTGGAGGCGCCGGCGGTCCCCTACACGGGCGGTCACAGCCCCGCCGCGCTCACGGTTACCGTGGACGGCACGGTCCTGACGCCCTCAAAAGACTACACCTTGGAATATCCCAACGACAATATCCTGTTCGGAGAAACGCCTGTGTCGCTGCGCCCGACCAACCGCTCCTACAACTCGCTTTCCGCAAACTACGAGATAGCGGTGCGGCTGCCGCAGGACGCCCCGGAAATTTCCGCTGGCGAACACCAGGCGGAACTGACGATGGATGCCCGCCTCGCGATTTACAAGGTCACCGCCGAGGAGGAAACGACGTATATGTTCGGCACTTCCGACGTGGAGGATATCGTGCTGAGAGTGTTTTCCCCCAAGGGTGAAATGCTCGAGGAGGTTTACGGCGAGGGCACGCAGTCGCTGTCCTTTACCATCCCCGCGCATGAAACGCGCTTTCTCATGGTCAAATTCAACGGCACCGAGCGCGAGGGAACGATCAACTTCCTGCTGGAATCTTCCTTCAAGCTCCTCAGCGACTGCGAGGTCGTGTCAAAGCCCGTCACATGGACCGGCGAGCGCAGAGAACCGGACGTTCAATTTTATGACGGCGACTACAAACTGCGCGAGGGTGTGGACTACCAACTGCGCTACACCGCCAACGACACCCGTATCGGCACGGCGAGCGCGAATTATATCGGCATGGGGGATTATTTCGGCGTCTGCAATCTGGACTACGACATTGTCGCGGCTCCGCTCTTTGATCTGGAGGATTTCGAGACCGTTCCCGTGACGCTCAACGCCAGCTACAAAGGGACAGAAGACACTGCCTGCGAGTTCCTCATCTACGAGTTCACGGCGGGCGTCGGCGCGACTTTCCGTATCGATCTGCTCAGGGTGCAGTCCAAGCTCGCGGTTCAGCGCTACGATTCCGACGGTGTGTTCCGGGAAAGCCTTGTCACCAGTTCGACGGGCGATATGAGCTTTGATCTGGCGGCGGGAGAAACCGTCTACCTGCTCTTCGCGCCCATTGACGTCGTCGACAAACAGCAGGAATTCGGCTTTATGCTGCGGGACACCTCCAGCAGAGGATATAAATACTTTTACGACACGGAAAACGGCGTCACCTACCGCGTATTCAAGGATTTGAACATGGCGGAAGTTTATACGCTCAACAAAAAGCTGACGCGCATTACCCTGCTGCCGGAGGTGGAGGGCGTGCCGGTCACATTCCTGCCGCGGGGAGCTTTCTACGGCATTCCCGCGGGCACAGTAGTCTACGGCTACGAGGGCTGCCCCGCCGCGGAATACGCCGATCAGTACCATTTCGCGTATGTTTCGGCGACCCAGACCCCGAACGGGACAGGCGACATCAACTGTGACGGAACGATTTCCGTTTCAGACGGAATTCTGCTCTCCCGCCTGCTTTCGGAAACCTCCGCGCTCACGCCGAGCGCCGCACAAATAGAGACAGCCGACCTCAACGGAGACGGTTTTCTGGACAGCCGCGATTTCTCCGAGGTGCTCAGACTGCTCGCGCGCGGCGAACCCCAAAACTGATTACAAAATCTTTCGCGCAAAAAGACGCGGTGCCATGTTCATGACACCGCGTTCGCTTTACCTGTTAATTGATCGTACTGTACCTGCAGAAAGTCTATCATCTCATCAAAGCCCGGCTCGCTGACGGGAAATTCCTCATGGGCAAGGATTTTTTCGCGCTCTCTGACAATCTCGTAGCAGAGATCCTCGCTCCACGTATCCACCTTCAGCAGCCCGTCCGCCGGCTCGACGCGATACCGCAGCGGCCCCTTGCTGCCCGTGTGAATGTTCCCCACCTGAAAGTAGAACACCTTCGGAATATCAAAGGCGTTTCTCGGTTCGTGTTCTTCCATCCGCCCCTCCTGTTACGTTTCCTCACATCCGAAAAGCCGTGCCGCGTTCTCGGCGGTCTGTCGGCAAATCTCTTCAGTACTGAGTTCCTTTTCCCGCGCCATCACGCGCGCGGTTTCCCCAAGCATCGTGCTGTCGCAGCGCCTTCCCCGAAAAGGGACGGGCGCCAGATACGGGCAGTCAGTCTCGAGCAGCAGTTTGTCCGGCGGAACGGCGCGCAGCGCCTCAAGCGGTTTTTTGGCGTTTCGAAATGTGATGACCCCCGTGAAACCGACCATCAGCCCCATCCCGAGCACCTCCCGCGCCGTTTCGGCGGAGCCCGAAAAACAGTGCATGACGCCTTTGAGCGGGGCGAATTCCTTCAGCAGCGCGAGCATATCTGCTGTCGCCTCCCGGCAGTGCAGAATGACCGGCAGATCTAAATCCCGCGCGAGCCCGAGCTGCGCGCGAAGAATCTTCTGCTGCTGTTCCTTGTCGTACGATTCGTAGTGGTAGTCAAGCCCTATCTCGCCGATTGCCCGCACGCCGTCCCGCGCCGCGAGTTCCCCGAGCTGACAGAGCCAATCCTTTTCGACATCCGGGGTTTCGGGATGCACACCGACCGCGCCGACAAGGAGCTTCGGAAAGCGCTCCACGAGCGCTGCTGTCTCCCGCGCGTCCGCAAGATTCGTGGAGCAGACCATGCAGCGGACCACACCCGCCTGAGGCAGCCGCCCGAGCAGTTCGTCACGGTCGGTGTCAAACGCCTTGTCGGTGTAGTGCGTGTGGCTGTCAAATAGCTTCATCATTCGCGCCCCGATTGTTCACAGATTCTTTACAGTTTGTCTCTAAAACTTGCATGCTTTTTTCCGCGAAATGTGTTAGAATGGTGTTGTAAAGCAAACATGATGAGCCGCCTTACGAGCATCCGGGCGCACGGTTTTTTGGGACCGTGCGCTTTTTGGTTTGCGCGCGTTGGCGAGCATCAGCTTGACGCGGTTCTCCTGGTTGACCTTGGTCGCGCCGGGGTCATAGTCAATGGCGGTAATATTCGCCCTCGGATACGCTTCCTTGATGACGCGCATCATGCCCTTTGCCACGACGTGATTGGGCAGACAACCGAAGGGCTGCACGCAGATGATGTTCTCGGTTCCGGATTCCACCAGCGCCGCCATCTCCGCCGTGATAAGCCAGCCCTCTCCCATAGAGACGCCCTCGCTGATATAGCGGTCGGCGCGGTCGCGCAGGAGGCTGAAGTCGTGCGGCGGGTCAAAAACCCCGTGCTTGCGGATAACGGCTATCTGCTGGCGCTGCAACGCGTAAATAAGCCCATACCCCAGATAGCTCTTGACAACGCTCATGTTCAGATAGTGGTAGAGCTTCCCGTTCACGACACCGCCCACTGCGCAGTACATGACAAATTCCAGCAAAGACGGCAGAACGGGTTCACAGCCCTCCGACAGCAGATACGACTCCAGATGGTTGTTCGCGAGCGGAGAATACTTCACATAGATTTCCCCGACAATCCCCACACGGATTTTATCGCGCTTGGAGCGCGGGATAGCGGCGAAATCGTCCAGAATGTCCTTGTAGAGCCGCCCCGTGTTCAAGAAGGAGCCGTCCTCAAACGCCTTTTCCAGCCGCTTGAGCCACCGCCGCAGCAGCGCGTCCGTTTCGCCTTTATGGTATTCGTAGGGGCGGCACTGATTCCCGATAAGCATGAGCAAATCGCCGTAGAGCACCGCGTAGAGGAACTTCAGAAAGATGGCGGGGGTAATCTTCCAGCCGGATTTCGGGTCCTTTTCAAGCCCCGAAAAGTTTAATGAAATAACAGGGACCTGAGGAAAACTCTTCGCGAGTGCCTTGCGCAAAAGATAAATATAATTCGACGCTCTGCACCCGCCCCCCGTCTGCGTAATGAGCAGCGCCGTTTTGTCCGGATCATAGCGCCCGGATTTGAGCGCGTACATGAACTGCCCGATCAGGAGCAGCGCGGGGTAACAGGTGTCATTGTGCACATTCTTGAGCCCTTCGTCCACGACCGCGCGGCTCTCCTCGTCGAGCAGCTCGCAATGGTAGCCGTAGGACCTCAGAATGCTAATCAGCAGCCGAAAGTGAATCGGCAGCATACTCGGCACCAGAATGGTATGGGTTTTCTTCATTTCCGGGGTAAACCGCAAAGTTTTCACCACTTTCTAGACAAGGATTTCATAAGGAAACCCGAACGCGATAATCTTTTCCCGTTTCGGCTTTTTGAGCGTCAGCGGCAGCGTGTGGTAGAGAATCTTTCCGTCCTCGCCCTCAATCTGCGCCTGAAAGGGGAAGTACTCAATCCCTTCCTCCTTGCACAGCTGCTTGTAGGCGGAGAGAAAGACCTCGAAAAGTTCGTTGTCCGGGACGGCGGAATAGATTTCATGGCGTTTTCGGGGGAACAGATGGTGTTTCTTTTCTTTTTGAATAAAAGGCTGCTCGAAATCCTTCTCTGTGACCTCGCAGAAACCGCTGATGAGCACTTTCCCGTTCTCCAGCTGAAGATAATTGCCGTTCCGCGCCGCCATGCGCGCCGCTTCCTCAATGTTGTCAAGATACTTCCGGGCGATTTCGCGCGCGTGCAGATACCGCCGGCTGCGAAAATCAATTTCCATATCCCCGTGAATCCGCACTTCGGTTCGTAGCTGGTCAATAAAATCCATTGTTTCTGCACCCATTTCAGCTTATTTTCTGTCCGCGCCGCGCGCCACAATTTCAAACCCCGCCTCTGTGGAAAAGGCGGGGTGGAAACTCAGATGTCGATGTTGCCCGTACTGTCCGCGCTGAAGAACTGATTGCTCGTCTCGGTGTAGTAGTCGTTCTCTGAGAGCGAGGAGAAATCCTCGTCCTCCGGGTCGGGCAGTCTGGCACCGCAGACGCCGCAGAAGATATTCTTCTCACTGTTTTCCGCTTCGCACTTCGGGCAGATTTTGTAGCCGCGCAGGGTGTTCAGCTCAAACTTCATCTTCTTGATGCGCCGCCGCCGCGCGTCGATATCATCGCACAGCGCGCGGAATACCGCCGGGTCCTCGTCCGGGTTTTTGTAATACTTCTTGCCTAAATCCGCGAAAATCTCTCCGATGCGGTCTTCCTCATACAGAATCTTGCGCTTCAGGTTGCTGACCTCCGACATATTGGCGACCTTCTCAGTCACGCCTTTGCTCGCGTCGGAAACTCGATCAAAGATGCTCATGGTTCAACACTCCCATCAAAACGCGGCAAGCCGAACGCTCCCGCAAAGATTCGCGCCGCGTGCGCCCCGGCGCGTGACCAAACGACACCTACTCGGCGCCTCTTACGCTTATTATACACGATTTTCCCGCGTTTGTCAAGGGCTTTCGACGCGTTTTCCAAAATTTCGCGGGGGTTTTTAAGAACTCCCCGCCCTCAGACGCCGCTTGCCGCAAACGCAAAAGCGCTCAGCCGCGCAGAATCCCCGGCAGAATGTTGCAGCAGACCACCGCCGCGTAAACTTTTTGCGCGCCCATCTCCCGCAGCAGGTTCACACAATTTTTGAGCGAGCTGCCCGTGGTCATAATGTCGTCGCAGAGCAGGACCGTCTTCCCCTCAAGGGAAACATCGGTGCGGGAAAACCGCGTCTGCGCGTAGATTTTGCGAAGATCCGGCGGGAGCTCGCGCTGGCGCAGCACACCCGCGTTGTCATAGAGCAACTCTCCCGAAAAAGGGCAGCGCAGACGTTCCGCGACCGCGCTTGCGAGCATCTCGGCGTGCGAAAAGCCCTTCTCCCTTTTGCGTTTCGGGTTCATCGGAATACAGGTGACCATATCGGCCCGCTCCCCGGGGAATGTGTCCGAAAACAAATCCGCCAGCTGAGGTGCTACGTAGAGACAGAAGTTTTGAAGCCCCTGCTTTACCGTCAGAATCCCGTCCCGCGCCGCGCCCATGTAAGGATAAAGCCCCACGAATCCGTCCCACGGCAGCGGTTCTTTGAGCGCGGCATCCAGCGTTTCTCTCGAAAGGAGCAGCCCCCGCAGCTCGTTCGCGCAGGTTTCGCAGACATAGTCGCGATAAGGAATCCGTTCCCCGCAGCAGCCGCAGCGGTTGGGGAAAAAGAGATCGAGCAGCCGGCGGGACACATCCTGTCTGCGTTCAGTCGGGGTCATTTTCGGCGTCATACCGCTCTTCCTCCCTCGGCGGAAGGCTCCTGCACAGCATATGCGTCAGGCAGCTGAACCGCCCCGCGCGGCTTTCGTTCTGAACCATCTGCGCGAATTTGCGCGGCGAACCAATCACCACAAGCAGCCGCCTCGCCCTTGTAACAGCGGTATAGAGCAGACTGCGGTAGCTCAATCGGTCGCTGCCCTCGGGCAGAATGAGAATCACCGCCTCAAATTCGTTGCCCTGGCTCTTGTGAACCGTCACCGCGTACGCCAGCTCCAGCTGAGAGAGGCTGTCCGCGCCGTACGTAACTTTTCTGCCGTCAAAATCCGCCACCAGCGCCCCCTGCGGCGCGCTGACGGAAACAACCCTGCCGATATCCCCGTTGTAGATGCCCATGCCTTCCTCGCCGTCGTCCTTTTTCCATCTGGCGTCGTACTGGTTCTGATTCTGCATAACCTTGTCGCCCTCGCGGAAGGTAAAGAGCGTGTTTCTGAGCGCGGCGCCTTTCCCGGCGTTGACGGCGTTCTGCAGCAGAACATTCAGCGCGTTGGTGCCGAGACGGTCCTTGCGGCGCGGGGAAATCACCTGAATATCGCGGGCGGGATCGAAGCCGTAGGTATTGGGCAGGCGCTTGGTGTAAAGTTCCAGAAGCAGCGCCTCAATCTCCCCCGGCGCGCGGCGGTCCAAAAAAAAGAAATCGTTGCGCCGCTCGTTTAGGTCCGGCAGCTCGCCCCGCACAATCCGGTGCGCGTTGCGGACAATGAGACTCTCCTGCGCTTGCCGGAAAATCTTGGTCAGACGCACGACGGGGAGCCTTTCGCTCGCAATCAGCGCGTGGAGAATCTGCCCCGCCCCGACTGAGGGGAGCTGGTCCTCGTCCCCGACCAGCACCAGACGGCACGAGAGCCGCAGCGCGCGCAGAAGCGCCTCAAACAGCAGTGTATCCACCATCGAGAACTCGTCGATGATGACGACATCCGCGGCAAGCGGGTCGCGCTCGTCATGCTTGAAATAGAAGTTGTCCTTGTCGTCGTAATCCGCGCCGAGCATCCGGTGAATGGTCATCGCCTCTTTGCCCGTGAGCTCCTCCATGCGCTTCGCGGAACGTCCTGTCGGCGCCGCCAGCAGAACCTTGCTCCCCGCCCGCGCGCAGAGGTGAATGACCGCGTTGAGCGTGGTGGTTTTGCCCGTGCCCGGTCCGCCCGTCAGAATCACAATCCCGCGTGAAAAAGCCGCCGCGATCGCGCGTTTCTGCAGCTGCGCGTAGGTGATTCCCGTGCGCTCCTGTTCCTTTTCGATGGCGCTTTCACAGTCAAAATCGGTGTCGGGGGAAAATTCCGCCATTGCCCCGAGACGCTGCGCGATGAAAAATTCCGCCCGGTAATATTTCGGCAGGTAGACGAAGGATTCTCCGTCCGCCTCGTATTCGTAAAGCGCGCGCGTCTGCGCCGCCTGACGATAGGCGGCCAGAATTCGCTCCTCAGAAAGCGAAAGGGTTCGCGACGCGAGCGTGAGGAAAAGCTTTTGGGGCAGGCAGGTGTGCCCGTCCTCAGCGGCGGCCGTCTCCAGCACACATTGAAACGCGCTCTGGATTCTCGGCGGGAAATCCTCGGGAAGTTCAAAACTCCGCGCCGCTTTCTCCGCCGTTTCAAAGGGCACGCCGACATCCTCCGCGCAGAGAAGATAGGGATTGGAGCGGATTTTCTCCCACGCCTTGTCACCGAAAAGCGCGTAAATGCGCGACGCGGCGGCACTGCTGACCCCGAACGGCGCCAGATTCTCTGTGAGCTTGAAAAGCTGCTCCACACTCGAAACACTTTTTGCGATTTCCTTGGCTTTCCGCGCGGAGATGCCCTTGATGCGCGTCAGTTTCATGGGGTCGTCGCGGATGACATCAAAGGTGAATTCCCCGAACTCCGCGACAATCGCTTCGGCGAGTCTGCGCCGCACGCCCGGAACCGCGCCGCTGCCCAGAAAGCGCTCCATACTCGCGGCGGTGGCGGGCATCTGACGCCGGCAGCTTTCCGCGTGAAACTGCCGCCCGTATTTCGGGTGCGTGACAAACGCGCCGGTCAGCTCCACTTCCTCGCCCGGCGCTATCTGCCCGATTTCCCCGCGTATGGTGAGCAGCGTGTCCTCCGCTTTCAAATCCGCAACCACAAAGCCCGATTCCGGCTCAAAATAGCGCACACTCTCGACCGTTCCGCGAAGCACGCCGCCGCTTTCGGGTTCGCTCACGGGCTCCTCGCGCTCCAATTTCAGGACATGAACGGACTTCCCGCTGTCTGTTGTCCGCGTTTCGCCGCTGACGCAAACGGTCTCTCCCTCGCGCAGTTTCGGCACTCTCCCCGCGGCGGAAACCGTTTCCCCGGAGTCCAAGCGCAGGTCAAAAATGGTATGGGAGGTTTCCGGGTTCACAAAGCGCACCTTCGTGACACACCCGCGCAGACGCTCCGTCATGACATTCACCCCCGGGAGTTTTGGCGTCAGCCCACAATTTCCGAATAATTGCCCAGCAGCGTAAAGGAATCACAGCCGCGCTCCATCTCGCACAGCAGCCCCAGAACGCCCTCGCTGTGCAGGGACGCCTCCAAATCCATAAAGAAGCGGTAGGTGAAGTTTGTCCCGGGAATGGGAATGCTCTCAAGCTTGCACATATTGAGCCCCAGCGCGGCGATTTTCGCGATCATGGCGTTGAGCGCGCCGGGAGAGTTGGCACAGGTGAGCATCAGACTCATGCGCTGGGCGCCCGCGTAGCAGACATCGCCCTTGGTTACACAGAGAAAGCGCGTGTCATTGTTTTCCTGGTTCTGAATGGAATCCGCCGCGACGGAAAGCCCGTAGAGTTTCGCGCAGGTTTCCCCCGCAATCGCGGCAACGGATTTGTCATGCGCCGCCGAGGCGCGTTTCGCCGCGTGCGCGTTGCTGACACAGGGAATGATATCCACGCCCTTGAGCGTCCCGAGAAATTCCGAGCACTGCCCTATCGACTGCTCGTGGGTGTAAACCGTCCGGATTTCGGAAAGTTTCGTGTGCTTTTGCGTCAGCAGCACATGGTGAATCAGCAGCCTGACACCGCGGACAATCGTAAGCCCGGGTTCGCGCAGCAAATCCAGCACCGCGCGCACCGAACCGTTGGAACTGTTCTCAATCGGCAGAATCCCGAACTGGCAGAGCCCTTCCGTGACCGCCTGAACCACCGCGCGGAAGCCGTTGACAAAGACAATATCGCCCTCAGGCAGAACGCGCTGTGCCGCCGCGGCCGCGTAGCAGCCCTCAATCCCCGAAACCGCGATACGCCCTGTGCGCGGAAAAACCGGACGCTCATTGGCACACATCGCGGCAACCCGCGCGGCGACTTCCGTGGCGGGAATCAGCTGCGACGCCTGTCTGCTGCGGGAAAGCTCCAGAATCGTGCCGAAGAGTCTGTACGCCGCGTCGCCGAATTCTCCGGCGTTTTCCCGCACGCGGCTCAGAATTCCGCGCTCGCGCTCCGGGTCGTAGAGCGGACGGGATTTGTCGCCGCGCTTGATATCCGCGACCACGTCGATAAGCTCCATGCGGCGCACGAAAAGCTTTAAGATTTCGCTGTCAATTCCGTCGAGTTCCTGCCGGACTTCAGAAAGTTCCTTCATCTTCACTGTTTCCTTTCCCGTTTTCCACCGCGCCAGCCCGCTCGCCCAGGAGCACATCCAGCACCGTCAGAGCCGCGCACGCCTCCACAACCGGCACGGCGCGCCGCGCGACACAGGGGTCGTGGCGGCCTTTGATCTGAAGCGTGCGCTCCTCCATGCCCGAGAGCGAAACGGTGCGCTGCTCGCGGGAAATCGAGGGGGTGGGCTTGAATCCCACACGAAACAGGACAGGCATCCCGTTGGTAATGCCGCCCTGAATCCCGCCGCTGTAGTTGGTCTCGGTGCGAATGACGCCGTCGCGGACACAAAACGGATCATTGACCTGAGAACCGCGCGAGCGGCAGATCGCAAAGCCGCCGCCGAATTCCAGTGCCTTGACAGCGGGTATCCCGAAAAGCACGCGCGAGAGCCTGTTTTCCATTCCGTCAAACATCGGGTCCCCGAGCCCCGCCTCAAGACCCGTCACCGCGCATTCCACAATCCCGCCCACGGAATCAGACTCGGCACGCGCGTTGAGAATCTCCTGCGCCATCCGCTCCCCCGCCTTAGGGGAAATCACCGGAAACTCCCGCCGCGCAATCTCGTCAAAAAGAGCCGCGTCCGGGTACAGCGGAAAGGGCGTGTCGCTGACCTCTCCCACAGAATAGAGATGGGCCCCCACAAGAACGCCCCGCGCGCGCAGAATCTGCTTGGCAATGCCGCCCGCGGCACACAGCGGCGCCGTCAGACGCCCCGAAAAATGTCCGCCGCCCGTCAAATCCGCCTTTCCGTTCCACTTTGCCCACGCCGTGTAATCCGCGTGGGAAGGGCGGGGCAAGTCCGCGAGGGCTTTGTAGTCGCCGGAGCGGGTGTTGGTGTTGGCAATGCGGATACAGAGCGGAAAACCGTTGGTTCTGCCCTGTGAGACGCCCGAGAGAAATTCCGGTATATCGGGCTCTTTGCGCGGGGTGGAATACGCGTCGTTGCCGCCCTGACGCCGCGCCATAAACGCCGCGAGCTCGTCAGAGGAAATCTCAAAACCCGCGGGCAGACCGTCGAGCAGAACACCGACGCTGTCGCCGTGCGATTCCCCGAAAACGCTCACGCGCAAGGTTTCACCAAAGCTCGATGCCACTTGTCTTCCCTCCAAGACTTTCATAATCCGTAAAGAAACCCGGGTAGGACTTCCGAACCGCCCGCGCGCCCTGAATCGTAACCGGGGCGGAACCGAACGCTGCCGCAACCGCTGCCGCCATAACAAGACGGTGGTCGTTTTTCGCGTCTGTCTCCCCGCCGCGGAGCGCCGTCCCGCGCACAATCAGCGCGTCAGGTTCCTCCGTAACATCCCCGCCGAGCGCTCTGAGCATTCCCGAAACCGCGCTGAGGCGGTCGGATTCTTTCAGGCGGAGTCTGGCAGCGTTTCGAAAGTGCGATTCGCCCTCGCAAAAGGCCGCGACGACCGCCAGGATGGGCAGAAGATCCGGGATTTCGCGCATATCCGCGTCCACAGCCGAAAGCTTTCCGCCGCTGACGGCAATGCCCCGCTCTGAACGCTCCACAGCCGCGCCCGCGCCGCTCAAAATCTTGAGGATCTGGCTGTCCCCCTGCGCGGAATCCTCCGAAAGCCCCGTGACGCGTATCCCCGGAGCCGGCGAAAGCGCGCCTGCCGCGAGGAAAAACGCCGCGTTGGACCAGTCCCCCTCCACCGGAATCGTTTCGGGGGCGTGCGGGCGCTGACCGCCCCGGACAAAAAAGCGCGGCAGGCCGTTTTCACCCGTACGGCACGTGACGGAAATGCCGAAAAGCCGCAGCACGGAAAGGGTCATCTCGACATACGGAGCGGATTCCAGCGGCGTCGTCAGGGAGATCACGCTGTCGTCCCCGCAAAGCGGCAGCGCCATGAGCAGCCCGCTTAAAAACTGGGAACTGATATTGCCAGCGATGGCATATTCCCCGCCTCTGAGGGTTCCGCTCGCGGAAAGCGGAAGTGTCTCAGACTCGAAAGTGACGCCGTGGCGCGACATTTCGGCGGTAAGCGCCCCGATAGGACGCTGAGGGAGCCGCCCCTTCCCGCTCATGGACACCCGGGGACAGACGCACATCGCGACAGGCAGCAGAAACCGCAGCGTGGAACCGCTCTCCCCGCACGGAAGCGCCGCGTCGGACACGGGGCGTATCGGCGTGACGGCAAGCCCGCCGCTTTGATACGAAAAGCCGGCGCCCAGCGCCTCCAGACAGGCGACCGTCGCGGACAAATCCTCGCAGAGCGGCTCGGAAAGCGGCAACACCCCGCCGTTATCGGAAAGTGCCGTCAGAATCAGCTTGCGGTGCGCGTCGGATTTGGACGGGATGGCAGCCACCGTTCCGCAAAGCCGCGCGGGGAAGCAGGTGATGCTCATGAATTCTCCTCCATTCCCGCCTCGAAGAAATCCTGAAGATTCTGTATGGGAATCGTCTCCATGCGGCAGTGCCCGATTCTCTCCGGCAGAATAATCGTGATGTGCGTGTCGGCGGCCTTCTTGTCATTGACGGCGGCACGCGCCATTTCCTCGGGACTGTACGGGCAGGTCACAGGCAGATTCGCCCGTGTGAGCGCCGAAAGAATCCGGTCTCTGTCCTCAGCGCGCAGCAGCCCGCCTCTTTGCGCCGCGCGCGCCGCCATCGCAATCCCGACCGCGACCGCGTGCCCGTGCGAAATCTCAAAATCACTGAGCAGCTCTATCGCGTGCGCGGGCGTGTGGCCGAGATTGAGCAGCTTGCGCAGCCCCTTTTCGCGGGGGTCCGCCGCCACAACGGACGCCTTGTACGCGACACAGCGGTCAATAATCTCCTCAAGTTCCGTTTCGGGGCTGCCGCTTTCGTAAATGCCAAACAGCGTCTCATCGCCGAGAATCCCCTGCTTTATCGCCTCCGCGGCGCCGTCCGCCAACTGATGCGCGTCCAGAGTCGCCAGCGTGTCGGTATCGCAGATCACCGCGACGGGCTGATGGAACACCCCGGCGAGATTCTTGCCGTGGCGCAGATTCACCGCCGTCTTTCCCCCGACAGAGGCGTCCACGGCGGCGAGCAGCGTGGTCGGAATCTGTGCGAAACGAATCCCCCTCAAATAGCAACCCGCCGCGAATCCTGTCAAATCGCCGACAACGCCGCCTCCCAGCGCGACCGCCAGATCCGAGCGGGTCAGACGCGCCTGCGCGAAGTCCTCCGCCACCCGCTCCAGCACGGCAAAAGATTTGCTCTCCTCGCCGGCAGGCACGACCTCGCTGCTGACCTCAAAGCCCGCGCCGCGCAGCGCCCCACACGCCCGCTCAAGGTAGAGCGGCGCGACATTGCTGTCTGTTACAATCACAGCACGGCAGGGCGGCAGAATTTCGCGGAGCATTTCCCCGATTTTCTCGAGCAGCCCCGCTCCTGTGTAAATCGGATAACTTTCTCCGGAGGCGGTCGTCAGATTTCTCAAACGCATAGCGGTCTCCTTAATCGTTTACTGAAATAATTTCGCTTTTCTGCAGCGAGAGCAGATAAATTAAGCGAAGTTTGTCGCGGTATTCGGGCTTTACCATGTAGTAGAGATAGGTTTCCATATTGTTGAACAGCGTGGCAGAGCGCCCCTCCAGCTTAAAATTCTCAAAGCCCATCGGCGCGTACTTTTCCAGAATGTCCTCCGGGGAGATGAAAGTGCTGTGGTCCTGGATTTCGTAGATGAGCTTCCCCGGATAGGGGCACTCAAAGGATTCGGGATTGTGAAACGGCACGCGCGGCCCGTTTTTCTTTAAATGCTCAAAATAAGCCATCTGTGTTCGCCCGAGATACTGGTAATGCGCGCGGCGGCGCGGGCAGTCCGGCACACAGACGGCGTTGCAGAGCAGTTCCACGCGCTCTTTATGCGGGAGTTTTTCGAGGATCTCCCACTGATTGTTGAAATTATAATCCAAAACCACGACATCGAAACGCTCGAGTTCCTCACAGAGCGCGTCCACGTCCCGGATTTGTTTGCAGGTGGAGGAAATGATCTGAAAGCCGGGGTAATTCTTCCGCACATAGTGCTCCAGATCCTCCGACACGACGATCACACCGTTTAACTTGTCCTCGCGCTGCGCGATTCTCAGGCAGCGGTTGCAGTGGGCGTCATCGAGATGGCTCTTGTTGATGAGCGGGTTGGTGAACGTGTAGCGCAGGGATATCCCCCGGCGGTTCATCTCGTCAATGCAGTAGCGCATCTCGTTTTCGGGAAAGATCGAGCCCAGAGTTCTGCCGCCGTTCCACAGGGAAGTCGGAAACTCGCCGTAGAAAGAGCCGATTTCCACGCCCTCGTAAAAGGCTTCCGGAAACTCCCGCATGAGTTCGTAGAGCAGCAGGTTCAGATTGAGATTGTGCGTAAAATCGGGCAGGTGAAAACGGATTCTCATAGCGTTCCTCCTCTATTTTCGCAGCCGGCGGATATAGGCGAATGTTTTCTCCTCGCCCTCGTTCGCGAGCATGGTCAGAAGTTTCAGCAGTTTCTTGGCGGTCTTGGGGTGAATGGGGCGATTGTGGTCCATACCGCGCAGGAAGTAGTCAAGCGGGTCGCTGTCGCGGTAAGCCGCGCCGCGATAGACCTTGCTCGCCGCGACCCGGTCGCAGAACATCTCGATAAGGTAGCGCGTGGGCATTTCCACAGGCTCATATTCGCGGGTCCGGGGGTTGATATCGCTCCAGTACTCAAAATGATGGCGGTTTCTGCCCTTGTGGTGCATCCACGCGGCGGAATACCCCACGTGTTCGCGCTCCGCCTCGTTGGGGCTGCGGCTGCCCTGATAGTAGAGCATGCCCGGGATAAACTCCGTCGGGGAAAACTTCGACAAATCGTGCAAAAGCCCCTGCAGCGGAATCCCCGCCATCACACAGTGGCGCAGCACAAGGCGCTTGTGGCGCAGAATCGTCCGCAAATGGGCGACAGGATGCAAAGGCAAGGCAATCCCTCCCGGTTCTCATTCTCTTCTATTATACCACAGTCGCGGTCAAAAGGCAAGACCCTTGCAATTTTCGGCGGTTTGTGGTATACTGTGGAAAAGGGGGAGAGCATTTTGCCCAATCAAAGCCACATTCGGAACTTTTCCATCATCGCGCATATCGACCACGGCAAATCAACTTTGGCAGACCGCATTCTCGAGAAAACAAAGGCGGTCGAAAGCCGCGACATGGAAGACCAGCTTCTGGACAATATGGATATCGAGCGCGAGCGCGGAATCACCATCAAGGCGCGGGCGGTGGCGCTTGACTACATCGCCAAAGACGGCGAAACCTACCGCTTCAATCTCATTGACACGCCCGGACACGTGGATTTCAACTACGAGGTGAGCCGATCGCTGGCGGCGTGTGAGGGCGCGATTCTCGTCGTGGACGCCTCGCAGGGGATTGAGGCGCAGACGCTCGCGAACACGTTCCTCGCCGTGGAGGCGGACCTGGAAATCCTTCCTGTGATTAACAAAATTGACCTTCCGTCCGCCGAGCCGGACAAAGTCGCGGAGGAAATCGAATCTGTCATCGGCATTCCCGCGATGGACGCCCCGCGCATCTCCGCCAAGCTCGGCACAAACATTGAGGAAGTACTCGAGCGGATTGTGAGCGACATTCCCGCGCCGAACGGCGACCCCGACGCGCCGCTGCGCGCGCTTATTTTTGACAGTTTCTACGATTCCTACAAGGGCGTTATCATTTACGTGCGCGTGAAAGACGGCGTGGTGCGCACGGGCGACCGCATCCGCCTTTTCGCGACGGGCGCGGAGTTCACGGTGGTGGAGGCGGGGGTTATGAGCGCCTCGGAGCACCAGAACCGGGGCGTGCTGCACACGGGAGAGGTGGGCTATCTCACCGCGTCTATCAAGAGTATCGGCGACACGCGCGTGGGCGACACCGTGACGCTGGCGCAAAACCCCTGCGCCGAGCCGCTGGAGGGCTACCGCAAAGTCAGTCCCATGGTCTTTTCGGGCATCTACCCGCTCGACGGCGCGCGGCTGGAGGACTTGCGCGACGCGCTGGAGAAACTGCGGCTCAACGACGCCTCACTCTCCTTTGAGCCCGAAACCTCCCAGGCGCTCGGGTACGGTTTCCGCTGCGGGTTTCTGGGGCTTTTGCACATGGAAATCATCGAGGAACGTCTCGAGCGCGAGTACGATTTGGACCTAATCACCACCGCGCCCTCCGTGGTCTACCGCGTGACATTGACCGACGGGGAGACGATTCTGGTCGACAACCCTTCCAACTATCCCGACCCCGCCTCTATTGCCGAGGCGTCTGAGCCCGTGGTCAAGGCGGAAATCCTCACGCCCAAGGAATACGTCGGCGCGGTCATGGAACTGTGTCAGGAGCGCAGGGGCGTCTTCGGGGATATGCAGTATCTCGACGAAAACCGGGCGGACCTGCACTATAAGCTCCCGCTCAACGAGATTATCTACGATTTCTTTGACGCGCTGAAATCCCGCACCCGCGGCTACGCCTCTCTGGACTACGAGGCGGCGGGCTACGAGCCCTCCAAGCTCGTAAAGCTCGATTTCATGCTCAACGGCGAAATCGTTGACGCGCTCTCCTTCATCGTCCACGCGGACAAGGCGTACCCCAGAGCGCGCAAAATCGCCGAAAAGCTCAAAGAGAACATCCCGCGCCAGCTTTTTGAGATTCCCATTCAGGCGGCGGTCGGCGGAAAGATCATCGCGCGGGAAACCGTCAAGGCGCTGCGAAAGGATGTCCTCGCGAAGTGCTACGGCGGGGATATCACGCGAAAGAAAAAGCTGCTCGAAAAGCAGAAGGAGGGCAAGAAGCGGATGCGCAAGCTCGGCAGCGTGGAAATCCCGTCTGAGGCGTTTATGGCGGTGCTGAAATTCGACGATGACGATTGAACCACCGCTTCTGAAAAACCGGACCCCTATCCTGAAAAGCGCGTGTTCTCGCGAATTTCGGGATAGGGGTCTTGTTTATTGCCGGGAATACAGTGTCTTGACGGAAACGCCGTCCAGACGCCCCAGTTTCCCGGAAAGCTCATTGATGATGTCCTGCGGGGCGTCAATGGCGACACTGATAATGTGCAGATTGCGGCGCGGATAGGGAATCCCCATGCGCCCGATGATATACGAACCCGCCTCGTGCAGCAGCGCGTTGACGCGCGCGGACTGGTCGATATCCTCCAAAAGAATGCCGATAATCGCGACTCTGGAATCCATGAATCCTCCTCACTCCAGTTCAAACGCGCCCGTGTAGAGCTGATAGTACACACCCTTGAGTGCGATCAGTTCCTCGTGCGTGCCGCGTTCGATAATGCGCCCGTGGTCCAGGACCATGATCACGTCGGAATTGCGCACCGTGGAGAGCCTGTGCGCGATGACAAAGACCGTTCTGCCCTTCATCAGCGCGTCCATGCCGCGCGAGACAATCGCCTCGGTGCGGGTATCGATGGAGGAAGTCGCCTCGTCCAGAATCATGACGGGCGGGTCCGCCACCGCCGCGCGCGCGATGGCGAGGAGCTGGCGCTGCCCGCCGGATAGATTCGCGCCGTTGCCTGTCAGCATGGTCTCATAGCCCTCGGGCAGCCGCGAGATGAAGTCGTCCGCGCCCGCGAGTTTCGCGGCGGAACGGCACTCCTCGTCCGTGGCGTCCAGCCGCCCGTAGCGGATATTGTCCATCACCGTGCCCGTAAACAGGTTCGTCTCCTGCAGCACGATTCCGAGCGAACGGCGCAGGTCCTGTTTGCGGATTTTGTTAATATTGATGCCGTCATAGCGGATTTTTCCGTCCGCGATGTCGTAGAAGCGGTTGATAAGGTTCGTAATGGTCGTCTTTCCCGCGCCGGTCGCGCCCACGAAAGCGACTTTCTGACCGGGCTCGGCATAGACAGAGACATCGTGCAGGACGTCCTTGCCCTCCTCGTAGGCGAAATCCACCTCGTTGAGGGTCACCTCGCCTTTGAGCGGCGTGTAGGTAATGGAACCGTCCGCGGTATGCGGGTGCTTCCACGCCCAGCTGTGCGTGCGCTCGTCGGTCTCCGTGACGGTGCCGTCCGGAGAGATTTTGGCGTTGACAAGCGTCACATAGCCGTTATCGGTCTCCGCGGGCTCGTCCATGAGTTTGAAGATGCGCTCCGCGCCCGCGACAGCCATCACAATCGAGTTGAGCTGCTGGGTCACCTGGTTGATGTTGCCGGTAAACTGCTTGGTCATATTCAGGAAGGGCACGACGATATCAATCCCGAGCGGCAGCCCCGACAGCGACAGATTCGGCACACCGGCCAGCAGCATGGCGCCGCCGACCGTCGCGATAACGACATAAAGAATGTTGCCGATATTCAGGATAATGGGCCCCAAGGCGTTGGCGAAGGCGTTGGCGCGGTAGCTGTCCTCGCAGAGCTGGTCGTTGATGCGGTCAAAATCCTTCTGGCTCTGCTCCTCATGGCAGAAAACCTGCACGACTTTCTGTCCGTTCATCATCTCCTGCACATAACCCTCCGTCGCGCCGACGGATTTCTGCTGGCGGACGAAATACTTCGCGGAGCCGCCGCCTATCGTCTTGGAGACGAGCATCATGACCACGACCCCCGCCATGACGACGAGTGTCAGCCAGACACTGTAGTAAATCATGATGGCAAAGACAAACAGCACAATGGAACCCGCCTGCACGAGCGCGGGCAGAGACTGGGTCAGAAGCTGGCGAAGCGTGTCGATATCGTTGGTGTAGTGGCTCATGATATCGCCGTGCTTGTGGGTGTCAAAAAATTTAATGGGCAAATCCTGCATTCCGTTAAAGAGCGTGCAGCGCATTTTGTGCAGGAAACCCTGCCCGATATAGGCGATCAGCTGCTGGTATACGGTCATGGAGATAATCGAAAGGACATAGAGCACGGCAAGCAGAGCGATTTTGGGGAAGATTGCCGCTTTCGCCGCCTCCCAGTCGCCTGTCTGCATCCATGTCTCGATATCCGCGATGACTTTCTGCACGAACACGGCGGGAATCGATGAAGTTGCCGAGGAGAAGAGAATGCACCCGATGGTCACCGGCAGCAGCACGGGATAGAACCCCCGGAGCATCTTGAGAACGCGCCTGAGCGTCCGGAAGGCATCCCCCGGTTTTCGCGGCGCGCCGTAGCCCTTGAGATTACGCGGCATTATCGTCACCTCCCATGGTCTGCTGCTCGTAAATCTCGCGATAGATCTCACTGCTTTCGAGCAGCTGCTCGTGCGTGCCCGAGGCGGAGATCCGGCCGTTTTCCATCACGAGAATAATATCGGCGTCGCGCACGGACGCGACTCTCTGCGCAATGATAATTTTCGTCGTCTGCGGAATGTATTTCTTAAAGCCCGCGCGGATGAAGGCGTCCGTCTTGGTGTCCACGGCGCTGGTGGAGTCGTCCAGAATCAGGATTTTCGGCTGCTTGAGCAGCGCTCTCGCGATACAGAGCCGCTGCTTCTGCCCGCCGGAAACATTGGTCCCGCCCTGCTCAATCATCGTGTCGTAGCCGTTCTCAAAGCTTTCGATAAACTCGTCCGCCTGAGAGAGCCTGCATGCCTCCTTGAGTTCCTCGTCCGTGGCGTCGGGGTTGCCCCAGCGCAGGTTGTCCTTGATGGTTCCGGAAAAGAGTTCGTTCTTCTGCAGCACCATCGCGACGCTTTCGCGCAGCGTCTTCAGATCGTATTCGCGCACGTCGACGCCGCCTACACGCACGCTGCCTTCGGTGACGTCATAAAGGCGCGGAATCAGGCTCACAAGGCTCGATTTGCTCGAGCCCGTCCCACCTAAGATGCCTACGGTGGCACCCGACGGAATGTGCAAATCAATATCCGAAAGCGCGAAACGTTTCGCCTTCTCGGAATACTTGAAATTGACGTTCTCAAAATCAATGGAGCCGTCCCTGACGCTGGTTACGGCGTTCTCGGGGCTGTGAATCGCGGGGGTCTCCTCAAGCACCTCGGAGATACGGCGAATCGACTCCGAAGACATCGTCAGCATGACGTAAATGGACGAGAGCATCATCAGCTGCATGAGAATCTGCATGCCGTAAGTGAGCATCGCGGAAATCTGACCGACATTGATGACCGCGCCGCGCGAGGAGATGATGAGATGGGAGCCTACCGACAGAATAAAGAGCATATTGAAGTAGACGCACAGCTGCATGAGGGGGTTGTTGAGCGCGACAATCTGCTCCGCGCGGGTGAAATCCACGCGAATGCTCTCCGCTGCGGAATTGAACTTCTGCTTTTCATACTCCTCGCGCGCGAAACCCTTGACCACGCGCATACCCCTGACATTTTCCTCAATGGATTCGTTGAGGCGGTCGTATTTCTTGAAGACCCTGCGGAAGGCCGGCATCGCGAAGTGCGCTATCAGCATCAGCCCCACGCCCAGAACCGGAATGACGACCACAAAAGTCAGCGCCAGCCGTCCGCCCATCCAGAACGCCATGATGATGGAGAAAATCAGCATGAGCGGGGCGCGCACGGCAATGCGGATGGTCATCATATACGCCATCTGCAGATTGGAGATATCGGTCGTCAGGCGCGTGACCAGAGAACTTGTGGAAAACTTGTCGATATTCTGAAACGCGAAGGTCTGAACCCGGGCGAAGATGTCGTGGCGGACATTTTTCGCGAATCCCGCGGACGCCTTGGCGGAGGTAAAGCCCGCCGCGCCGCCGCAGAACAGGGAGACAAGCGTCAGCACGAGCAGAATCACGCCGATTTTGAGGATGTAGTTCATCTCCACGCCGCGCTGGACGTTGTTGACCAGTTCCGAGGTCAGGAAGGGAACAACCGCCTCGATAACCGCCTCGCCCGCGATAAAAAGAAAGGTCAGAATCGTGGGAAGCTTGTATTCCCGCAGACATTTCATAATCGTTTTAATCATAAACGCTCCTCCTGGGAAAGCGGGGCGAGATTGGAACGCATTCGCGAGAGATACTCCCGCAGCGTGCGCAGTTCCGAATCGGAAAAGCCCCTGATAAGCGTGTGCTCCACATCGAGATTCAGCGCGCGCAGCCGGCTGATATACTCGTGGGCGCGCTTGGTCAGGACAATGCGCTTGAGGCGGTCGTCCCCTGGGACATGACTGCGCTCAATCATGCCGTTTTTTTCCATAAGCCCGAGAATTTTCGACGCCGTCGCGCGGCTGAAGCCGAATTCCCGCTCAAGATCCCGCCCGTAAATCTCACAGTCCTCGTGGTCCGCCAGATAGCAGATAATCCAGCCGTGCGTGCCGGTGATATCATCGATTTCGCGCTTGATATGCGAACGGTCAATCTGCTTGCGAATCTGGGCGCTGAGGATACAAAGCGACAGCATAATGTCAGGTCCCATGATCTTGCCTCCATTCAAGTTGTTTGCCGGCTGACTGTTTCCCAGGTAACATTATACACGATTTTTTCCGCCTTGTCAAGCCCGCCATATTCGTGAAAACAGACAAAAACAGCGTCCTTGTTTTGTGCATCCCGCTATCTGTTCGGAAATTTTTCGCAAAAGCCCTTCCCTTTTTCGGGATTTTCTGGTATAATAGCAGTAAGTACGCCCTGACGGTCCGGCCGCCGGGGCAGGAATCGGAGTTGAAACGCATGCGAAAACGCATTCTGACATGGCTGCTTTCCGCGGCTGTGACGCTTTCCGCCGTCACGGTGCTGCTGAGCCCGCAAAGGGCGCGCGCGCTGACGTTTACCCCGAACGCGGCGGTACAGTCCGAGGCGGCCATTCTTCTGAACCTCGACGTCGGGGAGGTCGTTTACGAGAAAAACGCCGATATGAAGGAAATGCCGGCGGCTCTGGCACAGATTATGACAGCGGTTGTCGTGCTGGAAAACTGCCCCGACCCCGCCACGCGCCAAATCACCGCGACTTCTGAGATGTTCGCGCCTTTTTCGGAGATTGAGGACCAGAGCGACCTGCGCTACGCGAACATCCGCGCGGGCGACACGCTGACCGTGGAGGACTTGCTCTACGCGATGATGCTGACCTCCTCGTGTGAGGCGTCCGCCATGCTCGCCACGGAATTCGGCGGAGGCACGGAAGCGGGCTTTGTGGAACTGATGAACCAGAAGGCCCAGACACTGGGGCTTGCCGACACGCGCTTTACCAACGCGACCGGGCTTTTCAGCGCGCGGCAGCTCACCACGGCGCGGGATATGATGAAGCTGCTCCAGTACGCGATGACCGTGCCGCGCTTTGAGGCGATTGCCTGCGCGAACACCTACACCCCGCCCTCCGCGGCACAGCTGGAACGCGAGGACGACTGGGCGTGGACGCACTCCAATGTGATGGTGTTCTCCGAGGACGAGTACTACTGCGAGGGCGTGCGCGGCGTCAAGACCGGAAACCTTGAACAGGGCGGACGCAGCATCGCCGCGAAGGCGTCCCGCGACGGCAACAATTACCTGCTCGTCTGCTTAAACGCCCCCATGGACGACGCCGAGGGCAACGCGCACTACTATCACCTCGAGGACGCCAAAGCCATCTTCGAGTGGGCGTTTACCCACCTCTCGTATCAGGAACTGCTGACCGCGAATACCGAGATCGCGGAGGTGCCCGTTGCCAACGCCGACGGCGCGGACTATGTCATCGTAAAGCCCAAAGAGGGCTATTCGTGCATCTGGTGCGACACCATGGACATCAACGCGGTGCAGCAGGTGAAGTCGGTCGCTCAGGAAACCGACGCGCCCGTCAAGGCGGGAGACAAGCTCGGAACCGTGGCGCTGAAACTCTCCGGGGAAACCTTGGCGGAAATCGACCTCGTCGCCTCGGAATCCGTGGACCGCTCGTTCTGGCGCTACAACATGAGCGAGATTCCCGGCTTCCTGCGCTCCAAGTATCTGCGCGACGCGTTTCTGTGGGCAATTGCCATCACCATCGTCTATATGCTGCTGGCACTGCTCTTCGCGATTCGGTTCCACAGACAGCGCCGCAAGCGCAAAGACAGCAAATAAAACAAACCGCCCCCCGAACCGAGGGGCGGCGTTTTTTAGGTTCACAGGCGGTTATCCGCCGTAGGAGAGCATGGCCTCAATGGGCTTGCGCGCGTCCTGGATCAGCTCGCTGTCCATCAGAATTTCCTCTCCCGCGCGTCCGCTCACCGCGCCCAGCACGTCCGAAAGCGTCGTAAGCTTCATGTTGTGGCAGACGCAATCCTTGGAGAGCGGGTAGAAACGCTTTTGCGGACAGTCAAACTGCAGATGCTCCACGATGCTCGTCTCCGTGCCGATGACGAAAGCCGGCGCGTCGCTCTTTTTGGCGTAATCCATAATCTCGGTCGTCGAGCCGACAAAATCCGCCTTCGACCAGACCGCCGGGAGACATTCGGGGTGGCAGAGTATCAGCGCGTCGGGGTGTTCTTTTCGCGCGCGGGTGACATCGCCCGGCGAAATCCGCACATGCGTCGGGCAGCCGCCGCGCACGAGCTCAATTTCCTTGTCGGGAATCTGCCCCGCCGCCCACTCGCCCAGATTGCAGTCCGGGATGAAGAGAATGTGCCGCGCGGGGAGCGCACGGAGGATTCTGACGGCGGAGGACGAGGTGACGCAGACATCACAGACCGTCTTTAATTCAGCCGTGGTATTGATATAGGCGGCAATGAGGACATCCGGTGTCTGCTCCTTGAGCCCCAGAATCAAATCCTTGTCCATCTGCTCCGCCATGGGGCAGCCCGCGCCGGGGTTTGAAAGGAACACGCGCTTTTGCGGGGAGAGAATTTTAACCGTCTCCGCCATGAAGCGCACCCCGCACATCAGGATATTTTTTGCGGGGGATTTGGACGCCTGCACGCAAAGCCCGAAAGAATCCCCGACATAATCCGCCACTTCCCAGATATCGTGGCTCTGATAGGCGTGCGCGAGAACACAGAAATCGTTTTCTTTCTTGGCGGCAAGGATTGCCTCCTTCATTTCCGCGACAGTCATATCATTCCCTCAATTCTTTTTCTTTTTGCCGGCAATCAGCCGTCTTATCGCCTTGACAATCTCCACAATGGGGATAATCGCGACTGCCAGAAGCGTTGCGATGAGATACTGCGTACCGCTCAGCGCCACAAGCGAGAAAATATTGCGCAGCGCGGGGATAAGCAGCACCGGCACCGTCAGCACAAAGGAGAGCAGGATCGAACCCAGCAGCGCTTTGTTGTGGCTGTGCATGGTGAAGATGGA
>CAYZMU010000002.1:38765-44232 GCA_964479595.1 uncultured Ruminococcus sp. | reverse complement strand
GAGATCAGGTTAATCCAGAGCAGATGCACGGGCAGGAAAATCTCGAAGGAGCCGCCTGTCACCGCGCCAAGGCCCAGCGTCGCCACCAGAATGCACAGCACCTCGCTTAAGTTGCTCGAGAGCAGGAAACCAATGGCCTTTCGGATATTGTCGTAGATTCTTCTGCCTTCCTCGACCGCGCCGACGATGGTCGCGAAATTGTCGTCCGTCAGCACCATGTCCGCGACGTTCTTCGTCACGTCGGTACCCGTAATGCCCATGCCGACCCCGATATCCGCGCTCTTGATGGAGGGCGCGTCGTTGACGCCGTCGCCTGTCATCGCGGTGGTCTTGTTCTGCTTGCGCCACGCGTTGACGATTCGCACCTTGTGCTCAGGCTGCACGCGCGCATAGACACTGTACTGATCGACGGTCCTCTCAAATTCCTCATCCGGAATCTTCGAAAGTTCCGCGCCGGTCAGGGCTTTCTGGTCGCCGGAGAGAATCCCCAGCTCCTTCGCGATCGCCACGGCGGTATCCTTGTGGTCGCCCGTAATCATCACGGGACGGATTCCGGCGGTCTTGCACAGCGCGATGGCGTCTTTCACCTCCGGACGAACCGGGTCAATCATCCCCGTCATGCCGATATACGTCAGATCCTGTTCCAGAGCCTCCGCGGAGGTATCTTCAGGCAGCGAATCGTACTCTCTGTACGCCGCGAGCAGCACACGCAGCGCTTTATCCGCCATTTCCTTGTTCTTTCCGAGAATCGCCTCGCGGTCGTCCTCGGTCATGGGACGCGCCTTGCCGCCGTCGAGTATGTTGGAGCAGCGGCGCAGAACCTCGTCCGGCGCGCCTTTGGTATACTGCACAAACCCGCCCCCGGCACGCTTGTGTATGGTGGACATCATCTTGCGCATGGAGTCAAACGGCGCCTCCGCCACGCGCGGGAGTTTTTCCTGAATCTCGTATTTTTTGAGCCCCAGCCCCGCCGCGTACGCCACAAGCGCCGCCTCGGTGGGCTCGCCCGTGACGGTCTGGTCGGGGTTCAGAACGGCGTCGCAGCACAGCGACATCGCCTGCGCCAGCAGCTGTTCGTCCGAGCCCGCGTGCTCCACGACCGTCATTTTATTTTGCGTCAGCGTACCCGTTTTGTCGCTGCAGATGACCTCCGCGCAGCCCAGAGCCTCCACGGCGGTGAGCTTGCGAATCACGGCGCCGCGCTTGGACATATTCGTCACGCCGATGGAAAGCACCACCGTCACAACCGCCGCGAGGCCCTCAGGAATTGCCGCCACGGCAAGGCTTACCGCAATCATGAAACTCTCAAGAAATCCCGGCAGCGAAATCGCGCCGTCCCGCACCGCCATCTGAAGCAGGTTGATGCCCAGAATCAGCACGCAGATGGCGAGGACCGCGACAGAGAGAATCTTGCTGAGCGAATCCAGACTCTTCTGCAGCGGGGTTTTGTCGTCCTCCGCGTTCGCGATTGCGCCGGCTATCTTGCCCATCTCCGTGTCCATGCCCGTCGCGGTGACAACCGCCCGCGCGCGTCCGTACGCGATGCTCGAGCCCATGTAGAGCATATTTTTGCGGTCCCCGAGCGGCACATCCTCGCCCTTCAGCGCGTCCGTATCCTTGTCAGAGGGCACACTCTCGCCGGTTAAAGCGGCCTCCTCCGCCTTGAGCGCCGCAGCCTCGAGAATCCGGCAGTCCGCGGGGACACTGTCGCCCGCCTCGAGCACCACCACATCGCCCACGACCAGTTTCGCGCTCGGCAGAACCTTGAGTTCCCCGTCCCGCAGCACCTTGCTCTGTGCCTCGCTCATTTTCTGCAGCGCCTCAATCGCCGCCTCCGCCTTGTTCTCCTGATAAACCCCGAGTACGGCGTTGGCGATGACGACAAACAGAATGATGAACACATCCGCGTCCAGTTTGCCTTCGCTCAGAATCCCCGTAATCGCCGAAACCACCGCCGCCGCGAGCAGAACCAGAATCATCGGATTCTTAAACTGCGACAAAAACCGCGCAAACAGCGAGGGCTTCGGCGGCTCTTCCAGCCGGTTTTCCCCGTGTTCGGCAAGGCGCTGCCCCGCCGTTTCTTCTGTCAGCCCGTCCGCGGTGCTTCCGACTTCCCCGAGGACTTCCTCTGCTGTGTGGAGATAGTACTTCATGCCCCTCTCTCCTCTTCATGATGATAGAATAAATGATAAAATAAAAGGAGCACCTGCCCGAAAGAATCAGAGCAAATACTCCTTGAGCCGCGAGACGTCCTTCACTGCGCGCGCTGTACCTTGCCGGAACGCAGGCAGCGCGAGCAGACGTAAATATGACAGGGAGAACCCTTTACGATTGCCTTGACACGCTGGACATTCGGCTTCCATGTGCGGTTCGTGCGGCGATGGGAGTGGGAGACCTTAATCCCAAAGGAAACGCCCTTGCCGCAGATTTCGCATTTTGCCATAGCAGCCACCTCCTTTACTTACTGGAAATCAACTCATATATTATACCACATCTTTCCCGAAAATGCAAGCCCTTTTTGAAGATTTCCCGAAATTTTTCCGCAAGCGCCGCAAAAAGCTTGCAAACAGAGCCAAAAAGGAGTATAATAAGGAGGTATAATAAGGGTGACAATCCCGAGAGGAGTTCGCTATGAATACATTCGTCATTAATCTCCTTGCTGACCTGATGGTACTGCTGCTCATTCTGCCGCTGCACGAATACGCGCACGCGTGGACCGCCTACAAACTGGGCGACGATACCGCGATGCGGGCGGGGCGCATGACGCTCAATCCGCTGGCGCATCTGGATCCAATCGGCGCGATTCTGATGATTTTTACGGGCTACGGCTGGGCAAAACCCGTTCCGATTGACCCCACGCGCTTCGACCGCAAGCACAGCATGCGCTTCGGCGTCGCTGTCACGGCCGCGGCGGGCCCTCTCGCCAATCTGCTCGCGGCGCTGGTCGGCACGGTGATTCTGCGGTTTTATTCCTGCACGGGCGTCTTCAAAAACGCCATTCTGCTCAGCGCGGACGGCACAGGCAGCAGCGTTCCGCTGTACCTCTACTCGTTCCTTCAGAGTTTTATCCTGATAAACATCGGCCTTGCGGTCTTCAACCTCATTCCCATCCCGCCTCTGGACGGATCCAAAGTACTCTCCTATTTCACGAGCGCGAAGGTGGACAACTGGTTCGCCAATCACCAGCTGCTCGTCCAGATTATCTTCCTGGTGCTGATTTTCTCCCGCGTGCTCTCCGTGCCGCTTGGATATCTCAGAGGCTGGATATACGATTTCTTCATCTTTATCACGAACTGGATTCCGAAACTTCTGGGCTAGAAAATGCGGGAACTTTCCTTTCATCTGCCGGTGTTTGAGGGTCCGCCGGATTTGCTGCTGTATCTGATTTCCAAGCACAAGCTCAATATCTGCGATATCGAGATTTCGACGCTTCTGGAGCAGTATCTGGACTACATGAGACGCTGCGCGGAATGCGACTACGAACTGGCGGGAGAATTTCTCCAGATGGCTGCGCGGCTCATCCTGCTCAAGACCGCCGCGCTGCTGCCCGAGCCCGAAAAGGCGCGGGAGGACAAGAAGGATTTAGAGGGCGAGCTCATCGAATACGCGCGCTGCAAACAGGCCGCCGCCGCGCTCAAAGCGCGCTGGGAGGGCGACAAAATCTTTGTGCGCGCCGCACCCCCGGCTCTGCCCGTAGACAAAACCTACCGCCGAACGCACCCGAAAGAAACGCTCCTTGAAGTTTACCAAAGCATGGGGCAGCGAATGACGCCCGCCGCGGCGCGGGAGGAGGAACTCCGCGAGAAGATTCTGCGCGCGACCACGCCTCAGGCAAGAGTCGCGAGCGTCGCGGAAAAGGTGGTCTTTCTGCTGCGGCAGTTCTATACCGACGAGACCGTTTCCGTACCCGAACTTTTTGATGGGCTTTCCGCCCGCACGGACAGAGTCGCGCTCTTTCTGGCGATTCTCGAACTGGTCAAGGCGGGGCGTCTGACACTGAGCGATGACGGCAGAGAAGTGACCATTCAAGGCAGAGACGCCCTTCTCAGCGGCGCGCGGCAGCGCGGAGCGGCGCGTTAGGGCTTGATTGCGAAAACCACGCGGTCGTGTCCGCCCAGGTCTTTCCGCGTCTGAATGCTCCCAAAACCGTTCCGAGACAGGATTTCCCGCACAGCACCGCCCTGTGTACAGCCGATTTCAAACATCAGACAACCCCCGCTCCTGAGCGTGTCCGCCCAGAGCGGGGTGATTTTTCGGTAAAAGAAAAGCCCGTCCTCGCCGCCAAAAAGCGCCATCTCGGGCTCATGGGCGACCTCGGGCTGCAAATGTTCCATATCCTCAGCGCTCAGATACGGGGGGTTGCAGACAATCAGCGAGATATCGCGGAATCCCGCGGCTGTCCGCTCCTCCAGCACATCGCCCGTTAAAAATTTTACGGGCAGCCCCAGTTTCTCCGCGTTTCTGACCGCGTAAGCGGCCGCCGCCCCGCTCTTTTCAATGCCGGTAATCTCCGCACGGGGCAAGTGCTTCTGCAGCGCCAGCGCGATACAGCCGCTGCCCGCGCAGAGGTCGAGAATCTTGGGAGCGTCCTCGTCTTTCGCGTAGGCGATGGCGCAGTCCGCGAGCGTTTCGGTGTCCTGACGCGGAATCAGCACGCCCTCCCCTATTGCGAGCGTCAGACCGTAGAACTCCCATGTCCCCAGAAGATACTGAAGCGGCTCCCGCGCGGCACGGCGTTTTGCCGCTGTCAGCGCCTCCTGCGGGTCTTTGATGTCCTCCAGCAGGAATTTCGCCTCCAGCGCGGCGTCCTCAATTCCGCCCTGCCGCAGAATCCCGCGCACTTGCTCAAAAAGGCTCACCAGATGTCGTCCTCGAGATTCTGCGGAATGCACGGGGTAAGCGCCGCGATGGCGCACTCGATCTGCTCGTCATTGGGTTCTCGCGTGGTGATGCGCTGTACCCAGAGCCCCGGCGCGGAAATGATTTTGGTAAAAATATTGTCGTAACGCCCCGCCAGCCGGATGAGCTCATAGCTTATCCCCATGACCAGCGGCAGCAAAACCAGACTGAAAAGCACTCTGGACCATGTGGTCCGGAAGGGGTTGAGACAGCCGACAAAAATGCTGATAAGAAGTACCAGAAAGATAAAGCTTGTGCCGCAGCGCGGGTGAAAGCGCGTCTGCTTGCGGACATTTTCCACCGTCAGCGGCAGCGCCGCCTCAAAACAGGCGATGGTCTTGTGCTCCGCGCCGTGGTATTCATACGTGCGCCTTGTGCTCTTGATAAGCCCCGTGAACGCCATAAACCCGATAAACACCGCCATTTTGACGATTCCCTCGGCACAGGAGCGAATGACACGGCTTTCGGTTAAAGGCTTAATCCAAGAGACGACCAGACGCGGCAGATAGAGAAAAAGCGCGAAACTCAGCGCTAAACTGAGAATGATCGTAATCACGGAAAGAATGTC
>CAYZMU010000002.1:17183-38665 GCA_964479595.1 uncultured Ruminococcus sp. | reverse complement strand
ATTTTTTCGCGCTTCTTCCACAGGCAGTAGTCGTCGAGTTCCTCGTCGACCTGCTTTTCCGCCGAGCGCAGCGTACAGCGGTAGCCTTCAATCAGCGAGGTGACGAAATTCACGCACCCGCGCACGAACGGCACTCTGGTGTACCACGGTCTTGTAAGCACCTGCTTGCCGGTTTTGCGGTCGGTGCGCCATTTCGCGGGAATCTCCCATGTCTCCAAATCCATCTCGCCGTTGGGCAGTCTGCACGCCATCGCCCCGCGAAACGCGCCCTTCATCATCACGCCCTCCACGAGCGCCTGACCGCCTATTTTGCTCTTGTGGGCAAACGCCGCCTTCTGCGCCGCCTGTGAATCTTCCATATGTAGGGCTCCTTTCCACTCAAAAACCCGCCGCTGAGAGTTCGCGGCGGGCGAATGTCAGAATCGGAAATCTCGCTGCCCCTGCTCGATTTTTGTGAGCCGTTCGCCGCAAATCCCGCGAACCTTCTCGTTGGGGATATTCAGCAGCTCCTTCTGAATCAGGCTGTTTCCGATGGTTCTGGTATCCTCGGAAGCGTAATCCATCAAAAATTCCTTGAGCGTCATCAGGGCGTTGGGGTGGCAGCAGTTCTGAATCTGCTGGTTCTTGCAAAGCGTCATGAAACGGTCGCCGGTTCTCCCCTCGCGGTAGCAGGCGGTGCAGAACGACGGAATGTATCCCTGCTCCATCAGCCAGCGCACCACCTCGTCAAGAGAACGGCGGTCGCTGACATCAAACTGCGCGGAGCTGTCGTCGCGCTCTTCTTCCGTATAGCCGCCCACGCTTGTACGAGACGCGCCGCTTATCTGGGAGACGCCCAGCGGCAGGACTTTCTCGCGCACCGCCTGACTCTCACGGGTGCTGATGATCATGCCCGTGTAGGGTACGCAAATCCGAATCAGCGCGCAAATCTTGGCGAAGGTGTCGTCGTCAATGCTGTTGTCAAACGCGGTGGGGTCGATATCGTCCGCGGGCTTGATTCTCGGGACGCTGATGGTGTGCGGACCGACGCCGTAGACCGCCTCGAGATGCTCCGCGTGCATGAGCAGCGCGACAAACTCGTAGCGGTAGAGTTCCAGCCCGAACAGCACACCCAGCCCCACATCGTCAATGCCGCCCTGCATGGCGCGGTCCATCGCCTCGGTGTGGTAGGCGTAGTCGTGCTTGGGCCCCCGCGGGTGGAGCTTCTCATAGCTTTCCTTGTGGTAGGTCTCCTGAAAGAGAATGTAGGTGCCGATACCCGCATCATGGAGCTTGCGGTAGTTTTCCACCGTGGTGGCGGCGATGTTGACGTTGACACGCCGGATCGCGCCGTTCTTGTGCTTGATGCTGTAGATGGTGTTGATGCTCTCGAGAATATACTCGATGGGGTTGTTCTTGGGGTCCTCCCCGGCTTCTATCGCCAGACGCTTGTGTCCCATGTCCTGCAGCGCGATGACTTCATCGCGAATCTGCTCCTGCGTCAGCTTGACACGCGGAATATTCCCGTTCTGGCGGTGGTAGGGACAGTACACGCAGCTGTTGACGCAGTAGTTCGAGAGATAGAGCGGGGCAAACATCACAATGCGGTTGCCGTAGAAGTCTATCTTGATTTGGTGCGCCAGATCGTACATCCGCTGAATCCGATCGGGGTCCTCGCACGCCATGAGCACGGCGGCGTCGCGGTGAGAAAGCCCCTTGCGCAGCTGCGCTTTCTCAAGAATTCCGTCAATCAGCTCCAAGTCATTTTTGTGTTCCTCGGCGTAGGCAAGGGAGGCCAGAACTTCCTCGTGATCGATAAATTCCTCCGCCTTTGTGGATTTGGGGTCGTACATGACCGAAAACCGTCCTTTCATTCTATTCCACTGACGGCAAACAGCCCGCTTTCACGCTTTCCAAAAGCGTGTTCAGGGGGCGTTGAAAGAGTTTCCTTCCGCGGCAACGGCTGTTTTCGCGTCAGGGTGGTACATTATTTTTTCTTCTTCGCGCGCTGTGCTTTCTGCTTGGAGACCAGCGCCGCGATTTTGTCGTGCGGGTCAATCACCGTGGTGATGGATACATCGTGGTTTATCGCCGCGATGAAATAGGCGACGTACTTGGAGACATCCACCTCGTGAAACCACGGGCGCTTGAGCAGTTCGGGCTTGCGGTAGGTGAGGTTCGTCCCGAAAACGGCGTCCAGAATGCCTTCCTCATACGCCTTGTCAAACTGCGAGAGCCCGTGCGTGAACAGCGCGTACGTCGCGTAGGCGATAATGCACTTCGCCTCGCGGGCTTTCAGGTTCTGCGCCAGATCCAGAATCGAGCCGCCCGAGGCAATGATGTCGTCGGCGACAAAGACGACCTTGTCCTTCACCGGGCTGCCCAGATACTCGTGCGCGACGATGGGGTTCTTGCCGTCCACCACCTGCGAGTAGTCTCTGCGCTTGTAGAACATCCCGAGATTGACCCCGAGCATGGTGGCGTAGTACTTGTTGCGGTCCAGCGCGCCCTCGTCCGGGGAAATGACCATGAAGTTCTCCGGGGAGAAATCGAGCCCGGGCAGCGTGCGCAGCATGGTTTTGAGCACCTGATAGGAAGGAATCACGTTGTCAATCCCCATGAGCGGCGCGGCGTTGGAAACTCTGGGGTCGTGCGCGTCAAAGGTGATGATGTTCTCCACACCCATGTTCTGCAGTTCCTGCAGCGCGCAGGCGCAGTCGAGGGATTCGCGGTAGTTTCTGCGGTGCTGGCGTCCGCCGTAGAGCAGCGGCATGATGATGTTGAGCCTGTGCGCCTTCCCCGATGCCGCCTGAATGATGCGCTTCAAATCCTGAAAATGGTCGTCCGGCGACATGGAATTGACCCGGTCAAAGAGCTGGTAGGTGCAGCTGTAATTGCCCACATCGACAATGATGAACAAATCAAGCCCCCGCACCGTGGATTTGATGATGCCCTTGCTGTCGCCCGACGCGAAACGCGGGCACTCGCATTCAATCAGATAACTTTTGTCCGGAAAGCCGTTCTCGTTCGCCCATCGGACGAGATAGCGGTCGATTTTCGCCGAGAGTTCCTCCGCGCCCGGCATCGCGATAAGCCCCAAGGGGGCGACTCTGCTTGTGTTGCGGTACAATTCCTCTGTTGAGGCAGCGGACATGCCATTCCCCTCCCGAAAATCTCTGTTTATTTAGCGAAATGTTTGCTGTAGCGGGCGATATCCGAGGCTATAATCTCTTTCGCCTTCCGCACATCTCCGAATTCGTCCACGGCGGTGGATTTATGCTCCAGCTCCTTATAAACGGAAAAGAAGTGAATCATCTCCTCGACAATGTGCGGCGGCAGGTCCGCGATATCGTGATAGCAGTTGTACGTCGGGTCGTCAAAGGGAATCGCGATAATTTTGTCGTCCCTGTGCCCTTGATCAAGCATTCGGATGACACCGATGGGATAGCAGTGCACCAGCGTCATCGGGTAGAGCGTCTCCGAACACAGAACCAGAACATCCAGAGGGTCGTTGTCGTCCGCGTAGGTGCGCGGAATGAGCCCGTAGTTGGCGGGGTAGTGCGTGGAGGTGTAGAGGATGCGGTCGAGTCTGATAAGCCCCGTTTCCTTGTCAAGCTCATACTTGCTCTTGGAGCCCTTGGGGATTTCCACCACGGCGATAAAGTCGTCCGGGGAAACGCGGCTGTCGTCAAGGTCGTGCCAGATGTTCATATCTTCCCTTCCTTTCATGCATAGATTCCATAGTTTCAGTATACCACAATCTTTCACGGTTGTCAAGTGCCGCGGCGCGTTTGCGCCCCCACAAAGGCACGAATTTCACAGCCCGCCCCAAAACCGCGCAAATATGAAAAAAAGGCTTGCAATTTCCGCGAAAATATGATATAATGGCTGTGTATGAAATTAACGCGGGGAGCGTGAGACTTTATGGGAGCTATGGACTGGCTGCAGAATCTTTTCCACGCGCTGTCGAATGTTCTGCATTCGATAAGCATTCTGGATTTCATAGACATCGCCCTGCTTACCTATATTGTTTACGCGCTCTTGAAATTTATCCGCGAAACCCGCGCGGGGCAGCTCATGAAGGGCATCGCGCTGCTGGTCATCGTGTTCTTCCTCAGTTCGCTGCTGCATCTGCGGGCGCTGCATTATCTCATGCTCAAGGCGCTAAACGCCGGCGTCATCGCGTTTATCATCTTATTCCAGCCCGAGCTGCGGCGCGCGCTCGAACGGTTCGGGCAGACCACCACGCGCCTCTCGAGAATGACGCTGGGCACGCCGGAGGAGACCATCGAGCGCTGGAACAAGGCCATTCCTGTCATCTGCGACGCGGCGGACAACCTCTCCAAAACCTGCACGGGCGCGCTGATTGTGATTGAGGGGAGCACCAAACTCGGCGAACAGATTTTAAACGGCACGGTGATGAAAGCCGAGCCGACTGTGGAACTTTTCGGGAATATCTTTTACCCAAAGACGCCCCTGCACGACGGCGCGGTCATCATGCGGGACGGAATTATCTGGGCGGCGGCGTGCTTCCTGCCCAAGCCCCAGAGCGAGGAACTCATCGACAAGCATTTAGGTTCGCGCCACCGTGCCGCCATCGGCATGAGCGAAAACTCCGACGCGCTGGTCATTGTGGTCTCGGAGGAGACCGGGCAGATTTCCTGCGCGCAGAGCGGGGAAATCATCCGGGACTATACGCGGGAAACGCTGGAAACGCGCCTGCGGGATTATCTCTTCCCGCCGCAGGAACTTTGGAAACAGAAAACGCTCCTGCTGCCGATTCAGAAAGTCCGGGAAGCGGCGAGACAGCGCAAGGCTGAGAGAAAGGGCGGGGGAAAATCTTGAGCGAAGAGAAAACAGGTTCCGGCTTCAGAAACGGGCTGCACCGGTTCGGGCGCTCCAACATCGTTCTGCTTGTGATCTCACTGCTGATAGCGCTCTTTCTCTGGGTCTACATTGTCTCGAGCATTGATTCGGATTTCAGTGAAAAATTCAGCAATATCCCCGTGGAAATCGACCCGAGCGGTTCGCTGGCGGAAAGCTACGGTCTGACGCTGCTTTCGCCCGACCCTGATGAAACCAGCCTCACCGTGGACGCGGAGGTTTTCGGCGCGCGCGCGGATATCGGCGGGCTCTCGAGCAGCGATTTGGAGGCGTATGTGGATTTCAGCGACGAGTCCTTAAGCGACATCGTCGGCGTGCAGTCGCTGCCGATTCGGCTGCGCACCAAGGACGGCGCGGGGCTGCGCGAGTATACGCTCTCCGAGCAAACGCTGGAAGTCACGCTGGACCGCTTTGAGACGCGGAGCTTCCCTGTGGGCGAGATAGCGCACAGCCTGACCGGCGCGGACGGGGAGGTCGTGATTGACTCGGAGAATATCACCTGTGAACCGGGCGAGGTTTCGATTTACGGGCCTACCGAGGCGCTCTCCAAAGTGGACCACATCAAGGTGACCATTGAGGAAGCGGAGCAGATTGCCGAAACCAAAACCTACACCGAAACTTCCTACACTTTGATGGACGAGGACGGCAAGGAGATTTCCGACCGCAGCTTTCAGGTGCAGGCGACGCGGTTCTCGGTCAAAGTCCCGGTCTATTTCACCCGCACGCTCCCTGTAAGCGTGGATTTGTTCAATCCGCCTTCTGGTCTTTCGCAGGATTTCCTGCTCTCGAGAATCCGTCTGAACACGGACAAAGACTACACGCTCCCCGCTTATGAGGGCGAGCATCTGATGATTACGATTGAGACTTCCGACGCCTCCAAAAAGGCCATGCTCGACGCCATGGACACGTGGTCCATCGGTTCGGTTTCGCCCTATGAACTCTCCATCGGCGGCTCCACGCTGGAAATGCCCGTGACCATGGACGAGGGCTTTGAGGACCGCTCGAATCTCGGAACGGTCTATGTATCCCTGGACGACACGAATCTGGTCGCGGAATCCAGATGGATCAACAACAGCGACATTCAGATGATGAACGGCTCGGCGAAATACAACTACAGCATCGGCGCGGGACGCACGGCGGTGACCATTGTCGGCACACCCGAAAGTGTGGCGGCGGTGACCTCGGATTCTCTGCGCGCGGCGGTAAACCTTTATAATATCGCGCAGGATTCCACCGGAACACTGCAGCAGGCGGTCATGGTGACGCTGCCGCCCGGCGCGGGAGATGTCTGGATTAGTCCGCAGCCGAAAGTGAATGTCACGGTGGAAGACGCCGCGCGGACCACCACAGCGGCGGCCGACGGGGAATGAAACCTGCCGCAAAAGGAGATTTCTGAACATGAATATGAAACGATTCCCGCGCTTTCTCGCCCTTTTGTGCGTGCTTGCGCTCTCGCTGTGCGGGTGCGCGGGCAAAGCGGAGGATTCCGCGCCGGACAGCATGACACCGGGCTACAGTCCCACAGTGCCCGACAGCGTGGTAGACCCGTCTGTCCCGGGAGCGACCATTGAGGGGAGTTTGGGTACTCCTGTGGATTACGGGCAGACAGCGCGCGTGACGCTTGAGAAGGCGCTGCGGCTCAGGCCCGATAATTCCGAGGTTCTTCTGGAACTCTCCATCCGGAATCTGGGGCAGGAGCCGCTGGACTGCAGCGCGCTGGTGCATTTCACGACGCTTGACGCGCAAGGAAACGACTGCCCGGAGATTCTGGGGGTGCTGACCACGCTGGTTCACGCGCAGCAGTATTACGCCGAGCGCGCAGACAGCACAGAGTCCTTCAACAGCGCCATTGGCGCGGGGGAGACCGTCAGAGGCTACCTCTGCGTGACGCCGGGGACGCAGGCGTGGGAGGCGTTCACCCTTGTTTATATGCCGCGCTACTACTACAACAATGACCGGGTTCTGTTTCGGGTGACGCCGGGAGACTTGGAGGATCCTCCCGCCACGAGTCTGACATCCGCGCAGACCTGACGCGCAAAAACCTGCTCAAAAATGCCTTTGGAGACAGCTTTGGAAGTGAGTCCGCTTGACATTCCCCCGAAAAGATGTTATAATAAACCTGCGCAGCACCTGTGGTGGAACTGGCAGACACGATGGATTTAGGTTCCATTGCCCGAAAGGGTATGCAGGTTCAAGTCCTGTCAGGTGCATAGCCTCCGTTCGGCGGCAGACCTGCCCTCGGCGGGGGCTTTGCTGTGCCTCCTTGACAGCGGGGCGCGGAATGTGGTAAAATAGAAAAGAAAGGAGTCACGCGATGTCAACACTTGAAGTTCTCGTTCAGGCGGTCATTCAGGGGCTTACGGAGTTCCTCCCGGTCTCGAGTTCGGGGCACTTAAGGCTCGTGCAGGAGATGTTCGGGATATCCCCGCAGGAAGGCACTTTCCTTACGGTGATTCTGCATCTGGGGACGCTGGTCGCCGTGTTTATCGCCTTCTGGAGCACCATCAAAGCGCTCATCAAGGAATTTTTCGTCATGATCGGCGACATCTTCCGGGGGAGATTCCATTTTAAGGATATGAACCCCGACCGACGCATGATCGTCATGCTGTTTATCTCGCTGGTGCTGCTCATCCCCTTCTATTTCTTCCGGCACGTTTTTGAGAACATTTCCATGCCCGTGCTGGGTGTGTGCTTTCTTTTTACCTCTGTGGAGCTTTTCTTCGCGAGCCGTGTGCGCAACAACCACAAGACCGAGAAGGACATCACCGTGAAAGACGCCGTGGTCATCGGGCTGTTTCAGTGCGTCGCGCTCTTTCCGGGAGTCTCCCGCTCCGGCTCCACCATCAGCGGCGGGCTCTTCTGCGGCCTTGAGAAGGAGACAGCCGTGCGCTATTCGTTCATTCTGGGCATTCCCGCGATTCTGGGCGGCTGTATCTCCGAGCTGGGCGACGCGCTCAGCGGCGGCGTGGCGATAAATGTTCCCGCCTCGATTCTGGGCTTCGCGGTCGCCGCGGTTGTGGGCGTACTCGCGATTGCGCTGGTACGGGTGCTGCTGCGCTCGGACAACTTCATCGTTTTTTCCGTCTATACGTTTCTGATAAGCCTTGTGACATTCGGCTACTGCGTTTTCGCCCGCTGAGCGCTCAGGAAGGGAGGTTTTGGCGTGGCACAGACTTCCAAGGGAAACGGGAGCGCGAAGAAAAAGCCCTCCGCGCAGGGCAAAGGCGAATCCGCCCCCGCCAAGGGCAAAACCGCCGCCGCGCCGCCCCCGAAACAGCACAGCCAGACCGCGTCGATTCTTCTCTTCGCCACGGCTGTCCTGACGCTGCTCATCAGCGTCATTCCCGGGGAACGCTTCTGGTATACGCTGCACAATTTTCTGCGCGGCGTCTTTGGCGTGGGCGTCTTTCTCATGCCGCTGATTCTGGCGTACACGGGCTTTCTGGTCGGGCAGGACCTCAGGGAAAAGGCTTCCGGCAGAGCCATCTGGGGGCTGCTGCTGACGCTTTTCTGCTGCGCGTTTGTACAGATTTTCTTCGGCGGAACGCTGCAGACCCAAGACCCGATTACCGGGGAAAGAACCACTTTTACGGCCGCTGTGAAACTGCTTTACGAGAACGGCAAGCTGCTCCACGGCGGAGGGCTCGTTTCCGGATTTATCGCGCTGCCGCTTATCGCGCTTTTCGGGGAAACGGGCGCGAAAATCGTCATTGTCCTGCTGGTCATAGTCTTCCTCATGTTGCTGACCAATCGCGGGATTGTGGAGTTTCTGGGGCTCCTCGCCAAGCCTTTTGTTCTGCTGTGGCACAAGGTGTCCGATATCGCGACGGCGGGGCTTAATGATTTTATGGAAGATTTTGACGATGATGAGGACGACGATGAGGATGAGGACGACTTTGACGACGACTGGGAAGAGGAAGAGCCGCGGTTTTTTCGTTCACGCGCCCGCGCGGAGCGTTCCGCTGAAAAAACGCGGGACGAGGAACTGGAGGAAATGCTTCAACAGGGTTCGGACACTTCGGAAGGGCTCGGGAATTTCGATGTCGATGTCCCGATTCTGACGGAGGTGCCGCCCCGTGACGCGGAGGATGTGAACCCGCTTTTTGAGGACGCGCACGAAAGCGGCACGGAGCACTACCAGATGAGCCGCGAGGAAGAGGCGCGCTTTCGGAAGATGGTCGAAAAGGCGGCGGAGGAATCCGACCGCGAGGCAGCCAACCGCCTGCCGTGGGCGGGGGAAAGCGCAGAACCCGACGACGGGGTCTATGAGGAGCCTTCCGAAATTCCGTATACCCCGCCGCCGCTGGCTCTGCTGCACCGCGCGACGGCGGGGGCGAACGACGCCGACAAGACCGCCGAGCTCAGCGAAAAGGGCAAGCAGCTGGTGGATACACTCGCGAGTTTCGGCGTTTCTGTGCGCATTATCGGCATCCGGCGCGGTCCCACCGTCACGCGCTATGAGATTCAGCCCGCGGCGGGGGTGAAAATCTCCAAAATCACCGCTCTGGCGGACGATATCGGGCTCAACCTCGGCGGGAAATCGGTCCGAATCGAGGCGCCCATACCCGGAAAGCCCGCTGTCGGCGTGGAAGTGCCGAACAACTCCAAGGACATCGTCACGCTGCGGGAAATTCTGGAATCGCGGGAGTTCCAGGAATCCAAAAGCAAGCTCACCTTCGCGGTCGGCAAGGACATTGACGGCAATGTCATTCTGGGAGACATCGCGAAGATGCCCCACATGATTATCGCGGGCACGACCGGCTCGGGCAAATCCGTCTGTACGAACTCCATCATCATGAGCATTCTCTACCACGCCTCGCCCGACGAGGTGCGCATGGTTCTGGTTGACCCGAAAGTGGTGGAATTTCAGCCCTACGACGGGGTGCCGCATCTGCTGATTCCGGTGGTGACGAACCCCCAGAAGGCGGCGGGCGCGCTCAACTGGGCGGTTATTGAGATGGAGCGGCGCTACGCGCTCTGCGCGCAGTACGGGGTGCGCGACCTGCGCGGCTACAACACCATCGCGGAGTGTACCCCGGAGCTCAAAAAGCTCCCCCAGATTCTGATTATCATTGACGAGTTCGCGGATCTGATGATGTCCTCCTCCAAAGAAGTCGAGGCGGCTGTGATACGAATCGCGCAGAAGGCCCGCGCGGCAGGGATTCATCTCATCATCGCGACGCAGCGCCCGACTGTGGATGTCATCACGGGGCTTATCAAATCCAATGTGCCGAGCCGAATCGGAATGTCTGTCAAGTCCGTGCAGGATTCGCGAAACATTCTGGACTGCGCGGGCGCGGAAACGCTTCTGGGCAACGGCGACCTGCTGTTCTATCCAAACGGCTCGCGCGAGCCCAAACGCGTGCAGGGCTGTTTCTGTTCCGACGCGGAAGTCGAGGCGGTGACCGCGTTTCTCAAGCAGAACGGCGCCTCGGAATATGACAGCGAGATTATCGAGGCGGTGGAGCAGAACACCCCGCAGAACAAAAACGAAAAGAGCGCCGCGGAGGACGATTACGGCGAGCTCAGCGGCGACGACGCGCTCTGTCTCAAGGCAGCGGAACTCGCCGTGGATATGGGGCAGCTCTCCACCACGGCGGTGCAGCGGCGGCTGAAACTCGGCTACGCGAAGGCGGCGCGCATTGTGGACGAACTGGAGGAACGCGGCATTGTCGGCCCGCTCGAGGGCGCGAAGGGGCGCAAGGTGCTGATGACGCCGCAGGAACTCACCGAATGGAAACTCTCGCTTGCCGCGAAAGGCAATCACGTTGACTAAATCAATTCATAAAACAGAAAGGCGGTTTTCGCAATGAACAACTCCGACAAATCCATGGAGAAACTCGTCGCGCTCTGTCAGGGCAGAGGGTTCGTGTACGCGGGCTCGGAAATTTACGGCGGGCTTGCCAATACCTGGGATTACGGTCCGCTCGGCGCGGAGCTCAAAAGCAACATCAAAAAAGCGTGGTGGCAGGTTTTTGTGCAGGAAAATCCCCATAACGTCGGGCTGGACAGCGCGATCCTGATGAATCCGCAGACTTGGGTGGCATCGGGACATCTGGGGAACTTTTCCGACCCGCAGATGGACTGCCGCGTCTGCAAGACGCGCCACCGCGCGGACGATTTGATCGAGGCGTTCGACGGCACAAAATGCGCGGGCTGGTCCAATGAGCGCATGACCGACTACATCCGCGAAAAGCAAATCCCCTGCCCTAACTGCGGGAAGTCGGATTTTACGGATATCCGTCAATTCAACCTGATGTTCAAGACGTTTCAGGGCGTGACTGAGGACAGCAAGGCGGAGCTTTACCTGCGTCCTGAGACCGCGCAGGGCATTTTCGTCAACTTCAAAAACATTCAGCGCACCACGCGCCGCAAGATTCCGTTCGGGGTCGGGCAAATCGGAAAATCCTTCCGCAACGAGATTACCCCGGGCAACTTCATCTTCCGCGTGCGCGAGTTTGAACAGATGGAGCTGGAGTTTTTCTGCAAGCCTCACACCGACCTTGAGTGGTTTGAATACTGGCGCGCGTACTGCAAGGATTTCCTGCTGCGCTGCGGGCTCAAGGAGGAAAATCTGCGCATGCACGAGCACTCCGATGAGGAACGCTGCTTCTATTCCGCGGCGACGACCGATTTTGAGTATCTTTTCCCGTTCGGCTGGGGCGAACTTTGGGGCATCGCCGACCGCACGGACTATGATTTGACGCGCCACAGCGAGGTTTCGGGCAAAGCGCTCGATTATTTCGATCCGGACACCGGCGAGAAATATATTCCCTACGTCATTGAGCCTTCTTTGGGCGTGGAGCGGCTTTTCTTAGCCGTTTTAACAGAGAGCTACGACGAGGAGGAGGTCCCGACGGCGGACGGCAAACGCGATGTCCGGACGGTGCTGCGTCTGCACCCGGCTTTGGCTCCCGTAAAGTGCGCGGTGCTGCCGCTTTCGAAAAAGCTTGCCGACAAGGCGCGCGCTGTCTGTGAAACGCTTTCGAAGGATTTCATGACCGAATACGACGACACCGGCAACATCGGCAAGCGCTACCGCAGACAGGACGAAATCGGCACGCCATTCTGCGTCACCTACGATTTCGAATCCGAGAACGACGGTTGTGTGACGGTTCGCGAGCGCGACACCATGGAACAGGTCAGACTGCCCATTGAGGAACTGAGTGCTTATCTTTCCGAGCGCGTCAGATTTTGAGCAAAAACACTCCCCCCGCTTTCCGGCGAGGGGAGTTTTTCGTTAAAACACAATAGCCTTTACAATCACAAACAGCAGCAGCGCCCAGAACAGCACAATCGGCAGCGCGTAATACCAGCGTTTCGGCTTGCCGTCCGCCCAAAGCCCTTCAGCACGCGTTTTGCAGCGCTCGAGAATCTCCTTCGGAATGCATTGAAGCGTCAGCGCCACCAGCACAGGCAGCAAAACGAGGTCGTCAAGCGCCCCCAGAACGGGGATGAAATCCGGAATGAGGTCTATCGGCGACAGCGCGTAGCCGACGGTCAGAAAGGCGAGAATTTTCGCGAACCACGGGGTTTGCCCGTCGCGCAGCGCCATGGAAACGGCGGGGATGAGCGCCAGTTTTTCCTTTCCCCACGCGCGCAGCCTCGCGAGTTTATCCTTCCAAAAGCCCGCCACGTTATCCTTCTTGCCCGAGCCTTTGCAGCAGCGCCAGCAGAAACGCCCATGTCCTCTCCGCGGAGGCGAGGGAAAGGCGTTCGCGGGGCGTGTGGATATCCAGAATGTCCGGCCCGAAGGAAACGCAGGAAAGGCGCTCGTTTTTTGCCGCCAGAATTCCGCATTCGAGCCCGGCGTGGATGATCTGCACGCGCGCGGGTTCTCCAAAAAGCGCTTTGTGCGTGTCCAAAGCTATTTGCTCAAGCGCTGTTCCGGCTTTGTATTCCCACGCGGGATACACATCGCAGACTTTGCCCTCGCCGCCCGCCGCCCGCGCAAGCTCGCACAGTTTATCCGCCAGCGCGCACGTCTCCGCGTCGGCGCCGCTTCGAACCAGCGCGTCCGTGAGCAGCCGTTCCCCGTCAAAGGAAACCACCCCGATATTCAGCGAGGTAAGCGGCATGGGCAGAGTCGGGTGCGCTTTCTGCACGCCGTTCGGAAGTGTGTTCAAAAACTTCAGCGCCCGGGCGGTGGATTCATCCGAAAACGACGCAATATCGCTGTTTTGCGAGATGTTAACCTCAAGTTTTGCTTCGGTTTCCTCGGAATACGAGGCTTTCATTTCCTCCCACGCCGCGAAAATCTCGCGCGACAGGGCGTCCGCGGCCCCGGGAGCACAGAGCAGTTTCACGTCACACTCGGTCGGAATCGCGTTGTCGCGCTGCCCGCCCCGCCAGTCGCAGAGCCGAAACGGCACACCCCGCAGAAGGCGTGCCATGGCGACATTCGCGTTGAGCAGCGGGCGGTGAATTTCCGTGCCGGAATGCCCGCCGCGCAGCCTCGAGAGGCTCAGGGACAAAAGATCCCCTCTGGTCGCGGAGACAGCCACGGGGATTTGCAGAAGCACCCGCGCGCCGCCGGCACAGCCCATCGTCAGAATATGCTCTTCCTCCGAATCAAGGTTTAAAAGGTACGTCCCTTCCAAATCGTCCGGAGAAAGCCCAGCCGCGCCTGACATACCCGTCTCCTCGTCCGCTGTCAGAATCACGGTCAGCGGCGGGTGAGACACCTCACGGGAGGCGAGCACGCCGAAGGCATAGGCAATCGCGATACCGTCGTCCGCGCCGAGCGTGGTGTCCTTCGCGCGGAGATACTCCTCTCCCCACTCAAGTTCCACGCCCTCGCGCGCCATATCCTTCGTACAGCCCGGCGTTTTGGCGCAGACCATGTCCAGATGCCCCTGCAGCAGCACGCGCGGCGCGTTTTCAAGCCCCCGCGTCCCCGGCTTTCGGATGATCACATTGCCCGCCTCATCGGATTTCGCCTCAAGGTTCAGTTCCGCCGCCATCTCCAGACAGCATTTGCGAATCCCGGCGGTATTGCCCGAACCGCGCGGAATCTTCGCGATACGCTCAAAAACCCGAAAAACCGCCCCGATATCGCTCGCCATGAAAATCCCTCTCAGTCCGTGCCCTCGTCCGGCTCGTCCCAGTTATGCCACACATTCTGCACATCGTCATCATCTTCCAGATGTTCGAGCAGCAGCGTCATCTTTCTGCGGGATTCCTCATCCTCCAGCTTGACGTACGTGCTCGGAATCATCTCCTCCTCCGCAGAAACGACCAGATAACCCTTCGCGGTCAGCCCTTCCCGCAGCGCGGTCAGCGCGTCAGGCTCGCAGACCAGTTCCACACTCTCCTCGCCGAAGGTCATGTCGTCCGCGCCCAATTCCATCGCGTCCTCAAGCACCTGATCCTCCTGCAGGTCGCCGTCATGTTCTATCACGACGATGCCCTTGCGCGTGAAGAGATAGGACACACAGCCCGTCTGGCCCAGATTCCCGCCGAATTTATCGAAGTAGTGGCGAATATTGCCCGCCGTGCGGTTCTTGTTGTCGGTCAGGCATTCCACGATGCACGCCACGCCGCCGATGCCGTAGCCCTCGTAGGTGATCTCCACATAACTGTTTTTGTCGCTGTCCCCGGCGGCTTTTTTGATGAGCCTGTCGATGTTGTCATTGGGCACGTTGTTCGCCTTCGCCTTCGCGATCAGATCCCGAAGCTTGCTGTTGTTGTTGGGGTCCGCGCCGCCCTCTTTGATGACGACCATCATCTCGCGGCCGATTTTGGTAAAGATTTTTGCCTTTACCGCGTCAGTCGCCTCTTTCTTGCGCTTGATATTATTCCATTTGGAATGTCCGGACATATTCGGCCTCCTATTCCCGCGGCAGTGTTTCCATCTGCCACACCTCATCGAAAAGTTCCCGCAGCCGCTTCTCCTCACCGCACAGGTAAAGATACCCGAAAAGGCACTCAAGCCCCGTAGCCATATGATATTCCGCCGGCGAGGCGTGTTTCGGGACGCTCAGCCCGCTCGCGTTGCGCCCGCGCAGCAGTATCCGCGCCTCATCCTCGTTCAGTTTCGGGGTGATAGCGGCGGCGGCCCTCGCCTGATATTCCGCCCGCACGCGCCCGACAGCCAAATCGTGCAGTTGCCGCGCGGGACGGTTCGCCTCACGCAGCAGCGCCTCGCGCACCAGAAGTTCATAGACGCTGTCGCCCAGAAACGCGAGCGCGGGGGCGCTCATCTGCCGCGCCTGCTCAGGCGATAAGGGCTCTCGCTCACTCAACATAGTCAAATTCCGCGCCGCAGACAGAAACGGTGTCGCCTTCCCGAACGCCCAGCTTCTCCAGCGCGTCAATGATGCCGCTGGAACGCAGCACCCGCTCAAAATACTGCAGCGACGACCAGTCATTGGGGTTGATGGTGCGCAGAATCGGCTCCATCCACGGCGCGTCCACGCGGTACACGCCGTCGCGAATCTCAATCTCGAATTTGCGCTCGTTTTTAGGCGCCGCCTCCGGCAGTTCCTCCGGTTCAAAACGCTTGACCGGCGGCAGTTTCTCAAGCGTCTGCGCGATTTCGCCAAGCAGCGGCTTTGTCCCCTGCCCCGACACCGCGGAAATCACGTAAAACGGCAGTTTCCGCTCCTGTGTGATAAAAGTCCGCAGGCGTTCAATCTGCTCGGGCTGCGCGATATCCGCCTTGTTTGCGGCGACAATCTGCGGGCACCGCGCCAAATCCTCCGAGAAATCCCGCAGCTCCTTGTTAATTTTTTCAAAATCCTCAATCGGGTCGCGCCCCTCGCTGCCCGACGCGTCCAGAACGTGCACAATCAGCCTGCAGCGCTCCACATGGCGCAGGAAGGAATCCCCGAGCCCCGCGCCGTTCGCCGCGCCCTCAATCAGCCCCGGGATATCCGCCATCACAAAGGAAGTCTCGTCATCGAGCCGCACCACCCCGAGTACGGGTTCGAGCGTGGTGAAGTGGTAATTCGCGATTTTGGGCTTTGCCGCGGAAACGGCGGAGATGAGCGTGGATTTTCCGACATTGGGGAAACCCACGAGCCCGACATCCGCAAGAAGTTTCAGTTCCAAAATCAAATCGCGCTTCTCCCCGTCAAATCCGGGCTTTGCGAAACGCGGAATCTGCCTTGTCGCGGAGGCGAAGTGCTGATTGCCCTTGCCGCCTCGTCCGCCCTTGGCAATGACAACCGGCTCGTCGCCGGAGACATCCGCGATGACCCTGCCGCTGGCGGCGTCGCGCACGATGGTGCCGCGCGGGACTTTCACGAGAACATCCTCCGCGCTTTTGCCGGTGCGGCGGTTCGCGGAGCCGTTTTCCCCATGCTCCGCGACAATTTTACGCCGGAAACGGAACTCTATCAGCGAGGATTCGTGGTCGTCCGCCTCAAACAGAATATCTCCGCCTTTTCCGCCGTCCCCGCCGTCAGGGCCGCCCGCGGCGACATATTTCTCGCGGTGGAAACTGACACAGCCGTCGCCGCCGTTTCCGGCCTCAACCCGGATGCGCACCTGATCTACGAACATAGGACATCACCTCAAAAAAATCCCCCTGCCGTGAACAAGCAAGGGGATACGGCGGGCACAAATGCCGCGCCCATTGAATTTCTTACCGCTCGACAGCGTACACGCTGACGCGCTTGCGGTTCTTGCCCCAGCGCTCGAATTTCACCTTGCCGTCGATGGTGGCGTACAATGTGTCATCAGAACCGATGCCCACATTCTGTCCCGGGTGAATATGTGTCCCGCGCTGGCGCACGAGAATATTCCCGGCCAGAACGAACTGACCGTCCCCGCGCTTCACGCCCAGACGTTTCGACTCCGAGTCACGGCCGTTCTTGGTCGAACCGACGCCCTTCTTGTGGGCAAAAAACTGCATACCGATGCGCAGCATGGCTGCACCTCCATTCTAAAATTAACGCTCTGAGCCGCCCTGCCGACTCTCCCGCCGGACCGTTTCCACCTGGAGCATCCCTTCGTAATCCTCAGCGAGGTTTCGCAGATGCAGCCGCAGCCCTTCCAAGAGCCTTGACTGTTCGGCGTCGGGAGCCAGAAGCGCAAACGAGAGAAAATTTTCCTCCTCCTCGCCCGGCGCGCTGTCCACGCGCAGGGGAACGCCCAGAATCTCCGTCAGAGTGTTGCAGGTAAGCTCCGCCGCGGAGGAAACCGCCGCACAGAGAATCTGCCCGCGCCGGTCACGCGCCGTATAATCCGCGTGCCCGCGCACCGTGCATCCTGTCAGCAGCCCCGCGGCCTCAAAGAACTTCGCGGAAAGCATCCGTCACTTGCTGATAGCGTCCACACGAATCTGCGTGTAGGGCTGTCTGTGACCGCGCGCCTTTTTCTGCCCGCATTTGGGCTTGTAGGTGAACACGCGAATCTTCTTGCCCTTGCCGTTGCGCAGAACGGTCGCCTTGACGGACGCCCCTTCCACGAGCGGCGTTCCGACAGTCAGCCCGCTGTCATCGCCAATCGCGGCGACTTTGTCAAACGTGACAGTCTCGCCCTCTTCAACCGCGAGCTTTTCCACACGGCAAACGCTGCCTTCTTCCACTTTCAGCTGCTTGCCGCCGGTGAGAATCACTGCGTACATGGTCGGCACCTGCCTTTCCATAATCTCGCTGCGCGCGGCGCTCAAGGGCTCCCCTCAAGACTTGCAGGCCACGAACAAGCGGCTCTTCTATTATACACGATTTCGCGCGTTTTGTCAAGAAATTCAAGCGGTATTCCTATGCCAAATTGAAACGCGCTCATCAAAGGATTTTTGTGCGTTTTGCACAAGGCTTAGGCGTCTCCCGCCGGGGAAAGCGACACCAGATAACTCAGCAGCCGTGTGACATCTCCGTTGGTCAGCGTTCCGTCTCCGTCACATTCCGCGTTTTGCCTCCCCGTGTCGGAAACCTGCACATCTCCCGCGCCCAGCACGAGCCTTGCGGTAAGAATCGCGTCCTGTACGCTCACGTTCCCGTCCGTATTCACATCGCCCCACATGAGATTCTGAGCGGCTGTGGTTGTCGTCTCAGAGGGCGCTGTCTGGGCAGCAGTCGTTGTTGTCGTGGTCTCTGAAGCGGCTGTGGTCGTTGTGGAAGGCACATCGCCGGGGTCGTACGTATCCCAGTCGGGCAGTTCGTCCAGCGTAATGCAGTAATCACTGTTGTAGATCTTCTTGAGCTCATTCTTGTCATTGAGTTCGGTCAGGTAGCGCTGATACCACGGGCAGAAATAGAGCCACGCCGCCTTGGATTCCACCAGCTTGTCAAGGGCGGGAATTGTGTCATTCTCGCTCATGCAGACCATTTTCTCACCCTCTGTCTGTGAGACCAGCGAATAGAACGTCGCGGAAATCGCGCTCGGGTTCGGGTCGTTGTTGTTGATGGCGTTGTATTTGTCGTAGCCTATCAAATCCACATACTCGTCCCCCGGATACCAGTCTGTCGAGGTCGCGTAGGTGTAGCCGGTCCATTCCCAGATGATGTTGTCAAGCCCGTAGGTGTTGGTGAGCGTCTCCCAGACGTAGTGGTAGAGTTCCTTGCAGGCCTCAGGGCCTTCCGCGCCCCACCAGAACCAGCCGCCTTCGGCTTCGTGAAGCGGACGGAAAATGACCGGAACGCCCGCGTCCTCGATTTTCTGGAACTGCTCCGCCAGCAGCGCCAAATCCTTGTCAATCTGCTCGCGCTCCCATGTGCCCTCGGTGACGGCGTTGGTGACACTGAAGGTCGTAAAGGGCGTATTTCCGCTGCTTTCCACATAAAACGACACGCTGTCGCTGCCCTTTTCCAGCGGCACATTCCAGTGATAGGTCACGGTCGGAATGCCGCCCTTTTCCTTATACCACGCAATCACGCGCTCGGGCGCGTCGTCAAAATAGGGCGAGGTGGTATTGTAAAAGAGAAAATCAATTCCGCGAATCGCCGGCTGTTTCCCCGTGACGTCCTGAATGTACTCAAACTCCGCCTCGTTGTCCTCAAAGTAGTTGACGGGCAGCCCCTGCTGGACATAGGAATCCTTGTTGTAGCAGTGCGAGCCGCAGTATTCCTGCTGCCCGGACAGTGTGTGCTCTCCGTAGACGCTTCTGAGATAGGCGTAGACCTTTTTCGCCTCGGGCGAGGCGTTCGGGTTGCAGAGATTCGGCGTCGCGGAAAGGTTCGTCACGTAGGACGGCGCGGGTGAAAGGGTCAGATAATCCAAGAACGTATAACCCCAGTAGCTGACAATGCGAATCTCATTCTCCCCCGCGTTTAAGTGCAGATAGCCCGCGTCCATCAGTTCCCAGCCCTTGCCGGAATTGAAATTGAAGCAAATCTCCCCTTGGCTCTCGCCGTTGACCTGCAGATACTGAATCTTGTGCGGCACGCCGAAGCACTGGATATAGGCAATCCCCAGCGCGTAGAAACCCTCCTGCGGCACCTGGACTTTGAGCGAAACATAGGAATCCTTGTCGTCAATATACACGTAACTGTCGCCGGACCATCCCGTCATGTCGCAGGGGTTGCCCTCGGCGTCCTCGTCCACCTGCTCCCATGTAATCGGCTCGCTGTTCTCGCAGTCGACAAGCTGCCCGTCCTCGAACTCAAACTTGAGCACCTCATCCTGCGCTGTCACAGGCAGCACGGGCATGGCCGTCAAAAGCATCGCCGCGGCCGTCGCGAGCGCGAAACATCTCCGCTTTTTCATTGCAAATCCCCCTTTTCCGAGCCGGAAAGCGTCTCCCCCGACTCCAATCGCGAAATCATATCGACTCTGCGCTGATGCCGCCCGCCCTCAAATTCCGTCTCCAGAAAGACCCGCAGCACCTCCAGCGCCATCTCGGGCGCGATGACCCGCGCGCCCATGCAAAGCACATTCGCGTCATTGTGAAGCCGCGCGTGCTTCGCGCTGTACGTCTCCGAACAGACCGCCGCGCGAATCCCCTTGCATTTGTTCGCCGCGATACACATCCCAAGCCCCGTACCGCAGAGCAATATCCCCTTTTGCGCGCGCCCGCTCTCAATCAGACGGCAGACGCGCTCCGCCACAACCGGGTAGTCGCTCGGCGCCTCGTTGGTCCCGCAGTCGAGGAATTCAAGCCCCTGCCCGCGAAGGAAATCCGCGACGGCCGCGCGCATACCCGCCGCCGCGTGGTCACTGCCAATGGCAATCATGCCCCTCCATCTCCTCTCGTTCTCAGCCGATTTTCACCGCCTGCAGATAGTTTATCGTGAGTTCCCCCGCGGCGACAGGGTCTTTCTGCCGCGCCGCCAGATAAATCCCGCAGGCGGACTGAAAGCGCAGATGCTCCGGCGCCCAAATCAGCGCGTCCCCGCAAAGCGGTTTCAGAAGCGCAAAACCGTCCCCCGCCGCCATGACAGGAGCGCCATACCGTGCCACGCGCGCGGCGATTTCCCGGGCGGGCAGGACGGCGTCCTCAGTCAGGCGCGAAACACTCGAGCCGTCGCTTTCAAAGAACGCGCAGTAGCATAAATCCTGCCGCGCCGCGAGACACGCGCAGATGACGCCTGAACGCGCGCAGAGATTCCATGCCAGACCCTCGAGCGTGGAGACCCCGACACAGCCCTTTCCCCCGGCAAACGCCAGCCCCTGCACCGCCGCGTATCCGATGCGCAGCCCCGTGTATGAACCCGGGCCGTTCGCCAGCGCGAAAACGTCAACATCCCGCACCGTGTGCCCCATATCCGAAAGCAAACCCTTCACCATGGGGAGCAGAATCTGGGAATGCGCCCGCGCGGTGCTGAGCATCCGGCTGCCCAGCAGCGTTCCGTCCTGCCCGACCGCGGCCGAAGCCGTCGAGCCTGAGGTGTCAATCGCCAAAATCAAGCGGCAGCCCCTCCCCGTCTATGGAAATTTCGCGCGGGGAATCCCCGTTCCCCGCTATCCGCACCCGAACACAGCCGGGCGGGAGCGAGCGCTCGATATTTTGCGCCCACTCAATGACAAAAACAGCGTTTTCGCGGTCGTAATCCCAGAACCCGGAAGACTCCAGATCCTCAGGCGTAGACACGCGGTACATATCAAAATGCAGCATGGGGACCGGACCGTCCGTATATTCGTTGACCAGCGCGAAAGTCGGGGAAGTCACCGCGTCTTTCAGAGAAAGCCCGGCTGCCACACCGCGCGCAAAGAGCGTCTTTCCCGCGCCCATGCCCCCGAAAAGCGCGACACAGTCCCCCCGGCGCAAAAACCGCCCCAGACGAAAGCCCAGTTCCTCGGTTTCACGCGCGCCGGCAGCCGTAAAATCAAAGCGCATCGCGGTTCACACTCCCCGGGGGAAGCGTCAGACGGCAGCGCCACGCCGCCTCCTCGCGCTCAACCATGATTTCCGCGCCGCCCAGCAAATCCCGCAGCCGTTCGGCAAGCAGACGCGCCATGCCGCAGACTTCCGAATCCCACATCAGCGGCATCAGCCCGAACCTGGAAAGAGGCAGCGACCAGATGTCGCTCTCAAGGCGGCCGCTCTCCAGCCGCAGCGTGATGGGTACCCCCGCGCGTTCGGCAAACATCCTCGCGGTACGCAGTTCGTGCCGGCGCAGATGTTTCGCCGCGGCTTCCGCAAGCGCATTCGTCTGCTCCGACCATTCCGCGCGCAGCAGCGCCATAAAATCCGCGCCCGAATGCAGCGACACAAAATCTTTCGAAAGCGTGAG
>CAYZMU010000002.1:5319-17083 GCA_964479595.1 uncultured Ruminococcus sp. | reverse complement strand
AGCGCTCGTCCTGAGCCCGCATGGCGCACGTCATAATCCGCGAGAGGATTCCGTCCGCCGTGAGCTTCGTGACCTGCATCGTCCAAACACCCCCGAACCGCGTCAAAACGCTTTTCTCAGCCGCGGGCACGGTTGAAACGGTTCATCGCCTCGTCTATTTTGCCGCCTACAATCAGCGGAATCGCCGCGGCGACATCTTTAGCGGTCTTTTGAATCATATCCATCTCATCTTTTGTAAAATCAGAAAGCACCCAATCCACCAAGGAGGCGTCCGGGCTCGGTTTCTGCCCCACACCGACGCGAATTCTCGGGAAAGTGTCCGCGCCCGAGAGATAGATGATATTTTTTATCCCGTTGTGTCCGCCGTCCGTGCCGCGCTTTCGAATCCGTATCCCACCGACAGCCAGATAAATGTCATCATAAATTACAAGCACCTGTTCCGGCGGGATTTTATAAAACCGCATGGCCTCGCAAACCGCCTGCCCGCTCGCGTTCATCAGCGTTTCGGGCTTCAGAAGCAGGCATTCCTTCCCCGCGCAGGACGTCTGCGCGACCATGCTGCGAAACTTATGGCGGCTGAACGAAACGCCCTGTTTCTCCGCGAAGGCGTCCAGCATGAGAAAGCCCGTGTTGTGGCGCGTGCGGGCGTAGCGCGGCCCTACATTCCCAAGCCCCGCTACGATCCACTCCGGCGCGCCCGTACGCGGCGCCGCCTCGGATTCCACACGCTTGAAAGCGTCAAAAATCCCCATATCGCGCCTTCAATCCGTCTTGGGCAGCGCGACAGCGACGGGTTGATGCTTCTGATAGACAGTCAGTTCCTCAAACCCGGCGTCCCGCGCCATCTGTTCCAAATCATTTACTTTATAGCCCAGATACCGCATATGATGCGCGTCCGTGCTGATTGTGAGCAGCCGCCCGCCCGCGGCACGATAGCGTTTGAGCAGGGCGAAATCCGGGTCCGTAACACCGCCCGGCTTTTTGAGCATGGAGCCGTTCAGTTCCAGAGCCTTGCCCTTGGCGATGATGACGCGGTAAATCTCGTCAATGACGGGCAGGTGCGGGGAGATGTCATAGTCGGCGCGGCGGGGCAGATAGCGCAGCGCGTAGGTCAGATGCCCCAAAATATCGTAGCAGTCCGTCCGCGCCAGCCGAAGAACCTCCTCAAAGTATTCCGTGATGAGCGCCCGCGCGTCCACGGCGTTATAATTGATAAAATAAAAATCGGGCATTCCGGGCAGCTCGTGAACCGAACCGATCACCAAATCCAGACGCGGGTCGGCGTAGAGCCTCTCCCCGAGCGCGATATCACACGGAATCTGCCCGAACTCCGCCCCGCACAGCAAAGTAAGCCCATCGCAGCGGGATTTTTGCTCTGTCACGTCCGCGAGGGAATCCTCGAAAACCTTTCTGCTGTCGTAGTCAAAGATAACAGACGGCACGGCGCCGTATTCCGAGGCGGGAAGGAAACGGTTGAGTTCTACGTGGTCCGTCACCGCCATATAGCGCAGCCCCAGCCGCTTCGCCTCAGCCACGCGCTCCGAAACGGTGTCCTCCCCGTCCGGGGAATGCCGCGTGTGCGTGTGCAGATTCATCAGCATCGTACCATCTCCCTCCAAAACTGTCCCGTTCTCATTATACCACAGTCCGGCGCGATTTTCAAGCCCCAAAAAAATTTTGAGAAAGGCTTGACAAGCGGGGAAAACTGTGGTATAATAGATGTGCTTTATGAATCAGACAGCCGAAGACAGCAGGCGGCGCTTTTTCGCGCGGAAGTCCTGCCGAGGTGTGTTGTATAGGGCTCTTTCGGGTCTTTGCCGCACCTCCCGCTTTCGTGGGAGGTTTTTTACGCGCTGACTGTTTGATGATAGAGACTATCTTTTAACGGAGGTGATTTTGATGCCGAGTGAAAAGGTTCTGGAATCGAAGAAGGCACAGGTCGCCGAGCTGGCGCAGCGGCTGAAAACGGCCGCATCCTGCGTGCTCGTCGATTACAGGGGCATTACCGTCGCGGACGACACGGCGCTGCGCCGCGAGCTGCGTGAGGCAGGGGTGGAGTACACCGTCCAGAAGAACACGCTGATTCGCCTCGCGATGCATGAGGCGGGCTACACGCAGTTTGACAGCGTGCTCGAGGGCACGACCGCCATTGCCATCTGCCAGGACGACCAGACCGCTCCCGCGCGGATTCTGGGCGCTTACGCCGAGAAATCCAACAGCACTTTCGCCCTGAAAGCGGGATTTGTCGAGGGCGAGGTCTATGACGCCGCCGGTGTGCAGGCGCTTTCGAAGATTCCTTCGAAGGATGTGCTGCTCGCTCAGCTGGTCGGCGCGCTGCAAGGTCCTATCCAAAAGCTTGCCGCGACGCTGCAGGCGCTCGTCGAGAAACAGCAGGGAGACGCCGCTTAAACGTCGCCCAGACGCCACTTTTTGAGATTGTAAAGGAGAACAATTATGGCTACGGAAAAATCTTTGAAGATTATTGAGGAGGTCATCAAGCCGCTGACGGTTCTGGAGCTGGCGGACCTCGTGGAAGCGATTCAGGAAGAATTCGGCGTTACGGCTGTGGTTGCCGCTGCCGGCGCGGGTGCCGCCGCTCCCGCCGCTGAGGAGGAAAAGACCGAATTCGATGTGGTGATGACTTCCTTCGGCGAAAAGAAGATGGACGTCATCAAGGCGGTCAAGGACGCGCTCGGGCTGGGTCTGAAGGACGCGAAAACGACCGTCGAGGCCGCTCCGACAACCCTCAAGGAAGCCGTTCCGAAAGCGGAAGCGGAAGAACTCAAGAAAAAGCTCGAGGACGCCGGCGCGACCATCGAACTCAAGTAATATCAGAAAAGGTGCTTCGTTTCCGCGAAGCACCTTTTGTTTAACTGATGACTTTTCCCTTTTTCCCCTTCTGCTTGGGGGTTTTCTTTTTTTCGGTCTTTCCCTGATCGGTGAAGACGCGCTGTTCCTCATCGTCCGCGGCCGGTTCGTCGTCCTCGGGATTTTCCTCCCCGCGCTCCTCGTAGTAGGGGTCGATCACATACTTGCGGATAACGGGATAATGCACAAACATGACAAGATACCCGATAAACGCCGCGGGAAAGAACGCGAGCAGAAGCGTGAACTCGATGTTGATGCGGAAAAGCAGCACACAAATCCCGACCATGAACGCGATGCCGCCCGTCGTAATCAGACACTGCTTGGGTGACAGCAGCGCCAATTTGAACGAATTTACGAAGATATCGCGCTTGCGCAGCGTGGTCGTGGCGGCGAGCGGAATGAGATAATAGTTCATAAACAGCACAATCAGCGCGACCGCCAGAGAGATAATGTAAGGGATATAGACCACTTTCGTGCCGAGCGACTCCGCGAGGTACGGATAGATGAAGTAGCCCGCCACAACGGAGACGATGATGAAGAAATCGAGCAGCCAGATGAGGAACGAGGCGCCGTAGTTGTATTTGAAGCCCTTCTTAAACTCCACGCCCAGAAAGAACGCCTTGTCGCTTACGATGTTTTTCAGCACCCTCGCGCACCCCATCATAATGGCGCCCTCGAGAAAGAACTGCAGAAGCAGCAGAAGCAGGCAGACCATCGCGGTGAGGGTGTTGTTGGTCTCAAACAGGACAATGCCGGCAAGAAAAAGCGGGGCGTGCAGGACCATGTAGATGAGATTCAGCCCGAGAATCTTGCCGCTGTTGCGCCACATGACCTCCCAGAACCGAAAGAACGGCTTCTTCTTCGGCTCGTTGGGGTTGATGCCCGGTCCGTCGTTCTGAGAGCCCCCAAAAAGTCCCATCGGGGCAAAACTCCTTTCTCAGCCTTTCGGCGAATCCTCGCCCGCGAGTTCGTAGGCGCGCTTTGTGCAATGCTCACAGCAGGATTTCACGGTGGAGGTGAGGTTTTGCGCGTAGAGCACGTCCAGCCCCGCCAGTGTCGTGCCGCCGGGAGAAGAAACCATGGCAATCAGTTCGTCGGGCGTCTTGCCGGATTCCGTCAGCATCCGCGCGGAGCCTGTCATCGCCTGTGCAAAGAGACGCAGCGCGACGCCCTCGTCCAGCCCGGCGTCTTTGGCGTAATCCAGAAAGCCCTTCGCGTAGAGATACAAAAACGCGGGACTGCTGCTGTTGACGGCGATGACCTCGCGCATCTTATTTTCAGGCACTTCCTCCGCGATTCCGCAGACCGAGAACATCTCCTTCGCGAACGCGAATTCCTCGTCCGTGACGCCCGCGCACCGCGCCAGCGCGGTCGCTCCCGCCATCAGCATCAGCGGCGTGTTGGGCATAACCAGAATCACCCGTGCCCCGGCAATGGTGTGGCTGCGGATGAAATCCGCCGAGATGCCCGCGCAAATCGAGACAATCACCTGCTCCTGACGCACCGTAACGGAATCGAGTACGCCCCCCAGAACCTGCGGCTTGACCGCCAGAACCAGAAAATCCGACGCGTCACAAAGCGCCTGCGCGCTCTCACAGACCGTCACGCCGACTTCGCCCAGCGCCTCGGCTTTTGATGTGTCCGGGTCAAACACCAGCAGCTTCGCCGCCGACGCGCCCGCGCAAAGCTTCGAGCCCGCAATCCCGCGAATCATCGCGGAGCCCATATTCCCCGCGCCGAGAAATCCGATGTTCATATGGCAACCATCCTTTCAAACCGCCTTTTTTCGCCCGAAAACCGCCGCGTACGCCTCCAGCACCGCCATCAGGACTACCGAAATCAGAAGCAGATCCACCGGCAGTTCCAGCAGGTTCTTCGCGACCCGCGCCGCGATGGCGGCAGGTAAAGTTTTGTCCGCCAGAAATCCGTAATAGTAGTTGGCAGCGGTGTTGCAGATAAGATTGATAAACAAAACATCCGCAGCCCGCGCGATGATAAGCCGCGTGAGCATCGACGCGCGGTAAGCTTTCGGCGCGCTCGCCTTCGGCAGCTTTCTGTAGGCGATAAGCCCGTAGAGCAGCCCCTGCACGGCGGCTATCACCGTGTAGATGACAAAGAACCCGCCGCTTGGGGAGACCAGATACCCCAGCACATCGCAGATCCCGCCCGCCAGAAAACTGACAGCGGGCCCGTACAGCATGCCGATGGCGGCAATCGCCAGAAACGAAAAGTTAATCTTGATAAATCCCAGATTGATGGTGAAGGACTCAATGAGCATGGACACGGCGATCAGCATGGCGGTGACCGCCAGGGCACGCAAATCCTTCAGTTCCCGTAACGACTCGCGAAAAATCTTCATAAAAATACTCCTCTGCACAGATACTGAATGCACAAAGGAGCAATCAAAAACTTCCCTTATGCCTCAGCGGGATGCGGAAACTCCACCGCAAGCGGCCGTCACCGGCGCTTTTCGTCCGCCTGACAACTCCCCGTTCAGGCGGCACTTTACGCGAAATTTCCTACTCTGACGCGGTCTAATCAACCGCGCGGCATACTTGTGTATAACTTGGAATTTCAGATGCTGATGATGTTTGAGAGGTTATAGAGATCATCATCAAACGGCTTCTGCATTTGCAGCGCTTCCTGGATATCGTAGTCCACGAGCTGATTCCCGCGGATACCGACCACGCGGTTGCCGATACCCTGCTCGAGCAGGTTGACCGCGTAGTTGCCCATCTGGCTGGCGAGCACTCTGTCGCGCACCGTGGGCGAACCGCCGCGCTGCACATGACCCAGAATCGTCGCGCGGGATTCAATCCCCGTTTGCTGCTCGATGTACTTGGCAATCTCCACGGAATGCCCGATACCCTCCGCGACAATGATGATGAAATTGCGCTTGCCAAGCTTGCGGCTGCTGAGCATTTTCTCGATGATTTCATCAACACTGCGGTCTTTTTCCGGGCACAGAACCTCAATCGCACCGCACGCGACCGCTGTGTTCACGGCGATATACCCGGCGTTTCTCCCCATGACCTCGACCACCGAGCAGCGGTCGTGGCTGTGGCAGGTGTCGCGCAGTTTATCCACCAGTTCCATCACCGTGTTCATCGCGGTGTCATAGCCGATGGTGAAATCCGTGCTGGCAATGTCGTTGTCAATCGTGCCGGGAAGCCCCACACAGGCAATCCCGTGACGGGACAAATCCCCCGCGCCGCGGTAGGAACCGTCCCCGCCAATCACCACGAGCCCTTCAATCCCGAGGCGGTTGCAGGTCTCCACTGCCTTCTGAATCCCTTCCTCGGTCTTAAAACGCGGGCAGCGCGCCGTAAAGAGCAAAGTCCCGCCGCGCTGAATGATGGAAGACACGGAGCGCGCGTTCATCTCAAACACGTCGTCATCCTTGCCGTCCTCGCCGAGAAGGCCGTTATAGCCTCTGCGAATGCCGACCACTTCCATGCCCTTGTAAAGCGCGGTGCGCGTGACGGCGCGAATGGCAGCGTTCATGCCCGGCGCGTCGCCGCCGCTGGTCAAAACCCCGATTCGTTTCATAGCCAAAGTCCTCCCGTTCCTGCCGCAGAAGACCCCGCGGCTTCTTCCTCTCCTATCTACTATTTTACTACTTTTTGAGATTTTGTCAAGAGGAAAACAGCGATTTTTGAAAATTTTCCCGCAAAGCCCCGCGCGGGCGCGCCAACAAAAAGGCCGGACACACATAGATGTATCCGGCCCGCAAACGCCTGAAACTTATTCGATAATCGAGGTGACAACACCCGAACCGACGGTCTTGCCGCCCTCGCGGATAGCGAAGCGCAGCCCCTGCTCAATCGCGATGGGGGTGATGAGCTCCACGGAAATCTCAATGTTGTCGCCGGGGTTGCACATCTGAACGCCGTCAGGCAGCGTGATGATGCCCGTCACGTCCGTTGTGCGGAAATAGAACTGCGGGCGGTAGTTGGAGAAGAAGGGCTTGTGGCGGCCGCCTTCTTCCTTCTTCAGAACGTAAACCTGCCCCTTAAACTTCGTGTGCGGATGAATCGAGCCGGGCTTGCACAGAACCTGCCCTCTCTCGACTTCCTTGCGGGAGATGCCGCGCAGCAGCGCGCCGATGTTGTCGCCCGCTTCCGCGAAATCGAGCGTCTTGCGGAACATCTCAAGGCCGGTGACAACCGTGGAGAGTTTTTCATCCTTGAGGCCGACAATTTCAACCGTCTCGCCAAGCTTTACCTGTCCGCGCTCGACACGGCCCGTCGCGACAGTGCCGCGTCCGGAAATGGTCATCACGTCCTCAACAGGCATCAGGAACGGCTGGTCCGCCTTGCGCTCCGGAGTCGGGATGTAGGAATCCACGGCGTCCATGAGCTCGAGAATCGGCGCGTACACCGGGTCGTTGATGTCCTCGGACTTGGAATCCAGCGCCTGGAAAGCGGAGCCCTTGATAATCGGAATGTCGTCGCCGGGGAACTCGTACTTGTTGAGCGTGTCGCGGATATCCATCTCCACGAGCTCGATGAGCTCCTCGTCGTCAACGAGGTCTGTCTTGTTCATGAACACAACAATCGCCGGCACGCCGACCTGACGCGCGAGCAGGATGTGCTCTTTGGTCTGCGCCATCGGGCCGTCAGAAGCCGCGACAACCAGAATCGCGCCGTCCATCTGCGCAGCGCCCGTGATCATGTTCTTGATGTAGTCCGCGTGTCCGGGGCAGTCCACGTGCGCGTAGTGGCGCTTGTCCGTCTCGTACTCCACGTGCGCCGTGTTGATTGTGATGCCGCGCGCGCGCTCCTCAGGCGCCTTGTCGATCATGCTGTAGTCCTCGAACTTCGCCTGTCCCTTCATCGCGAGCACCTTCGTGATCGCGGCCGTCAGTGTGGTCTTGCCGTGGTCAACGTGGCCGATCGTCCCAATGTTGACATGGGGCTTTGTGCGTTCAAAATGTTGTTTTGCCATTGGAATCTCCTCCTAAACATATTCGGGTATTCTCAGAATCGGTCTCATCTCAGGGTACGACAAAGACCTTGTACCCTCTATGATACCATATTTTCAGGGAAATTGCAAGCCCTTTTCCAAATTTTCTCAAATTTTTCGCGCCGCGAAAGGTTCAGTCCTCCTCGCCGTGCCCGCGGTCGATACGGATCTTGTCCGCGATGCTCTTGGGCACTTCCGCGAAGCTGTGCGGCTCCATGGTGTAGTTGCCGCGACCCTGCGTGCGCGAACGCAAGTCGCTCGCGTAGCCGAACATATTGCTCAGCGGCACAAGCGCGTCAATCTGCGCGACGCCGTTGTGGATTTCCTGCCCCTGAATCGCCCCGCGCCTTGCCGTCAGATCGCCGAACACATCGCCCATGTACGGCTCCGGCACAAAGACCGAAACTTTCATCACAGGCTCCAGCAGCACCGGGTCCGCCTTGCGCATCGCGTTGCGGAACGCCATGGATCCCGCCGTCTTAAACGCGATTTCCGAAGAGTCCACCTCGTGGTAGGAGCCGTCGTAGAGCGTGACTTTCACATCGACTACCTGATAGCCCGCGACCACGCCCGCCTGCATGGCGGAACGAATGCCCGCGTCCACAGCCGGAATGTACTCCTTGGGGATGGTGCCTCCGACGATGTTGTTGATGAATTCATAGCCCTTCCCGGGCTCGTTGGGCTCAATCGTAATCTTGACATGACCGTACTGCCCGCTGCCGCCCGTCTGCTTCTTGTGCTTGTAGTCCTCGCTGACGGTCTTGCGGATGGTCTCCTTATAGGAAACCTGCGGCGCGCCGACATTTGCCTCAACCTTGAACTCACGCAGCAGCCTGTCCACGATAATCTCAAGGTGCAGTTCTCCCATGCCCGCGATGATGGTCTGTCCCGTGTCCGGGTCGGTCCATGTGCGGAAGGTCGGATCCTCCTCCGCGAGCTTGGAAAGCGCGATACCCATCTTTTCCTGCCCCGCTTTGGTCTTGGGCTCAATCGCCAGGTTCAGGACCGGGTCGGGGAAGTCCATGGACTCGAGAATGATGGGGTGGCGCTCGTCGCAGAGCGTGTCGCCCGTCGTCGTGCATTTGACCCCGATGACCGCCGCGATGTCGCCCGCGTAAACCTCGTCAATGTCCTTGCGGTGGTTGGAATGCATCTGCAGAATGCGCCCCATGCGCTCATTCTGGTTCTTGCAGGAGTTTAAAACGCTCGTGCCCTTCTCAATCTTGCCCGAATACACGCGGAAGAAGCAGAGTCTCCCGACAAACGGGTCTGTCGCTATCTTGAAGGCGAGCGCGGAGAACGGCGCGTCGTCTGAGGAAGGACGTGTCTCCTCCTCGTCGGTCTTGGGATTGACGCCCGTAATAGGCGGCACATCGACCGGGGAGGGCATATAGTCGACAATCGCGTCGAGCAGTTTCTGCACACCCTTGTTGCGGTAGGAACTGCCGCATACCACGGGCACAATCGTGTTGTCAATCGTGCCCTTGCGAAGCCCTGCCTTGATTTCCTCGATGCTCAGTTCCTCCTCATTGAGATACTTTTCCATGAGCGCCTCGTCCGTTTCGACAACGTGCTCTATCATCTCCGTGCGGAAGCTCTGCGCCTTCTCCTTCATATCTTCCGGGATCTCTTCTACCCGGATATCCGTCCCCAGATCGTCATAGTACACATACGCCTTCATCTCCAAAAGGTCGATAATCCCCTTGAAGCTGTCCTCGCAGCCGATAGGAAGCTGTATCGGCACGGCGTTGCAGCGCAGACGATCCTTCATCATCTCCACGACGCGGTAAAAATCCGCGCCCATGGTGTCCATTTTGTTGATATACGCCATGCGCGGAACTTTGTATTTGTCCGCCTGACGCCAGACAGTCTCGGACTGCGGCTCTACGCCGCCCTTTGCGCACAGTACGGTAACAGAGCCGTCAAGCACGCGCAGGGAACGCTCCACTTCCACCGTGAAATCGACGTGCCCCGGAGTGTCAATGATGTTGATCCTGTGACCCTTCCAATAGGCGGTCGTCGCGGCGGAAGTAATCGTAATCCCCCGCTCCTGCTCCTGATCCATCCAGTCCATCGTGGCGGTGCCGTCGTGCGTCTCGCCGATTTTGTGGTTAATGCCCGTATAGAACAGGATGCGCTCTGTTGTCGTTGTTTTGCCGGCGTCGATGTGAGCCATAATGCCGATGTTTCTTGTCTGTTCCAGACTGCAGTCTCTTGGCATTGTGGTTTCCTCCTAATTGATTCCGCGACACGCCCCGCGCGCCTCAGAAAGCCGCGCGGACGCGAAAATCACCAGCGGTAATGCGCGAACGCCTTGTTCGCCTCCGCCATTTTGTGCGTGTCTTCGCGCTTCTTGAAGGCGCCGCCGGTCTCGTTCATCGCGTCGATGATTTCCCCCGCCAGACGCTCTTTCATCGTCTTCTCGCCGCGCGCTCTGGCATATTTGGTAATCCAGCGCAGCCCCAGCGTCTGACGGCGCTCAGGACGCACTTCCATCGGCACCTGATATGTGGCGCCGCCCATGCGTCTCGCCTTGACCTCGAGCAGCGGCATGACGTTGTCCATCGCCTGCTCGAAAACCTCCAGCGGGTCGCGCCCGGTTCTCTCCCTGACGATGTCAAAGGCCCCGTAGACGATCTTCTGCGCGACACCTTTCTTTCCGTCAAGCATGATGTTGTTAATCAGGCGCGTTACGAGCTTGGAGTGGTACAGCGGGTCCTCCAGCACGTCGCGCTTCGCGATGCTGCCTCTTCTTGGCATCTCGCTTCCCTCCTTCATAATAAAATGAATTCACAGGTACTCGCCGTCCCCCGTCACAGAGAGCGGCGTAGCCAATGCGGAACAGAAAAAACAGCCTCACACGAAACGAAAGCGCCGTCTATCCAATCCACAAAAGCTGTGGGAATTCGCAAACTCGCGCGGGATTATTTCTTCCCCGCTTTGGGCCGCTTCGCGCCGTACTTCGAACGCGCCTGCAGCCGTCCGCTGACGCCCTGGGCGTCCAGTGTGCCGCGGATGATGTGGTAGCGCACACCCGGCAGATCCTTGACACGTCCGCCGCGGATGAGCACGACACTGTGTTCCTGCAGATTGTGTCCGATGCCCGGAATGTAAGCCGTGACTTCATACCCGTTCGTCAGACGCACTCTCGCGATCTTGCGCATCGCGGAATTCGGCTTCTTGGGCGTTGCGGTCTTCACCGCCGTGCACACGCCGCGCTTCTGCGGAGAACTCAGGTCAATCTGAGCCTTCTTCTGCGCGTTGTAGCCCTTCTGCAGCGCGGGCGCGTTGGACTTGTCCGTCAGCGTCTTTCTGCCCTTGCGTACCAGCTGGTTAAAGGTTGGCATGATATTCCTCCTTCGCAAAAAATATGAGCATGCGGTCGCATACCCATATAAATTATACCGCTTTCACGTTCCCCGCGTCAACTTTTTCGGCGATTTTCTCTGTTTTGCACAATTTCCCCCGAAACAGTGACCGCCCTTTGAGCGTTTTGACGAAATTCTCACGGGAGATAGTAGTACGGCCCCGCCTTGAGCAGGTGGATAATGCAGTCCACAAACCAGCCGAATCCGAACAGACCGAAAGTGAGGAGATAGAGAATCCCCATCCCTACCTTGCCCTCATAGAATTTGTGCAGCCCGAATTCCCCGCCGAACAGGCAGAGAAAGAACGCCACCCACTTGCTTTTGCGCCGCCCGTAGGTTACGTTCTGGACAATCACCGGCTGGGAATTTACCGGAGGCTGTACGTAGACGGACGGCTGGCTGTAACCGTTCTGCGGCTGACCATAGGGCGGCTGACCGTAACCGTTCTGCGGCTGACCATAGGGCGGCTGACCGTAGTTGTTCTGAGGCTGGCCGTAAGGCGGCTGCCCATAACCATTTTGCGGCTGTCCGTAAGGCGGCTGACCATAGGACGGCTGCCCGTA
>CAYZMU010000002.1:0-5219 GCA_964479595.1 uncultured Ruminococcus sp. | reverse complement strand
CCGTACGGGTCCGCGTCCGGCTGAGCTGTACGGGAGGGCAGCTGCGCGCCGCAAAACGCGCACACAACCGACTGCGCGGCGATCTCACCGCCGCAGTACGGGCAAATTCTGGTATTCTGATTCGCGTCCATTCCGCGCATTCCTTTCTGGTCTTCTTCAGTTTTACGTGTCCGCGGGTTTTTCCGCGCCGGGCTGGCCGGTTTGATTAAGCCTTCCGTAATCGGTGTTGAGAACCCGGATTTTCTTCGCGAGTTTTTCGGTGTAATCGGTGTTCTGTGTGCGCCAGACCCAGTTTCCGCCGAGTGTGGAAGGGGTGTTAATCCGCGCGGAGGGCGGCGCGTCCAGAAAATCCCCCAGCGGCGCTATCGCAATCCTCGCCACACTTCCCCACGCCGCGCGCAGCATGGCTTTCGGAATCTGCTTAGGCTTCTTGACACCGAGATAGCGCATGGCGTAGGCGTTGACTTCCTTGGTATTGCTCTTGACCCAGCCGCGCAGCGTGTGGTTGTCGTGCGTTCCCGTGTAGCACACACAGTTGGCGCTCTCGAAGGAATGCGGCAGATACGGGTTCTGCGGGCCGCTGTCAAAGCCGAACTGCAGCACTTTCATCCCCGGAAAGCCCGTGCGTTTCAGAAGCCGTTTCACCGCCGGCGTGATGTTGCCCAGATCCTCCGCGATGACGTTCATCTCGCCGAATTTCTCCTTCGCGGCACCCCACAGCGCGTAGCCCGGGCCTTTCACCCACTTGCCGTGTACCGCGTCCGGCGCGCCGAACGGAATGGCGTAGTACTTTTCAAAGCCCCGGAAATGGTCGATGCGCACCATGTCGTAGAGTCCCAAGGTAAATTCCAGCCTTTTCAGCCACCACGCGTAGCCGTCCCGGCTCATGGCGTCCCAATCCCAGATGGGATTGCCCCAGAGCTGCCCTTTCACCGCGAAATCGTCCGGCGGACACCCCGCCACGACTGTGGGCTTTTTGTCCGCGTCCAGCAGGAAAAGCTCCGGGTGCGCCCAGACTTCCGCGCTGTCGTACGCCGCGTAAATCGGAATGTCCCCGATAATCCGGATACCCTTCCCCGCGCAGTATTCCTTGAGCTCTTTCCACTGCTCAAAGAAGCAAAACTGCACAAACGCGTGGAAATCAATCTCGTCGGCGCAGTCCTCCCGCGCCTTCTTCACGGCGGATTTGTCAAACGCCGCGAGCTGCGGCTCCCATTCGTACCACGGTCTGCCGTCGCGGGCGGTCTTGAGCGCCATAAACAGCGCGTAATCGTCCAGCCACTCGCGGTTTTGCTTGCGGAAAGTTCGGTACGCCGCCGGTTTCCTGAGGCAGAATCGTCTGTACGCGCGCCGCAGAACCGGTATTACCTGCCGGTAGAGCAGCGCGTAGTCCACCGCCTCGGGGGAAGTCTCCCAGACCATGTCGTCATAATCGGTGGGCTCAAGCCACCCGCGCGCGGCAAGGCGGTCAAAGTCAATCAGATACGGATTCCCCGCGAACGCCGAACAGGACTGATACGGCGAATCCCCGTAGCCGGTCGGCGAGAGCGGCAGCACCTGCCAGTACCGGCAGCCCGCCTCGGCGAGAAAATCCGCGAAACGGCACGCCGCCGCGCCGAGCTTGCCGATTCCGTGCCGCGAGGGCAGAGACGAAACCGGCAGCAGAATCCCGCTTTCACGCCGCGCGTCCATCAGCTTATCCCTCCGTTTTCCGGCTCCGCCTTCGCGCCGCCGGAAGTGTTCACGCTCTCCCGCGCTTCCTGCGCGGCGGCTTCCATCCGCTCCTTGAAACCCTCATCGCCGGTCAGATCGTACGCCGCGCGGTAAAAATGCGCCTCAAGCTCGGGCCGCCCGTATTCCCGCGCGCTGCGCGCCAGCGTCACGGCGAGGTTTACAAGGTCGCTGTTGGGCGGCTGGCTTAAGCCGTAGCGGTCGTAGGCGTCCACGCGCTGTCCTCTCGTGGGCGGGGTGAATTTCTGCCCTATCAGTTTCATGCGCCGCATGACGTCCTGCAGGTCCGTTTCCACCGCGCGGGAGCTTTGAAACCGCAGGCTCTCAAAGTAAAACACCGCCGCGTCGCGCAGTTCATTGATCGTGCAGCAGTAAAAGCCCATATTCGCCAGCGTGCGCGCCACGCGGTCGGGTGTGACGCAAATCGGCAGCGTCTGCCGTATCTGATCTATCAGCCGGGGGGAATCGCTTGTGAATTTATAAATCTCCGCCAGTTCAAACCTCGGCTCCGCCGCCACGGGATTAAAGCGAATCCCCCGCTCTGTCGCCTCAATCGCTTCCGCTGTCTTGTGATTCTCAAAGAGCACATAGCCGTACAAAGTCAGGTAATGCGAGAAATCAAAAGGCGCACGGTCAAAATCGCGGTCGTCGGGGTAATAGAAACGGTAGGTGTGGTACTCAAAGGGATTGCGGAAACAGAACCACTTCTTTTCGCCGTTTTCGTAGTGTTTCGCTATCTTGTCGCTGAGCCCGGCCAGAATCTCCTCCGCCTCGGACATCTTGTTTTCCCGCACACAGCGCAGCGCGTCGCCGAAACGCATATCCATGCGCTTGCCCCCGGAAAACGTCAGCTCCTCCATATATTCGCGGTCCTTTTGCGGCATGATCTCATACGCGTAGTTCGCGACCGCCTGAAGCAGTTCTTCCGCGTTCTCCTCGTTTTGCAGGTCGTAGGCGACATCGCGCAGATAGCTCATATCCGTTTTGAGGTCGCCCGTCATCTTCGCGCGCACGCGCGTCATCAGTTCATCGGCCGTCATCGCTGTCCTCCCGCTCCTCTACGGCAATGCCCAGCACCTGAAGATTCTCCGCGTCCACCGGCGAGGGGCAGCCGCTCATGGGCTCGCGGGCGTTCTGCAATTTCGGAAACGCCACCACGTCGCGCAGGCTCTGCGCCCCCGCGAGCGTCATCGTCAGCCGGTCAAGCCCGATCCCAAGCCCTCCGTGCGGCGGCGCGCCGTAACGGTACGCCTCGACCAGAAAGCCGAACTTGCTCTCAATCTCTTCCTCGGAAAGCCCCAGCGCGCGGAACATCTTCTCCTGCAGCTCGGAATCGGTAATGCGCATGGACCCGGAGCAGAGTTCCGTGCCGTTTAACACGAGGTCATACGCCTTCGCGAAAACTTTTTCGGGCGCGGTGTCGAGATACGGTATGCACTCATCCAGCGGCATGGTGAAGGGGTGGTGCATGGCGACCCACTCCCCTGTTTCCTCGTCCTTCTCAAAGAACGGGAACTGCGTAATCCACAGAAGCCGATACTCCCCCTCGGGAATCAATTCCAGCTTTTTCGCAAGATGAACCCGCAGCGCGCCGAGCACCGGCAGCGTGACCGAGTCACGGTCCGCCACGATAAAGACGGCGTCGCCCTTCTCAGCCCCCGCGGCGGCAAGAATGGCGTCGAGCTGCCCGGGCTTTAGAAACTTCCCGAAAGAGCACGCGGGCGTATCCTCAGCGTACCGGATGTACGCGAGCCCTTTGGCGCCGATACCGCGCACCATCTCCGCCAGCTTGTCAATTTCCTTGCGGGTGAGCGTTTTCGCGGCGCCTTTCGCGGTAACACAGCGCACCGAACCCCCCGCGGCGAGCGCGTCGGAAAACACGGCGAAATCGACATCCCGCACCGCGTCGGAAAGGTCGGTAATCTCCATCCCGTACCGCAAATCGGGCTTGTCCGTGCCGAAACGGTTCATCGCCTCGGTGTACGTCAGCCTCGGCAGCGGAGTCTGAAGCTCCATACCCATGACATCGTGAAAAAGCCGCTTCATGAAGCCCTCGGTGATCTCCAGAATATCGTCCACGTCGACAAAGGACATCTCAAGGTCAATCTGCGTGAATTCCGGCTGACGGTCCGCGCGCAGGTCCTCGTCGCGGAAGCACCGCGCGAGCTGGATATAGCGGTCATAGCCCGCGACCATCAGCAGCTGCTTGTAAATCTGAGGCGACTGCGGCAGCGCGTAAAACTCCCCGTGATGCACCCGCGAGGGCACGAGATAGTCGCGCGCGCCCTCCGGCGTGGATTTCATCATCATCGGCGTCTCAATCTCGAGAAAGCCCTGCTCGTAGAAATAATCTCTGGCGCATCTGGCGATTTGGTGGCGCAGCATGAGGTTTCGCTGCAGCGGCTCGCGGCGCAGGTCGAGATAGCGGTAGCGCAGGCGCAGTTCCTCGTTGACTTTCGTCTGCGCCGTCACGGCAAACGGCGGGGTCTGGGCCTTTGAGAGGATTTTCAGCTCACTGACGTAAATTTCCACTTTTCCCGTCGCGATTTTGTCGTTGACGCTCTCGCGCTCCCGCACAAGCCCCCGCGCCATGACCACATACTCGCTTCTGCACGACGCCGCCTTCTCAAAGAGCGCCGGGTCTGTCCGGTCGTCAAAGGTCAGCTGCACCACACCCGTGCGGTCGCGCAGCACCAGAAAAAGGATCCCGCCCTTGTTCCGCACGGTGTCCACAAAACCGCCCACCGTGACGGTTTCCCCGGGGGTGAGCACCTCGCCGCACCAGCAGGTGCGCCGCATATTCCCGAGAGTGTCCATTCGAAAACGCCTCCGTTTATTTAAACTATCTGTGCAGGAAGTAGTTTACCATCTTGCCCATCTGCGAGAGATTGAAATCATAGAGCGCGAACATGATATTCGCCAGAATCAGCATCGTCCAGAGCATCCACGGCGCGGTGTCTTCATAACTGGGCAGCCCGAACACATAGGTTGTCAGAAAATAATCGATCACCGCGAAGAAATTAAAGAGCAGAAACTTTACACCCACGCGAAGAAAGGGTCTGCGAATTTTCTGCACCTTGAGCCGCAGAATGGGATAATAGCCGAAGAACAGCACGAACATCAGCGCGGCTTCCTTGTCAAACAGCATAAAGAGCGAGAGAATGCTCACGCCCACGTACGTCAGCAGCGCGAACTTGGGCGACACATACTCCGCGAGCAGATACAGCAGCACCCCCGCTATCATCGGCGACAGGATATAGAGCGCGGGCAGCACGCTGCTGAAGAACATCACGACCAGACAAAGCGCGGTCGTAATCCCGCCCAGCGCGACTCTCTCGCTGCTGCTTAAAACTTTCTTGGTTCGCACAGCAAACCCCACCATTTCTTTTGTTCTCATTATACCACATTTCAGACCCGCTTGTCAAGGTATCGCGCTGCGCGTCAGGCTTCGTCATTTCGTACAAAACGGAGGCACTTTCTTTGTGCAG
>CAYZMU010000001.1:154165-173625 GCA_964479595.1 uncultured Ruminococcus sp. | reverse complement strand
AAGATAACGTTTCAAGCCGCGGGAAAGAGCGCGGCACTCTATCCCGCCAAAATTTCCAACGCCCCCTTCGTGGTGCTGAATCATTATGCCGGGGACGGTCAGGATGTCGCCGAGGCCTTGGAAAACACCAGGGCGCCCGCGTGCCATCTGCTCTGTATCAGCGAGCTGCAATGGGACCACGATATGTCTCCATGGTACTGCCCGCCGCTTTCCGCGGACGACGAGCCCTGCACAGGCGGCGCGGACACGTATCTGGAGCTCCTGCTGAGCGAAATTCTGCCGCTTGCGTTCTCTTATCTGGAAGGCGAGCCGGAATCGCTTTTTATCGCGGGCTATTCCCTCGCGGGTCTGTTCGCGCTCTACGCGCTTTACAAAACCGACCGTTTTTCACGCGCGGCGAGTATGTCGGGCTCGCTGTGGTTTCCGGATTTCAGGGAATTTGCCGCGTCGCACACGCCGCTGAGAAAGCCAGAAAAAATCTACCTCTCACTGGGTGAAAAAGAGCCCAAAGTCGCAAACCCCATGCTGCAAACGGTCGGGGAAAATACGCTGTTTCTCGCCGAACACTACCGCGGGCGCGGCATAGACACCGAGTTTGAGTGGAATCCGGGGAATCACTACAAGGACGCGACAGCCCGCACCGCGAAAGGCATCGCGAAACTCTTGAAATAGGGTGGGAAAATGGAAAACATCATTTATAAGAAATTTCAGCAAATCGTGGAGTTATTTCCGGACAGCCCCGCGATTCTCGAAAACAACCGCACGCTGAGTTTTGCCCAGCTTTCCGGCATGGTCCGCGAAATTGCCGACCAGTTCCCGGAGCATATCAGAGCGGTCGGGGTGGTCATGACGCACCGCGCGGAAATGATCGCCGCGATTCTGGCAATTCTTCGGCGCGGGGGGATGTACGTCCCGGCGGAGCCGTCCTTCCCGGAAGAACGAATCCGCGCCATGATGCGGGAGGCACGGGTGGATTTTGTCCTCACAGAGCGCCCGTTCGTCAAAAAGCTCCAGGGGCTGCCGCTGCGGCTGCAGGACGGGGAAGCGACAGGTGCCAAAAGCAATGACGGCACATCACCGGCGCGCGCGGAATCCCTCGCCTATGTGCTCTACACCTCCGGAACGACCGGACGGCCCAAGGGCGTGGCGGTCACAAACGCCAATGTCTGCCACTACGCGCGGGCGTTTGAGAACGAGTTCCACAACGGTCCGGGCGACATTATGCTGCAGTATTCCGTCTGTTCTTTTGACATTTTCGTGGAGGAAGTGTTCGCGAGCCTGTTAAACGGCGCGGGCATCGCCATTCCCTCCCCCAAGGACACATCCTCAGTCACGAACCTGATGGCGTTCGTGCGGCGGCACGGCGTCACCATGATTTCGGGCTTCCCCTATCTGCTTGAGGAGATAAACCGCCTTGAGGAACTGCCGCCCTCTTTGCGTCTGTGCATCAGCGGCGGCGACGTGCTGCGCGGGCGCTATGTGGACCGCCTGCTCGATAAAGTCGCGGTCTACAACACCTACGGCCCGTCGGAAACAACCGTCTGCGCCACCTATTATCGGTGCGATCAGAACGTCCTCGAGGACGGCACATACCCCATCGGGCGCGCGGTGAAAGATGTTTGCGTGAAAATTCTCGACGCGGACGGAAACGAGCTGCCCGTGGGTGCCCAGGGCGAGATCTGCATCTTCGGAAACGGTGTGTCGCGGGGCTATATCGGGGACCATGATGAGGAAAACAAGGCGTTTGTGAAACTGCCGGACGGGGAAACCATGTACCGCAGCGGGGATCTGGGCTATCTGCTTCCGGACGGCAACATCGCTTTTCTGCGGCGCAAGGATACCCAGATAATGATTTACGGCAAGCGCGTGGAGGTCGCGGAGGTTGAATCCACGCTGGCCCGCTGCGCCGGGATTCGCGAGGCGGTCGTAAAAGCGTTCACGGACGAAAGCGGCCTCAGCTATATGACGGCGTATATTGTGCCGGAAAATCCCGACATCAGGCTTTCGGATATCAGGCGGGAACTTTCCCGTTATCTGACGGATTTCATGATCCCGCAATTCTTTGTCAGACTCCCCGCAATCCCAATCAATACAAGCGGGAAACCAGATTCAAATCAATTGCCCGTTGTCATGAAGGAGTGAGCCATGGAAATCACGGTACGCAGAGCGGATTCTGAGGATCTGGCACTGCTGGTGGAGTGGCGTATGCGCGTGCTGCGGGAAGTTTTCGCGGAATTTCCGAACCCCGACTGGGAAGCCCTGCGCGCAGGCAACACCGCCTATTACAAAGATCATCTCAGCGACGGGCTCCACACCGCCTGTTTCGCGATAAATGAGGCGGGGGAAATCGTCGGCTGCGGCGGCATCTGCTATCAGTACGAACTCCCCTCCCCCGACAATCCCGGCGGGTTAAACGGATACCTCATGAATATTTATACCGTTCCCAAAGCGCGCGGAGACGGCGTCGCGCGGGAAGTGCTGAACTTTCTGACAGCGGACGCGAAGAGAAAAGGCGCGGGGAAAATCTATCTCGAAAGCACCGATTCGGCGCGCACGCTTTACGAGAGCGCGGGGTTTGTCCCCATGCGCGACTATTATAAGCTTTGAGAAATTCTCTTGACAACAGCCGCGCGTTGTGGTATAGTTATAGAGGGGGAATGCGGCCTTTGTGCGCCGCTTCCCAATCTATTCATCACAGAGGTTATAAATGAAAACATTTACTCGATTGCTCCGCGCGACGGCGGCCGCCGCCCCCTTCCTCTGCGCGCTTTTCTTCGCTTTGCCCGCGCGCGCTGAGGTTTCCGCGTCTGAGAGCCTGCCTTACGTCAAAACCATTTATAACGAGCAAAACGGTCTGCCGACGGGGGAAGCGAACGCTGTGCTGCAGACATCGGACGGCTATCTGTGGATTGGCAGCTATGGCGGGCTGATTCGCTACGATGGCACGACTTTCCGCAATTACAGCACGGATGGCTCGCTCTCGTCCTCGTCCATTCGCTCGCTTTTTGAGGATTCCAAAGGGCGGCTCTGGGTCGGGACCAACGACGCGGGCGTCTTTCTCTATGAAAACGCCGCTTTTACGCACATTCAAAGCCCCGGGGACTATTCATTCCTCTGTGTGCGGGATTTCGCGGAGAGCGCCGCGGACGGCAGAATCTATATCGCATCCACCTCCGGAATGGGGGAAATCGTGGACGGCGCCATTGAGGTCTATGACGACCCCGCGCTCGCGGGCGAGACGGTTTATTCCATCGCCTGCGACCCCACCGGAAAAGTCTGGGCGGCCATGAACGGCGGCAGATGCGAGGTCGTAAAGGACGGTGTGCCCACCCCGCTCGCGGACGAAATCTTCCCCGACGCGGAAGTCTACTGCGTCGGCACGGACGAAAACCACGATATCTATATCGGCTCTTCCGAAAACGAACTCGCGGTGCTGCGCTTTGAAAGCGACGGCACATATGACACCGAGCATTTCAGCACGGGCGACATTTTCACGCACAACCGCGTCACAGTCGCGCAGGACGGGACCATCTTAGTCTGCGGAGAGCACGGTTTCGCGCTGCTGGACCAAGAGGGCAGCCTGCTCATGGAGGACGACACCAACCGCAATATGCCCACCAACGACGCGGTCAAGGACTACGAGGGCAACCTCTGGTTCGCCTCCTCAAGCTACGGCATCATTCAGTACGCGGAGGGCTGCATACGGGAGCTTGGCGCGCAAACAGATCTCTCGGATATCGCGGTGAACGCCGTGACCGTCGCGAACGGGGAATACTACATCGCGCACGACGGCGGGCTGCTGATTCTGGATTCGGACGAAAAAGAGCGGGAAAACGCGCTCACGGAAATGATGGACGGGATGCGCATCCGCCACGTGATGACGGACAGCGCGGGCAATGTCTGGCTCGCGACCTATTCCGACTACGGCGCGGTGCGCTATGACCCCGAAACAGAAAGTGTCAAAACTTTTACCACGAAAGACGGCATGGTCAGCAACCTGATTCGCGAAATCGTGCAGCTGAACGACGGCAGTTTCGCCGCGGCGACACAGGAAGGGCTCAATATCATCTCGGGGGATTCGGTCACCGCCTCCTATACAGCCAATGAGGGGCTCGAAGTCTCCGCGATACTCTGTCTGGCGCAGGATACCGACGGCACACTTTACATGGGCAGCGACGGCGGCGGCATTTACGCGCTCAAAGACGGCAAAATTACAAACTACGGCTTCCGCGAGCATCTGGAAGAGGGTGTGGTGCTGAGAATGCTCGCGAACACCGACGGCAGCGGGTATTTTATCAGCGCGGGGAGCAACCTCTACTACTGGGACAGAAGCGACTTCCGCAAGCTGGAGAATTTCCACCGCGGCGCGGGCAGCATTTTCGATTTTTACGACTATGACGGGAAACTCTGGCTGCTGCAGAACAACGGCATTATCGCGCTGGACAAGGAAACACTGCTCAGCGGGGAATTCACCAGCGCCCGCACCTTCAGTTTCGTGCAGGGGCTCACGGGCTCTCTGGGCGCGAACACCTGGAACTGCCTTGACGCGGAAAGCGGCACGCTCTTTATCTCCACGCGCGCCGGCGTCAGTGTGTTCGGCTTTGAGGGAACGCAGAAACCGATTCCGATGGTCGATGTCGGCGGAATCTGGGTGGACGGCACGCGGTCAGATGAGCGGGACGGGCTCAAAATCGCCGGAAACGCGCGGCGTATCACCATCGATTTCGCGGCGCTGACGTATTCGGGCAGCTCCGATTTCACCATCGCTTATCAGCTCGAGGGCTTTGACACCTCCGAGACCATCCTTGAGGGGCGCTCCAGCGAAAGCGTCAGCTACACAAACCTCCCCGGCGGGAACTACACGTTTCGTGTGCGGGTTTTCGACACGCAGCACCCCGAGCGGGAGCGCACGCAGGAACTGTCCTTTGAAAAGGCGAAGCGGCTGTGGGAATATCCGCTGTTCTGGGGGATTCTGCTGACAGCGGTGCTCGTGCTGGTCGGCGGGATTGTCGCGCTGATAGCCTCGCTGCGGCTGAGAGTGGCAAGGCGCAGACAGGACGAATACCGCCGCATTGTGGAGCAGTCGCTCAAGACTTTTGCCGGCACCATTGACGCGAAAGACAAGTACACAACCGGGCATTCGCTGCGTGTCGCCGCCTATTCCAGAGAGCTGGCGCGGCGCATGGGGATGCCCAAGAGCGAGCAGGAACGCATTTACTACATCGCGCTGCTGCACGACATCGGCAAGATCGGGATTCCCGACCAGATTCTCAATAAGCCCGGCAAGCTGACCCCGGCGGAGATGGATGTCATCCGCACGCACCCCGCCATCGGGGGAAATATTCTGCAGAACTTCACCGCCATCAAGGGGATTGAGGAAGGCGCGCGCTACCACCACGAACGCTACGACGGCAACGGATACTGCGAGCACAAGGCCGGTGAGGATATCCCGCAAGAGGCGCGGATTATCGCGGTCGCGGACACATATGACGCCATGAGCAGCACCCGCTGCTACCGTGCCGCCATGTCCGCGGAGGAGATTGTCGCGGAGTTGAAACGCGTCAGCGGCACGCAGCTCGACCCGCAGATTGTCCCCCATATGCTGGCGATGATTGACGACTGCACCGCGCCGGTGATTGTGCCGAGCGCGAATATTGAGGCGACCATCGAGGCGGCGCTGGAAAACAAGAAGGCGCAGGGCGATTCCGACGAGAGTTCCTGAGCCCTGTTTTGGAAAATGTCTGACGAAAATGTTTTCGCTTTTCGCCGTTTGTTCATGAAATATTCATCTTTCCGTAATAATTGGTGGCTATAATTAAAATAAAGGGTATTTAGTGATACCCTAAAGATTTGCCAATGGAGGAAGAATGAACCATGGAAACAAAAGGCATCAGCAAACTTGACCTGAAGCGGCGCAACAGAAAGCAGATTCTGCTGGCGATTCGTCAGTCGGGGATGCTCGCGAGAGTTGATATTGCCAATCAGCTCGCGCTCACACGCGCCGCTGTAACTATCATCACGAACCAGATGATTCAGCAGGGCATTCTGGAGGATATGTGCGGTTCCGCGCCCTCCCCTGAGCCGGATGAGCCCAAGAAGAAGGGCAGAAGAAAGACCATGATCCGGATAAACCCGGATTACCGCTATGTTTTGGGCGCGGCGATTACGGAGCATCATATCAGCGTAGGGCTTGCCAATCTCGCGAATGAAGCGGGCGACAAGGCGTACATGGAAATCACCGCGGATACGGAACAGGAAGAAATTATCAGCTTTTTGGTGAAGACTTGCGAAAAACTTCTGAAGAAAAATACCCTCAATTCCAAGCAGGTTCTGGGGCTCGGCGTCGCCATCGCGCCGGAGCGCTGGAAGCAGATGCGCGGCGTTGTCCAGGAGGACGGTTCAGTTTCCTTTGACAAGCTCGGCTATCTGCTGGAGATGGAACTGAGCATTCCTGCCTGCTGCGGCAATTCCGTGGAGCTGTTCGGGCTCGCGAATGTCAACCACACCACCATCGGGAACGGCGGCGAGCTCATTCTCTGCTCCGGAGAGGTCTATCACAGCGCGGTGACAACAGAGGCGACGCTGCTTGATCTCGGGCGCAACACCGCCGCAATCGACAGCTATATCGTTCAGCCCGGCGGCGCGTCGGCGGAGGGCTATCCGGACGGTTCGGTTCACGCGGAACTCTCCCGCGCGGCGGTGCTCGGCAAGATTCGCAACGCCTGCGGCGGCGACCGCACAGTCGAGCAGATTAACGAGGCCTACGCGGCGAACGACGGGCAGGTCTGCGGCGTGGTCAATGACGTTTTGGACAAGCTCGCGACACTCATTTACAACAACAGCATCACCCAGAACGCCCCGCGCGTGATTCTTCAGAATTTCATGTTCTCTGATCAGATTCTGGAGGTGCTTCAATCCAAGGTTTCCGCGCTCAGCGATCGCATCACGGTGGAGCGCAGCGCGATTGCCGGGGACAACGCTTTCCTCGCCGGCGCGAGCCTCGCGGTGGAGCGTTACTTCTACGAAACAGGCGGCATTCAGGCCAACGAGGCGTCGCCCAAATAATTCGGAAACAAAAAATGAGGCAGGAGTTTTCAATCTCCTGCCTTTTCTTTGTTTATTTCGCCTTTTCGGTGATTTCCTTCATAAGCTTCTCAAAAATCGTATCCAGCGGCATCATCCCGAGTTCGCCCTCTTTTCGCGAGCGCACCGTCACACCCTGTTCCCTGACCTCTCTGTCGCCGATAATGAACATATACGGAATCCGCTCCAGACGCGCGTTTTTAATCTTCGTTCCGATATTGTCCTCTTTGGTGTCCACTGTCACGCGCATGCCCGCGGCGGCACAGCGGTCCGCAAACGCCTGCGCAAAGGCGATATGCTCCTCGCCGATGGGCAGCAGCCGAACCTGCTCAGGAGCCAGCCAAAGCGGCAGCACCCCCGCGTATTTCTCGAGCATATACGCCAGCGTGCGCTCGTAGCAGCCCAAGGATGTCCTGTGAATGATGTAGGGCAGCTTCTTCTGGCCGTCCTTGTCGATATAGTACATCCCGAAGCGCTCCGCGAGCAGCATGTCGATCTGAATTGTGACCAGTGTGTCCTCCTTGCCGAAGACGTTCTTGTACTGAATATCGAGCTTCGGGCCGTAGAAAGCCGCCTCGTCAAAACCGATGGTGTAGTCAAGCCCGATGTCGTCGAGAATCTTTTGCATGGCGGCCTGCGCGGCGTCCCACTGTTCCGCGGTGCCCTCGTATTTGTTGTCGGGGTTGGCGGGGTCCCACTGCGAAAAACGGAAGGTGCAGTCCTCGAGCAGTCCCACGGTGTCGAGCATATACTCCGCGAGTTCGAGACAGAATTTGAACTCGTCCTCGAGCTGGTCAGGCCGCAGAATGAAGTGTCCCTCGGAAATGGTGAACTGTCGCACACGAATCAGGCCATGCATTTCCCCGCTGTTCTCGTTGCGGAAGAGCGTGGAAGTTTCCGTGAGGCGCATGGGCAGCTCCTTATACGAGCGCTGGCGGTTGAGATAGACCTGATACTGGAACGGGCAGGTCATCGGGCGCAGCGCGAAGCATTCCTTGCTGTCATCGTTCGGGTCGCCCAGCACGAACATTCCGTCCAGATAGTGGTCCCAGTGGCCGGAAATCTGGTAGAGCTCCTTCTTCGCGAAAAGCGGCGTCTTGGTCAGCTGGCAGCCCTTCGCCTGCTCCACGTCCTCGACCCAGCGCTGCAGCAGCTGAATCACGCGCGCGCCTTTGGGCAACAGAATCGGCAGCCCCTGACCGATGTAATCCACGGTGGTGAAATACTGCAGTTCGCGCCCTATCTTGTTGTGGTCGCGCTTCTTCGCCTCCTCGAGCATATCGAGGTGCTCCTTGAGCTGTTCCTTCTTCGGGAACGCGACACCGTAGACGCGCTTGAGCATCTTGTTGTTCTGGTCGCCGCGCCAGTACGCGCCCGTGACGGAAGTCAGCTTGAACGCCTTGACAAGCCCTGTGGCAAAGAGGTGCGGCCCCGTGCAGAGATCCACATACTCGCCCTGCTTATAAAAGCTGATGGTCGCGTCGGGGGGCAGTTCGTTGATAAGTTCCACCTTATAGGGCTCGCCGCGCTCTGTCATAAGTGCCACGGCCTCCTCACGCGGGAGGGTAAAGCGCTCAATCCTTAAGTTTTCCTTGACAATCTTCTTCATTTCCGCCTCAAGCGCCGTGAGGGTTTCGTTTGTAAACGGTTCGTCCGAATCGAAATCGTAATAGAATCCGCGGTCAATAGCGGGCCCTATTGTCAGGCGAACGTCGGGGTAGAGCCGTTTGACAGCCTGTGCCAGAATATGGGCGGCGGTGTGCTCAAAAACCTTTCTGCCTTCCTCATCCTCAAAGGTTAACAGTTTCACCTCCGCATCCCCGCAAAGCTGCGCGGTCAGATCCGTTGGTCTGCCGTCCACAAGCGCGGCTATGGTATCCCTCGTCAGCGCGCCCGCCTCTTTCGCGGCGTCGTAGACGGTCATGGATTCATCGCGTTCCAAAGAGCCGTTTTCAAATGTAATCTTCATGCGGATTCCTCCCTTGTAAAATAAAAAACCGCACCCTGAACAGTCCCAAACTGTTCGGGGTACGGGTTTGCCGCTGCTGACAAACACGCACGGTTCCACCCGAGCGCACTCATTCCCTCCGCGCGCCGAAAGCCCGGTGGTACCGCGAAGAACCCGGCAAATGCCTCACAGCACAATGGGCATTCTCTCTGAGACGGGCTATTCTTGAGACGGCTTGTCCGCGCCTTTTGGCGGGTGCGCTTCGATTACCTCCATTATACAACGCCGCGGCACAACTTGTCAAGCGCTCTCCGGAGGCTTTTGCATTTTCGGCGTTTTGCACAGTTTTTCCGCCATTTTTTTCGCGTAAATTGCAAAAATCCCCTTCCCAATCAAGGAAGGGGAGGAAAGTGGAGCATACGGGATTCGAACCCGTGACCCCCACACTGCCAGTGTGGTGCGCTCCCAGCTGCGCTAATGCCCCGAGATGGCGGAGATGGTGGGATTCGAACCCACGGGACGCTCATCACGCCCAAACGATTTCGAGTCGTTCTCGTTATGACCACTTCGATACATCTCCGTGTGCGGACGAGCGAGGAAGAGTCTCACCACCCTGTCTCCCATTATACCACACCTTCCCGGAAAAATCAAGGGGTCTTTTCAAACTTTTTTCGGAAAATTTACGCCCCGGTTTCCGCCAATTTCTGTAAAATATGACAAGACCGCGCGAGTTTCCCCGCGCGGCCCGCTGTTTTAATCCTTGTATTCTGCCAGCGCGCGCTTCATCATCGTCAGATCCGTCGAATCCAGCGCGCCGTTTCCGTCAAAGTCCCCTGAAGTCCAGACCTGCACCGCCTCATCATGCGACAGGTATCTGCAAAGCGCCACCGCGTCGGCGATGTTGAAAATCCCGTCCGCGTTGACATCCCCGCGAAGCGCCTCGGTGCCCTGTCCGTCCAGCGAATAGAACACCTCCACCTTGGTGTAAGTGACCGTGAGGTCCGCGGGATCCTGATCACTCTGCTTTTTCTCGCTACTCTCCCACCACTGCTGCAGCTGCACTTTTCCGTCAGCCACCGTCGCGGGAACATCCTCCCTCGCAGCGTTGGGGTCATCGCTGGTGGGCTTCCCGAAGGTGCCGTCAAACTCAATCTTCGCGGTCACCCCCGTTCCCAAGCCGAGGGTATAGTCTTTATAGGACCAGAATCCTTCGCCGTTGGCGTCCTCAACATTCGCGCAGATTTCACAGCCCGCGGTCCCCCAGGAAGAGCCCAAGGTCGAGACGACGTCCGCCGTGACCTCAATTCTCACAAGATGCTCCGGGTCCTCAATCGGGATTTCAATGAAGTCATCCGAACCGACCATGGACATCGGGTCGTCAAAGACCACGCTGCGCTCGGTTTTGACATTCGGGTCGTAGATATCCAGCCCGTCAAACGCGTTGGCGTCGTCCGAAACCACAATCATCGCCGCGCAATACGCCGGAAGCGTGACATTGACAGCCGCGTCCTTCACATCCGCAATGTCAATCAGATGAATATCCGTGGAATCTGTGCTGACCGCGTAAACCGCCGCGGACTGATAGTCTTTCTGCGCGCCGTCCAGCGAAATGGTGAGGTTTTCCGCGTCCGTGGCACTCTTGTTGGTCACCATAACCGTGACTTCGGAAGTATCGCCCGCGTTCACGGCGGCATAAGTGCTCGAAAGGGAGACATCCTGCGTGGTCGCGGGAATCAACGTATCGCCGAAGCAGCCGCCATTGCCGTCATAGTTGGTGTAGAGGTTGAGGCCGGAGAAAATGTAGCCGCCGCCGCCCCAGATCGCCGCGTAGTAAACGCCCGCGTCGGCGTAGCAGCCCAGAGCCTCCGCCTGCGCAATCGCGCCGGAAACGTCATCTTCCCCGCCGAAGTTGTATTCGGAGATGGCAAGCTTCGTACCGGGATAATAGGTGTCAATAGATTTCTGAATCGTGGGCAGAATCGGGATATTTTCCTGGCAGTACTGCCCAATCCAGCTGTTCTCCGCGAAATCTTTCTCGTAGAGCGTGCGCACGGACTGGAGTCTGTCCTCAGCCCCGACACGGGCGGACTCGGAATAGTAGTGGATATCCAGAACATCCAGCAGGCGTGTGCCCGCCTCGGTGCTCGCCTTGGACATCTCGTCGAGATAGTAGTCCAGATACCAGTGATAGCCGGTCTGCGCCTTCAGCGTCTCCCATTCATGATTGTTGTCATCGTCGGAGAGGTGGTCAAACGCCGTATAGCCGTAAAGTGCGGGACCGAACACCTCCGCTTTGGGGTCAATCGCCTTGATGCGCTTGGCCATTTCCACGGACTTGTCCCGCAATTCCGTCACGCCCACCGGCTGCGGGTGCATTCTGGAATGCGTGTGGTTCCAAAGCGCGGGCTCGTTGTCAAGGCTGTAGGCCTGCATGCCCGTCGGGCTGGAGGCGTCGCCGAGCGTCTGAACGATAAAGTTTACATATTCATCCATGTAAACCTTGCCGTCCGTTAAATCAGGTGTCATGGAAAAATCCGAGCCTTTGGTCAGCACAACCTCATCCCAGCGGTCCGAGGGCGCCGCTTCCTCCTCGCTGACCGTGCCGTTCTTGTCCGCCGCGACATAGCCCGCCAGCTGCACCGTCGTCAGCTTGTAGTCAATGCCGAAATCCTGCGCCTGCTTGGAGAAAGTCTGTACACAGTCGCCCGGGTCATTGGATTTGGAGAGATTGTCGTCGGAACTGTGCTGCCAGTCCGAACCCGCGTTGGAGGCGTTGTTCTCCCAGTTGTAGGCGGTCATGCGGTTGCCGCCCTGACGGGTGGAATGCGCGGTGAGCTTCTTCATGTTGCTCTCGTTGCCAAACATATTGACACCGTAAATGTAGGGGCTGATGGCCTTCCCCGAACTGCTCAGGTCGACATGAACGTTCATGTCATAACTGCCCGCCGCCGCCGCGGGTACAGCGGAAAACGGCGCGGCAACGACCGTCGAGCAGAGCGTGAGCGCCATCAAAAGGGCTTGATAGTGTTTCACGAGATACTCCTTTCTCAAGGTGGTCAAAGCTTACAGCATGATTATACCACACCCGCCGTGAAATTGCAAGAGATTTCATAAAAATTCTCCCCCGCCGCCAACGCGTTTTTTGGTGCGGATTGACAGACGCGCGGCACTGTGCTATACTGAGAGGGGGTGCTGGCAAAATGGAGGAAATCTATGAGAAGGCGCGCGTTCTTCGGGAAATCATAAGAGGCTGCGGGCGCCTTGCCGTCGCGTTCTCCGCGGGCGTCGATTCCACCTTTCTGCTGCGGACCGCGCGCGATGTTCTGGGCGGGGATGTCCTCGCACTGACCGCGAGCGCGGCATCCTTTCAGAGAGGAGAACTCGCCGCGGCAAAAGCGTTCTGCGAGAAGGAGCGGATTCCGCAAATCATTGCCGAGATCGATCAGTTCGCGATTGAGGGCTTTGACAAGAATCCGGCAAACCGTTGCTATTTGTGCAAAAAAGTGCTCTTTTCGCGGCTATTTGCGCTGGCGCGGGAACGGGGGTTTCCCATTTTGGCGGACGGCACGAACGCGGACGACGGCATGGATTTTCGCCCCGGCGCGCGGGCCATCAGGGAGCTGGGCGTGAGGAGCCCTCTCGCGGAAGCGGGGCTTTCCAAAGCGGAGATTCGGCGCCTTTCCCGTGAGGCGGGCCTCGACACCTGGGCAAAGCCCGCCAACGCCTGTCTGGCGACAAGATTTCCCGTGGGCGAATGCCTGAGCGCGGAGAAATTCGCCCTCGTGGAACAGGCGGAGGAAAAGCTGCACGACTTGGGCGCCGCGCAGACGCGGGTGCGCGTACACGGAAATCTGGCGCGTATCGAACTCCCGCCTGAGGATTGGGATCTCCTGCTAAGCCATGTAAAAGACGTCTCGGCGTACTTCCATGAACTGGGGTTTCGCTACGTCACACTGAATCTGGACGGCTATCAGACCGGCAGCATGAATCAGGGCCTTCCGTAAAAGCGGAAAGCCCTTTTGTTATCTGCACTATCTTTTACAATCCGGGTTCATAGCCCAGCAACAGGAGGAAAAACTAACACTATCCGGATTTTGTCGCTTTTTCTACGAAAAATACAATACACCGCTCTCGAAAATCCTCTGGTCCTTTTCCCCGGGGACATTCGCGCAGACAAACGCCCCAGCGCGCTCGCTGTGTCCCATCTTGCCGAACACTCTGCCGTCCGGAGAGGTGATTCCCTCGACAGCGTCAGCGGAGCCATTGGGATTGAAGCGGATATCCATGGTCGGGCGCGCGGAAAAATCCACATACTGCGTGGCGATCTGCCCGTTCTCCGCCATGCGCCGCAAAAGCGTTTCCGAGGCGATAAACCGCCCCTCGCCGTGCGAAATCGGAACACAATGCGTCTGTCCCACCTCACAAAGCTGCAGCCACGGGGATTTGTTGGAGGCAACCCGCGTGGTCACCATCATGCTCTGGTGGCGTGCGATGGTGTTAAACGTCAGCGTCGGCGCGTCCCGCGTCATCTCGCGGATCTCCCCGAAAGGCACAAGTCCGAGTTTCACCAGCGCCTGAAAGCCGTTGCAGATGCCGAGCATCAGCCCGTCACGCTGCTGCAGCAAAGTGTTGACCGCCTCCGCGACCTGCGGGTTGCGGAAAAACGCGGTGATGAATTTTCCCGAACCGTCCGGTTCGTCCCCGCCGGAAAAGCCCCCGGGAATCATAATCATCTGCGCGTTGCGAAACGCCGTAACCGCCGCGGAAACGGAATCCTCCAGCGCGCGCGGCGAGAGATTCCGAATCACCAGCACCTGCGGCACCGCTCCCGCGCGCTCAAACGCCCGCGCCGTGTCATACTCGCAGTTCGTACCCGGGAACACCGGAATCACCACACGGGGCTTGGCGTAGCGAATCACCGGACGGGGGCGCTCTTTCGCCTCGTACTTGTACGCCTCAATGGTGGAAAAGGCAGTCTTGATTCTACAGGGGAAAACGGATTCCAGACGCCCTTCCCACGTTTTCTGCAGGTGGTCAAGGCTGATGGTGTCGGAGAAATTGAAGATTTTGTACGCCGCGTTCGTGCGCCCGATTCCTTCCTCGCCCTGTCGCGCCGGGCCGTCCAGTTCCACCAGAAAAGAGCCGGCAAAAGACGAAAAGAGGATATTTTCGGGCAGGCGCTTGGAAAACTCAAACCCGATATGATTCCCGAACGCCATCTTCGCGATGCCCTCCGCGACACCGCCCGCGCCGACTGCCCAGACAGCCTTTGCCCTGCCCGAGGAAATCAGCTCCTCCAGGCGGTCAAAGCACGCGCGCACGCTCGCCCAGTCGGGCAGACCCTGACTGCTGTATTCCGGCGCCAGACGAATGACCGTGTCGCCCGCCGCTTTGAATTCCGCGCTGATGACCCGCCGCGCGTCCGCCACAGACACCGCGAAGGAAACGAGTGTCGGGGGAACATCCACCGACTCAAAAGAGCCCGACATGGAATCCTTGCCGCCTATGGACGCGCAGGAAAGCTCCATCTGCGCCTGAAACGCCCCCAAGAGCGCCGCGAAGGGCTTTCCCCAGCGCCGCGGGTCGTTGCGCGTACGCGGGAAATACTCCTGAAAGGTGAGCCACATCCGCTCGCGCGAGCCGCCCGCCGCCAGCACTTTCGCGACGGACTCGATAACCGCGCGCTGCGCCCCGTGAAACGGCGAACGCTCCGAAAGCTCCGGATCAAAGCCCCAGCCCATAATCGAACAGGTCGTGGTCTCTCCGCGCGGCACAGGGATTTTCGCCGCCATCGCCTGCGCGGGGGTGAGCTGATACGCGCCGCCGAACGGCATGAGAACCGTACCGGCGCCGATAGTGGAATCAAAGCGCTCCACAAGCCCCTTCTGCGAGCAGATTCTGAGACTGCCCATCAGTTCCGCCCAGCCCTCCGGCGTGTCCTCAAAGCGCGACTCCTTCTCCGCCGCCGCGACCGGTGTCTCCACAAGCACTCGCGTATGCTTCGGCGCGCCGTTGGAGTTTAAAAACTCCCGGGAGAGATCGACAATCACGGCGCCGTTCCAGTGCATCCGAAGGCGGTTGGTGTCCGTCGCCTTCGCGACCGGTGTCGCCAGAAGGTTCTCCTTCTCCGCCGCCTCAAGGAAGGTATCCGCGTCCTCGGCAGCCACGACCACCGCCATGCGCTCCTGCGATTCGGAGATGGCAAGTTCCGTGCCGTCCAGACCGTCATACTTCCGCGGAACAGCATTCAGATCGATCTCGAGCCCGTCTGTCAGCTCGCCAATCGCGACGGAAACCCCGCCCGCGCCGAAATCGTTGCAGCGCTTGATAAGGCGCGTGACGTTTTTATCGCGAAAGAGCCGCTGCAGCTTGCGTTCCTCCGGCGCGTTGCCCTTCTGGACCTCCGCGCCGCAGCTGGTCAGCGAACTGAGCGTGTGGGACTTGGAGGAGCCCGTCGCGCCGCCGCAGCCGTCTCTGCCGGTTTTTCCGCCCAGAAGAATGATGACATCTCCCGGAACCGGCGCTTCCCTGCGGATATTTTCCGCGGGAGCGGCGCCCAGCACCGCACCGATTTCCATGCGTTTCGCCGCGTAGCCGGGGTGATAAATCTCACTGACGTGCCCCGTCGCGAGGCCTATCTGATTGCCGTAGGAGCTGTAGCCGTTCGCCGCGCCAATCGTAATTTTGCGCTGCGGCAGTTTCCCCGGCATGGTGTCCGAAACCGGCACAAGCGGGTTGGCGGCGCCCGTCACGCGCATGGCCTGATACACGTAGGAACGCCCTGACAGCGGGTCGCGAATCGCGCCGCCGAGGCAGGTCGCCGCACCGCCGAAAGGCTCTATCTCCGTCGGGTGGTTATGCGTCTCGTTCTTGAACATCAGCACCCAATCCTGCGTGCCCGAATCGGTCTCGACTTTGATTTTGACCGAACAGGCGTTGATTTCCTCGCTCTCGTCGAGCGCGGAGAGTTTGCCGTCCGCCTTGAGCTTGCGCATGGCGGCTGTCGCCAAATCCATCAGCGTGACGGGCTTGTTCCCGCGCCCCAGTTCCTTTCTGACGCGAAGATACGCGTCGTACGCATTCTGAATATAGGGCGGCTCAATCTCGGCGTTGTCTATCTGGGTCAGAAATGTGGTGTGGCGGCAGTGGTCGCTCCAGTAGGTGTCAATCACGCGGATTTCCGTAATCGTGGGGTCGCGCCGCTCGGTGTCGCGAAAATAGCTTTGACAGAAAGCCAGATCGTCCATATCCATCGCCAGCGCGTAGTTTTCCAGAAAACGCTCCCTGCCCGCTCTATCCATCTCGCAGAAGCCGTGGAGCGTCTCCACTGTCTCGGGCAAATCGTATTGCGTGTCCAGACTTTCAAGTTCCTCCAGCGACGCTTCCACACTGTCCACGGGGTTAATCAGATAGGCTTTCACACGCTCAAAATCCGCGTCGGAAATCTGCCCGGAGAGAATGTAGACCTTGGCGTGGCGCACCCTGCAGCGCTCCTTGCCGTTGAGAATCTGGATACACTGCTCGCAGGAATCCGCCCGTTGGTCAAACTGCCCCGGCAGATATTCCGCGGCGAAAATCCGCTCCTTGTTGGAAAGCAGCGGCAGTTTGTCATACACGGAATCCACGGCGGGCTCTGAAAAAACCGTCGGTACGGCCGCCTTGAAATCCTCCCGCGAGATATGGTCGGCGTCATAGCGGTTGAGAATCCGCACATTGAGCACGTCGAGCCGCAGGGCTGTGCGCAAATCCGCGAGCAGAGCCTTCGCTTCCGTGGCAAATTCCGCTCTCTTTTCTGTATAAATCCGATAGACCGGCATGAAATCTTCCTCCCTCTGTTCTCTAAAGCGCGGCGCGGCAGCTGTCCTCGCCGTATGAATCAATTCTGACATCGATAATCTGATTGCGCAGCCCGGTTCGCGGGATCTGAGAAAAAATCCGCACGGGGGTGCCGTTTTCGGTATGCCCCGAAAATTCCCGCATCGGTTTCTCATCGCCGCCCTCTATCAGAACACGGACGTTTTCCCCGACCAGACTCCGAAAATAGGATTGGCGCAGTTCATCCGCGGCCGCTGTGAGCGCCCGGACTCTTTCCCGCTTTACCCGCGGCGGAACCTGATCCGGCATATCCGCCGCCTTCGTGCCCTCGCGCGGAGAAAAGGGAAAAACATGAATCTTCTGAAAGCGCAGACGTTTCACAAAAGCGAGCGTCTGCGCAAATTCCTCGTCTGTCTCGCCCGGAAAACCCACAATGACATCAGTAGTCAGCGCGGCGCCGGGGAATCGCAGCCTGATCTCCCCCGCCAAATCCTCGTAATCACGCGCGGTGTAGCGCCGGTTCATGCGCGCCAAAACCGTGTCCGAGCCGCTTTGCAGCGAGAGATGAAACTGCGGGCAGAATTTCTCACAGCCTTTGAGCGCGTCAAGGAGAAAAGTGTCCACGCGTTCGGGTTCCAGCGAGCTCAGCCGCACCCGCGCGATTCCGGGGTTTTCCGCGCAGACAGACACAGCGTCCGCGAGCGTCGCGCCGTTTTCCACGCCGTAAAACCCCAGATTGATTCCCGTCAGAACAATCTCGCGAAACCCAGCCTGCGCGAGCCGCCTTGCCTCGTCGCTGAGTCTCTCAAGCGGCATGGATCGGCATCGCCCCCGCGCGTACGGAATGACACAATAACTGCAGTACTGCCCGCAGCCGTCCTGTATCTTCAGAAACGCGCGGGTTCTGCTCGTGTCCGCGGCGGGCAGCGCGGGAAAATCCTCCGTTCCGTCAAAGGGGCAGACCGCCTTTTTTTCCTCCCCGCCCCGCAGAATCCACGAAACCGCGTCCGCGCGGTTGCGCGTCCCGGTGACAAAATCCGCCTCGGGGAAGGTATCATCGGGAAACGCCTGCGGCCAGCAGCCCGTCAGGACAATGCGTGCCGCCGGGTTTCTTCGGCGCAGCGAACGCAGCAGTTTCCCCGCTTTTTTCACACTCTCCGCAGTCACCGCGCAGCTGTTTACAAGGATGGCGTCCGCCTGTTCGGGCGCGGAAAGAGACCAGCCCGCGTCGATCAGGAGTTTTGCGAGCCCGCCGCTCTCCGTTTGGTTGACCTTGCAGCCGAGCGTGGCGATATAGAACTGTTTCATCCCTCGTCCTCTGTGCAATATATACAAAATGAAGCACGTTCAGTTGTGCAACTCTTACAATTTGTGTGCCATGAAAAAAGTTTCCCGCAAGCGCGGAAAAAAATCGTTCACTTCTACAAAAAAGCGCGAAATTCCTTGACAAACGCTCTCTGTTGTGGTATAGTAGACATAAAGGGCGAGGGCAATGCCCCGCCGCGCGAACGGTTTCACACCGTGTCCGCGAATTTCTTCCTTGATTTTTGAAAGCGAGGGAATTTCTATGTCAGTCATGACAGTTTATCTTCCGGAAATCAACGATGTGATGGAATTTGTCAACATCATGACGCATTTCCCCTTTGAGGCGCAGCTTACGGTCGGCAACTACGCGGTTGACGCCAAGTCCATTATGGGCATCTTCACGCTGGACCGCGAGCGCCCCATACAGCTTGAGGCCGAAACGCAAAGCGGCGCGGACGAGGAACGTCTGCGGCAGGCTCTGGCGCGGTTCTCCTACAATCCCGTGCGCGCGGGAAAGGTTTCCGGCGCTTCCGTTTGATCTTTTCGTTCCGGGAGGCTTACGCCGCTCCCGAATCCCCCTTTTTTCATGGTGTCCCTTTAGGGACGCATCACTCCGCAGCGTATTGTTCCTGCCTTTTCGGGGCAGCGAACGATACGCTCTTTTTTTGCGCTAGAAATTCCGATCATAGAGATAGGCGAGCCCGCGCGGCAAAAGCTCAGGCTCCAGACTGTGCGCAAAACGGCAGAGCGGGGAAACGCGCCCGGAAAATCCGCCCGTCAGAATGACAGCGGGTTTTGAGCCCAGCTCGTTTTCAATCCGCGCCAAAAGCCCCTCGAGCAGCGCGGCGGTTCCGTAAAAAGCGCCGGAGCACATGGCGCTTGCGGTATCCGCGCCGACGACCGACAGCGGAACGCGCGGCTCAGGGGCGGGCAGACACGCCGTATTCGAAGAGAGCGCCGAAAGCATGGTGGAAACACCCGCCGCGATCACGCCCCCTAAAAAGCAGTTGTCCTCGGAAACCACATTGAGGGTCGTGGCGGTGCCCAAATCAGCGGTCACAAGGGGCTTTGGAAAACACGCGGCGGCATAAGCGGCGTCCGCCAATCTGTCCGTACCCAGAAGTTCCGGACGCTCCACCCCGATAGTTAGCCCCATGTCCCATTCGCGCGTGAAAACCCGGACCTCAGCCCCCAGAATCCCCTCAAGCGCCTCGCGGACCCCGCCCGTGAGCGAGGGCACGACCGAACAGAGAACCGCGCCGTCCGCCAAGGCGGCGTCAGGATTCAGAATCCGGGGCAGTTCCCGCGA
>CAYZMU010000001.1:101466-154065 GCA_964479595.1 uncultured Ruminococcus sp. | reverse complement strand
CCGCGCCGTCCGCCAAGGCGGCGTCAGGATTCAGAATCCGGGGCAGTTCCCGCGAAAACCGTTCCGCCGCGTCAGGCGCGGGCGTCGGGAAACGCTGCTCCGCGCGTACGCGATATTCCCCCGCGCGGGATTCCACAAGGCAGATTCTGACCGTCGTGTTCCCGATATCCGCCGTCAGAATCATACGTTTCGCTGCCTCTCTATGGCGTCGAGCAGCGCCGAGGCGGTCTCCGCCTTGCTCAGCAGCGGCAGCCTTTCCTCGGAATCCGGGGTGAAAATCGTAACCACATTGGTATCCACCTCAAAGCCCGCCCCGGGTACATTCAGATCATTGGCGGCAATCATATCCAGCCCCTTGGAACGCAGCTTTTCCTTCGCGCGCTCAAAAAGATCCTCTGTTTCCATGGCAAACCCGCAGACAAAAAGCCCCTCGTGGCGGTGTTCCGTGACGTAGGTGAGAATATCCTCCGTCATCTCCATCTCCAGAAACATCGTTTCCTCGCCCTTTTTGCGCTTCTGCTCGGCGACTTCCCTCGGGCGGTAATCCGCGACCGCCGCCGCCATAACCAGAATATCGGTTTGGGGCAGATTTTCTTTCACGGCGTCAAACATCTGCCTCGCCGTCTGAACCGTCAGCGTCTCAACAAAGGGCACAGGCCGCAGCGCGGTTTTCCCGGTAATCAGCGTGACCCGTGCCCCGCGCAGCATCGCCTCGCGCGCGACGGCATAGCCCATCTTCCCGGAACTGTGGTTGGTGATGAACCGCACGGGGTCAAAAGGCTCCTGTGTCGCGCCCGCCGTGACGGTCACACGAACCCCGCGCAGGCTTTTCTCCCGCGCGATTTCCCGCAGGCAGTAGTCCTCCAGCACCTCGGGTTCGGGGCAGCGCCCCGCGCCGGTATCGCCGCAAGCAAGCGCACCGCTCGCGGGCGGAATGACCGTAAAACCCAAATCCCGCAGCATGGCAAGATTGCGCTGTGTGGCGGGATTTTCGAGCATGGCGGTGTTCATCGCGGGAGCGACGAGTTTGGGGCACTTTGCCGCGAGCACCACGGTCGTGAGCATATCGTCGGCGAGCCCGTGCGCCGCCTTCGCGATGAAATTGGCGGTCGCGGGCGCTATGAGAATCAGGTCCGCAGCCTTCGCGAGCGAGATATGTTCCACGTCATAGGAAAAATCCCGCGCGAACGTATCGGTCACGCAGCGCTCGTTTGTCAGCGTCTCAAACGTCAGCGGGGTAATAAACTTCGCGGCGTTTTCGGTCATCACAACCGGAACACGCGCTCCCGCCTTGTGCAGCGCGCTCGCGACAGCCGCGGATTTATACGCCGCGATGCCGCCCGTAACGCCCAAAAGCACGGTTTTCCCATCCAATCGCTCCATCTCCTCACCCCCTTCCGCTATTATACCACACTCCGCCGTAAAAATCAAGGCTGGGAATCGGGATTTATATCCTCCGAAAATCCTGTGGTATATTGGAAGCAGAGAAAGCCCCGTACAACACGGACGGGGGCTTTGCGATCACATGAGGAGGATTTGATATGAAAGCTACAAAGAAACAAGCGGCGATTCTGATGGCGGCGCTCTGCCTGACCGTGCCCCTGAGCGCCTGCGGCGGGGAATCTTCCGAAACCCCGGCGGAAACGACCACCGCCTCCGCCACGCAGACGGAAACCACAACCGAGCAGACCACGACCACAACGACCACAACCGAGCAGACGACCACCACAACCACGACCGCCACGACAACCACAACCACTGCCGCGACCACCACCACTACAACCGCCGCCGCCGCGGACGCGGACGCTGCCGCCAGAGCGGCGGTACAAAACGGCGACTACTCTTTGGTCAACCCCGATTTCAAGGCAACCATGGACGAATATGAGGCGTTTTATGACGGCTATATCAACTTTATGAAGACCTACAACGCAACCGATGACGTAGCCTCGCTGATGACGAGCTATCTGGACTGGATGAGCCGCCTCGCGACCTGGTCAGAGAAGATTGACGCCATTGACGAGGATTCGCTCTCCGCCGCGGACGACGCCTACTTCGTGCTCGTGACGCTGCGCATTGAGAAAAAGTCCCTGGAGGCGCTGGGCTCCATGTGAACCCGCGCGCGGGGTGGACAAATCTCCCCCGCTGTGGTATAATGAGGAAAAGACCGCGGCGGGGAAGAGAGGCTGTGACATATGAAAACCGAACCGTTTCTGGAATTGCCGCGCGACGAGCGCACAGAACTTATCTATGAAACCACCTGTTTCGGGGAGCCCATTGAGCCCGAAAGCGCGAGGGATGTCAGCGAGGGCGTCAGGCGGGCGCTGGAACTGGACGCCGAGCCCGCCTTTCTGGAGGGGCTTGCCGAGCGCCTGCGCGTACTGGGGATTCCATGCGCGCCACAGGACACGGATCTGATGCTATTGGAAGTCAAGCGGCGGTTCCGGGAAATTCTGGGCAAGCCCTGTCCCAGAACGGTTCAGGAATGGGTGCGCGGCACGACGCCGGGGATGGTAAACCGCCTCAACCACTACGACCTCTGCTTCGCGCTGGAAATGGACCTGCGCGAGACCGCCGTTTTCTTCCAGAAGCACTTTCTGAGCCTGCCGTTCAATCCCAAATCCGCCATAGACGCGGTCTTTCTCTACGCGCTCGCGCACCACAAGCCCTATCAGCGCGTGAAGGAACTGCTGGAAAAGGCGGAAAGCTTCGTGCCCCATGAACACGCGCACACCGCCACTTCCGAGATTCTGGGCAGCATCCTCAGAACGGATGACGACGAGGCTTTCCTGCGCTATCTTTCCGCGCACTGCTATGGCAACGAGCAGCAGTTTCAGACGGCGCGCCGCGAGATTCTCAGGGAAACGGCGTTTGTGAAGGAAACCATCCTCAGAAATTACCCCGAGCGCGTGCTGTCGCCGGACCGCCTCAACAGCCTGACGGTCACGGAACTGCTCGGCATACGCTACCAGAACGCCCCGCGCGTGAAGGACCGCCCGCTGCCGAAACGCTTTACGGAATCGCTGCCCAACGACGTCACACTCGGGCGGATTCTCAACGGCGAGCGCGCGTCCTACGACCTGCTGCGCAAAACGCTGATGCTGCTGAAGTTTTACCATTTTTACGCGGAGGCGGAGAACGAGGACGACTACGCCGTCGGGGGCAACCTGATGGATTTCTACGAGGAGTTAAATGATACACTGATTTCCTGCGGCTTCGCGCAAATCTATCTGCGCCACCCCTTCGACTGCCTGCTCTTTTACTGCGCCAATTCCCGCGACCCCATCGATACACTCTATCTGCTCGTCAGCTACGAAAACTAGCGAAAGGAGGGACACCATGCTCGAAGCCGGCTCTGTGCTCCAAGCGGGAGGCAGAGAATACCGAATCGTGGAGACTCTGGGGAAAGGCGCCTCCACAACCGCCTTTCTCGCGCAATGCCGTGACGGGGAGCTGAACTTTCGCTGCATTCTCAAGGAGTACACCCCGAGCGGAGGGGCCGTGACGCGGGAGGGAATCGAGCGATTCCTCGCCGCCGGGAAACTGCAGAACCAAATCCGGCAGGACGCGCGCCTGAGCAACCCCACGCCGCCCGTCAGCCATATCTTTGAGGCGAACGGCACCGCGTTTCTCGATGTCGTGTGCTTTCAGGGAAAAACACTTGACAAACTCCCCCGGCTGCCCTACCCGCAGCGCGTCGCCGTCTGCGAAACGGTCGCGCGGATGATAGGATACTACCACAGCGCGGGGTATCTTTGTCTGGACTTAAAACCCCAAAACCTTTTCATCCCGCAGAACGCCCCTGAGGACACGCTGACACAGCTGGTGGAGATGATAGACTTTGACAGCGTGAGAAGTTTCGAGCAGGTGCAGAACGGGGAGGACTGCCTTGCCACAAGGGAGTGGTCCGCGCCGGAACAGCGCAACCCCTATACGGGGAAAATTCTGGGACCGCAGACGGATTTGTACGCGCTGGGAGAGCTCTGTTTCTGGCTCACGTTCGGCAGACATTCCCTTGACAGCGAACATCGGGGTTTTTCGCGCTATCCCTTTGAGGAATGCGAGGCGGAGGTGCGCAAATATACGGACAGACCCGCCGTGCAGTCGCTGCTGACGGAATTTTTTCACGGCACACTGCGCTCCAGCGCCCAGAACCGTTTTCAGAACGCTGAGGAAGCGGAGGCGATTCTGCAAAGCCTGCGGGAGGAGACCCTGCAGAAGGATTATGTTGTCCCGCGCTGCCCGGCGGTTTCGCCGCATTTTGTCGGCAGGGAGCGGGAAATCAAAGCCATCGGGGAAAAACTGGCGCGCAATCCCGTACTGTTTCTCACGGGCGTCGGCGGAATCGGAAAAACCACGCTCGCCAAAAATTTTATCCAGAAGAACAAGACCGCGTACGACGTGATTTGCTATCTCGAATCCGGCGAGAACGTGCGCGACGCTTTTTCGGACGATTTCCAGCTCCAGCTCAGCCGCCTGCACAGAGGTGAGAGCGAATCTCTGGAGGCGTACTTTCCGCGCAAGCTTGGCGCGCTGCGAAAAATCTGCGCGGGGAAGCGCGTTCTGATGGTGATTGACAACTTCACCGGCGAGGTCTCCAAAGATCTGAACCAAATTTTTGACTGCGGGTTTGAAACGCTGGTCTGCACGCGCAGAAAGCCGCCCAAAAACAGCTTCGCGGTTCTTGAAATCACAGCCATCCCGCAGCCTGAGGATCTGTTCCGGCTCATCTCGCTGAATCTGGGACGAGCCGCTACCAGGGAGGAACGCGAATGCTTTCTGGAAATCATACGTCTGGTACAGGGGCACACCCTTGTACTGGAACTCATCGCAAGACAGATGGCGGCGGGAAATCTTGACGCCGCGGGAGCGCTGCGCGCCATTCAGGAGCGCGGATTTTCGCGGTTTTCGGACGAAAAAATCGAGAGTTACAAAGACGGGGAACTGCTCTTCGCGGACATCCCGACAATCCTCTCCGCGCTGTTTGACGCGGGTTCCATGACGCGCGAGCAGAAGCGGACTCTGCACATTCTCTCGCTGCTTGACCCGCGCGGGCTTGAGGAACCGCTGCTGCGCCGTTTCTTCCCTGATATGACGGGCGAGACGCTGAGGACGCTGGAAAGGGACGGGTGGATTTACGGCGGGGAAAGAATCCGGGTACATCCCGTCATCGCGCAGACCGTTTCGGAGTGGCCGTGGGACGAGCCGCAAAGTTTCGTCATGTGCAGGCTCAAAACGCTCGCGGAAATTTACAGCGGAATGTCCGATTCCGCGCGCATCCGCGTGATTCTGGACGCGGCGGAAAACTACACGAAATCCCGCGGGGGGCATTTTTCAAGAGCGGTCTGTTACGACATTCTCGGCACGTATTACGACACGCTCCTCGACGGCAATTACGCCGCCCAGACCGAGCGGGAAAAGGAATACCTGCAAAAGCTGATTGACTCCATCGAGCAGTCTATCCGGGAAATGGAATGCTCCGGCGAACCGCTCGCGCGCGAGTATCTCTCTCAATACGAGATTTCCCTCGCGGGGGTACTGCTGCGGGGTGTGCCGCGTCAGCACGCGAGGGCGCGCGATCTGCTCCGAAAGGCCGCAAAACGCGTGGAGGAAACCGAGCCCGAGGACGCCCCCAACCGCTGTTATCTGCTCATGACCGGGGCGTGGTACTGCACTTTGGCGCGGAAGAATCTCACCCGCACGAGACTTCTGACGGCGCGGGCGCGGGAACTCGCGGAGACGGTCTTCCCGACGGATCTGGAGCGCGTGGACATTGTGATGATCCCCACGGCAAACTGTTTTTACTATCACGGGGAGTATGACGCAGCCGCCGAAACGCTGCGGGAGGCAATCGCTGTCTGCGAGCGCTACCATGATACCTTCCCCTATCTTGACAAGCGTCAGGAACTGTACTGCTGCCTGCTGGATGTGCTGTACGAAGCGGGGGATTTTGACGAATGCAAAAAGATCATCTTTGAAATCGACAGCATGAACGAACAGTACCGCGAACGCGGCGTCTGCAGAATGGCGGACCCGGCGATTCGCGAGGCGCTCGAGCTCTGAAAAAACGGGTTCCCCTTCTCAAAGGGAAGCCCGTTTTGTATGGAATCCAAATTTATAACCTGCCGTTTCGATATGGTATGATAGAAGAGAATAAAGGGGCACGCCCCGAAACGGAGGTAAACATCATGAAAGCATCCTACAGAGCAAAAGCACTGACACTCGCGTGCGCGCTATGTCTGGGCATCACGGTTTCGGGCTGCGGGGCAGTCGCAGACAGCGGCCCGCAGGTTTTGGAGGGCGAATCCTCCTCGCTGCCGGACACGACGACACAAAGCGCCGAAACCACGAAAGCCGAAACCACTGCCGCGCAGACAACCGCTTCTCAGACAGCCGCCGGAACAAAACCTTCCGAAACGGCTCCCCCCGCAACAGCTGCCGCTACAGCCGCCGCAACAGCCCCCGCTTCCGGCACAGCCGCGTCCGCCGCGTCACCGTCGGAAAACTATGACTCCAACAGCTATTACGATGTCGTGGATCGCGCTATCATTCCAAATTCTCTCGGCGGCGTCTACATTATTCACAAAGTACTCGCCAAACAGAACGTCACGGTGGAAGGCGACTATATCGCCTATGACAGTTCCGGCAGCGTGCTGGAAAAAGAGTCTGATACCATCACCCTGACCGCCGGCGAGACAAACTATTTTGAGTACATGTTTGACAACGATGTAAGCGCGAATCAATATGACGTCCGCGCCCTCGCGCAGGAGGACTCCTTCCTGACAGGCACACGCGACGCCGTGGAAATGGTAGATTACAGCCTTCAGGACGATGAACTCTACATCACCGTCAAGCAGGTGGCGGAAGACCTCTCGACTTTTGGTCTGGTGAAGGTTTTGCTGTACAAGGGCGGCAAAATTACCGGAGCGGAAGAGAACTTCATCAGCAGTGCGGAATTTTTAACCGGTGTCGGGACCACAGACGTACTCACCTTCTGGGTCTACGGGGAAGACTTTGACACCATTGAGTTCATCTACGAGCCCTAGAGCATCAGCAGCGTCCCCGCGGCGATGAGCGCGCAGCCGAGAACGGATTTCAGCGTCAGCTTCTCGTGCAGGAAAATGGCGGCGAGAATGACCGTCAGCACCACACTGAGTTTGTCCACCGGTGCCACCCTTGATGCGTCGCCCAGCTGCAGCGCCTTGTAGTAGCAGAGCCACGAAGCGCCTGTCGCGAGCCCCGAAAGGATCAGGAAAACCCACGATTTGCGGGAAATATCGCTTATGCCGTTCTGCGCGTGAACGAGAAAGACCATGCCCCACGCCATCACCAGAACCACGACGGTTCTGAGCGCGGTGGCGAGATTGGAATTGACGCCGTCAATGCCGACCTTGGCGAGGATGGAAGTGAGCGCGGCAAAAACGGAAGACAGAAGCGCGAACCAAAACCACAAATGAATCACCCCGATTGTCAGCCCCCGTGCCATGCCGCGCGGGGGTTTCCCTGAAATTTCTGCCCTGCAACGATTATAGCACATCTTCCAATCTTTGTCAACACAAAGCCCGCTCAGAGCGGGCGGCGCTTGACAAGCGCTGTGAAAGATGGTATAATTATAATGAGGGAAGATTTGGATTCGGGAAGGAAAGGCGGCGGGCAGATTGCGTTTTCCGCAAATGGTCCATCTTTTCCGCGTTTTCTGTCTTGCAGGATTTTCCCCATAGCGGTATGATAGAACCGGAATACGCCGCGCATCGCGGCATAAGGGGGATTTGCCATGTTAGAGCACAAAAGGCTGCTTGCCTGCGCGCTTACAGGGATTTTCGTGGCGGCGCTCTGTCCGGGGCAGGCGCTGATTACCTTCGCGGACAACCCCATCGCGCAGACGGTCTACACCTCAGACCCCGCGCCACTGGTCGTCGGGGACACCGTCTATGTCTACACAGGGCACGACAAGGACGGCGCGGAAAACTACGAAATGCCCGACTGGCAGCTCTACTCCTCAAAGGATATGCAAAACTGGCGCCACCACGGCACGATTCTCTCAGCGGAAGATTTCGCGTGGGCGCAGGCGGATTCGGCTTGGGCGGCGCAGTGTGTGGAGCGAAACGGGAAGTATTACTACTATGTCACGCTGGTCCCGGCGGAAACGGGCGGCAGAGCCATCGGCGTGGCGGTCGCGGATTCCCCGGAAGGGCCGTTCCGCGACGCGATAGGCAAGCCTCTGTGCGGGCCCAACTGGGATTATATCGACCCGACGGTCTACATTGACGACGACGGTCAGGCGTATCTCTATTTCGGCAACCCGCGCCTTTATTATGTCCGCCTCAATGAGGATATGATTTCCTATTCCGGAGACATTGAACAGATCGAGATGACGGCGGAGGGCTTCGGCACGAACGGCGACAGCACAATGTACACGGAAGGCCCCTGGTTCTATAAGCGCGGGGGGCTCTACTATATGCTCTACGCCGCCGGCGGCATTCCCGAAAACATCTCCTATTCCACCGCCACCGCCCCGACAGGTCCGTGGACTTTCCGCGGGACGATTATGCCGACAGAGGGCGGCAGTTTCACGAATCACTGCGGCGTGGTGGATTTTAAAGACAAATCCTATTTTTTCTACCACAACGGCGCGCTGCCCGGCGGAAACGGTTTCCAGCGCAGTGTCGCGGTGGAGGAATTTGCCTACAACCCCGACGGCACCTTCCCCGAAATCAAGATGTCGGAAACAGGGCCTGAACAGATAGCCCCGCTCAACCCCTACGAGCGCGTGGAGGCGGAAACTTTCAGCTGGAGCGAGGGCGTGGAAACCGAAACCTGCGCGGACGGCACGCTCAATATCGGCTTCCTGCAGGACGGCGATTATGTAAAGCTGCGCGGGGTGGATTTCGGCGAGAGCGCCCCGAAGGAATTTCAGGCGAGCGTCTCCGCGACGGAGAGCGGCTCGACAGTGGAACTGCGGCTGGACAGCCTTGACGGAGAACTCATCGGCACACTTGAGGCCCCTGTGACGGGCGACTGGCAGACCTATGAAATCGCCTCAACCGCCGTTTCCGAGGTGACCGGACAGCACGATTTGTATCTGGGCTTTCACGGGAGCGCCTCCTACCTGCTCAATATGGACTGGTGGAAATTCACGACGGGCGAACCCGAGACAGTAGACGGCGACGCGGACGGAAACGGTGTCTGTGACGCGGCGGATGTGGAGCGGCTGCTAAGCTACCTCCTCGTAAAGACTACGGAAATTGACGCCGAGGCGGCGGACTTAGACAGCGACGGCGTCCTCACGGCAAAAGACCTGACTCTGCTCAAGCGACTCGTCACCGGTTCGGGCACGGTCACGCCGGACCCGGATCCAAACCCTGACCCCGGCCCTGACGTCCCGGGCGAACTTCCCGACCCGGCGGAGTATATGGAAGAGGTGCGGCAGAGCATGACCTTGGATGTTCCGGCTTCGGCTACCGACAGCGCCTCCGCGCAGGATTACGGAACGGTGGAGCACATCACCTACTACTCCAAGACGGCGGAAAAGGAAAAGGGCGCGAATGTGCTGCTGCCGCCGGGCTATGATTCGTCCAAACAGTACCCGGTGCTCTACGTCAATCACGGCATCTTCGGCGACGAGAATTCCATGCTCGACGACGGCATGAAAATCCGGACCATGGCGGCGAATCTCTCCGCGAGCGGCGAGGCTGTGCCGATGATTATCGTGTTCACCTCCATGTTCACGAGCAAGACGCTCGATCAGTGCACGGGCTTCACCGTGGAGAATACCATATGCTACGACAATTTCGTCTACGATATCGCGGACAGTCTCATGCCGTACATTGAGGAGCACTATCCCGTAAAGACGGGACGCGAGAACACAGCACTCGCGGGCTTCTCCATGGGCGCGAGGGAGGCGCTCTATATCGGCATTTCCAGACCCGACCTGTTTGGCTATGTCGGCGCCGCCTGCCCCGCTCCGGGTATCGTTCCAGCCACGGACCAGTTCATGACGCACCCGGGCAATATGGCGGAGAGCGACTTCCGCATGACCGATCCGCTGCCCTATGTTCTGATGATCGCGGGCGGCACCAACGATACGGTTGTCGGAAACTTCCCTGAGCAGTACCACGATCTCTTTACCGCCAACGGCACGGACCACATCTGGCAGCAAGTCCCCGGCGGCGGGCACGACGGCAGTGTGGTGGTTCCGCTGATGTACAACTTCCTCAAGAGCCTCTTCCCGCATCTGAAATGAGAAGTCCCCGTCCCGGCACTCCCGGGGCGGGGCTTGACAAAACCGCGGTTTGGGTGTATCATAGAAAAGGCTGTAAAATCGGTTGATAAAATCCCGGGCAGGACCCGGGCGCTGACAGCGACGAAAAACAAAACGGGGCGCGTCCCCGGGCAAGGAGAACGAAAATCAAATGAGAAAAATCAAAGTCATCACAGATTCGTGTGCCGACCTTTCTCCCGACCTTCTGCGCAAGTACGACATTGACTACGCCAGAATGTCGACCGTGCTGGACGGCAAGCAGTCCCCCGCGCAGCTGGACTGGACGGAGGCGGAGGTCAAGGCGTTCTACAACACCATGCGCGACGGCAAGCGCATCACCACGGCACAGGTCTCCATCGACGAGTTCATGCGGATTTTCACAAAGTATCTCGACGAGGGCTGCGACATCATCTACATCGCCTGCTCCGTGAAACAGTCGGGCTCCGTGAACACCGGGCATGTGACGGCGCAGAAACTGCTGGAAAACTATCCCGGCGCGAAAATCTCGTGCATCAACTCCCTCAACGCCTGCATGGGTGAAGGGATTCTTGCGATAGAGGCGGCGAAAATGGCGGCTGAGGGGCTGCCCTTTGAGGAAGTGGAGAGCAAAATCAAGGGGATGCTCAAGCAGGTCAACGAGTACTGCGCGGTGCATACGCTCGAATATCTGCGCAGAGCCGGCAGGGTCAAGGCGGCCGCGAGCTTTTTCGGCAACCTCATGGGCATCAAACCCATCATCATCGCGGACGCCAACGGCGACCAGACTCCGGTGAAGAAAGTCAAGGGCCGCAGGAAGTCGCTGGAGGAAATCGTTTCCATGATGGCGCAGACCATTGTGAATCCGCAGGAGCAGACCCTTTACCTCACTCACGCCGACTGTGCCAAGGAGGAAGTTGATTCACTGATTGAACTCATTCACGAAAAAATCCCCTGCAAGGATATCCACGTGGGCTTTATCGGGCCCATCATCGGCGCCTCCATCGGTCCTGAGGCCATCGCGCTGCACGCGCTCGGACAGCCGGTCACCTTCACGGCGGAGGAATGAGCATGCAGAAGGCGCAGACCATTGACGGGGGATTGTTTGTCGATATGCTCCTCGGCGGAACGGCAAATCTGCAACAGCACGTAAAAATCATAAACGATCTCAATGTTTTCCCGATTCCCGACGGGGACACGGGCGACAATATGCTCATGACCATGCTCGGCGGGATTCAGACGGAGAAAGCCAAGACCATGACGCTGTGCAAGGCGGCGCAGGACATCGCGAACAACATGATGCTGAGCGCGAAGGGGAATTCCGGGGTGATTCTGTCGCAGTTTTTCGGCGGAATCGCGGACGGCTTCGCGGATCTCGAAACGGCGGACTGCGAGGCGCTCGGCGAGGCCCTGAGTCAGGGCGTCAAGAAGGCGTACAACGCGGTTGTGGACCCGCAGGAAGGGACGATTCTGACGGTGGCGCGTGAGGCGACCGATTACGCGCGCGCGCAGAAATGCGAAACGCTCTCGGAGTTTTTCGCGAACTTTTCCAAGCAGGCGGCGCGGACGCTGCGCAAGACCACCCAGATGCTCGCGGTTCTCAAGAAGGCGGGCGTGGTGGATTCCGGCGGCGCGGGACTTCTGTATATCTTTGAAGGAATGCGGCAGGTGCTCGACAACAAAATGCCTGACACGCAGTCCCTTCGGATGTATATGCCCGCCGTCACAGAGCTGGATATTGACAAATTCACCGAAGACAGCGTGCTGGAATACGGCTACTGCACCGAGCTGCTTCTGAGACTTCAGCGCTGCAAAGTTGACGTGGATAGCTTTCAGATCGAGACACTTTCGGACAGGCTGAAAACTATCGGGGAATCCGTCGTCGCCTTTAAGACCGGCACGGTCGCGAAAGTCCATGTCCACACCATGACGCCGGACAAGGCGCTCGCCATCTGCCAGGAATACGGGGAATTTCTGAAAGTCAAGATCGACAATATGTCCCTGCAGCACAACAACACGCTGACGGACGCGGGAGAGGAAAGGGAGGAGAGCCTCGAGCCCGAGATTCCAAAAGAGCCCAAACAGTTCGGAATCGTCGCGGTTGCGTCGGGCGAGGGTATCAGGCAGTCCTTTCTCGACCGCGGCGTGGACGCGGTGATTGACGGCGGCTCGACCATGAACCCCTCTGTGGAAGATTTCCTCACGGCTTTCGGCGAGGTAAACGCGCGGAACACTTTTGTGCTGCCCAACAACGCCAACGCCGTTCTCGCCGCGCGGCAGGCCGCCTCGATGTATGACGACGGGAAGGTTTTTGTGCTCGAGAGCCACGCTATCGGCGACTGCTACGCCGCTGTCACCATGTTTGACCCCTCGTGCGGAGACGCGCAGGAGATTTTCGAACAGATGCGGGAGGCGATGGAAGGGGTCGTCACCGCCGCCGTGGCGCGCTCGCAGAGAGAAATCGAAACCGGCGGGATCACGGTTCACAACGGCGACTATTTCGGCTTTGTCGGGAAGGAAATCCTCTGCGCGGACGAAAACAGGGAAACGGCAACAGAGAATCTGGTTGAGAATCTCAATCTCTCGCGCTATGATATTTGTATTCTGATTTACGGCTGCAAAGCGGACGAATCCGACGCGAAAGCGCTGGAGGCGTACATTCACAAGAGCCATCCGACGACAGAGGTCTTTCTGATAGACGGCAGACAGGACCTGCACGATTTCATTCTGGTTCTGGAATAGAGGAGGGCGAAATGACCGCGTTCATCTTATACATCACCGCGGCGGCGGGCGCCTACCTCGTCGCGGGAATCAACCCCTCGATTCTCATCTCCCGCCTCGTCTACCACAAGGACATCCGCGAGTGCGGCAGCGGCAACCCGGGATTTACCAATTTCAAGCGCACCTTCGGCAACAAATGGGCGTGGTGGGTGCTGCTGTTTGACCTCTCCAAGGCCGCGCTGGTGATCGCCGTTTTCGCGTCGCTGTTTGGCAAGTATCTGGGCAATTTCAGCTTGGGCGCCGCCTACACCGGATTGTTCTGTATGCTGGGCCATGCCTTCCCCATCTGGTATCAGTTCAAGGGCGGGAAGGGCTTCCTCGTTTATATGTCCACCATCTGGCTTGTGGACTGGCGGGCGGGGCTGACCGCCGTCGCCGTACTGGTGGTGCTGCTCCTTCTGACGCGGTATATGTCGCTGGCCACCATGCTGGCGTCGGCCTCCAGTGTGGTCTACCTCATGCTCGCCCATGCCGGCGCGTGGGTGGTGGTGCTCTGCGCGGCACAGGTGCTCTTTATGATCTACCGCCACAGCGAGAACATCAAGCGCCTGCTCACGCACACCGAGACGCGCTTCCGTTTCAGAAGCTCGTCCGACAAAACCCAGTAGCGCAATTTTCGGGATAAAAAACGGGGTGCCGTTCATGGCATCCCGTTTTTGCTGCCGCGTTCTCGAAAACCTTGAGGGCGGCTGTCTCTCATGAGGCGGATTCCGCCGCGCTCATGCCGTTCTGGTCCAGCCGCAGGAGTCTGGAAACGCCGTCCTCCTGCATGGTCACGCCGTAGAGCACATTCGCCTCGTCCATGGCGCCGCGCCGGTGTGTGATGACGATAAACTGAATGTCCCGGAAACTGCGCTTGAGATACTGCGCGTACTTGCGGACATTGACCTCGTCGAGCGCGGCGTCGATTTCGTCCAGAATGCAAAACGGCGCCGGGCGGAGTTTCAGAATCGCGAAATACACGCAAATCGCGACAAAAGACTGCTCCCCGCCCGAAAGCGCGATGAGATTCCGAATCACCTTTCCCGGCGGCGCGACGTGAATCTCAATGCCGGATTCCAGGACGTTTTCGGGGTCGGTAAGCTCCAGCGAGGCGCTGCCTCCGCCGAACAAATCCCGGAAAATCTCCCCGAAGTAGCCGCTTATTTTCGTAAAATTTTCAAGAAAGATTTTCCGCATATCCTCCGTGAGGGTCTCAATCAGCGTTTCGAGCTCCTGTTTCGCCCGCGTGACATCGTCCATCTGTGTCCGCAAAAAGGTGTGGCGCTCGGAAACCTCCCGGTATTCCTCCACCGCCCCGACATTGACCGAGCCCAGCGCGCGGATTTTGTTCCTGAGCGTGTTGAGCCGCGCCTCCGCCTCCTTGCGGTCCTCGATGGGCTGCGCGCGTTCCTCCGCCTCGGAGCGCGAAAGTTCGTACGTATCCCGCAGCCGGAAGATCAGGTCGTCAATTTCGCGCTGTACGGCTGCCTTGCGTTCCTCGCAGCGCGTGCGCTCCATGGACTGTTTTTGCGCGGCTTCCCGCAGTTCATCCATGCCTTCCCGCAGCAGCCGCGCGGCGCGTTCGCGTTCCTCGTGACCCTGCCGCAGGCGCGTGATCTCTTGCTGCATGCGCTCGATTTGCTCCCGCCCGGATTTCTGGTTCCCGCGCAGCCGCTCAATTTCCCGCCGCTTCTCTCCGATAGCCGCCTTTTGTTCGCGCAGCTGCGCTTTCAGGCTCTCTTTGCGCTCCTGCGCGTGCTCGACCTCCTGCGCCATGGCAATCCGTCTGCGGCGCTCGTTCTCCAAATCCTTGCTCAGTTCCGCCGCCTTGACGCGGTCCGCGGCGATCTTCTGGGAGGCAATGGCTTTCTCGCTGTGGACGCGCAGTTGAGAAACGGTGTCCTTGCGGAGCGTCTCCTCGTTTTTGCGAATGGTCTCCTCGAGCTCGGAAAGGCTTTTCTGGGCGGCGGCTTTCCGCTCCCGGAGTTCCCCCGCCTTGCGCTCGAGCCGTTCACGCTGCTCGCTCTCATTTTCGCGCCAAGCGGCGTCGGATTCCATGCGCGCGCAGAGTGCCGCCAAAGCCTGATTCAGCGAAAGCGCCTCCTGCTCGTCCTGAGAGAGCTGGGCCTTCGCACCCTGAGCGAGCGTCTGCGTCTGGCTCCACTGAGCCTTGCGTTTGTCCGCCTCCGCACGCTGCTTTTCGTTCTGAGCCTCCAGCTCGCGAAGTTTCCGTCCGGTTTCCTCCAGCTCGTGCGTGCGCGTAATCACGCCCGCGGAGCGCGCCGCCGAGCCGCCGGTATAGGAACCCCCCGCGTGAATCACCTGTCCGTCCAACGTCACGACGCGAAAACGGTACTGATACTGCCCCGCAATCCGGGACGCGGAATCAATGTCCTCCGCGACCGCGATGCGCCCGAGCAGGCTTTCCATAATACCGCGATAGACAGCCTCGTACTTCACAAGGTCGCAGGCGAGCGCGACAAAGCCCTCCTCATCCTGCAGGTTCTCACGCAGCCGGCTGCCGTGAATCGTCGTCAGCGGAAGAAACGTCGCTCTGCCGCCGCGCGCCTCCTTGAGATAGCGAATACAGCGTTTCGCGGTCTCCTCGTTTTCCACAATCAGGTTCTGCAGCGCGCCGCCCAAAGCGGTTTCCACAGCGGTACCGTATTCGGGCTGCACGGTGATGCGCTGCGCGACCGTGCCGTGTACCCCGCCGAGCCTTCCCGCGCCCGAGGCCTTTAAAATCTGCCGCACGCTGCCGGCGTAGCCCTCCATATTCTGTTCGAGGTCCCTGAGAATCTGCTGCCGCTGCAGCGTCTGCTGATATTCCCCACGCAGCCGTGTCTGTTCTTCCGCGGCGGCCCGGTATTTCTCCTCGCGCCGCGCCAGCAGTTCCTCAAATCCCGAAAGGCGATTCCTGTCCTCCGTGATTTTCCGGTTTGCGTCCTCAATCTTGCGCTCCAGAGAGGCCTTGTTCTCCTGAGCCTCTTTGAGCCTTCTCTCCGCGGAATTTCCGTCCTGCTCCGCGCGGGAAAGGGTCTGCTCCGCTTCAGCGATTTCCGATTCCAAGTGGCTCAGCGTGGTCTGTGCCTCGCTCCTTTGCAGGTAGAGCCCGCGCAAAACGCCGTCGCTCTCCTCGCAGCGCGAGAGCGCGTCCTGTTCCTGCCGCGTCAGGTACTCAAGCTCCGCCTCGTCTGTGCGCAGCTCCTCCTCCAGCGCCTTCTGCCGCTGAGCGAGCGCCTCAATGCAGTCGTCCTGTTCCGCGAGCCGTGCCTGTCCGTCCCCGCGCGCGGCGTCGAGTTCCCCGGACTGCTTCTGAATCTCCCCGATTTTGTCCTCGCAGTGGCGAATCTCGGTCTCGCAGACGGCAATCCCCGCCGCGAAATCCGCGTGCTCCTGTTCGGCGCGGACGATTTTGTTCTGCAGCGTCTCAATATCCACCGTGGTCTGCTGCATATCCTGAAAAGCCAGCCGGACTTTCTCCTCCTCGCGGGCGATGTCGCTCTGCAGATTCTCGTACTCCGCGCTGAGGCGCAGAAAGGTCTCCGAGAGTTCCCTAAGCCGCCCGTCCAGCGCGCGCAGCTTGTCCACCCAGAACGAGACCTCCAGCGTCTCGCGTTCCCTCGCGAGCGCCAGATACTTCTCCGCCTTCTCAGACTGCACCTTGAGCGGCCCAAGCCTTGATTCCAGCTCCCCCAGAATGTCCTTGAGACGCGTGATATTCTCCTGTGCCGCCTCGAGCCGGCGCTCCGCCTCCTGTTTTTTGTAGCGGAACTTGGAAACGCCCGCCGCCTCCTCAAAAATATCGCGGCGCTCCCCGGATTTCGCCCCGACAATCTCCGCGATTCTGCCCTGCCCGATGATGGCGTAGCCGTCCCTGCCCAGCCCCGTGTCCATAAACAGCTCGTTGACGTCGCGCAGCCGCACCGGCTTGCCGTTGATGAGGTATTCGCTGTCGCCGCTGCGGTAGAGCTTTCGTGTGACGGAAACCTCGTCCGCGTCCTCAGAAAGCGCCCGATCGGAATTTTCTATCGTCAGCGTCACCGCCGCGAAACCCATGGGCTTGCGGGATTTTGTCCCGGAGAAGATGACATCCTCCATACTCTTGCCGCGCAGTTCTTTCGTGGACTGTTCGCCGAGCACCCAGCGCACCGCGTCCCCGATATTGCTCTTGCCGCTGCCGTTGGGACCGACCACCGCGGTCAGCCCCTCGTCAAAAGTCAGGCGGATTTTGTCGGGAAAGGATTTGAAGCCCTGCATCTCAAGCGATTTTAAGTACATATTCAGCCGTTTCCCCCGATTTGAGGCCCCTCCGCGTCTTCTGAGATCTCGCCCATGAGCAGAAGCGCCTCCTTTGCCGCCATCTGTTCGGCGATTTTCTTGCTCCTGCCCGTTCCGCTGCCAATCACATTGGAGTTGAGGCGGACTTCCACACGGAAAATTTTCGCGTGATCGGGCCCTTCCTCGCCCGCCAGAACATATTCCACCCGTTCCTCGCGATTTTGTTGAATGACTTCCTGCAGCGCGGTTTTATAGTCACGCAGCGCTCCGGAGGGACGGTCAAATTTTTTCGGCAGAAATTTTAGGATAAAGGTTTCCGCCGCCGTCATCCCCCCGTCCAGATAGATAGCGGCAATCACCGCCTCAAACGCGTCGGAAAGCACGGAAGCGCGCGTTCGCCCGCCCGTCTGCTCCTCGCCATGCCCCAGAAGAAGATAGTCGCCGAGCCCGATGGATTTCGCCCAGCCAAAGAGCGAGTTCTCACAGACCAGAGACGCCCGGATTCGGGTTAAATCGCCCTCGGGCAGATGGGCGCACTCGCGGAAAAGATGGCTTGACACCACAATGGAAAGCACGCTGTCGCCCAAAAACTCCAGCCGTTCGTTGCAGCTTATCTCACTTCGATTTTCGTTGGCATAGGAGGAATGGCACAGCGCCTCTGTCAGCAGTCTGGGATTCTTAAAACGGTAGCCGATTTTCTCCTCGAGCTCCTCCTGCGATTTTGGCCGCACCTTACGCGTCCTCCTTCCCCGCGCGCGCCGCCAAAGCCTCCTCGATGGTTTTTGCCACCTGCTCCTGCGCGCAGCGCTTCGCCTGCTCTATCGCGTGGTAAAAGGCCTCCTTGTCCGAACTGCCGTGTGCCTTGATTACGGGCTTCGCGACCCCGAGCAGCACGGCGCCCCCGACCTTTTTGTAATCCATAGTCTCGCGGAAGTCATTTAACTTATTCATGATAAACAGCGCACCGAGCTTCCCGACCCCCGTGAACATTTCTTTTAACTTGTTTGAGAAAAACTTGCCCATGCCCTCGTAGAGTTTGAGGACGATATTGCCCGTAAAGCCGTCCGTCACCACGACATCCGCCGCGCCCTCCGGGATCTCCCGCGCCTCGATATTGCCGATAAAGCACACCCCGGAATCCTTGAGGAGCGCGTACGCCTCCTGCTCGAGCGCCCTGCCCTTGCATTCCTCCGCGCCGTTGTTGATAAGCCCGACTCTGGGCTTTGCAACCCCCATGATTTTTTCCATATAGATGCTGCCCATCAACCCGAACTGTTCGAGCATTTCCGGGCGGCACTCAAGATTCGCCCCGCCGTCCAATAACATGACGTGACCCTTCGCGGTCGGCAGAATCGGCGCCATGGCAGCGCGCGAAACGCCATGAATGCGGTGCTCCACCATCGTGGCGCCGACAAGCAGCGCGCCGGAATTGCCCGCGGAAACAAAAGCGTCCCCGCGCCCGTCCTTGAGCGCCTGCAGACCAAGCCCCATGGAACTCGATTTTCGCTCCCGCAGAATATCCGAAGGCGCGTCCTCCATCGTGATGGCCTCGGTGGTGTGCAGAAAGTCGATGCCTTCCAAAGAGATGTGGTTTTCCTTGGCGAGCGCGCGCAGCTTTTCCTCGTCCCCGCAAAGGAGCATTTCGGTTTGCAGCCCGCTGACCGCCATCGCGGCAGCCTCCAGCGGGGCTTTCGGCGCGCCGTCTCCGCCCATCGTGTCCAGAATCACACGCATATCGGCTCTCCTCTCGTTTCCCGGAGGTCTCTGAGCGTTTCGGAAAGCGCCGCCAGAGCCCGCTCCGCGTAGGCTTGGTATTTGAGCTGTTTGCCCTTTACACGATACGGAAGCGTCGGCAGAAGCCCCATATTCGCGCCCATGGGCTGAAAGTCCGTCAGGGTCTCATCGGTGATATACGCGGTCAGCGCGCCGAGCATGGTCTCGCGCGGGAGCACAAGCGGAGGTTTCCCCTCCAAAGCGCGCAGCGTGCCGTACGCCGCGAGAATGCCGCTCCCGGCGGATTCCATATAGCCCTCCACGCCCGTTATCTGCCCGGCAAAACGGATTCGCGGCTCGCTTCTTAGCGCGAAAGTTTTGTCCAGAAGGCGCGGGCTGTTGAGAAAACTGTTTCGGTGCATCACGCCATAGCGCGCAAAATCGGCGTTTTCCAGCCCGGGTATCATGGAGAACACTCTCTTCTGCTCGGAGAACTTCAGGTTTGTCTGAAAGCCGACCAGATTCCAGAGCGTTCCCTCGCGATTTTCCCGCCGCAGCTGCACCGCCGCGTAAGGCCGCCGCCCGGTTTTAGGGTCTGTAAGCCCCACAGGCTTCATCATGCCGTACCGAATCGCGTCCTCGCCGCGCCGCGCCAGAACCTCCACCGGCATACAGCCCTCGTAAACACGCGGGGACGCGCGGTCAAAATCGTGCAGCGGGGCGGTCTGCGCGGAGACAAGCGCCTCGTAAAACGCCTCGTACTCCGCCTTGTCCATCGGGCAGTTGAGATAATCAGCAGTTCCCTTGCCGTAGCGCGACGCCAGAAAAACCTTGTCGCGGTTGATGCTCTCCCCCGTGACAATCGGCGCGGCGGCGTCGTAAAAATAGAGCGGTTCCCCCGTCAGCGCGCCGAGCGCCTCGTGCAGCGCATCGGAAGTCAGCGGACCGGTCGCGAAAATGACCTCGCCTTCGGGAATCCGTGTCACCTCTCCGCGTTCCAGCGTCACGCGCGGGTGCGAAAGAATCTTCTCCGTCACAAGCGCTGAGAATTTCTCCCGGTCCACGGCAAGCGCGCCGCCCGCCTCCACCGCGCATTCCTCCGCGCACGGCACAAGCAGCGAACCCAGACGCCGCATCTCCTCTTTGAGCAGCCCCGCGGCGGAATCAATCCGCGCCGCCTTGAAGGAATTGGAGCAGACGAGCTCCGCCAACAGGGGGGATTTGTGCGCGGGGGAAAAGCGCTGCGGCTTCATCTCCCGCAAGGTGACTTCCACGCCCTCCCGCGCCAGACACCACGCCGCCTCACAGCCCGCGAGCCCCGCTCCGACGACCGTGACGCGCGCGCTCACAGCGGTCTTTCGTAGCCGCAGTCGGGCTTTTCGCAGAGAATCTTCCCCGCCTTGCCGCCCTTCTTGAAGAGCGTGCTGCCGCACTTGGGGCATTTTTCCTCAAGCGGGGTGTTCCATGTCATAAAATTGCAGTCGGGGTAGCCCTCGCAGCCGTAAAAATTTCTGCCTTTCTTGCTCTTTTTCAGGACAATCTTTTTGCCGCAAATCGGGCACAGCCCCTTGGTCGGTGTGACGATTTTGCGCGTATTGCGGCATTCAGGGAAACCCGAACACGCCAGAAATTTCCCGTATCTGCCAATCTTGATGACCATCGGCTTGCCGCAGAGTTCGCAGACTTCGTCCGTTTCCTCGTCCGGCACACGCATCCGCTTGCCGTCCATCGCCTTCTCCGCGTCCTGCAGCGTCTTCTCAAAGCCGTCGTAGAACTTGCGCAGCGACTCCACCCAGTCAATCTGCCCCTGCTCCACGCCGTCGAGCTCGCTCTCCATCTGGGCCGTGAACTTGACGTCGACTATCTGAGGAAACTGCTCTTTCATCAGCTCCGTGGTCACTTCTCCCAGCGAAGTGGGCTTTAACTGCTTGCCGTCGCGTTCCACGTACATTCTCGAAAGAATCGTGCTGACCGTCGTCGCGAACGTGCTCGGGCGGCCGATTCCGTTCTCCTCAAGCGTCTTGATAAGCGTCGCCTCGGTGTAGCGCGGAGGCGGCTGGGTGAAATGCTGATTGCCGTCGAGCGCTTTGAGCTTTAACTTCTCGCCTTCCTCAAGCGGCGGGAGTTCCTTGTTGTCCTCGTCCGAGCCGGCGGTGTCCTTCGCCTCCACATAGAGTTTTGTAAAACCGTCAAACTTTACGCTGTAGCCCGACGCGCGGAACAGACAGTCCTTCGCCTCAATGTCGGCGGAAACCGTATCGAGCTTGCAGTTCGCCATCTGGCTCGCGATGAACCGCTCCCAGATGAGTTTATAGAGCTTATACTGGTCGGGCGTCAGGCTCTGTCTGACCTTTTCGGGGGAAAGCTCCGGCATGGTCGGGCGAATCGCCTCATGCGCGTCCTGCGCGCCCTTCTTGGAGCGGAAATATCTCGGGCTCGGCGGCAGGTACTCCTCGCCGTAGGTGTTTTGGATGTAGCGCGCCGCCGCCGATCTCGCCTCGTCGGAAATGCGCAGGCTGTCGGTACGCATATAGGTAATCAGACCCACAGCGCCCATAGACGGAATCTCCACGCCCTCGTAGAGTTCCTGCGCGACCCGCATGGTGCGCCGCGCCTGAAAGCCCATCCTCCGCGACGCCTCCTGCTGCATGGTAGAAGTGATAAAAGGCGGCGCGGGCTGGCGCTGCGTGATTTTGCGCTTTACCGTCTTCACAATAAAATCCGCGCCCTCCAGATTCCTGAGAATCGCGTTCGCCTGTTCTTCATCGGCAATCGCGGCCTTCTTTCCGGCAATCTCCGCCAGATGCGCCGAGAAGACCTTGCGGGAGGATTTCGCGGAGAATTTCGCGTCAATCGTCCAGTACTCCTGCGGCTGAAACGCGCGAATTTCGTTCTCTCTGTCCACCACCAGCCGCACCGCGACAGACTGCACCCTGCCCGCGGAAAGCCCGCGGCGGATTTTGCGCCACAGAAAAGGGCTCAGCTGATAGCCGACAATTCTGTCGAGCACGCGCCGCGCCTGCTGGGCATTGACCAGCGCCATATCAATCTGGTGCGGGTTTGCCATGCCCGACTGTACGCCCGTTTTTGTTATCTCATTAAATTCCACGCGATTGTTGTCGTTCAGGTCAAGCCCCAGAATCTGCGCCAGATGCCATGAAATTGCCTCTCCCTCGCGGTCGGGGTCCGTCGCGAGCCAGACTTTCTCGCTCTTCTTCGCGCGGGATTTCAGATCCTTGATAATGCCCTCCTTGCCCTTCATCTCGACATAGGTGGGCTTGAAGTCGTGCTCGATATCCACGCTCAGCGGCGATTTCGGCAGATCCCGCACGTGCCCCATCGAAGCGACCACATCATATTTTGTTCCCAGATATTTCTGAATGGTTTTTGCCTTCGCGGGCGATTCCACAATTACAAGTTCAGACATGAAATTACCTCCCTCGTTCTCACATTGCGAAGACGCGCAAAACTTCTGCGCTACACCGCGCGGAAAAACTTTCCGAAATCTTCTTTCACAAAGCCGTCCAGTTCCATGCCCGTCAGTTTGCCGGAGAGTTCCGACGCGGGAATGCCGAGCGCCGACACGATATCGTCAATGTGCGCGCCGCCCTTTTCCCGGAGAAACCGCAGAATCTCCCGCTCTTTTTCGGGCAGCTGCGAATCATCGGGGCTCTGCTCGAGCATTCCCATCTGACGCGGCTCCTCGGTTTCCTGCCGCTTGGGCGGCGGATTGGGCGTCATCACGGTTCCGGCACGGTAATCCGCCACAAACGCCTCCGCGCCGTTTAGCTCAATCGCGCCCTGTTCGAGCAGCTTCGCCGAACCCGCGAATTTTTCGTCATCCGGGTCGGGCGGCGGCACACAGTAGAGCGGCTTGCGCTGTTCCTGTGCCAGACGCGCCGTGTTGAGCGAGCCGGATTTGAGCCCCGCCTGTGTCACCGCGACCCCGTAGGAGATACCGCTCAGAATGCGGTTTCGGCGCGGGAAATTGTTCGGGCGCGGGACTGTCCCCGGCATATACTCCGAAATCAGCAGCCCTCTGCCGCTGGAGAGCATTTTCGCGCGCAGGCTCTCGTTGCCCTTGGGGTAATCGTAATCCACCCCGCAGCCGAGAACCGCGATGGTCTCCCCGCCTGCCTCGAGCGCCGCCGCGTGCGCGATGGAATCCACCCCGTGCGCAAAGCCGCTGACCACCAGAAAGCCGTACCGCACCGCCTCATGAGCCAGATACGACGTCATTCTTTCCGTATAGTCCGTTGCCTCCCGCGAGCCGACAAAACCGATAGACGCCTCCCGCGAGAGCAGCTCCATATTCCCGACCCCCGTCAGCAAAATCGGCGGGTCCGCAATCACGCGCAGACGGTCGGGATAGGCGCTGTCCGCGAGCGTAATCAGGTGAATCCCGCTCTCACGACAGTAATCGAGCATACGCTGCGCGGCGGACTCCGAAACCTCCACGATTCTGCGCCGAAGCGTCTCTTTCTTGACCGGACAGCTCCCGTCACGCAGCGCGCGGCAGAGACTGGCGGTGTCGCTCCGGTATACGCCCAGCAAGCGCTGCGCCGTGGACGGCTCCTGATAGAAAACCATGGAAAGCCAGATATAATCCAGCAGCCGGGAATCCTGCTCTGTCATCCCCGCGTGCCTCCTTCCCGTCTCATTTCCCACAAAAACAGCGCCGCCGCGACCGCCGCGTTCAGAGAATTGGCGCCGGGGCGCATCGGAATCGTCAGCGGGCAGTCACAGCGTTCGGAAATTTCCTTCGGCAGACCGCTGCCCTCGTTTCCGATAAGCACCATCGCGCCGTTTTCAAACGAAAAATCCCCGAGTTTGCGCGCGTTGGCGTCCACAACCGCCGCGCAGCGCGGCAGACCCTGTTCCTCGCAGCGCTCAAACAGCGCGTCCAGATCTCGCGTGAGGAAAACCGGCGCGCGGAAAATCGCGCCCATGCTCGCGCGGCAGACCTTGGGGCTGAAAAGGTCGCAGCAGCCGCAGAGATAGATGCCGTCCGTGCCCAGAGCCTCGGCGGTGCGCAGAATCGCCCCCACATTCGCCGGGTCCTGCAGACAATGCAGCAGCAGACAGCGGTCCCCCGCGCGCGGCAGCGCCTCTTTCGGCGGCGGCATCTTCGCAATCGCGAAAACCCCCTGCGTGTGCGCGGTCTCGGATACGCTTTTTGCCAGCGCGTCGGACAGCAGCAGCACCCGCGCTTTCGGCAGTGCCGCGGTGAGTTCGGCTCCATAGCGTTCCATGGCGCCTTTACTCATCAGCAGCGCGGAAACTTCCACGTCCGAGCTCGCCGCGTCCGCGACAAGACGATACCCCTCCAGCGCGAAAGCCCCGTGTTTGCGCCGCGCGGAACGGCTCGCGGAAAGCTGTCTGTAGAGGCTCAGCGTCCTGTTCGAGCTGCCGATATCCAAAACAGTCCGGGCTTGCGGCATAAGCGCTCCTTTCCGTTCTCAAGGCATGAAATAAAACACGCCCTCTTTCCTCGAGGCAAGAGAGCGTGTGAAAACTCAGGTCAGCGCGGCTTTCGCCTGCTCAACAATCGCCGTGAAACCCGCCGGGTCGTGAATCGCGATTTCAGAGAGCATCTTGCGGTTGAGCGCGATGCCCGCCTTGGCGCAGCCGTTCATGAAAGTGGAGTAGTTGATGCCGTTGAGCTTGCACGCCGCGGAAATGCGGGTGATCCAGAGTCTGCGGAAGAAGCGCTTGTTCTGCTTTCTGCCGATATAGGCGTACTGCCCGGATTTCATCACCGCCTGCTTCGCCACACGGAAATGCTTGGACTTGCTGCCCCAGTAGCCCTTCGCGAGCTTTAAAACCTTGTTCCTTCTCTTGCGCGTCATCATCGCGCCCTTGACACGAGCCATATTCTTTCTCCTCCGTAATCATCGTTCCGCCGCTCAGAACGCCGGCGAAACGCAAACTTGCAAAGCCGTCAGCCCTTATTTGTAGGGCACCATCTGCTTGATCGTCGGGGCGTTCGCGGAGCTTGCCACACCCGCGTTGCGCGCGACTCTCTTGACCTTCTTGTCCTTCGAAATCAGGCGGTGGCGCTTGTACGCGTGCTGGAACTTCACCTTGCCGCTCCCTGTCACCTGAAAGCGCTTCTTCGCGCCGGAATGGGTTTTGACCTTGACTTTCTTCACCTTTGCGGCTGCCATAGAATTTTCCTCCTCAAAATGTAATCTCGCGCGAGTCGCCCCGCACGCCGAAATCAGCCCTGCTTCTCGGTTTCGGGCTTTTTCTTTTCCGTTTTCTCCTGCTTATTCTGTTTGGGCGACAGGAACATCACAATCGCCCTGCCCTCCATCTTCGGGGGCTTCGCGACAACAGCAAGTTCTCCGCAGGCGTCCTTGTACCGCTCCAAAAGCTCCTCGCCCAGCTGCGGGTGCGCGATCGCGCGCTTGCGAAACCGCACCGTGACCTTCACTTTGTCTCCGTCACTCAGGAACTTCTTCCCCTGCGCGACTTTCGTCTCAAAGTCATGCGTGTCAATCGCGGAAAACATCCGGATTTCCTTGACTTCCACGGTCTTCTGGTTCTTTCTCGCTTCCTTCTCGCGCTTCTGCTGCTCAAAGCAGTACTTGCCGTAGTCCATAATCCGGCACACCGGCGGCGTGGAACGCGGCGCGATCTTCACAAGATCCAGATTCTGGTCGAGCGCGCGGCTAAACGCCTCTTTCGAGCTCATGACCCCGAGCTTTTCCCCGTCCTTGCCTATGAGCAGGACTTCACGGTCACGGATCTCCTCGTTGATTTGCAGTTCCTGCTTGCTAATCGCAAAGCACCTCCATCCCAAACTGTACAAAAATAAACAAAAGGGAGCGCAGCGGCTGTCCGCGTTCGCTCCCTCTGTATCCCTTCAGCCACACAAAGCCCCACCCCCGCAAAGAGGGCGGCGCCGCGCTGTGGAAATCAGATAACCGCTTCACAATCCGCTGGCGGTGAGAGCCAATGCTCCGCTTGCAATCCTTCCCTATTTTACCCGATTAAGCGGGCTTTTGTCAAGCGCTTCCTCACGCTTTCGTCACTTTGCCCTAATCAAAACGCCGTTATAGCCGCTATTTTCGGCGCTTTGACCAAATTTCCAATACAAATCCCGCGCAAATCCGCAAAAAGACTTGCGCGGGACAGCGGCGGAAAGAGAGGGATTCGAACCCTCGAGACGCTATCAACGCCTACACGATTTCCAGTCGTGCGCCTTAGACCAGCTCAGCCATCTTTCCGTATCGAAAAGCGCGAACAAATCCAGTTCTCTTCTTATTTGCAATCATAAAAAAAGTGGTGCGAGTGACGGGACTTGAACCCACACGTCGAATCCGACACTAGCACCTCAAGCTAGCCTGTCTGCCAATTCCAGCACACTCGCATTCACTTCCCTGTCATTATAACATAACTGGGCCCGCCCTGTCAAGCGGTTTGGGGGATTTTAGCACTATCCGCTATATTTTGCAAGCGATTGTTGAGAAATTTCGTCAGTTTCCATAGAGAGAAAGCGCTCCCGCATGCGTGAGAGCGCTCAGTTTTCTATCCGCAGCCGTTGTGCCAACGCCTCGTCGGGCGTTACATTCGCGGTCTTGTAGTCGGTGTAAATCACCATGCCGGGTCTGGCACCGCTTGGTTTCTTTACATATTTTACAAGGCAGTAATCCACCGGCACATTCCCCCGCTCCCTGCCGCCGCTGTAGCGTGCCGCGAGCATGGCCGCCTGCTCAATCGTGCGGTCGGGCGGTGTCTGCCCGTTCGTGACAATGATAGTATGCGCGCCGGGAATGTTGTGCGCGTGCAGCCATATATCCTGTTTCTTCGCCGTTTTCAGCGTGAGCAGGTCGTTTTGTCGATTGTTTCTGCCAACATAAATATCAAACCCGTCCTCGGAGCGGAAATGCCGGGGTTTTTGGGGCTTGCGCTGCCTTACGGTTTCCCGGCTCTGGCGCAGATAGCCCTGTTCGCTCAGTTCGGCGCGAATCTCCGCCAAATCCGCCTCGCTCTCCGCGCAGACCGCCGCCTCCATAACGCTCTGGATATACTCCCGCTCGCGCTCCCCCGCCTCGATAAGTTCGGAAAGTTTCTGCCGCGCCGTCTGCGCCTTGCGGTATTTCTTATAGTACATCTGCGCGTTCTGCGCGGGTGTGAGCCGTGTGTCGAGCGCGATCCGCGTCATGGGCGAACCCTCGGCGTAAAAATCCTCCAGCTCGACTTCGGAAACGCCGCCACGCAGCCGATAGAGATTGGCGGAGAGCAAGTCCCCGCGCCGGCGGTCGAGTTCCATGGAATCACAGGCAAGCAGTTCCTCGCGCTGATTGTGCACACGCTTGGCGACGCGTTCGTCGATGGTTTCCAGCGTTTTCAGCAGATTGCCGCTGCGCTGCGCCATCATTCTCTGATGCTCGCGCTGCGCGAAAAACGCGTCCAGCAGTTCCCCGGGGCTCTCATACTCGGAAGTGACCATCAGCGCGCCGTACTGGCGGATTGGCAGAAAGGAAAAATCGCGCGGTGTATGATCTTTTGTCCGCACGACCGTATAGCGGCAGGCCGCGGGGTCAGAGAGGCGCCTTGCCGCGGAGGAAATGGCGTAGCAGAGCCTGTCGAGCGTCTCGCCATCCTTGAGCGGCAGCGACACGGGCTCACAGCGCCCCGCGAAAAACTCCCATTCCCGCGCGACAATCGGTGAAATGCCCTCAAACAGTTCGATAAGCCCCTTTGCGAGCGGCATCTCCCGGCAGGTTTTCAGCGCCTCGCGGATCGCCCCCTCGCCGCAGGTGAGGAAATTGAGCCGCTCTCTGCGCGGAGGCGCGGCATAGGGAAGGTCAGGCAGTACCAGCCGCACACGCGAGGTGTCGCTGTACACGCGGCGCAGGCTGTCAATGATCTTGCCGTTCCCGTGAATCAGCACCACATTGGACCAGCGCCCCATGACCTCCGCCGCGAGCGTGTAGCCCGTCAAATCCCCCATCTCGTCGCGCCCGCGAAACTGAAAATACAAAACGCGCTCCAAGCCCTCCTGCGTGATGTCCTCGAGCTTCGCGCCCAGAAGATACTTCCGAAGGAGCATGCAGAACATCGGCGGCTGCGCGGGATTTTCCGGGGAATACGCGGTGAGGTGAACCCTCGAGGCATCGCCCGCCGCGGAAAACACCACCCGGAACGCGCCGCTCGCGCCGCGGAAAGTAAACAGCAGCACATCGCGCGCGGGCTGGTGAATCTTCTCCACGCGCGTGCCCCGCAGCACTTCCATCTCCCGCCGCACGCAGCTGAGAAACGCGCCGTCTAAAGCCATTGCGCTCCCTCTTTTCCGCTCACTTCCTGCCCGTCCAGAAGCCCGCCGCGAAGCCCGCGAAGGTCGCGAATTCCCCGGCAATCATGCCCGCCGCGAGATTCCGAAACGGAATCGTCTGGAGCGGATACTGCGGCATGATGAGCTGAACATTCTGCTGCAGATTGCTGTCGAGCTGCGCTACACAGTCGCAGAGGCGGCTGACACAGACAATCTCGGGTTCTGTTTCCGCGGCGCCCATCCAGTTGATGTTCGGAATCCCGATCTGGCAGGCGACCAGTTCGATGCCGTAGAGCATCTTTAATACCTGAAGGAGCATGGTGGGCTCGGAAATATCGGGCTCGGAGGGCGCACTGAAGGACATCCCCCAACCGTTTGGTTTGGGAAGCCCGTCGCTCAGACAGAGCCGCAGCGTCAGGAGCGTATCGCGGGTCATCTGCTTCATGGAAGTGAACGCGTCGCGGAGAAAACGCGTGCGATTGTCAAAATCCCCGCCGAACCTGCCCTTGCGGTGGAACGCGGCGAGACTCTCCGCGAAGAGATTGCGCCCGACGGCATTGAGTGCCGCGCCGGAGAAACCCGCCTCCTCCGCGACTCTCGCGCAGACGCCGCAGTTGACCACAATCTTGGTAATCTCCTCATCAGGCAGCTGCGCGGCGGCAGTCGGCAGTTCCCGGCTGCGCTCGGTGGTCACGGGAATGAGCGCGCGTCTGCCGGAGTGGTCCAGAAGGGCGATAACTACCGGCGCTCTGCCGTGCGCCTCCATGGCGGCGGTGTGAATCGCGTCACAGAGCGCCGAAAAAGCCTCCAGATTCGCCTCGCTCAGCACCAGCTGGTTCTTGTAGGCGCGCGCGTCGGGGGAAATCGCCAGCGGTTCTGTCCAGATCATGCCGTAGCAGTGCTCTTTCACGGCGTCCACATAGCGCGCGGTCGTCAGGGCGGTCGGCGCGCCGTTCGCGTCAGCGTCATAAACGCGGTGCATCTGCAGTACGGTGCGGTTGGGCAGGTCAAGGCCGTGCATCACAACCGGGGTGTCCAAGACCGAAAGGTCCTCCGAAAGCGGCAAAAACAGCCCCTCCGCGCTCGCTTCCTTTCGCAGTTTTTCGAGTTCTGCGTCCATCATCTCATTTCCTTTCCCTATCGCGCGTTTTTCCCGGGCGAATCCGTCATCATGCCCGGAACAATCAAATCATAACCGTTGACCTCAATCTCCGCGTCGTCCAAATCGATGACCATATAGTGCCGCCCCTCAGCCGCCTCCAGATGCACCCGCTTTTCCGCGCCGCTCCGCACCTGAACCGTGATTTCCGGCACGTGAATCACCGTCTTGGGCAGCGCGAGACGTTCGGGTTTGAGGGAGGTTTCCGCGTGCCCGGAAAAGACTTCCTCCGTCCGCCCGAGTTTTTCCTCCGGCACACCCGCGCGGGAGAGCATTCTGTGCAAAATTCTGCCCGTCACCTCATTGGGGCTGTCCTCGTCGCGGTTTCGCGCCGCCATCTCGGAAAGCTGCTCATTGACGGAGGTCACAGTCTCGTAAGTGAGCGCGTCACCGAGCAGATCCGTCAGAATCTCCCGCATACTGCCGCGCTCCGACGCCACCGTGTTTTCCGTGTCGCACTCGAGAAATTCCTCCACCAGATTCTCATTCGGCCGGTTCGGGGTTTTGGTGTAGTAGAGCACATGGCTGACGTCCGCGGCGCGCGCGGAAAAGACCGGGAACAAAAAGCCGTCTGTCGGGCGCTTGCTGATGACCGCGTTGGGATTATCCTCCCGCAGAATCTCGTCGCCTGAGCGGTCGTAAATCAGCTTGTCCTCCGCCTTCGCGGTCGGGCAGAGCGCCGTCACCAGATAGCGGAAAATTTCGTCCGCGTCCTCAGAATCCCCCGCCTTGTTTTTGCGCGGCGGCGAATAGGTGCAGTACGCCGTAAGCACCGCGTAGGGGGCGTCGGAATCCACCGCCAGAGCCAGCCGCCGCAGAAATCCGAGCGCTGTCTGCTCCGTCTGAAGCTCCGAACGCAAAAGCTCCGTCAGCAGCGTCTGAACACCGTCCTCGCCGAACGCGTGATCCCGAAAGGGCAGTTCCACACTCTGGCGCCCGAGATTTGGGTTCAGCACCCGCCGGATGGTCTCAAGCAAAAGCACACGGTCCGCCTCCGCCAGCGCCGCGCCCTCCCGCACATGTATGCCGCGCGGGCAGCGCTGGGTGTCCACAAACGCCGTCAGAACACGCTCTAATGTAAAATATTTTGCGTCTTGGCGGAAGTGGCCGCGAATTTCGCCCAGTTCCCTTCGGTTCATCGCCTGTCTCCTTTTACAGAAAAAACAAACTGCCGCGGAGCACCCACGGCAGTTGGGTCTTACGGGTTGACTTGTGCGTTGAGTTTCGCTACGAACTCCTCCACGGGCATCCCGTGTACCGCGCAGGCATCTTCAATGGTTTCACCGCGGGAGGAAGGGCATCCCAGGCAGTGCATCCCCATATCCAGAAAGAAGGTCGCGGTCTCAGGCGCCTCGTCGAGCACGTCGCCGATGACCATATCCTTTGTGATTTCCAAAAGTACCAATCCTTTCAAGGCAGCCGCGTATCACCGCGCCGCCCGCAGAGTATCTTACTCCTGACCTTTCATCTGCGCGAAGCACTCGCTGCAGTAGACCGGACGGTCCTCGCGAGGCTTGAACGGCACTCTCGCCTCTTTGCCGCAGTTGGCGCAGATAGCGGTAAACATCTCGCGCTCGCCTCTGTTGGCGTTCTTTCTCGCGTCACGGCAGGCCTTGCACTTCTTCGGGTCATTCGTGAAGCCCTTTTCCGCGTAAAATTCCTGCTCACCCGCGGTGAATACGAACTCCTGTCCGCACTCATTGCACACTAAAGTTCTGTCTTCGTACATAAGAATTTTCCTCGATTCTCAAAATTTGGACCTCGGACGGAGTCACGCCATCACAGCTGCCGGTTGTGCCTGTAGGCACCGGCCATCGAGACGAACCAAACGCCTCGCGCCGGAAGAGATGCTGCCGGGTCGTCATGCTGGTAGGTTTCCCACCCATCAAAGGGGCAGTTTCCGGACTGCACCGGGCTCACGCGGCGGTGCCGCGCACACAGAGCCTGTAAGCCGCGCGTTCTCTGCGCGCGTAAAACGCCCTCGCGATACCAGACCGCGAAAGCCAGAAGCCAAGGGACACACCCTCAAGCCGATACCGGCCACACGTTCTCAACATGCCCTTCCGAAAAGAACGCGAACCAGCCCGTACCGCCACACCGTGTCCGAGGGCACGGCACCGCCCTCAGACAGCAGAATGACTCTAATATTATACCCAAAACAGCAAACTATGTCAAGATGTTTCGGGCAGCCCAAACAAAAATTGTCAGATATCACAAAGTATAAAGCCCTAAATTGTGAAATTTCACGAAAAACGCCGCTCAAAGAGATTGCCGCCCACGTTGTCAATGGTTACCAGCAGCGGGAAACGGTCAAACTCCAGACGTTTGACAGACTCGCAGCCCAGCTCCGGATACGCGATCACTTCACAGGAGGCAATGTGTGACGCCGCGAGCGCCCCCGCGCCCCCGACCGCGCACAAATACACCCCCGCGCTGCGGCAAATCGCCTCGCAGACCGCCGCGCCGCGCTCACCCTTGCCAATCGTCGCGAGCAGCCCGCAGTCATAAAGCCGCGGCGCGTATGGATCCATCCTGCCGGAAGTCGTCGGTCCGCACGCCCCGATGCTGTACCCGGGCGGCGCCGCTGTCGGTCCGGCATAGTAGATAACCGCGTCCCTGAGCGTGAAAGGCAGCGCCTCGACACCCTCCTGCCGTATCACACGGGCAAAGACCTTGTGCGCCGCGTCCCGCGCGGTGTAGACCGTGCCGGAAAGTATCACGCGGTCGCCGGCCCGAAGCGCCCTTCTCTCGCGCGCAATCTCCCGCAGCTGTCCGACGCGCAGCGTATATTCCACTTAGTTCCAGCCGTCCCCGTTCTGCGCGGAGCCGCTTTCCAGATCGTCCAGATTGGGCAGATCGTCCGTATCCTTAATGGATTCACGCGTCTTGGCGATGACATCTTTCGCCTCTTTGACCCGGTCGTCCGCCTGCTCGGTGAGAGTCGCCAAAACCTTCGAAATATCGCCGATTTTCTGCTCGACAGCATCAATCTCCCCATTGAGCAGCGACCGCACGGTCTTCGCGGTCTCAGCGGTGTTTTTCTGACGGCGCTCCGCTTCCTCTTTCGAGGCGCGTACGGATTCCTCCGCCTCCGCGATGGTCTGAATCGCCTTCGCGTCCGCGTCATTAATCTTCTTCTCCGCCTGAGCGTTCGCGTCGGCAATGGTCTTGTCAGCGGTCGCCTGCGCGTCGGAAACGAGTTTCTCCGCCTCCGCCTTCGCGTCCGCCACGCGCTTGTCGGCCTCCTTGCGCGCCTCGGATTTCAGTTTCTTCGCGGTCGTCTGCGCCTCCATGAAGATGGCGCTCATATCCATCGAATCGCCGCTGCTCTCCTCAAGATCCGTGACTTTCTGCTGCAGCGTCTCAATCTGGCGGTCCTTTTCCGCCGCCGCGCTGCTCATCTCGGAAATCATGCCCTCGTATTCCGCGAGCTTTTTGAGATCCGCCTCATTGGACTTCCCGGCCTGCTCCTGAATCTGCGCGTCCTTCGCCTCAAGCTGCGCCTTCAGCGAGGCCGTTTCCTCCTGCGCGTTTCTGAGCTGCTCACCCAGCTCCGCCAGTTTCTGCGCCGTTTCGGGATTGTTCTGCGCGTTGAGCGCCTGCACGGACGCCTCCGCCAAATCCGACTGCAGCGACGCGTTTTCTTCCTGCAGGCTCTTCACCTTCGCCTGAAGCTCATTCGTCTCGTTCTGCGCCAGCTGAAGCTGTGCCTGCGCCGCGTCCAGATCCGCCTTCGCGTCGGTAAGCTTGCCCTCCATTTCCTGCACGGACTGCTGCGCCGCCGCCAGATCTTCTGAAGACGCGCCGCCCTCGCCGCCGGAAACTACCGGGCGCTTGCTGAGCTCTTCCTGCGCCGCGCGAAGCTGCTTTTTCGTTGTGCCGAGCTCGCCGCGCAACCGCGAAATTTCCTTTTCATACTGCTGTTCCTTCGCCTTGTCCAGCCCCGCGCCGCCCGCGCCGGCTTCCAATTCCTTTAACTGCTCCTGCAAAGCAAGATTCTCGGAGTTCAGCGAATCGATGTACTGCAGCACATCCTCCTTGACAAACCCGTTGCCGATTTTCGTCGTTCTTAATACATTCGGTTGATCCATATAGCTCCCATCCTCCGCAAAGAATTTTTCGCGCGCTGTGCAGGCTCATGAAAGCTGTGCTGATTGGTGAATCGCGAACCCCCGCGCGCCTCGCGGCCGCGCAGGACTCTATTGTCACCCTCGGCAAAGTCTGCCCCACAATGCTCCGCTTATATTATACCACATCCTGAGCCGTTTCGCAAGCGCTCAAAATGTAGAATTCACGTCCCTTTTTTCGTGCAAATTGCCCATAAATTTACTGATAAACGAAAAGATACGGGATCTGAGCCCCTTTTGAGGACCCAAATCCCGCTTCTGTTTTATTTTCTGTCCAAAATGTCAAAGATATCCTGCAGATCATCATCGTCATCATCCAGCCTCGGTATCGCGGAACGCTGCGGACGCGCGGACGGCTGTCTCGGATCAACCGACTGAAAACCGTCCACCAGCGGATTCTTAATCGGAATCACACCGCTGCCGCCAACAGACTCCTGCTGCGCCTTCGGCTCGCGCTCCGGCTCGTCGTAGCCCGCCGCGATTACCGTAATCACCATCTCATCGCTCATGTCTTCCTTGAACGCGGTGCCCAGAATGACCTCCACGCCCTTTGCCGCCGTTTCCGTAATCATCTGCGTGGCGGCGTCGACTTCCGTGGACAGCACATCCTCGCTCATGGCGATGTTGATGAGCAGCCGCTTCGCTCCCGTGATGGAAGTCTCAAGCAGCGGGCTCGAGATGACGGCGTTCGCCGCCTCCTCCGCCTTGTTCTTCCCCGCGCCGTGCCCGATGGCCATGTGCGCGTACCCCGCGCCCTTCATAATCGTGGAGACATCCGCGAAATCGAGATTGATATAGCCGTCCTCCACAATCAGATCGGAGATGGACTTGACGCCGGTTTTCAGGATATTGTCCGCCAGCGCGAAACTCTGCCGCATCGTCAGGGGCTTGTCCATCCCGACCAAAAGGCGCTCGTTGGGGATGATAATCAAAGAATCGACATATTGCTTGAGATTCTCAATGCCCAGCTCCGCCTGCGCCATTTTCTGCTCGCGCTCAAACGCGAACGGCTTCGTGACCACGGCAACCGTCAGAATCCCCAGCTCCTGCGCAATCTGCGCCACCACAGGCGCCGCGCCCGTTCCCGTGCCGCCGCCCATGCCCGCCGTGATGAAAATCATGTCCGAGCCCTTCAGCGCGTTGCTGATTTCATCGCGGTTCTCCTCCGCGGACTGCTTGCCGATTTCAGGCTTGTTCCCCGCGCCGCGGCCCTTCGTCAGCTTCGCGCCGATCTGAATCCGCGTCGGCGCTTTGGAGTTGAGCAGCGCCTTGGCGTCGGTGTTAATCGCGATATACTCAATGTTCTTGACATCCGCCTGAACCATGCAGTCCAGCGCGTTCCCGCCGCCGCCGCCTACCCCGACGACCTTGATATTTACCTGCGGGTCGAATGAATCCTCGTATACAAAATCAGTCATCAAAGTTCCTCCCATAGGGGCAGCACGCCTGCTGCCGTCAAGCATATATATTCATTTTAGCACAGAATCCCCCTAAATGCAAGCGCAATCAAGACTTTTGGCGATTTCTACAAAGTTTAGCCGCCGATGAGCCCTCAGTTTGTCTAATTTGCAGCCCACGCGGCGGTTGTCGTCGTTGTCGTTGTTGTCATCGTCGTTCCCGCGGACGTCGTCAGAAACGTGCCCGGGACCGCGCTCGGAACATCGTCCTCCGGCAGAACGGAAATCTGATTGTTCCCGACCATCGTGAAACGGTAGCGCTTATCCGGGTTGATTTCCCGCACGACCTGCGAGGCGAGGCGCAGTTTATAAGCGGCGTCCGAACTGCTGCCCATGTGGAAAACCACGTTTTCGCCGAAATAAACCAGAATGTCGCTCGTGTCTGTCATGTCAACGGACCGGATCTGTTCGTCGCCGCACGCCGTCACCGCTTCCGTTAAAACTTTCAGGATATCGTCGAGCATTTCGTCCTCCGACCGCAGCTTCGAGCCGACGTCGCCCTCCACGGCCTTGTAGCCGTCCACGACAATCAGTCCCTCGCACGCGCCCTCGCTGTCCGCGCGCAGTTCCAGAATCCTGCCCGCCGCGCTGACGAGCAGATAGCCGTAGCTCTGGTGAATATTCGCCACGGGCTTCGCTTTTTCCACGTGAATGCGCACAGTCGAGGGAAATTGTTTTTTGATTGTCACCTTTTCCGCGTAGGGGATGTTCACCCGGATCCGCTCCGACGCGATCACCGAATCGAGCCGCACAAGATTGTCGTGATAGGCAATGCCGCTCAGCTCCAGAACCCGCTCGTTGGGCGTGTCCGTCTCGTTCTCAATGACAATATCGGTTACATTAAAAAACAAAGTCGTGGAGAGCGCGATCGCGATGCCGATGGTCAGCGCGACAGCCAGCGCGAAGTAGAGCGTATTGTAACGCGAGCGGCGGTGCAGTCTGCGGCTGCTCGGGCGTCTCTTCACATTGGTCGTTTCAATATCCCGCAAGCTGCTTCACCCCTCCCGCAGGGAAAGCGGGGCTTTCGGCAGTCCTCCGAAAAGTAAATCTTTTTCAGAATCAAAACCACCGCACTTTTCCGAAATTTCAGGCCGCGTCCGCCCGCTTTAACACTATGTCCCTCGCCCGGGCAGAGCCGCACGCTGCAATTATAGCACATCCCGCGAAAAAAGTCAAGCCCCCGCCGCCGTACCACCGACGAGGGGACTCCCGCCACCGGAATATCCGGATGAAAAACGCAAGATTGTCCTATCCAAAACACGCGATTTTACGCGCTTTTCAGAGCGATTTGCGCAAAAAGCAGAGAAAATTTGCGGTTTTAAGCGTTTTCTCCCCAATCGCATTGTTGAAAACTTTGAGTTTCCCACAATTTCAACAGAGTTTTCAACATAAAAGTGCGCCAATCACGCTATTTTTCGGGGTTTTCCGCATTCGGGGACGAGTTTTGCACACTTTCAACAGAGTTTTCAACAATTTTGGGCGTCTGAGGCGGCATTTTCAGCGATTTCTCGGGAATCTGCCGGGTTTTCAACAGCGCTTGGAACGTTGTGGAAAACTTATCGCCGTTCAGGGCTGCCCGCGCAGAAGATTTCCCAGCACCTCAGCGATTCGCTCGTCGGTGTCCGTTCGGAAAAGTCCCGCCGCCGCGCGCTCCATTTCCGCGCGCTTTTGAGGGGATTCGTAAAATTCTTTGATGATTTTCTCGAGCGCCTGCTCGGTCAGTTCCTGCTGCTGCACCAGATACGCCGCCCCCGCGTCGCTTAAGACTTTCGCGTTGTAGTACTGGTGGTTTTCGGTCGCCGCGGGATACGGAATCAGCACGGACGCGCGTCCCGCCGCCTCCAGTTCGCTCAGCGTGGAGGCGCCCGCGCGGCTGATAATCAGATCCGCCGCCGACAGCGCGTATTCCATGTCGTGGATATATTCGCTCACGCGCAGGCGCGGGTCGTTTTCTATCCCGAGCTCGCGCAGCGCCGCGGGAAAACTCTCCCGGCCGTTCTTGCCGTAGGCGTGAATGTGCGCGATACGCATATCGCTTTTTAAATGCCACGCCATGACCCGCGGCATGACGTCGTTAATCGCCTTCGCGCCCTGACTGCCGCCGAAACTGAGAATCGTCATATCCTGTGTGATGGAGAGTTTCTGACGCGCCTCTTCCCGGCTGTGGCCTTTGATGCCGCCGCGAACGGGCAGACCCGTCACGAAAATCGGGGCGTGATGCGGAAAATACTGCCGCGCCTCCTCGAAATTGAGCATGACCGCGTCGGCTTTTCGCGCGAGCAGCTTGTTCGTCACGCCGGGGTAGGCGTTCTGCTCGTGAATCGCCGTCGGGATGTGCAGCTGCTGCGCGGCGTGGAGAATGGGCTCGGAGGCGTAGCCGCCGGTGCCGATCGCCAAATCGGGCTGAAAGGAGCGCAGTATCTCTTTGGACTTGCTCCCCGACGCGAACAAAAGCTCCGCAGCCTTGATGTTCTTGCGGACATTCTCAGCGCTCAGCTTGCGCTTGAAACCCGCCGCCTCCACAAATTCCATCTCATAGCCCGCCTCCGGCACGAGCTCCGCCTCCATGCCGTCGGGTGTCCCCACGAACAAAAACCGCGCTTTGGGGAACTTTCGCGCCAGGATCTCCGCGATGGCGAGGGCGGGGTTGATGTGTCCGCCCGTTCCGCCGCAGGCGATGAGTATTTTCATGCTCTTATCCCTCGTTCAAGGCGGGTTTCAGAACTTCCGCGTATTTCTCAAAAAAATGCACACACTCCCGCGTCACCGTCTGGTCGCCGCGAAACAGCTCGTAAAATTCCCGCGGCGTCACCCAGCGCGCTTCGGAGGTCTCCCCCGTCTGCAGCCTGATGGCGGGGCGAGCGCCGTGCCAGCGCAGCAGATAATAGTCAAAAATGTAATCCGGGCCGAAGAGATCCCCGCGATACTCAAGTTCCTCAGGGTTCGCGGAGAGCCCCGTTTCCTCCCGCAGTTCGCGCACCGCCGCCTCGGAGGAATCCTCCCCCGCCTGCACGCAGCCGCCCGTAATCTCCCACTTTCCCGCGTAGGTCTTTTCCGGCGCGCGCCTGGTCAGGAGAATGCTGCCGGCGTCGTCCACGGTCATCACACGCACAATCATGCGGTAGGTTCCGAAAGGCGGACGCTGTACGCCGCGAATGATCTTTTGTTTGAGCTTTTGCTTCTTCTTATTATACAAATCCTGATATTCCGGCATAAACCCGCCTTCCTTCCGCGCTTATTCCAGTTTCGCCTGCCGCGAGATGTTGAGCAGAATCCCCATCTCCGCCAGCTGCATGACCAGCGCCGTTCCGCCGTAGGAGAAAAACGGGAGCGAGATTCCTGTATTGGGAATGGCGTTGCTCACCACCGCGATGTTCAGCAGCGCCTGAAGCCCGATATGCATCGTAAGCCCCACCGCGACGAGCATCCCGAAGCGGTCCTTTGCCTTCGCTGCGATATAGAACCCGCGAAACACCAGCAGACAGAACAGCAGAATCACCGTCACCGCGCCGACAAACCCGAATTCCTCGCAGAGAATCGCGAACACGAAATCATTCTGCGCCTCGGGGAGGTAGTTGTATTTCTGCCGCGACGCCCCGAGACCGAGCCCGAACATTCCCCCCGAACCGATCGCGATGAGCGACTGGCAGGTCTGCCATGTCTGGTCCTGCATATACGCCTCGTTGAACGGGTCCAGCCACGAGAGAATCCGGACCTGAAAGTAGTCCATCCCCTTCATATGAATCATGACCAGCACGCCCAGCACCAGCGCAATCGCGCCTATCAGCGTCATGACCGCCAGGTGAAGCGGTTTCGCGCCGCCGACAAACATCAGCGTCAGCGCGAGCACCACGATGATAATCGTCCCCGACAGATGCGGCTCGAGCATCATCAGCGCGCCGACCACGACCAGAACGCCCAGGTATGGCAAAATGCCGTAGCGTATCGACTGCATTCGCTCCGCGTTTCGGACAATCAAGGTCGCGAAAAGCAGCACAATCGCGATTTTCATAAGTTCCGAGGGCTGAAACTGAAATCCCTCGCCGCCAATCCAGCGCGTGGCGCCGCCGCGGTTGAGCCCCACGCCGGGTATCAGCACCGCGACCAGCAGCAGCAGCGCGATGATGAACGCCGTTCCCGAAACCGACAGGCGCTCGTAGATGTGGTAGTTTACCACGCTCGCGATGCCCATCACGACCACGCCGATAATCGCGAACGCCATCTGCCGGGAGGCGTAGTAGGTGCCCTTCTTGCCGTCCTCAATCGCCGCGGGGTAGGAGGCGGAAAACATCACGAGCAGCCCGATGACCAGCAGCGCTATCACCGTGGAGAGCAAAACCCCGTCCACTTCGCCGTGAAAGAGCCGCCAGCCGCGCCCGACCGAATCCCCGCGCCGCGCGTTTGATTCCATGGCCCGCGGTGTGGCGTTCATGCTGTTTCCCCCCTTTTTATAAATTTACAAGTTCTGAAGCAGAATGGCGAGAATCCCGAAAACGAGCCCCGTGAGCGAGAAAATCAGAACGATTTTGTACTCGCTCCAGCCGCAGAGCTCGAAGTGGTGGTGAATGGGCGACATCTTGAAAATTCGTCTGCCCTCGCCGTAGCGGCGCTTGGTGTACTTGAAATACGCCACCTGAATCACCACGCTCAGCGCGTCCAGCACATACACAATCCCGACCACCGCCAGCAGCAGGTGCATATGGCAGGCGACGCCGAGCGCCGCGAACGCCCCGCCCAGATACATCGAGCCCGTGTCGCCCATGAAACACTTCGCCGGGTGCAGATTCCAGAACAGAAACCCGATGCACGCGCCCGCAATCGTAATCGCGTAGAGCGACAGCTCCTCATAGCCCGCGGACGCGCACAGAAGCGTCATCACCAGCATGGAGACGACTGTCACCGAACCGCAGAGCCCGTCCACGCCGTCCAGCAGATTCACCGCGTTGATCATATACGTCATAAACAAAATCATCAGCGGGTAGTAGAAAATCCCGATATCGGGATGCCAGAAAATGAGGTCCAGCGTGGTGTCGCGATCGCCCAGCGCGTAGAGCACCGCCAGAAACGCCGCGCTCAGCACGAACTGAAAAATCAGCTTCTGCTTGGGGTTGAGCCCCAGATTGCGCTTCTTGACCACCTTGATGAAATCGTCCGTAAAACCCACCGAAAGCGAATAGAGCAGCGCGAAGAGCATGACCGTCAGCAGGCGCAGCGCGTCGTTGGATGTCTCCGCAGAAGTGCGGTCCACGCCCCCGAACGCCCGCCACGCGGCATACCCCAGCGCCGTCGCCAGAATACTGCCCGCGATGAACAGAAAACCGCCCATAATCGGCGTGCCCTGCTTGGATTTGTGCCACGCGGGGCCTTCGTCGAGAATGGTCTGCCCGAAATGCACACGGCGCAGAAACGGGATGAGGAAAAGCCCGCCCGCCGCCGCGACAGCCGCCGCAACCAGCGCGGCGCAAAACGAAATCCATATCGGCATACGCGACCTCCGCTCTCAGGTTTGCGCGCCGCGTTCGGCGAAGATGCGCTTTGCGGCGTCCGCGACCAGTTCGCGCTCGTCCATGTGCAGGTGCACCCCGCCCGCGATGATCTGGTAGTCCTCATGTCCCTTCCCCGCGAGCACGATGACATCTCCCGTTTTCGCCGCCGCCATCGCGCGGTAAACCGCCTCCGCGCGGTCGGGTTCGGTGATGTAAGGCACGTCCGTGCCGCGCAGGCCCTCCAGAATGTCGTCAATGATGGCGCCCGGGTCCTCGTCCCGGGGGTTATCCGACGTAATCACGAGATAATCCGCGTATTTCGCCGCCGCCTGCGCCATTTTCGGGCGCTTCTTCGCGTCGCGGTTGCCCCCGCAGCCAAAAACCGCGATAAGCCGCCCGACCGTACAGTCTTTCAGGCTCCCGAGAATCTTTTCCAGCGCGTCGGGCGTGTGCGCGTAATCACACACCACCGTAAAATCCAGCGCGGTCGGGATAATCTCGCAGCGCCCGCGCACGCCCGTGTAGTCCGCGAGCAGATCCGTCATCACCTCGCGCGCAATACCGATACGCTCCCCCACCGTGATGGCGGCGACGGCATTGCTGACGTTGAAGACGCCCGGCATCCGTGTCTGAACCGCGAAGGAATCATCTTTTGTTGCAATGGTAAATGAACTGCCCTGCGCGGAGAGTTTTAAATCTTTCGCCTCGACATCCGCGCGCGGGGCGGCGTCATCCGCAATCCCGAAACTGCGCGCGGGACAGGAAATCTCCGAGAGCAGGCGAACCCCGTAGCTGTCGTTGATGTTGACGGCGGCAAAGTCGCAGCGGTCAAAAAGCATCCGCTTGGCACGGTAGTAATTTTCCATTGTGCCGTGAATATCGAGGTGATCCTGCGTGAGGTTGGTAAAGACCGCCGCCTCAAACCGGGTGGGGCCGATTCTGCGCTGCTCGAGCCCGAAAGACGAGACTTCCATGACCACATATTCGCAGCCCGCGTCCGCCATTTTCCGCAGCAGCGCAAAATACGCGTCCGTCAGCGGCGTGGTGTTGGGCGAGGGGAGAATCTCCTCCCCGATTTCGTAGCGCACCGTGCCGATAAGCCCCGTTTTGTGGCCCGCGCGCGTGAGCATTTCCTTGAGCAGCGTCGCCGTCGTCGTCTTGCCGTTGGTGCCCGTCACCCCGAGGAAGCGCATCTGCCGCTCCGGGTGGCCGTACCACGCCGCGCAGAGATTCCCGTACGCCTCGCGGGAGTTCTCCACGAGAATCTGTCTGTCGCCGAGCCCCAGATCCCGTTCGCAGACAACCGCCGCCGCGCCCTCGCGCAGCATCTGCTCCGCCGCGTCATGCCCGTCGAAATGCTGCCCCGCGATACAGACAAAGAGCGCGCCCTCGCAAACCTTGCGCGTGTCGTCCGTCACGGCCGTAATTTCCGTATCGGGAAGAGCGGTTTTCACCGACTCCAGAAGTTCGTAAAGTCTCATGCGCGCCCTCCTTTCACCGGATTCGCTATCCTGTCTGGTCCGCCGAGCCGACATTTAACTCAATCGAGGTCCATTTCTCCACCGTCGTACCCGCCGTCACGCTCTGCTGCAGAATCTTCACATCCGAACGTTCCGCGGACGCGCCCTTGACCACGAAGTTCAGTCCCGCGTCCGAAAGCTCCTTGCGCGCCTGCGCGGGTGTTTTCCCTACCACGGCGGGCACGCTCACATATTCTTTCACAGCCGCCGCCCCCGTATAGAGCATGACCGTGCCGTCCTTGGAAACGCTCGAACCCGTGACGGGTGTCTGCTGGTTGACGAACTGCCCGTCCCCGACAATCTCGTATCGGAGCCCGAGTTTATCCAGTTCGTCCTTGGCCGCCGCGACCTCGGAATCCACCAGCAGCGGTATCATCACGTCGAGATTCTTCTGCTCCTCCTCGGTGTATTCGGGATAATAGCCCAGATAGGGCAGGACTTTCTCCAGAATGGCGCGCGAATAGGGCGCGACCACGGAAGAGCCGTAATAGTCAATGGATTTGTTGGGTTCGTCCGCCATAATCAGCAGCACAATCTCGGGGTCGTCCGCGGGCGCGAAGCAGCAGTACGAGGCGATGAATTCATAGTCGCTGGCGTTGTAATTGCCCATGAGCTTCTGCGCCGTGCCCGATTTCCCGCCGATTTTGTAGCCGTGAATGTAGGCGTTGCTGCCGCCGTTGTTGTCGACCACCGCCTGCAGCGCCTTGCGCATTTCAGCGGACGTCTCCGCGGAGATAACCTGTCTGCGCACGGTTTTTTCATTGGACAGAACCACGTTGCCGGAGCTGTCCACGACCTTGCTGACCACATAGGGCTTTAACAGATAGCCGCCGTTGACGACCGCCGCGTAGCCCGTGACCATCTGAATCGGGGAGATGGAGTTGGTCTGCCCGAAAGAGCTCGACGCCAGTTCCACAGGGCCCATGGTTTCCAGACTCTGGTACACGGAACCCGTTTCCCCGTAAAGGTCAATCCCCGTTTTCTCAGTCAGCCCGTACGCCTCAAAATAGCGGAAGAACAAATCCTTCCCCAAGCGCTGCCCGATGTCGATAAACGCGGGGTTGCAGGAATTGATGAGAATCTGCTCAAAGGACTCCGAGCCGTGCCCGCTGAGACGCCAGCAGTGCATGGGCGGCTCTCCCGGGACGACTTCCACCGAGCCCGAGCAGTAAAACCGGTCATCGTAAGAGATTTTGTCCTCTTCCAGCGCGCTCGAGGCGGTGAAAACCTTGAAGACCGAGCCCGGAATATAGGTTTCCGCGACGACTTTGTTGCGCCACTGCGTCTCCCGCGCCTCGCTGAGCGCCTTGTCCTTTTCCTCCCCGTCCGGCATGAGGTCAATCTCCGCGCGCACGTCCGGGTCGGCGATTTCATAGGGGCTGTTCAGATCAAATCCGCCGGCGGTCGCCATCGCCATCACCGCGCCGGTCTTGGCGTTGAGCATGACCCCGCAGCCGCGGTTGGCGACCTGATACGTTTCAACCATGTCGCTGACGGCGTTTTCCAGATACGTCTGGAGCGTCATGTCAATGGTCAGATACACATCGTCGCCGTCCTGAGCGGGATAGGTCTTGGAATAGCGGTAGGGCATTTCATTGCCGTTGGCGTCCTTGGCGGTGACGGTCTTGCCGTCGATACCGGAGAGATAGCTGTCGTAATACGCCTCCACGCCGTAGATACCGTGCCCCTCGGCGTTGTTGAAGCCGATGACAGAGGCGGCCAGTTCGTTCTGCGGGTAGTAGCGCTTGACATCGGATTCGCGGCTGATGGAGGAAAGGGTGATGTCGCGCTCGCTGCCGGGCACGTGAATCTTCTCCATATACTCCATCACGCGGTCCGCCTTGCTCTTTTCCACCTGTTTCTTGAGCACGACGTAGTTGCTGTTTTCCGTCTCAAACGCCGCCTTGACCGTGTTCGGGGAGAGTTCCAGCATATCCGCGAGATACGCGCAGACCTGATCGGTGAGCACCTGCGTGTCGACGATATCCGGGCGCTGCCCGTCCCCGTCTTTTGCGTTTTTCGCCGCCTCCTCGAGCAGTTCGTCGTTGCGCGTCTCAATCATTTCCAGTTCCTGCCTGAAAAGCCCCGGGTCCACGAAAATTTTATAGACCGTAGCGCTCTGGGCGAGCACCGCGCCGTTGGCGTCGTAAATGGAGCCGCGCGCGGCGGGCAGCGCAATCGTTCCGAACTGTCTGGAATTCGCCATGTCCGTGTAGCGCGTGTGCTCCACGAGCATAATCCGCCCGAGATTGATGATAAGCCCTAAGGACGCCAGGAAGATGACGGAAAGAATGACGGCGTTCGCGCGGATTTTCATGCTCTTGGAAGGGCCCTTTGCCCGAAACGCCCGGCGCCTCTTTTTCTTCTCCTTGCGCGCCTTTTCCGGGGGCTGCGGCGCGGGCTGTTCGCTGCCGTTTTGCCGGATATCGTCCGCCATCATCTTCCCCCCTTCCTCAAAGAAACGCCTCAATGCGGTCTGTTACGCCCCACGCAAAAACTCCCAAAGCGAAACGAACCAGTCGTTGAGCGCGACAACCCAGTTGCTCTCGGGCTCCGTAATCGTCACCTCGTCCTCTGTCTGAATCTGAATGTAGGTAATCTGAGATTGGTCGAGCTGCTTGAGCCCGAGCTCATTCTCCGCGTAGTCCTCGATGTTTTTGACGGTCATCTTGCCTTCCATCTCGGATTTCATGCTGACATTCCGCGCGCAGATGTCGTCGTACTGCTCCTGCAGCTGCGCGATAGTCGTGTAAATCTCGTTGGTGCGCATCCTGCCGTAAATCACGCAGCCGATGAGCAGAATCGCGAGCAGGCCCATGAGCAGACTGCCGCGCGCTGTGAGACGGCGCTGCCGCGCGGGGGCTTTGGAACGCCCGTACCGCTCCCCGCGAACCGTTCTGGCGGGCGCGGGGGCCTCCTGCCGCGGGACCGCCCGCTCCTGAGGGGCCGGGGGTTTTGCCGGTTCGGGCCGCGGCGCGCTCTGAGGCGCCGTTAAGACCGTTTGCTCCGATACGGGCTTTGCCGCCTCCCCGCGTGATTCCCTGTCGGCTTTCGCGCGGGCTTTCTGGCGATTTAATTCGCTCTGCTGCTTTCTTTTGAGCCGTTCCGCCCGCAGCTGCTCCTCCTGCCGCGCCTTGATCTCCGCGGCGTCGGGTTTTGCCGGGGCGGGCGTTTGTTCCTTCGCCTGCCGCGCCTTGCCGCGATTGCGCTCCGACATTTTCCTGCGCTGTTCCTTGGAAAGCCAGGGCTCGTGCGACACGGGCTTATTGAATTCGTCATGCATCCCGCTCGCCCCCTCAACTTTCGATTGGATATGTAAATTTATGCTCAAAAGCCCCCGCCCGAAAAGGCATGGGGGCTAAAACTTTCGTTTTCACCGAAACTGCCGGAAAATTCTCTTTCTTTTTCCGGCAGTTCCAACAACACCCGTTTTGTTCTCTTGCCATGTTCCGTGCGGCAAGGGGTCCTCCTTCAGATTCAATACTTTTCAAACGCCCTCAGCTTCGCGCTGCGGGCTCTGGGGTTCCCTTGGATTTCCTCCTCGCTCGCGATGATGGGCTTTTTGTGTACCGCCGCGCCTTTCGGGGTTTTGCCGCAGACGCAGACCGGAAAATCCGGCGGACAGGTGCAGCCCGCGCACCATTCCGCGAAGGTCTGTTTCACGATTCTGTCCTCTAAGCTGTGAAATGTCAGGATAACCAGCCGCCCGTGAGCGCCAAGCGACTCCAAGGCGATATCCAGCACGCGTGTCAAAAGACCGAGTTCATCGTTTACCGCGATGCGAAGCGCCTGAAACGTTCTGCGGCAGGGGTGCTTCTGACGCCTTGCCTTCGCGGGAACCGCCGCCGAAACGATTTCCGCCAGTTCCAGCGTAGTCTCGATCGGACTGCATTTCCTGCTTTGCACAATCGCCCTTGCAATCCCCGGCGCGTAAGGCTCCTCGCCATAGCGGTAGATCAGGGTTCTGAGATCCTCCTCAGAGAGCGTGTTGACAAGCTCCGCCGCGGTCTGACCTTCCTGTGAAAGCCGCATATCCAGCGGCGCGTCACGGTGATAGGAAAACCCGCGCGCGGTCTCGTCCAGCTGATGCCCGCTCACGCCCAGATCGAGCAGAATGCCGTCCGCCTTGAGGTTTCTCCCGGAGAGGATTTGCCCCATTTCGGTAAAGTCCGCGTGGAAAACTTCCGCGGGCAGCCCCTTTAAGGCCTGCCCCGCCCGCGCCACCGCGTCAGGATCCTTGTCTGTCGCGAGCAGACGGCCGCCCGCCGTCAGCTGCCTCGCGATCGCGGCGGCGTGTCCGCCCCCGCCGACTGTGCCGTCAACATAGACCCCGTCCGGTTTCACGCGAAGATCCCGCAGCACTTCCTCCAGCATAACGGGAATGTGATAGACCCGTTCCTCGCCGCTCAAAGCACCCGCATCCTTCCCGTCAGGCGCGCGCTCAGAAGGTCTCTGCCCCGCCGTCCTCGAGCGCGCGTTTTCTGCGCGCCTTGACGGCTTTGCGCTTTTCCTTGTAGCTTTCCATGCGCTCGTAGTCCCAGATTTCGGCGATATTGCCAATCCCCGTGACCACTGCCTTGCCACTTGTCAGCCCCGCGTATTCGATAAGCTCCTGCGGCAGCGTGATTCTGCCGTTTTTGTCGGCGGTAATCGCCGCTGTGAGCATCGCGAAATCACGCACGTCGTCCTCAATCTCGGAGCGCCTGTAGCCGAGCTTTTCCCCTTCCTCCCGAATCTGCGCCATGCAGTCGTTGTAGCCCTGTTCCGAGCGAACGACTAAGTACCCACGGTCGTCGACATCCGGAGAAACGTAGAGCGGCTCGCCAATCGCGCCGCGGTAGCTGACAGGGAAACTGATGCGCCCGCGCGAATCCATCGTCACAATCTGCTTATTCGACAAACTTGCCACGCGCGAACGCCCCCTCCCTCGACGGCTTGAGCTGTGCTTTATCAGGCACGCGCTGAAAACCTCATCCGCCGTCTCATCTTTTGTTCTGTGCCGTTTCTTTTTTGGGGAGACCGGGCGGGGCGAGATGCCCTTTCGCTTCCTTTAATGGGATTCGCTGCCCAATCCTTCCGAAATCATTATACTACAGCCCCAAAAATTTGTCAAGCCCCTTTTGAAAGTTTTTTTCTCAAGCCTCTCTCCCCCGCGCCCGGGCAAAAATGTGCGAAAAAGCGCGAAATTACGCGGATTTTTCGTAATCTGAGAGAGCGGGGCAAACTAGGGCGAACGGCTGTTTGAGAGCGCAAAAATCCGCGATTGAGCGCGAAAAATCCCCCCTGAAAAAAATTTTTGCCGCCCCGAAAAATTTTTGGGATTTCCTCCCCGGGAATGTCGGGGATACCCCTTGCAAATCCGCGCGGAATATGGTATAATGCGGCAAGGAAGGGGGCGCGCTTTCATGCGTCATGAACTCTGTATCGTGCTCGATTTCGGCGGGCAGTACAATCAGCTGATCGCGCGGCGGGTCCGCGAACACGGCATCTACTGCGAGATTATGCGCTTTGACACGCCGATTGCGGAGATCGCCGCGGCAAATCCCAAGGGGATTATCTTCACCGGCGGCCCGCAAAGCGTCAATCAGCCCGACTCCCCGCGCGTGTCGGAGGAAATCTTCAGCCTCGGTGTGCCGATACTCGGCATCTGCTACGGCTGCCAGCTCATGGCGGATGCGCTGGGCGGGCAGGTGCGCGCCTGCGAAAAGAGCGAATACGGCAGCGTCTCCATGCAACTTACGCGGAGTGACCCGCTTTTTGAGGGCGTGGCGGAGGAAAGCACGGTCTGGATGAGCCACACCGACGCCGTTTTCTCGCCGCCTCAGGGTTTTTCGACGCTGGCGCAAACACAAAACTGCCCCTGTGCCGCCATGGGCGATCCTGAGCGCAAACTTTACGCCGTGCAGTTTCACCCGGAGGTGACTCACACGGCGTTCGGAAAAAAGATTCTGGAGAATTTTCTGCTGCGCGTCTGCGAATTTTCCGCGGACTGGCGCATGGACGATTTCATTGAGACATCTGTGCGCGAACTGAGAGAGACCATCGGCGAAAAGACGGTCATACTGGGGCTTTCGGGCGGCGTGGATTCCGCTGTGGCGGCGGCGCTTTTAAGCCGCGCGGTCGGCAGGCAGCTCACCTGTGTGTTTGTCGACCACGGCCTCATGCGCAAGGACGAGGGCGACTTCGTGGAGAGGACCTTTACAAGCCTGTTCGATATGCGCTTTGTGCGGGTAAACTGCGGCGAGCAGTTCCTCTCCAAACTGCGGGGGGTTACGGACCCTGAACAAAAACGCAAGATCATCGGTTCGGAATTCTACCGCGTCTTCTGGGAGAAAATCCGAGAGGAATCCGCCGACGGCACGGGCTTTTTCGCGCAGGGCACTATCTACCCCGACCGCGTGGAGAGCGGGCGCGGCAATCAGGCGGGCAGCGCGGCGACCATCAAAACCCACCACAATCAGGTAAGCCTGCCCCCGGATATCCCCTTCGCGGGCATCGTCGAACCGCTCAAGGATCTCTTCAAGGACGAGGTGCGCCAAGTCGGGGAAATGCTCGGCATCCCGCGTGAACTGGTCCGGCGCCAGCCCTTCCCCGGCCCGGGGCTCGGGGTGCGGATTATCGGGGAGGTCACGCGGGAGAAAATCCGGATTCTGCAGGAAGCGGACGCCATCTTGCGGGACGAGTTCCGCAAGGACGGACTGGACGAGACGGTGAGCCAGTTCTTCGCGGTGCTGCCGGGTGTGCGGACCGTGGGCGTCATGGGCGACCACCGCACCTACGAGCAGCTGATTGCCATTCGCGCCGTCACGACCGACGATTTCATGACCGCGGACTGGGCGCGGATTCCATATGACACGCTCGCGCGCGTTTCCGCGAGAATCTGCAACGAGGTCGAGGGGGTCAACCGCGTGGTCTACGACATTACCTCAAAGCCGCCGGGCACGGTGGAATGGGAATAAACAAAAAAGGGAGCGCAAACACGCTCCCTTCGTTATGGGCTGTTATTCGGCTGTCGGCTCCAGCACGGCGTAGTTGCCGTCATCCCTGCGGTAAACGACGTTGATGGCGCCGTCCTCCCCGTTTAAGAACACGAAGAACGAGTGCCCCAGCATATTCATCTGGAGGATGGCCTCTTCCACGGTCATGGAACGCACCGGGAAGGACTTGCGGCGGATGACGTTGTATTCCGTCTGCTCCTCGACGGTGTCCTCGAAGGCGTCGGGGGAAAGCGCGCTTTCTTTGATGCGCTTGCCAAGCTTGGTCTTGTTGCGGCGAATCTTGCGGATGATTCGGTCAATCGCGAAATCCAGCGCGTCGTTTTTGTCCGCGGCGCTCTGCTCCGCGCGGTAAATCATGCTCCCGGCACGGACGGTGAGCTCGCAGACGATCTGCCCGCGCTGCTCGTTCAGCGTAATCTTCGCCTCCGCCTCGTCCTCGAAGAATTTATCCAGCTTCTGGTTGAGCTTCTTTTCGGCGTATTCGGAAAAAGACGGCCCTATCTGGATTTTCTTGGCCATGATGTTCAGTTTCATTTCCAATCCTCCTCGTCTGCCGGCGGCGCGCTGCCTCCGGCTTGTTTGCTATATTATACCACAACCGCCCCGCGATGTCAAGCGCGTGTTCACGCCCGCCCGCGCAGAAAATCGACAAGAATGCGCAGCCCTTCCAGGTAGCCCGCGAGCCCCTTGCCCTTGACAGTCGCTATACAGGCGGGGCGGATAAACGAAATCTTGCGGAAATCCTCCCGGGTGTCCGGGTCTGAGATATGTACCTCCACGGTAGGGATTTTCACCGCCCTGACCGCGTCCGCCAGCGCGACACTGGTGTGGGTATAGGCGGCGGGATTGATGAGAATGCCGTCCGCGTGCCCGGGCGCCTGCTGAATCATGTCCACCAGCGTGCCCTCATGATTGCTCTGCGCAATCTCAATCTCCACGCCCAGACGCTCCGCCTCCTGCCGCAGCATGTCGCAGAGGGTTTCGTAGGTTTGCGTGCCGTAATGCTCGGGCTCACGCGTCCCCAGCAGATTCAAATTCGGCCCATTCAGCACGAGAATACGCACAAAAATCCCCCCAAATCTCCTCCGCGGCCATTTCGGGCGCGGCGGTGTTGTCGATATCGCGGTCGGAAAGTTCCTCGTAAAACGGCGCGCGCATTCTTTCCATGGCGGCAAGGTCCGCGCCCTGGGACAGCGGTCTGCCGCAGCGGTCGAGTGCCTCGAGCGGACGCTTGATCCGATAAATCCGCCCGTTGGAGCGCAGCGGACCGAAGTTTTCGCGCCTCGTCACAATTCCGCCGCCCGGTGTCAGAATCACCCCGCGCAGCGCGCCGCATTCCGCGCAGACCTCGCTCTCGATTTTGCGGAAAGTCTCCTCCCCGCCTTCCTCGAAAATCTCCGGAATGGTTTTGCCGGATTTTTTGACAATCTCCGCGTCAAAATCCACCAGCTGCCGCCCCGTGAGCCGGGCTATCTCCTCCCCGATGGTTGTCTTGCCGGCACCGGGCATCCCGATAAGAACGATATTTTCGGCGTCAAGCTGCATTTGGGAACCGATTTCCGCGATTTTTCTGTCCGCTATCGTTTCCCCGAAAAACAGTTCCGCCGCCTGTTTCGCCTGTGCCACGAGCATCGTCAGCCCGCCCGCCCGCGGAATTCCAAGTTCTTTCGCCTGCTGCAGCAGCGCGGTCCGCGCGGGATTGTAAATCACCTCCGCGACGCCGCGCAGATTCGGGAAATCCTCGAGATTGACGAGTTTCTCCCCGGCATGCGGGTACATGCCAACCGGCGTCGCGTTCACAATCAGTGTCGTGGATTCAAAAAACCGCGGCAGCGCGTCATAAGTCAGATCCCCCACAATGTCCAGAACCGTAAGGCTCTCCGCGCCGTCCATTTTCGCGACGCCCTGAATGGTCTGCGAGACGCCGCCGTTTCCGAGCACCAAAACCCGCTCCCCCGAAAAGGAAAGCCCGCCCGAACGCATCATGCAGCGCAGACCGTAGGCGTCGGTGTTGTAGCCCGTAAGGCTGCCGTCGGGCTCGCGGACAAGGGTATTGACGCTGCCCAGCGCCTCGCTCAGCGGGTCGAGCCTGTCGCAGAACGGAATGACGTCGCGCTTATACGGAATGGTGACATTGAGCCCCCGAATCCGTTTGTCCGCCAGAAAATCCCCCAGCTGCTCCGGTTCGAGCTCATAGAGCGAATAGTCGGGATTGCCCAGCGCCGCGTGGATCTGCGGCGAGATGCTGTGCCCCAATTTCCTGCCGATTAAACCGTAAGGTGTCATCCGAAAATCCCCCTTATTTCCCGCTTTTTTCGGCGGGCTGCTGCGCTTATTATAGCACACGGCAGCCAGATTGTCAACCGCGCGGGGAAGTGAACGATTTTGATAAACTGAGTGAGGCGGGCGCGAAATATGCCCAAAACACCGCACGCAATTTGTATATAAATCACAAAAACGGCCGGAAATGGTTGACAAAAGACGCGGAATTAACTATACTTGAAAATGAAAATCCGCGTCAACACAACAAAGGAGGATTTCTGTCATGAACCGAACATACCTAAAATCCCTCGCCTGTCTGGCGGCTGCCTCCGTACTGGCTCTGGGGAGTCCGTCAAGTCTGCCGAAACTGCGCGCCGCGGCGGAAAGCGGCTCCTGCGGAGACAGCGCCACGTGGGAGTTTTCCTCGGACGGCACGCTGACCATTTCCGGAAGCGGGGACGCCTCGACCCCGAATTGGTATCCCGTAAGGGAATCAATCAAAAAGGTGGTTATCGAAAGCGGCATCACCGCTGTTTCGGCCTACTCGGCTTTCCAGCTCTGCGAAAACCTGACCGCGGTGGAAATGGCGGATACGGTCACGGAGGTCGGGCGGAACTTTTGCGCGGAATGCGCGCAGCTTCAATCCGTGCGGCTTTCGGAGAACCTCACCGCGATACCCCTGCAGTGCTTTCTCAACTGCGCGTCGCTGCCGGTTCTCCAGATTCCCCAGACCGTGCAATCCATCGGATCGGAGGCCTTTTACGGCTGCCTTTCTCTCTCGTCCGTCAAATTTCCTTCCGGTCTGGAAACCATCGGCTCGAGAGCTTTCTACGCCACAAACCTCACTTCTGTCACGTTTGAGGAGGGCATCACCTCCATCGGCGCGAGCGCATTCGAACTCTGCACCCTGCCGTCGGTTACCATCCCGGATTCAGTAACCTCCATCGGCGAGAAAGCCTTCTACAGGGTCTATTCGAGGATTGAAAAGCAGGACGGACGGCTGCAGGGCGTATACTCCAGCGACGCGCCCCTCTGCAAGATTTGCGGCTCTGAAGGCAGCGCCGCGCAGCAGTTTGCCCAGACCTACGGACATCCCTTTGAACTCGTAAACGGCAATACCCAGCACGAGCACACCTACTCCGACTGGACCGTGACCAAAGAGGCGACTTGTGCGGAGCCGGGCGAGCGGTCGCGTTCCTGCGCGGTCTGCGGTGAAACCGAGACAGAGGAGATTCCCGCCACCGGAGAGCACACCTTCTCTGACTGGACCGTGACCAAAGAGGCGACTTGTGCGGAGCCGGGCGAGCGGTCGCGTT
>CAYZMU010000001.1:99029-101366 GCA_964479595.1 uncultured Ruminococcus sp. | reverse complement strand
GACTGGACCGTGACCAAAGAGGCGACTTGTGCGGAGCCGGGCGAGCGGTCGCGTTCCTGCGCGGTCTGCGGGCAGACCGAGACAGAGGAAATCCCCGCCACAGGCCAGCACAGCTGGTCGGAATGGGAAATCGGCGAAACGCAAAAGACCCGCCACTGCACCGTCTGCGGAGCGGAACAGACCGCGCCTCTTGACGACGCGGGACGTGTCTGTGACGGCATCACCGTGGAAGTGCTGCAGGCGGCCTACTTCGCAACCGACAGTTTCGCGCCGGAGCAGTTCCGCGTGACGGCTCTTATCACGGAGAATGGCGAACAGACTTCGCTGGACATTTCCGCGGACATGACCTTTGCGGAAACGCCCGCGCAGCTCGCAGAGAACGGTCAGGGAAAAGCCGCGGTACATCTGCGGTATGCGGGTTCTGACGCGGCGGTAAGCGCCTACACGCAAAATCTTGAGGTTCTGGCGGAGATAACGATTGTGCTGATGGGCGACCCCGACGCGGATTCGGTGATTACGATTGACGACGCGACGGCGGCGCTGCAGGTCTACACCAATGAGGCGCTGGGGATTCCCGGCGGCATGGCACCTGAGGCGTTCTACGCGGCGGATGTCGTCAAAGACGGCGTCATGACGATTGACGACGCGCAGGTCATCCTCGCCTACTACACCTATGAGGCGCTCGGAATGCGGCCGACCTGGGACGAACTCATCGGCTGACGCGTGAAAACAGCCCCTCTCCCCTCCTTGGATACGGAGGGGAGATTTTTGCGCGCGAAAGATAGTTAAAACGAAAAATTTATCGGAGCCCCCTTGCAATTCATCGGCGGGTGTGTTATAATAACAGGCGGAGGGAGAAAAATTCCTCCGCCTTTACACAGAAAGAGAAAAAACAGCGCAAACAAAAGTAGGAGCAATCAATATGGTCTTTTCGAGTTACATCTTTCTATATCTATTTTTGCCCATATGCTTGCTATGCTATGGGCTTTCACGTTCCATAACCCTGAAAAATGCCGTACTTATCGTATTTTCTCTCGTTTTCTACGCGTGGGGCGAGCCCACCTATATTCTCCTGCTGCTGCTGAGCGTCGCGGTCAACTACCTGCTCGGCATCGCCATGGAGCGCTGCGGGGAAAAGAACCGCCTGCGCGGCAAGAAGGCGTTCTTTGTCTCGGCGCTGATCTTCAACATCGGTCTTCTGCTCGTCTTCAAGTACAGCGGATTTATTGTTGAGAATCTTAACAGAATACCGCATGTCGCCATACCCGTCCCGCATCTGGAACTGCCCATCGGCATCAGTTTCTACACCTTTCAGGCGCTCGCCTACATCATTGACCTATACTGGGGCAATGTGCGCGCGCAGCGAAACCCCATGAAGTTTCTGCTCTATATTTCCATGTTTCCGCAGCTGGTGGCGGGGCCGATTGTGCGCTACAGCGCCATTGAGCGAGAGATTTCCGCCCGCAAGACCACGCTCGCGGATTTCAGCGCGGGGCTTACGAGACTGGTGCTGGGGCTCTCCAAGAAAGTCATCCTCGCAAACCATCTTTCCACCATTGTCAAAACCCTGTTTGAGGGGAATTTAGAGCAGCTCTCCGTGGCGGGGACATGGCTCGGCGCGCTGATTTACGCCATGCAGATGTACTTTGACTTCTCGGGCTATTCCGACATGGCCATCGGCATGGGGCTGATGTTCGGCTTTCACTTCAACGAAAACTTTGACCACCCCTTCATCTGCCGGGATATCTCGGAGTTCTGGCAGCGCTGGCACATCTCGCTGGGGTCGTTCTTTCGCGATTATCTGCTCTATGTCCCGATTTTCGGCAAGCGTCGCAAATACGGCGGGCTGCTGCTCGTGTGGTTCTGCACGGGGCTGTGGCACGGCGCGAGCTGGAACTTCGTGCTGTGGGGGCTGTATTTCGGGCTCTTCATCGCACTCGAACAGCTCATCGGGCGAAAGCGCATGCGGAAGATCCCGCTGGTGCTGCGCCATATCTACAGCAAGATCGTCATCATCATAGGCTTCGGCATCTTCTACTTCACGGATTTCTCAAAGCTCAAGCTCTTTTTCAGAAATCTTCTGGGGCTAGGCGGCAACGCCCTCATCGACAGCGTCACGCAGATGTCGGTGCTCAACAATCTCTTCCTGATTCTGCTGGCGATTGTCTGCTGCTTCCCAATTTATCAGGCGTTTCAGAACCGCGCGCGGCGCTCGCCGGGGAGCGCGGCTGCCGTCAGCACGGTATCGGTCGCGCTCAACGCGGTGCTGCTCGCGCTGTGCACCGTTTTGCTGGTGGACCAGACCAACAACCCCTTCCTCTACTTTAACTTCTAGCG
>CAYZMU010000001.1:78791-98929 GCA_964479595.1 uncultured Ruminococcus sp. | reverse complement strand
CCGTTTTGCTGGTGGACCAGACCAACAACCCCTTCCTCTACTTTAACTTCTAGCGCCAAACAGAGATACAGCAGACAAAAGAAAGGAAAGTCCTTTAACATGAGCAAATTCGGGAACAATCCCAACGATCTGGATATCCCGCTGCCGGAGGAAAAACGCGAAACCGACAGCGAGGAGGAACGCCGCAAGGCCATCGCGCAGGCGCGGGCCATCCGAAGGGACGCGGCCGCGCTGGAGACCGGGCAGAAAAAGGACGCGGAGGCGGAGGCGCTCGCGATTCTCGAAAACGCGCAGAACAAGCCGAAGAGGCCCAGAAAGCCCATCGCGCCCCACGCGGTGCATCAGGAGCAGGGGAAGTTTGAGTGGCTCGACGATGTGAAGCAAAGCGCGGATTCTCCCCCGCACGGGTCGGTGGTCGATTCCATTCTGGCGCGGATTCACGCGGAGGACGCGGAAAGCGAACGCCCCGCGCACGCGGATGTGGACGCCATCCTGACGGAGATTGAAAACGACGGACAGGAATCGGTCAACACACACGCGGCGGATCTGACCGACAAGCCTTTGTCCGAGCGCCTCCCCGCGAACGAGGATTCCGTCTCGCAGACGGGCGAGATTGAGACGGAGAGCATCGAGCAGACGCTCAAGACCGTCGTCATGGTCCCCATCTCCCCCGAGGAGGACCCTTTGGCGCGCGCCAGGGCGGCGGAAATCGCGCGCGGGCAGGAGAAAATGCAGGCAGCGGAGCACGCCGCCGCGATGAAAGACGCCGCGGAACAGTTCGCCGCGCAGACCAAAGACGCGCGCGGCGCCGTCAAACGCCTCTCGAGACGGTCTGAGAAAACCTTTCGGCGCGAGGCGTCCATGGAAAGGGCGAAATTCTCCCGCAGGAAAATTGACCGCGCGGCGGCCGTGTGCAATGTCTCAATCCTGATGGTCATGTTGTTCGGCATCACGGCGGCCATGCTGCTGCTGGAGCGCCCGACCGTCTCGGAAATTGAGAACCGCAACCTCGCCGTCATGCCGGAGTTTTCCATAGAGAGCTATCTTTCCGGCGAATACACCGACGCGGTGGCGCTTTACTATAACGACACGCCGCCCTACCGCTCCACGCTCAAAAACATAACCGCGAAGGTCCGCCAGTTCATGGGGCTGCGCCAGGACAGCGTTCTGCACGGCAGCGCGCCGCTTTCCCCTCAGACCGAGACGGACGCAACGCAAACCGCGACAACCACCGAAAACACCGCCATGAACGTGACGACGCAGAGCGCCGCGACCGAAACCACCGCCGCGCCCGTCCAGACGCAGAAAGACACCCCCGACGCCAACGGCGAAATCAGCAACAATATCCTCATCGCGAACAAGCGCGGGATCATGCTCTACGGCGGCGGCTTCAAAAACGGCGAACAGTACGCCAAATCGCTAAACGCCTACCAGCAGCAGCTGGGCGATTCCGTGCAGGTCTATTCCATGGTGATTCCGACGCCCTGCTCCTTCTATACACCCGAAAACTTCAAGCATTTAATCGGCAGCGAGTACGACAATATTGAGCATATCAACGAAAACCTTTCGGGGGTAAAGCCCGTGGACGTGTATTCGGCGCTGAGCGCCCACACGGAGGAGCCCATCTACATGCGCACAGACCACCACTGGTCCGCGCTGGGGGCCTTTTACGCGGCGCAGGAGTTCTCAAAAACCGCGCGCGTGCCGTTCGCGCCCATCTCGGAATACGACAAGGTCACAAAGCCCGGCTACGTCGGGACACTCTACGGCTGGTCCGACGACATTATCCTCAAGGAGAACCCCGAGGACTTCTTCTACTACGTGCCGCGCGCGCCCTACACCACCACCTATTCGGACACCGACCTTTCCAACGAGCGCGAGGGCAAGCTGCTCATCAATCTCGACAACGTCGCGGTCTCCTCGTGGTATCTGGTCTATATGGGCACGGACCAGACGGTGACGCACGTGCGCACGGAGGTCAAAAACGGGCGGACGCTGGCGATTTTCAAGGACAGCTTCGGCAACGCGCTCGTGCCGTGGTTCACCTCGTCGTTTGAAAACATCTATGTGATTGACATCCGCTATTTCGAGCCCAACGCCGTTTCGTACCTCAAGCAGATCGGCGCGACGGACGTGCTCTTCGCGCTCAATTCGTTCAGCGCGACGGGCGGAAACCAGAGAGAAATCGAAAAACTCAGAACACAGTGAAAGGAGAATGCCAAAATGACGAAAGCGGAGGCTTTGACGGAACTTACCGCCCTGTGCAGGGACCTGCTCGAGGACAAGTCGCTGGTGCTGACGGAGGATATGACCGCGTCGGATGTGGACGGCTGGGACAGCGTGGAGCATTTCAACATCATCGCGGAGGCGGAGCGCCGCTTCAAGATGCGCTTTCAGATGCGGGAGGTCTCGGGTGTGACGAATATCGGGGAACTCGCGGAGATTATCGCGCAGCGCGGAACCCTGTAACATGAAAACCCCGCTTCACGGCGTGACCGCGAGGCGGGGAATTTTTACCTAGTAATATTTGATTTCGTCGGTTAAAAGTTCTTCGTATTGTTCGAGATGTTCCAGAATCCTGCCCGTGCCCTCCGCGACACAGTCGAGCGGATACTCCGCGACGTAGATGGGCATTCCCGTTTCGCGGTTGATGAGTTTGTCCATTCCGCGCAGGAGCGCGCCGCCGCCGCAGAGCGTGATTCCCTGCTCGATAATGTCCGCGGAAAGCTCCGGCGGGGTGTGCGAAAGGGTATCCCGAATCGCGTCCATCACGCGCCCCAGCGGCTCTGAGAGCGCCTCGCGGACCTCGTCGGAAGTGACGGTGATGTTTTCCGGCAGCCCGTTTAAGAGGTTGCGCCCCCTGATTTCCATCGTCGCGCCGGTCTCGTCCGGGAAAGCGGAACCGATTCCGAGCTTGACCGTTTCGGCGGTGCGTTCCCCGATGAGAAGATTATATTTTTTACGGATGTAATTGACAATTGCCATATCAAAGGCATCGCCCGCGACCCGCACCGATCGCGAGGAGACAATCCCGCCCATGGAGATGACCGCGACCTCGCTTGTGCCGCCGCCGATATCCACAATCATGGTGCCCGCCGGCTCCAGAATGGGAAGCCCCGCGCCGAGCGCCGCCGCGATGGGTTCGCTGACCAGCTGCACGGGTCTGGCGCCCGCCTTTTCCGCGGCCTCCTTGACGGCACGGCGTTCCACGGCGGTCACCCCCGACGGAATGCAGATGATGACGCGCGCCTTGCGGAAAAGGGTGCCCTTGAGCGACTTCTTGATGAGCTGCCCGAGCATGGTGGCGGCGATGTCAAAATCCGCGATCACGCCGTCCTTGAGCGGATGGACGGCGACCACCGAGCCGGGCGTTCTGCCGATAATCTCCTTGGCGTCCATGCCGACGGAAACGACCGCGTCCGTGCGCGTGTTGACGGCGACGACGGAAGGCTCGCGCAGGATAATGCCCTTGCCGCGCGCGTAGATAAAAGTATTGGCGGTCCCTAAGTCAATGCCGATGTATCTGGTAAACATTCTCTGTCTCCTTCTCAAAATCCCGCTGAGATTTCAGTTCCACGCTCTTATTTTACCACAAAAAAGCCGCGCGAAAGCCGATTTTCGCGGCGTGCTCCGGATTTTCTGCGATTTGCACAAAAACTCCCCCAAAAATCCCCTGATTTTCTCCGTTCATGACGAAACGAAAACTTTTGCAATCCTTTGCGTTTTTCGCGGGGAATATTTTGCGAAAAGGGCTTGACAAGGGCGGGAGAATGGGTTATAATAGACCTAGCCTTATCATGAGCGGTGGAGGAACGGGTCCTGTGAAGCCGCGGCAACCGCGGTCCCTTTTTTCGGGGGGCTGTATGGTGCCAAATCCTGCGGGGGGCAGTACGCGCCGCCGAGAGATGAGGAACGTATGCGAGAGGGCGGCAGCGTTTCGGCGATGCCGTTTTTCTTTTTCGCGAATTTATTATCCGGAGGTTTTCAACATGAAACGCTTTTTCACATCCGAATCCGTAACGGAAGGACACCCGGACAAAATCTGCGACCAGATTTCCGACGCCATTCTGGACGCGATTCTGGAGCAGGACCCCAACGGCAGGGTCGCCTGCGAGACCTGCACCACCACCGGTATGGTGCTGATTATGGGCGAAATTTCGACGACCGCGTCGGTGGACATTCCGAGTATCGCGCGGGAGGTCATTGTGGATATCGGCTACGACCGCGCCAAATACGGCTTTGACGGGCACACCTGCGCCATTCTGACTTCCATTGACCGGCAGTCGGGCGACATCGCGCAGGGCGTGGACGCCGCTTTGGGCTATGATGAAAACGATTCGGACAGTTTTGACCAGCTCGGCGCGGGCGATCAGGGAATGATGTTCGGCTACGCCTGCGACGAAACCCCCGAAAAAATGCCGCTGCCTGTTTCTCTGGCGCATAAACTCGCGCTGCGGCTGGCGGCGGTGCGAAAGGACGGCACGCTCCCCTATCTGCGCCCAGACGGCAAGACGCAGGTCACCGTGGAATATGACGAGGACGACCGCCCCGTGCGGGTGGACACGATCGTGCTCTCGACCCAGCACGCGGCGTCGGTGGAACTTGACCAGATTCGCGACGACGTCATGGAATTCGTCATCCGCCCGACCATTCCCGCGCAGCTTCTGGACGCGCAGACCAAGATTTTTGTAAACCCCACGGGACGCTTCGCAATCGGCGGGCCGCAGGGCGACAGCGGGCTTACCGGCAGAAAGATTATCGTGGACACCTACGGGGGCTACGCGCGCCACGGCGGCGGGGCTTTCTCGGGCAAGGATCCTTCCAAGGTGGACCGTTCCGCGGCGTATATGGCGCGCTATATCGCCAAAAACCTTGTCGCGGCGGGGCTCGCCAAACGCTGCGAGGTTCAGCTCGCCTACGCTATCGGCGTGGCACAGCCGGTTTCCGTGCGGGTGGATAGCTTCGGCACCGGCACGGCCGCGGACAGCAAGCTCGCGGACGCGGTGGTCAAATGCTTTGACCTGCGCCCGGCGGGAATCATCGCGGCGCTCGATCTGAGAAAGCCGCAGTACCGCAAGCTCGCGGCCTACGGGCACATGGGACGGGAGGACCTCATGCCCGCGTGGGAGCGCACCGACCGTGTGCAGGCGCTCAAAGACGCGGTCGCGGCACTCTGAGCGCGCGAAACGATTCAGCAGCGGCAAAACTCTCCGTCTATACGGGCGGGGAGTTCTTCAATATCCCTTGACAGAACGCGGAACTTGTGCTATAATAGGGGATAGAGCCGCGCTTGGAACACGGCGCCGCGGACGAATCTGAATCAGAACGGAGCTTTGAGTCATGAGTTTTCGAATCATCGGGACCGGCGCGCACGTGCCGGAACGCGTTCTCACAAACGACGAGCTTTCGACCTTTGTCGACACCAGCGACGATTGGATCAAACAGCGCGTCGGGGTGCGGCAGCGCCACATCTGCACGACCGAAACCGCGGCGGACCTTGCTGTGGAGGCGGCGAAACAGGCGATGGAAATGGCGGGCATCGAGCCGTCCCAGCTGGGGCTCATCATTGCCGCGACCATCAGCTCCGACAGCATCTGCCCGACGGTGGCGGGGAGTGTACAGATGGCGCTGGGGGCGCACTGCCCGGCGTTTGACCTGAATTCGGCGTGCAGCGGCTTTCTCTTCTCGTTTGAGACGGCGGCGGGGTTCTTCGCCCGGGGCGGGGTGGAATACGCGCTGGTGGTCGGCGCGGAGCGCATGAGCCGCCTCACGAACTGGGAGGACCGTTCGACCTGTGTCATCTTCGGCGACGGCGCGGGGGCGGCGGTTCTGCAAAAGGGCGACAACTACTTAGCCTCCTGTCTGCGCACCGACGCCAACGGCGATATCATCAACATCTCCGCGGGCGCAATCGGAACACGCTTTACCCAGCGCGAAATCAACGGCGCCTATGTCGTCATGAAAGGGCAGGAGACGTTCAAGTTCGCCGTCAGACAGCTGGTGGACAATGTGCAGAATCTCTGCGAACAAATCGGCATCAGCGTCAGCGACTTGGCTTTTGTCGTGCCGCATCAGGCCAATATCCGCATCATCGAACTGGCGGCGAAGCGGCTGGGGCTTCCGATGGAGAAATTTGTTGTCAATATTGACCAATACGGCAACACATCCGCCGCGAGCTGTGCCATGACGCTCAACGAACTGGTGCGCAGCGGCAGGCTGCAAGAGGGCGACCTCATCGCGATGTGCGCATTCGGCGGTGGTTTATCCAGCGCCGCCTGCATCATAAAATGGTAAACACCAACATTTACACAGGAGGAAACAATCATGAGCAGCGAAAAGATTATTGAGGTTCTCGCGAACCATCTCGAAAAAGACCCTTCCGAAATCACGGAAGACTCAACCTTCGCGGATCTGGGCGTGGATTCTCTGGAGGCGGCCGAAATCATGATGGAGCTGGAAGACGAGCTGGGCATTGACGAAATCAACCCGCAGGAAGCCGGGAAATCCGTCGGCGAGCTCATCGCCTACATCAACAGCAAGCAGGGCTGACACTCATGCGGCAGGCTGAACTTTGCGGTCTGCTCGGCACGCGGTACCCGCTGCTGCAGGGCGGCATGGCGCATATTTCCGACGCGTGCCTTGCCGCCGCGGTTTCCGAGGGCGGCGGTTTGGGAGTGATTTCCGCGGCGAGCGGGGATCCCGGGCAGGTCGCGGACGAAATTGACAAGGCGCGCACGCTGACGGACAAGCCCTTCGGGGTCAACCTGATGCTGCGCGGCGCGAATATCCCTGAGCTGGCGCGTCTGCTCGCGGAGAAACACGTCGCGGTCGTGACGACCGGAGCGGGGAACCCGGCGGAATTCATCCCCATGTGGAAGGAAGCGGGCGTGAAAGTCATTCCGGTCATCTCCACCTGCACCATGGCAAAACTCATGGAGCGCGCGGGCGCGGACGCGGTGGTGGCGGAAGGGACGGAATCGGGCGGCCATGTCGGGGAAATGACGACCATGGCGCTGGTGCCGCAGGTCTGCGACGCGGTCAAGATTCCGGTCATCGCGGCGGGCGGCATCGCGGACGGCAGAGGTTACGCGGCGGCCGTCATGCTCGGCGCGTGGGGCGTTCAGATCGGGACACGTTTCCTGGCGGCGTCCGAATGCGGCATTCACCCCGCCTATAAAGAACGCGTGCTCAAGGCGAAAGATTCCGATACCATTGTGACGGGCAGAAGGCTCGGCCACCCGGTAAGGAGCCTGAAATCGCCGTTTTCGCGCGCGTACGCGAAGGCGGAGTACACGGACATTTCGGATGAGGATCTGGAAGCGATGGGCGTCGGCAGCCTGCGTGCCGCCGTCGTGGACGGCGACGGCGCGAAGGGCAGCTTTCTGGCGGGTCAGGTAAGCGGCATGGTGACGAAAGAACAGCCCGCCGCCCAAATCATTGAGGAAATCATGACACAGGCGCGGAATCTGCTGCAAGGAGGCGCGGCGTAATGGGCAAACGGGCATTTCTCTTTTCCGGACAGGGCGCGCAGTACCCGGGGATGGGCAAGTCTCTCTATGAGCGCGGCGCGGCGGCAAAAGCGCTCTACGACGCGGCGGAGGCGCTGCGCCCGGGGACGATGGCGCAGTCCTTTTCGGGGAGCGAGGAGGAACTCAAGGAGACCAAAAACACTCAGCCCTGTCTGTATCTTGTGGATCTGAGCGCGGCGCTGGCGCTTGAGGAAGCGGGCGTTCACGCGGACGGCGCGGCGGGCTTTTCGCTGGGGGAAGTCGCGGCGCTGGCCTTCGCGGGCGTCTATTCCCATGAACAAGGGTTTGCGCTGGTGAGCAGGCGCGGCGCGCTCATGCAGGAGGCGGGAGAGAGCCACCCCACGGCGATGCGCGCGGTGCTCAAACTCGACGCTGAGACCGTTTCTCAGACGGCGGCGGAATTTGAGGGGCTCTACGCGGTCAATTTCAACTGCCCCGGCCAGACGGCGGTTTCGGGGCTTGCGGAGCGTATGCCCGCGTTTGAGGCGAAAATCAAGGAACTGGGCGGGCGGTGCGTTCCGCTGAAAGTCAGCGCGGCGTTCCATTCGCCGTTTATGGCGAAAGCGGCGGAGGGCTTCGCGCCGGAGGTTGAAAAGGTTCCCTTTGCGCCCGCGAGAATCCCCGTTTACGCCAACAAAACGGCACTGCCCTACCCTGAGGACGCCGAGGCGGCGCGCGCGCTGCTGGTAAGCCAGATGGAAAGCCCGGTGCTGTGGCAGCGGACCATTGAAAATATGCTCGCGGACGGGTTCGACGAGTTTGTGGAAGTCGGCGCGGGGCAGACGCTCAGCGGGCTTGTCAAAAAGATTACGAAAGACGCGCGTGTTCTCCATGTCGAGGACGCTCAGACGCTGGAGGAAACGCTGAGGGAAGTCGGTGTGTAATGCCCGGAGGCAGGACTTCTCTCTTTATAATCTGCCATACCGCTAAAATAAGGGAGGTCGACGTGAAATGCTCAAAGGCAAGACGGCGGTGGTGACGGGCGGTGCGCGCGGAATCGGCGCGGCAATCTGCCGGGGGCTCGCCGCCCAGCACGCCGATATCGCGATTTTCGATTTCAGCAACCGCGAACAGGCGGAGAGCCTCTGCGGGGAACTGCGGCAGCAGTACGGCGTCAAGGCGCTCTACCGGCAGGTGGATGTCTCTGACGAGGAGCAGTGCGCAAACGCCGTGAAGGAGACCGCGGACGAGACGGGCAATGTCACGATTCTGGTAAACAACGCGGGGATTACAAGGGACAATCTCATGCTGAGCATGAAGGATTCCGAGTTTGACGCGGTGGTGAACACGAATCTCAAGGGCTGCTTTCATATGACGAAGGCGTGCTACCGCCCGTTTATCCGCCAGAAATACGGTAAAATTATTAACATCGCGTCGGTTTCGGCGATTATCGGCAACGCGGGGCAGGCAAACTACGCCGCTTCCAAGGCGGGGGTCATCGCGCTGACGAAAGTTGCCGCGCACGAACTGGCGTCCAAGAATGTCTGCTGCAACGCCATCGCGCCGGGGTTCATCATGACGGACATGACGGCGGGGCTTGAGGAAAAATACAGCGGTCAGATTCCGCTCAGACGTCTGGGCACACCGCAGGATGTCGCGAATCTGGCGGTTTTTCTGGCGTCACCGCTTTCGGATTACATCACAGGGGAGCTTATCCGCGTGGACGGCGGGCTTGTCATCTCCTGAGCGGCGAAAATGTGGGAGGAACGGATGGAAAACAGTATGGCGAGAAGAGTGGTTGTGACGGGCCTTGGCGCCGTAACCCCGCTCGGCAACGATGTGCAGAGCTTCTGGGAAGGGCTTGCCGCGGGCAAAAACGGCATCGGCTTTATCACAAAGTTTGACACTGCCGATCTGAAGGTGAAACTCGCGGCCGAGGTGCGCGATTTTGACCCGCAGGCCTATGACATCGACAAGCGCACGGTGCGCCAGACGGACCGTTTCGAGCAGTTTGCCATCGCGGCGGCGGCGCAGGCGGTGGCGGATTCTCAGATTGAGGAGAAGATAGCCCCGGAGCGTTTCGGGGTCTACTACGGTTCTGGGATCGGGGGCTTTGACACCTTCATCGATCAGCACAATGTCATGCTCGAGCGCGGTCCCTCGCGGATTTCGCCGTTTTTCATCACGAAAATGATCTCCAACATGGCGGCGGGGAACATCGCCATCCGCTTTCACGCGCAGGGGCCCTGCGTCAGTGTGACGACCGCCTGCGCGACGGGCACGACCGCTTTGGGGGAAGGGCTGCGCGCGATTCGGCACGGCTACGCGGACGCCGTCATCGCGGGGGGCGTGGACGCGACGATTAACCCGCTCTCCATGGCGGGATTCATCAGCTGCCAGGCGCTGACGGAAAGCACAGACCCTGACGCGGCGTCCGTGCCGTTTGACAAACGCAGGAGCGGCTTTGTCATGGGCGAGGGCGCGGGGGCGCTGGTGCTTGAGGAATACGAACACGCCGTGGCGCGCGGCGCGAAGATTTACGCGGAAATCGCGGGCTACGGCAGCACCTGCGACGCCTATCACGTCACCGCGCCGGACCCGGAGGCGACAGCGTCGGGCAGGGCCATCGCGCAGTGTGTTGAGGAGGCGGCGCCGCTTTGCCCGCCGGAAGAAATCTACGTAAACGCGCACGGAACCAGCACCGCGCTCAACGACAAGACTGAGACGAGGGCGCTTAAAAACGCGTTCGGGGACGACGCCTACAAACTGCATATCAGCTCCACGAAATCCATGACGGGGCATCTGCTCGGCGCGGCGGGAGCGATTGAGGCGATAGCGGCTGTCAAGGCGCTGCAAAACGGGCTCTGCCCGCCGACCATCGGCTACAAAGAACCCGACCCGGAATGCGATTTGGACTACACGCCGAACACAGCGCTCAAGACAAAGCTTTCGCTGGCGCTGTCCACTTCTCTGGGCTTTGGCGGACACAACGCCTGTGTCGCCTTCAAAAAAATCTGAAACGGGAGAGAGAGCAGCTATGGACAAAACGCGGCTGATGGAGTTTTTGCCGCACAGAAACAGTATGCTCCTGCTGGACGAGGCGGAAGTCGAAGACGGGCAGGCACACGGAAAAAAGCGCATTCTTGGCACGGAATGGTTCCTGGACGGGCACTTCCCCGGAAACCCCGTCGTGCCGGGCGTGGTGCTCTGCGAGATCATGGCGCAGTCTGTCTGCGTGCTGGTGCCGCACAAGGGCAACAAACCTCCGTCGACGCTCTTCGCGGGGCTTGACAAGGTGCGGTTTAAGAATCCCGTAAGACCGGGGGATCTCTTCGAAACGAAGTGTGTGATCACGAAGGCCAGACCGCCTTTCTATTTCGCCAAGGGCGAGGGCTATGTGGGCGATACGCTCTGTGTGACGGCGGAGTTCTCGTTCGTGGTCAGGGACGCGGAGGACGCGGAATGATTAAAGAGTTTCTGAACTTTCTCAAGGGGCAGAATGTCAAGCAGCCGCCCTTTGTCTGCAAGAGCTGCGGGGAAGAGACGCCCTACGAGGACTTCGTGCAAAACCTTTGCATCTGCCCCAAATGCGGCGCGTATGTCCGGATGCGGGCGTACGAGCGGCTGGGCATCACCGTGGACGACGGCTCGTTCAAGGAATTTGACCGCAAGCTCAAATCCACGAACCCGATTGACTTCCCCGACTACCCGCAGAAGCTGGAGAAGGCGGAGAAAGTCAGCGGGCTGAGCGAGGGCGTGGTCACGGGCACCGCGAAAATCGAGAACAATGAGTGCGCGATTTTCGTGATGGATTCCTACTTCATGATGTGCAGCATGGGCACGGTCGTGGGGGAGAAAATCACGCGGCTCTTTGAGAAAGCGACGGTTCTGGGGCTGCCGGTGGTGGGCTTTATCGCCTCAGGCGGCGCGAGAATGCAGGAAGGGATGTTCTCGCTCATGCAGATGGCGAAAGTCAGCGGCGCCGTACAGCGCCACAGCACGGCGGGGAATCTCTATATCGCGGTGCTGACGGACCCGACGACGGGCGGCGTCACGGCGAGTTTCGCCATGCAGGGGGACATCATCATCGCGGAGCCGAAAGCGCTTATCGGTTTCGCGGGACAGCGCGTCATTGAGCAGACGACGGGCGAAAAACTCCCCGCGGGCTTCCAGCGTTCGGAGTTTCAGCTCGCCCACGGTTTCGCGGATATGATTGAGGAGCGCGGCAGGATGCGCTACACCTTGTCGAAACTGCTTGCCATTCACAGCAAGCGGATTCCCTGAGAAGGAAGGAGACTGCGGAAAATGGCGCAAGTCAACGCGTATGAGCGTGTCCGCGCTGCCAGAGACAGCAAGCGGCCCATGGGCTCTTTCTATATCGACCACATGGTGGACGATTTTGTCGAGCTGCACGGAGACCGCCGCTTCGGGGACGACCCGGCGATTGTCGCGGGGGTGGGCTATCTCAACCACATACCCGTGACGGTGATTGCCATGGAGCGCGGGGACACGATTGAGGACCGCATGAAACGCCATTTCGGCTGCCCCGAACCCGAGGGCTACCGCAAGGCGCTGCGGCTGATGAAACAGGCGGAGAAATTCCGCAGACCGGTGCTGTGCTTTATCGGGAGTTCCGGCGCGTACTGCGGGATTGACGCGGAGGAGCGCGGACAGGGGCTCGCCATCGCGGAAAACCTCTACGAAATGATGGGGCTGAAAACGCCGATTCTCTCTGTGATTGTCGGCGAGGGCGGAAGCGGCGGCGCGCTGGCGCTGGGCGTCTGCGACACGACCATCATGCTCGAAAACGCGATCTATTCCGTGATTTCGCCGGAGGGCTGCGCGAGCATTCTCTGGAAGGATTCCTCCAAGGCGAACATCGCGGCGGAACATCTGAAACTCACCTCCTACGACCTCAAACAGTTCGGCATTATCGAGAAAGTCATCGAGGAGGAGGGGCGTTCCCAGCGGGAAATCTGCTCGGAGCTCAAGAAATTTCTCCTCGAGGAGATACACAGGCTCATGCAGCTTACCAACAACGAACTGCTCACCAAGCGCTACGAGAAATTCCGCAGAATCGGCGCGTGAGGGCGGCAACTTTCAGAATCCGGCGGAGGAGCTCTCTGCCGGATTTTTTGGGGAAAGGGGGAGAAACGGTGGATTTCGCGCACCTGCACGTTCACACGGAGTATTCGCTGCTCGATGGCGCGTGCCGGCTCGAGCCGCTCATGGCGCGCGTGAAGGAATGCGGCCAGCGTTCCGTGGCGATGACGGACCACGGGGTGCTCTACGGCGCGATTGCCTTTGACAGAGCCGCGCGAAACGCGGGCGTTCACCCGGTGTTGGGCTGCGAAATCTACGTCGCGCCGCGCTCGCGCTTTGACAAGAGCAGCGGGGACGACCGCAGACCTTTCCACCTGACGCTGCTGTGCGAAAACAATGAGGGCTACCAAAATCTCACGCGGATTGTCTCGCTCGCGTCTATAGAAGGCTTCTACACCAAGCCGCGCGCGGACTGGGAACTGCTGAAAAAGTACCACGGCGGGCTTATCGCGCTCTCGGGCTGCAAAAACGGGGAAGTGCCGAGGCGGCTGCTGAACAGCGACTATCTGGGGGCGAAGGAGGCGGCCCTGCGCGCGCGGGAAGTGTTTGGCAAGGACAACTACTTTCTGGAAATCCAGAATCACGGGCTGCCTGAGGACCTCACTCTCTGCTCCAAGCTGAAAAATCTTTCAGCGGAGACGGGCATTCCCCTCGCGGCGACCAACGACGCGCATTATCCCACCCGCGAGGACGCGCTGACGCAGAAGCTGCTGGTGTGTATCGGGACAAACACCACCCTTTCCTCGCCTTCGTCCATGGCGCTGCCCAACGATTCGTTTTACATCAAGACCGCGCGGGAGATGGCGGAGCTCTTCCCGGACATTCCGCAGGCACTCGAAAACACCGCCCGGATTGCTGCGCGGTGCAATGTGGAATTTACCTTCGGCAAGCTGCGGCTGCCGCGCTATCACGCGCAGGGCGTTACAAACACCGCCGCCTATCTGCGTGGGCTGTGCGAACAGGGGCTGCGCGAACGCTACGGCGGGGAGGTCACGGAAGAAATCCGCGCGCGCATGGAGCATGAGCTTGCCACCATCATACAGATGGGCTTTGAGGACTATTTCCTCATCGTGTGGGATTTTGTCCGTTACGCGAAAACGCACGATATCCCCGTGGGGCCGGGCAGAGGTTCGGGCGCGGGGAGCCTCTGCGCGTATCTCATCGGCATCACGGAGATTGACCCCATCCGCTACGGGCTGCTGTTTGAGCGGTTTCTCAATCCCGAGCGGGTGAGTATGCCGGATTTTGACATCGACTTCTGCGTGGAGGGGCGCGGGCGGGTCATCGAATACGTCACCGCGAAATACGGCAGCGACCATGTCGCGCAGATTGTCGCCTTTGACACGCTCAAGGCGCGGGCGGCGGTGCGCGATACCGGAAGGGCGATGGGAGAAACGTCGCTCGCGGAGCAAATCGCCCGGACGCTGCCAAGAGATCTCAACGCCTCCCTCGATATGGAAAACGAGCGGATGGCAAAACTCGCGAGCGCCAATCCCAAGGCGCAAAAGCTTCTGGAACTCGCGAAAAAAATCGAGGGCATGCCGCGCCACATCACCAAGCACGCGGCGGGCGTCGTCATTACGCGCGAGCCCATTATCGAGCAGGTGCCGCTGTGGTCGACGGACGGGGAGATCATCACGCAGTACACCAAGGATTACCTGGAAGAGTTAGGACTGCTCAAGATGGACTTTCTGGGGCTGCGCAACTTAACCGTCATTCGCGAGGCGGAGCGTGCTGTTCAGCGCGAAAATCCGTCCTTTTCGATGAAAACGATCCCCGAGGACGACAGCGCGGTCTTTGCCATGCTCTCACGCGGGGACAGTGTAGGCGTGTTTCAGATGGAGTCGCCGGGGCTGAGAAGGCTGCTTAAAGACATGAAACCGCGCTCCATGTCCGATCTGATTACGGTCATCTCGCTCTACCGCCCCGGGCCCATGGACACGATTCCGCGCTATCTCGCGGCGCGCAAAGACCCCGCGCAAATCCGCTACGACCACCCGCTGCTCGAGCCGATTCTGCGGGAGACGTACGGCTGTATCGTGTATCAGGAGCAGGTGATGGAAATCTGCCGCGCGCTGGCAGGCTTTTCCTACGGGCGGGCGGACCTCGTGCGGCGCGCGATGGCGAAGAAGAGCCGCGAGAAGATGGAGCGGGAGCGCGAGGCGTTCATTCACGGGGACGAAAGCTGCGAGGGCGCGGTCGCGCGGGGCGTGCCGGCCAAAACCGCCAACCTGATTTTTGATAAAATGAGCGCGTTCGCGAGCTACGCTTTCAACAAATCCCACGCCGCGGCGTACGCCAGAGTCGCCTATGAGACGGCGTATCTCAAATGCCGCTTCCCGAAAGAATACTATGCCGCGCTGATGAGTTCCGTCATGCTCAACACGGACAAGCTGCTCGAATATATAGCGCTCTGCGAACGCGCCGGTGTCACGGTGCATCGCCCCTGTATCAACACCTCCGGGGTACGGTTTGCGGCGGGCGCGGACGGGATTGAATTCGGGCTGCTCGCGGTGCGCGGCGTGGGGCAGGGCGCGGCGGAGGCAATTGTTACGGAGCGTGAGGAAAACGGGCCGTACAGAGATCTCGGGGACTTCTGCGACCGCTGCGCCAAAACGGAGCTGAGCCGGCACGTGCTGGAAAGTCTTATCCGCGCGGGCGCCTTTGACGATATGGGGCTCAACCGCAGACAGCTGCTCGCGATGCACCAAATCACACTCTCCGCGGCGCAGCAGCGCCAGAAACGCCAGCTGAGCGGACAGCTCGCGCTCTTTGGCGGCGGAGAAGAAACCGCTGAACCCGCGCCGGAGCTCAGAGCGCCGGACCTGCCGGAGTTTCCGCGCAAAACGCTGCTGCAGATGGAGCGCGATGTTACGGGAATGTATCTTTCCGGGCACCCGCTCGGGGACGCGCAGGCGTATCAGATTCTGCTGCGGCTGCCCCAATGCGCCCAGTTGCGCGAAAAAACGGAGAAAGAGACGGTCGAGCTGCTCGGAACCGTCGCCGCGGTACGCCGGCATCTCACGCGGACGGGAAAGAAGATGTGTTTTCTGACGCTGGAGGACCCGTCGGGGAGCGTGGACTGTATCCTTTTCCCCAAAGTCTACGCGGCCTGTTCGCAGCTGCTGACGCAGGACGCCGTGCTGTTTGTGAAGGGGAAAATCTCGCGCGGGGACGAGGGCGCGGAGCTGCTGGTGAACGAAGTGCTCGATGAAAGCGCCTTCGCGCGGCGCTGCCAGTCCAGGGAGCTCTGCTGCAAGGTGGAAACGGTCGAGCAGGCGCGGCGGATTTCAGCGCTTTGCAAAACACACCCCGGGCAGACCGAAACCGTTTTCTGGATGATTCCCCAAAAGAGCCTGCTTAGGCCGAAAACGCCCGCGCGCGCCGAGATAGGGCTGGCGTTTACGCGGGAGCTTTTCAGGATTGTGCCGCGCGAAAACTGCGCGCTGATAGAGAAGAAAGGGTGAGGCGGAATGCGCCGTTACGAAGAACTTTCCCCGGAGCTTGTCGCCCGTATCGAGCAGGGGCAGAGAGAGGGCTGGAAATCCCCGTACGCCGCGCAAAACAGCGACGCGCTGCGGCGGTTTGAGCGCGAAAGCGATACCCCGCGCGTCTGGCGCCAGCCGTACTCCAAGGACGCCGACAAAATCCTCAACAGCGCGTTTTACAACCGCTATTCCGACAAGACGCAGGTCTTTTCCTTCTACCGCAATGACGACCTCTCCAGAAGGGCGCTGCACGTGCAGCTGGTCTCGCGCATCGCCAGGAGTATCGGCTCCGTGCTGGGGCTCAATCTGGATCTGATCGAGGCCATCGCGCTGGGGCACGACATGGGGCACACGCCTTTCGGGCACGCGGGCGAACACGCGCTGCACGCGCTCTACCACGGCCGCACGGGGCGCTGCTTCCGGCACAATCTGCACAGTGTGCGGGTGCTGGACACGATGGTGCCCTACAACATCTCGCTGCAGACGCTCGACGGCATCATCTGCCACAACGGGGAGCTGCCGCGCGCTGAGTATCAGCCCGTGCCGCTTTCGGGGTTTGAGGCGTTTGACGCGCGCACGCGGCAGTGCCTTGAGGACGAGGACGGCGACAGCAGGCTGATCCCCGGGACACTCGAGGGCTGTCTGGTGCGCGTCTGCGATATGATAGCCTATCTGGGCAAGGACCGTCAGGACGCCGTGCGCGCGCATCTCATCCCGTCCGAGGCGGTCTTTGAGGAGACGCCGATTGGGCACACGAACGCGGAGTTTATCAACAATCTGCAGGTAAACCTCATCGAGAACAGCTACGGCAAGCCCTACCTCATGCTCGACGACACGCATTTTCAGGCGATGGTGCGGCTCAAGGCGGAAAACTACGAGGGGATTTACCTCAAAGAGGCGGTGCAGAAGCAGTTTCGCGAGAGCGTGCAGCCCATGATGGAAATGCTCTACGACCGTATCTATAAGGACGCCGTCGCGCGGGACAAAAATTCCTGTCTCTACCGCCACCATATTGCCTCTGTAGAGCAAAAGCGCCGCTACTACCCCGCGGGCACACCTTACGAGGAGAGCGACCCTGACGACCTGACGGTTGATTTCATCGCGGCCATGACAGACGACTATTTTGTGGATTATTTTAGCTATTTATTCCCCGGCAGCAAGTACCATATCTCCTATATCGGCTATTTTGACGAAAACCCCTGAGAGAGCCGCCTTGCGTTTTGCGGGGAAATGTGGTATAATGAACTAGCGGCAGCCGGCGCGCGGGAGGTGAAAATCATGTCGGACTACGATTCGCTGACCATAGTGATTCCCTCTCTGGACCCTGACGAGCGTCTGCTGGAGGTCATCAAAGGCGTGCGCGAAAAGGGCTTTCACGATATCCTGCTCGTGGACGACGGCTCCGCGCCGCAGAATCAGCACTGGTTTGAGGAGGCAAGGCGGGATTTTAACTGCGTCGTGCTGCGTCACCCGCGCAATCTGGGCAAGGGCAGAGCGCTCAAGACCGCGTTCGAATGGTTAAAAGAAAACCGTCCCGATGGATTTGGCTGTGTAACCATTGACGGGGACAACCAGCACCACCCCGACGATATCGCCGCGTGCGCGGACCGAAGCATCAAGGAGGAAGGCAAGGTGCTGGTCATCGGCGCGCGGGATTTCAGCGCGAAGGATATCCCGCCCAAGAGCCGCTTCGGGAACCGCTTCACCTCGTTTGTCTTCCGCGTGTTCTGCGGGCTGAAAGTCAGCGACACCCAGACAGGGCTGCGCGTGATTCCAAGCCGGCTCTACCCGCTCATGCTCGGGATTTCGGGGGAACGCTTTGAGTACGAGACCAATATGCTGCTGCGCTGCAAGACGGAGAATATCCCGATTGTCGAGCAGACGATCCGGACGATTTACATTGACGACAACAAGGCCACGCACTTCCACCCGGTGAAGGATTCGCTGCGCGTCTACGGCATCATCATCCGCTTCTGCCTGAGCTCCATCCTCGCCTTTTTGGTCGATTACGGGCTCTTTAACCTCTTTTACGACGCGGTTTTTAGAAATCTGTCCTTCCGCCTCTCGCTCTCCACGGCGCTCGCGCGCGTGATAAGCTCGGTCGTCAACTTCACCGTGAACCGCAAGGCGGTCTTCCACAGCAGCGCGCCCTTGCTCTCAACCACTGTAAAATATTATATCTTATGCGTGCTGCAGCTGCTGACTTCCATCGGGCTTTTAAAACTGCTGTCCATGCTCTTTGGTCAGGGCAGCCTTATCATGGCGGTGCTGAAGCTGGCGGTGGACATCACGCTGTATTTCATCAGTTTCCGCGTGCAGAACTACTGGGTTTTCCGGCAGAAAAAGCCCGAAGACGCCTGAAAGGAGTATATCCCGAAAATGTCCGATTCGAAAGGGACGCGGCGCAAAGGCCCGCTCCCGCTCTATGTCGTCATCCCGCTGGACGTGCTGCTCTTCGCGGCGTGCCTGCTCACGTTCGCGTATTTTCACCATGTGCGCCCGCAGGTGCTAAAGCCCGATATCTCCGCCGAACACCCCGTGTTTGACCCGGAGAACAACCCCTACGCGCGGCCCACGGCGACAGAAACATCTACACTGACGACGGCCGCGGAAACGACCGCGACGTTTTCCGATACACAGACCTTTGAGGGAAGTATGTCCGGGGAACAGACGGTGCTGTCCGGCGGCACCGCGGCGGGGAGCGGGACTTCAAAGCAAAGCGGCGAAACGCCAAATCCCCCGGCAGCCGTGCCCTCTTCTTCCGCTATTGCGACGACCGCGACCACCACGGCCGCGCCGCAGCCCACAGAACCGGATTTATCGGGATGGGGCGCGAATTTCCCGGATAAGTTCTCCTATGGCGACGAGATTGTTCAAACCGATAACAGCTACAAGAGCCATGATATCAATGTCACGATCCAGAAGCTCTCCTACTGTGACAGTGTCGCGTATGTGGCGGATCTCTACATCCGGTATCTGGACAACTTCAGCTCCGCGTTCGCCAAGGACACCTTCGGTCGCAGCATCTACGAGAACGCCGTGCCCATGGCGCAGCGCCACAACATGATTATCGCGGTCAACGGCGACTACTTCGCCACACGGGACACGGGCGTCATTGTGCGCAATTACGTCGCCTACCGCAATGTCCCGAAAGACGATGTCGGCGCGCTTTATTACGACGGCACGTTCCGCTCCTTCGGCCGGGACGAATTCGACCTCGACACCGAAATGCGAAACGGGCTCTATCAGAGCATGAGCTTCGCGCCGGCGCTCGTGAAAAACGGCACGGTGCTGTCGGGGTTCCGCGGTTCGGTCGCCCAGCAGCTGGCGCCCCGCACGGGGTTTGGCTATTACGAGCCGGGCCACTACGCGCTGGTCGTGGTGGACGGGCGGCAGCCGGGCTATTCTGTCGGGATTACGATTGATCAGTTCGCGGAACTTTTCGGGCAGCTGGGCTGCGCGGAGGCGTTCAATCTGGACGGCGGGCAGAGCTCGCAGATGCTCTTTATGGGGCAGGTCTACAATGTCCCGGACAAGTACAACGGCAGCGCGTCCTCGCTGCGGGAGCTTTCGGATATGTTTTACGCGGCGGAGGTGACGGGATGAAGGCGCTCAAGACCATCTGGCGCGGGATTTGCGCGTTCTTGCCCCATCTGCTGCTCACGTACGGGCTCATGCTGCTGACCTTTTTCGTCATCAATATTTTTAACGAACCAATGGGCTTTCTCAATTCCCATGTCTCGCGGGTCTTTGAGATCGAATACTTTGCCGCGGCGGTGCTGATGACCGCAATCGCCATCATTGAGAACCGCCTCTGCGTGACGGCGTTTGTGTATCTCTGTGTCGCGTGCGCGTTCATTCTGCCGGTCTTTCGCGCGGTGCGTGTGGACAGCCCGCTGCCGCTGGACACGGTCTATTTCCGGGTGATGTCGCTGGTGTTCAGCCTCGCGACCATCGCGTTCGCCGTGGCGCAGATTGTGCTGGGGCGCGCCGACGCCAAGAAACGCTATCTTGCGGAAAACGCCGAATCCTCCGAAACCCCCGCGCCCGAATCCTCCGAACCCGAAGCCGAAACGGC
>CAYZMU010000001.1:75935-78691 GCA_964479595.1 uncultured Ruminococcus sp. | reverse complement strand
CCGAATCCTCCGAAACCCCCGCGCCCGAATCCTCCGAACCCGAAGCCGAAACGGCGCCCGAATCCTCAAAAGAGCAGCCTTGAGTGCCCTCGACTATTCGGGAAGATGAAAGTGCGAAGGCAGCGCGCCGCCGATAAGCGGCAGAAAATACGCCGCCGCCTCTTCGCGTATCTGATTGCCCTCTTCGGTTATCCACCGCGCGGGGAAGGGGCGGATCTGGTTGGCGGCGTCCGCGGCGGGCATGGATTCGTAGACAATCTCATAGGGCTCTAAGCGCCGCATCACCACCATCTCGCCGCCGCGCCCCGAAAGCGCCAAATCCACGGCACGGCGCCCGCATTCCTCCGCCTCGTCCAGGTCCGTTTCGGACGCGAGATGCCCCGAACAGCGCTGCATGATGTTGAGTTCCACGGAACGGACCTTGCAGCCGAGCTTTTCGCGCACCGCGCCCTCGAGAAACTTCCCCACCCCGGAGAGATAGGCGTGGCCGAAGGCGTCATTCGCGCCGGAGCGGAAATCCCGCGCCTGAGGAATTCGCACGCCCTCCGAGACCGCGCAGAGCACACAGCGGTCCTGCCCGAGCGCGCGCTCCACATCGCCTAAGAAACCCTCGAGCGTGAAATCGGCCTCGGGGAGGTAGATAAGCTGCGGATAGCGCGAACCCAGAGCGCGCGGCACACAGGCGGAGGCGGTAAGCCAGCCCGCGTCGCGCCCCATAATCTCGCAGACGGTGACGGAAGGGACTCTGTAAACGGACGAATCCAGCGCGATTTCCGAGAGCGTCACGGCGAGATAGCGCACCGCGGAGCCAAACCCGGGGGTGTGGTCCGTGCCGATCAAATCATTGTCGATGGTCTTGGGGATACCGATGACCGGAATCGGGACGCCGTTTTCGCGCAGCCACGCGGAAAGTTTCGCGACCGTGTCCATAGAATCGTTGCCGCCCGTATAGAGCAGCGCGTCAATGGAATGTGCCCGCAGAACGCGGAGAATCTCGCGATAGATATCCTCCTCCCCTTCCGGCAGCCGAAACCGGCAGGAACCCAGCGCCGCGCCGGGGGTGTGTTTCAAAAGCGCGCGCTGAGCAGGGTCGCGCGCCATATCGTTTAAATCCGTAAAACGCGCGTCCAGCAGCCCCTCAATGCCGTTTCGGATACCGAGAATTTCATGCCCTTGCCGGGAAACCGCCTCGCAGATGCCGCTCAGAGAGGCGTTCATCGCGCAGGTAGGGCCCCCGGACTGTGCCGCCGCAAATCGCATGGCTCTCCCCTCCTCGTTTGTTTTCCCCTTCAGTATACTCCGTTTCCCCGGTTTTGTCAATCACAAGACCCCGCGCGGGGCATAAGTTTTCGGGATTGTTCAAACAGTTTGTCAAATGTTTCGCTATCTTGTGGAAATTTTCAAAAAATCCGGGCCGGACACTTGCAAACGCGCGAAAAATATGGTATAATAAAGGGAACTACAGAGAAGGGAGGCGCGGCGCGTGGATGCTGTCAGGATTGCCATAGACGGCCCCGGCGGCGCGGGCAAATCGACCCTCGCCAAACGGCTTGCGAAAGATCTGGGGTTTCTCTACATCGACACAGGCGCGCTCTACCGTGCCATCGCGTACGATATGCTGCGCGCGGGCTGCGAGGAGGAGGCGCAAATCCTTGAGAGACTCCCCTCTCTGAAGATATCGCTGCGGCAGATAAACGGCGAGGGGCACGTCTTTGTGGGCGATGAGGATGTCACGGACCGAATCCGGACCCCGCAGGTGAGTATGCGCGCGTCCGTCGTTTCCGCCATGCCGCAGGTTCGGGCGTTCCTGCTGGATATGCAGCGGGATACCGCGCGGGAGCAGAGCGTGGTCATGGACGGGCGGGATATCGCGACAGTCGTGCTGCCCGACGCGCAGGTGAAAATCTTCCTCACGGCGACGCCGCAAAAACGCGCCGAGCGGCGGTATCTCGAAATGCGGCAGAAGGGCGACGATTCCCAGACGTACGAGGAAGTGCTCAGAGACGTCATCGAGCGGGACGAGCGCGACACCACACGCGCCGCGGCGCCGCTCAGACAGGCCCCCGACGCGGTCTTGCTGGACACGACCGAAATGGACCTTGACGCGGCGGAAGAGGCGCTGCTGCGAATCTGCCGGGAGAAACTTCCAAGATGAGCGTATTTTATCAGGTTTGCCGCGTCATCATGACCGGCGTCATGCCGCTGTGGTGCAAAATCACGTGCGAGGGGCGCGAGAATCTGCCGGAGGCGGGCGGCTGTCTGTACATCAGCAACCACCGCAGCATGGCGGACCCCATCTTCATCGGGATTCAGAACCCGCAGGCGCAGTTTTGCGTGCTGGCGAAACAGGAGGCGTTCAAGTACGCCCCCATCGCGTGGCTGCTGCGAAAGCTCGGCGGGGTACCGATAGAACGCGGCTCGGGGAATATGGAGCCGCTCAAGGAGCTCGAGGAGCGGCTGCAAAACGGCGAAAACGCGCTGGTTTTCCCGGAAGGCACACGTTCTATGGACGGGACTTTGGGGCGTTTTAAACTCGGCGCGGCGCTGATTGCGGCGCAGTCCGGGGTGCCCATTGTGCCCGTCGGCATCTCCTTTGAGGGGAAGCTGCATTTCAGAAGCCATGTCACGGTGCGCTACGGCAAGCCCTATCACCTCCCAAGCGGCGTCGGAGCAGAGCCGACCATGCCGCAGCTCAAGGAAATCCGCAGGGAGATGACCGCGCAGGTTCAGGCGCTTCTCATCCCGCCGAAAGAGGA
>CAYZMU010000001.1:60918-75835 GCA_964479595.1 uncultured Ruminococcus sp. | reverse complement strand
TCCGCAGGGAGATGACCGCGCAGGTTCAGGCGCTTCTCATCCCGCCGAAAGAGGAGCCTTTGGCGCTCCCCGACAGCGCGCAGACTTCCGAGGCGCGGACCGATGAGTCACACGGGGCGCGAGGCGATGAGACGCACGATGATGAGGCGCACGGGGCGCACGATGATGAGCCGCACGCGACGCGGACCGCGCGAGAAGAAAAGGGGGGAAACGGCCAGATGAAAGAACGGGAAGAAGAACCCGAAAGGGAGATATCCGAAGACCCCACGGTGGAAATTTCCGTGCCGCCGCGGCCCGACGAGGAGGACCGCGGGGAGCAGCGGGAAGATATGGCACACACCAAGGTTTTCTCGGCGGTCAAGGATACCGGCGGGGAGACCGCGAGCGGGGAAGCCGTGAGCGGGGACGAGAGAAAGCCCGAAAGGAGCTCAGATACCATGACGACAAACAGGCACGTTGACTGGGGAAAATTCGCGTTTATACTCTCCATGCTGTTCATACTTGTTTTTGTAATTGACTTTTTCTCACGGCTCTGGATTGACCACAAGGCGGCAAGCGGAGAGCTGGATCTCGTTGACAGTTCCTCACAGGTGCAGTCGCTCTCAGACCTCTCCTCACAGGTGGAACCCGGGGAAAGCGCAGCCGCCACACCCGCGGAGAGTTCCGCTTCCGAAAGCTCCCAGACCTCGGAAAGCGGCGAGGGGAGCAGCAGCGGCGATATCACGCCTTTGCCCTCAGAGGGCGCGCAGACGGTCTCCGTACTCAGCGAATCGATCCACACGGGGAGCCTGCTGCTGATTGACGCGTCGCACCCGCTCTCGGGCACGCCCGACTGCACGGCGTTTAAGGACTTCACCTACGCGCACCTGCGCCTGCCCAGCACCGCGCTGGTGGTCAACAACATGACGACGGACGCGATAAGCTCCATGTTCAACGATTTCTTCGCGGCGACTTCTGTCGGGAATGTGCTGGTCTATGTTACGACCGCCGAACCCGCTACCGCCGCCTACGGGACAGGAATAGCGGAACGCGCTTCGGGGCTGTCGCTGGATTTGGGGGTCTTGGACGAAGCCACGGGCTCGCACACGGCGTTTACGGGAGAAGGCACGTACAGCTGGATTCCGCAGCACGCGGCGGACTACGGCTATGTGGTGCGCTACCCGGCGGGCAAGGAGGACAAAACCGGACAGACGGCGCTGCCCTCGCACTACCGTTTTGTCGGGGTGCCGCACGCGTCCTACATGGCGCAGCAGAACCTCTGCCTGGAGGAATATCTCGAGCTGGTGCGCGAGCACACCTGGGACGGCGAACATCTGACATACGCCGCGGCGGGGAGCAATTACGAGGTCTACTATGTTCCCGCGGACACGGCGGCGGAGGCGACGGAGGTGCCCTATCCCGCGGGCACGGAGCCGCAGATTTCCGGCGACAATGTGGGCGGCTTTATCGTAACCGTCAAGCAGAACTGACAACCACCCTCCCCTCCTTTCAAGGGGAGGGATTTTTGTGCCCTGCGCGGGATTGCGCGGTCTCTCCCTGTAAAGGGGAGGGATTTTTTTTTGCCCGGCTGAAGGGGATAAAACACGAGTGTTTCCCGAACAAATAAAAAGAGCCCCCGCTTATTACGGCGGGGAATTTTGTTTTTTGAGATGTTCGCAGACGCAGCCTTTTATCCTCTGTAAATACGCAGACAGCCACATCTGCAAATGTTGTGTATTGTTTCGTAAAATATCTCTTTTGCGAAACTTGAAAATCCCGCTGTATTACTTATGATGATGTAACGGATGAATGGCAGAAAAGGCTATGTATGGCGCTTCCTGAGCCTGAGCAGTGTATAAAGGCAGCCGCGTGCTACAGAGTTTTTCAAACATTTGGTTAATTCAGCCCGGCTTGCCCCTTTCGGAAGCGAAACTGGCTATATTGATTTCACATTCGACCATTTGCGAATATCGTCCGATATTATCAACAAATCCTGGAAATCGATTAGCTATAATGCCGAATAACGCAACAAATTCTTGACTTTCATTCTCAAGAATGATAGAATGAGACGTGGAATTTGCGATTCTGCGTGCATTTCGCATGGCTCGTTTTCGCAAAAGAAATAGTTTGCGATAAATCGCAACAGCAAATTCCGGGGAATGACGGCGGAATCGCCAAATTCTAAAACAGATCATATCGGAAGGAGTTGCATCGATGTTCAAAGAACTTGTCTCCATCACTGCCGCAATTGAACCCTGCGCAGGAACAGTTTTCCGCAAGCCGCAGGATACCTGCCGGCGGGAAATGCGGCTGTGACAGCACAAGCAGCGGCAGAAGTACCCTCAGCACGAACAGAGAATAATAGGGAGGTACCGCATTCATACAAGTTGTGAACAGATCCTAAGGAGACCAGTGAAGCACCAAATCGATTCAAGGAGGAAAATGAACATGTATTGTCCTAAATGCGGCAGCGAGCTGCCTGATGGAAGTAAATTCTGCAGTACTTGTGGTGAGCGGCTTTCAGAAGAGGCCCAGAAAGTTGAGGCCAGTGCAGGCGTTGCGGCTGAGACGGAATCTCCTGTATCTCCCGCCGCTGAAACCGCGCCGAAGGAAAAAAAGTTCGCGAAAATTTGGAAAAAAATCGGTGGCAAAAAATTCATCGGCGTTGCTGTTGCTGTCGTGATTGTTGTGGCCGCCATTATCGGAGTGCGGGCGATAGTCTCGAACAGAAGCGGAGGTAATGCGTATGTATATCTCTCCGACGGCAGCTATGAATTGCTCACAAGCCTCGGGGAAGATCAAGCGATTGAAATTGCCTCGAGCAAATCCGATATTTCAACGGATAGTCTTCTCTCTTTCAGCCCCAGTGGAGAGTATGTATATTACTTCACTAAAGTCGACATCAACTCCGGAACAGGATCTCTGTGCCGTGCTGAGTATGACAGATTAAAGAAGGATTCCAATAAGAACGAAAAGTACATCGAGACGATCGCAAGTAATGTTTTACTCGGATTTCGTTTCATAAACGGAGACGCTGTGCTATATGAGAATGGTGACGACACGCTCTATTATTTCGACGGCAAAGAGGCGGTACAAGTCGCAAAAAATGTGAATGAATACTATACTGCTGACGAATCCAATCAGATCGTGTATACATCGGCCGATGACTCCGAAGGTTACACCCTCTACGGGATAACCCTGGATGATATTAGTAATAAAGTGAAATTAGCCGGTAATGTCTCGTATGTTTATGATGCATCTGATTTTAACAATATTTTATACGTAAGAAACGAAGACAGCTATGAAGACAGCGACGAGGGTAGCCTTGATAAAGACAGCAAAGGGTATAGCCTTTATGTAGTGGGCTTTTCCAAAGAGGCCGAAAAACTGGCCGAGGGTATAGGCAATTTAACAAAATTAGGAGAGAAAACTTATTTTACCGCCAATAACGGTGAAAAGCTCAGCCTTTATGATTTCGTTGATGACGCTCACGCTGAAGAGGACGCGGGGATCAAAGAACCCGCTCGTGAGGACTTCAGCGTCCCCGAATATAGTTATGAAATGATAAGCGGTTCGGATTTGTCTGAGAGTGATTTTGACGAGCTCTACACATCGTGCACAAGGGACTTGTATTGGTATGGCGCAAGTACATTCTTTTGCTATTCCATGGAAGATGCTCTTAATCTTGAATGGGGTGAAGATGGTAAAAATACCGAAGCAATACATACAGCTACTCAAAGCTTTATCGACAAATTTGGGAATACCGCGGACGAAGACGGCTATATTCTTGTCACCGATGAAGTGAAGGCTGCTTTAAAAGAAATCAACAAATATGGCGAAAACCCGGAAGACGAATGGGGATGGCTCTGGTTTTGCTATAACAAATACCAATCCGGATCAACGACTGATTATGACGCGTACAGTGAGGCTTTGGACCAGTGGAATGAAGCGGAAGACAGAATTTCTATGCGTGAAGAATTACAGGATGAAGGAAATGACTATGACGTTTCTACGCTCTACTGTTTCGATAACGGAAATCTGACTTCGGTAAACGAAACCGTCTTGGACGCTATATCGTATGATGGCGGTATCATGTTTAATACCACGGATATGATTTCGGAAACTGTCCAGCTTGAGAATTTGTACTCGGTCGATGATGTATATGGGTTATTTAGCATTGACGAGGAAGCTGAGAATTATATCGCTCTTGCGGACGGAACAGTGGTCAGAATGTCCGCCTCAGCAGCCGAATCATTTTCCACTGCGTACTATGACAGTTTTGCAAAGCTTTATTTCAGAAATGGTGAGGTGTTCTTAGGCGAAGGAGACGGAGCCTTATCCGTAGCAACGATCAGCGGAGGAGCTGTCGGAGATTTCAGCGCGGTTACAGATGATGCCGATATTGTAAGTTTTGATGAAGATACTCTGTACTACGCAAGCGGTTATTACGACAACAACGGCGTGACCTACTGCGATCTTTATTCTTATAACAAAAACGGAAACGCTCGCATAGCAAGAGACGTTATGGCGGAATATGTGAACCTATATGATGACGGTGCCATGCTCGCCTATACAGGATACCAAAACCGCTACGGTTACGAACTGACTATGTTCGATTCAGAAGGTAAGCCAACCTTGATAGGCGAGGACATTTCACAGTATGTAAGGATAGATAAATCTACATTGTTGTACGTATCCGATGGGGAACTATATTCCTTCAACGGAAAAGAGAAACAATTGATAGCGAGCGATGTGGACCGGATCTGGAGTAAAAATTCCATGGGGGTTGCCAGGACACTCGGAAATGAAGCCGGGGGTTATTATAATGATTATTACGGCGACTATGATGATTATTATGGCGATTATGATGATTATAGCGACTATGATGACTATTACGGCGATTATGATGATTATAACGGCTATTAATTTCAATCTATCCACATGGAAGGCAGGCGAATCCGGAGGGATACGTTCGTCGCGGGACTGAAAACGACAAATACCCGCCCGAATAGCGGAGCAAAAATGAAGGTATGTCGGGCGCAGGCTTCTTGGCTGCGGTGAGCGCGCCCGATAAGGGTTCATGTTCTGAAGTGGTTGTGCTGCGCAGATTCCCGCGGATTCTACGTTTGTGCCGCTTTTGGGCGGAAAATCGTTTTGCTTGTTGACTTGCCGATGAATGCGCACTGTGCCAATTCAGTGCGCATTTGTTTTCATAAGGAAATACAACTGAATGATTGGATCGATGCATATATGAAAGAAAAAATCGACAAAATGTCAGCCGAAGCGAAAGTCCGGAATCTGAATTACCGTCATCTGAGGCAATAAATTCTAAGAAGAAACCCGCCAATGGCGGCAAATCCCCTCACGGTTTTTTCAGATGTTTTTTTCTCGGTATTGTTTGGCTTTGGGAATCACTCTTACTTTATCAGACGGGCAAGCAGTTCGGTCAAGTTATGTTCCCGGGCGAGTTCGAGATAGCGCGAGAGCTGAACCTTGGTGGCACTCTCAAGGACGCTGTCCGGGATGATGAAGTCTCTGAGGTTCACGCAGCCGTCAAAAATGCCTTTGCCGAGGTAGCCGAGGTCATCCAGACTTTCGGGGAGGGTAACGGTTGTGAGGCCTGTGCAGCCCTCAAACGCTCTATCCCCTATAATCGCCGCGCTCTCCGGGATGGCGACGCTTGCAAGGCTTTCACAGCCCTTAAACGCCTCCTCGCCAATTTCCGTCATACCCTCAGGAATGGCAGCACTTGAAAGTCTCGTACAGCCCTCAAACGCGCTATCCCCGATAATCGCCGCGCTCCCCGGGATAGTGACGCTCACAAGGCCTTCGCAGCCCTCAAACATATGAACGCTGATTTCCTCCACGCCTTCGGGAATCGCAATCGCGGTAAGAGTTTGGCAGCCCGAAAATGCCCAGCCGCCAATTGTTTTCACGCCCCGCGGAATCGTGACGGCGGCAAGGCTTGTACAGCCCGAAAACGCGTAAAAGCCTATCTCCGTCACACTTTCCGGGATGGTGACACCTGAAAGACTCTTACAGTCCGAAAAAGCCCAGCCGCCAATTGTTTTCACGCCCTGCGGAATCGTGACTTCCCCAACCCCCGGTTCTTCCCTGTATTTCCGGAGTGTGCCGTTTTTCCGAATCTCAAACCCCATTGGTTTTCCTTTCTGTTCGTCTTTCGGGAAGCGTTCTTACTTTATCGGAAGGGCGGGCAGTTCGGTCAGCCCGTGAGCTCATTTTCGGAAGACAAAAAGATATTCGTGCGCTATCAGTAAAAAATTATACTTCACGCTGTTTGTTTTCCAATATCCCGTCGCTTTGCAGTTGTGCTGCTCCTTGATGATGATCTCCTTGAGTGTGAAACCCGCGTCCCGAAAAAGGTTCATCACCTCAAAACTCAGCGGAATCATGCAGCCCTTCTGCCGGGTGTCGCCCATCAGCACAGCACAGAACTTCCCCTTTTTGAGCACGCGCAGACACTCCGCCGCGACCGGTTTCATCTGCTCCAGAAACTCCGGGATATTCAGCCGGGAGAGGTCCTCCGCGATATCCTCGCTGTAGTGAATGATGTTGGCGTAGGGCGGATGTGTGCAGATGAGGTCTATGCTGTCATCCGCGATGAAATCCAGCCGCCTGGCGTCGCCCTTTCGCAGTTCTACTTTCCCTTTCGCGGGGGCATAGTCAAAGTCCGTCTTTTCCCGGCAGTGCGCCAGCGCCGCCTCATTGCAGTCAATCCCGATACAATCGCGGCCCAGCAGTTTCGCCTCGGTCAGTGTTGTGCCGCCGCCCGCGAATTGGTCCAGTACAAGGTCGCCCTTCTGAGAATAACGCAGAATGATATTTCTCGGTATATAAGGCGACCAGTTCCCGCGCCATTTTGCGTCGTGTGTCGCCCAATCGCCGCGTTTCGGAAAAGACCAGTGTGTCGTCATTTCCAGTTCAAAATCATCCGGTTCCCATTTGGTAATTCGTTTTTCCGCCATCTTTCCCGCCCGCTTTCAGAGTTTCGCGTTACCGAAATGTGCCGATGATTCCTTGTTCGAGGTCGTCAATGGAATACAAGGTATCCAGCACATCGAATGTCTCCTCTAGGTTCTTTCTCGCGCTGAGCCAGCCCTTTCCATCGGTGAACCAGACAAAGGTGAAGCCCGGAATCGCCGCCGCCTCAAGCGCAATCTGTTTGTAGCTTCTGGCGGTTTCGTTTAGTTTCGAGCCTGCGGCGGTATAAAAATTCGTCTCCACGCCGTAAACCATACGAGGCGTTTTCAGCACGAAGTCAAAGCGTTTCTCAGTCTTTCCCTGATTGGAAACAGCGGACATATCGATCCTTCATTTCCGCGTAATTTCGTGGATATCCATTTCCTTGAAATAGGTTTTTCCGCGCACAAAGCCCGCCTTCTGAATATAGCTTTCCACAAGGTCTTCCATGAGATGACCGCCCCGGTTCTTCCGCCCATTGGAGTCAAGTCCCGTTTCCACTCCGGTGACATAGTCTGTCAGACTGTGAATGATGTGGTTTTCCATCAGGTCAAAAAGCCCGGTCTTCCGCATAAAACGGCGTACTGTTCCGCGCCGCAATTCATTTCCCGGAAGTCATAGAGAAACGCGCCGTCAGCGTCAGCCGCGTAAATCTCCTGTGCCCGCACGGCGAGGAGCAGCGGAACGCACTGCAGCGTTTCGGGATATTTTTTGACCAGCGCTATGAACGCGCGCTCGATATCCTTTGAGCCTATCAGGGAGTTGAGAATATTCAGCGGCACTTTGACTTTCCCGACATTGCTGTAGACCTTGTCAAAGTCAACATAGTAGCCGTAATCCGCGATGCTTTCCCTGAATTTCTGAATCCACGCGTCAAAATTCCGTTTCATAGTTCCCGCCCCTTTTCAAAATTGCGAATCAGCAGCTCGCTGACGGTTCCCCTCGCCGACGCATCGCTGTTTATCATTCTGGCTGCCCGCACACGGCGAATGGAGAAATCGCTGTAAATGTCATCAAAGAAGTTGTCGTTCTCATCGGTGTTCTTCGGGTCGGAATTGCTTGCGACCATTCTCGCGCCCTTGTCGGACATCGCCTTCATGAAATCCGCGAGCCGAATCTGCTCGTCGTCATCAAACGCCGTTTTCGCGTAGGCGGTGAAGGAAGCCGTCCGCGAGAGCGGGCGATAGGGCGGGTCGATATACACAAACGTCCCCCGCCCGATAAAATCCGCACAGCGGCTGTAATCCCCGCAAAGCATCCGGGTGTTCCGCAAAAGATCGTGAATCAGCCTTAAATTTTCCGCGTCGCAAATGGGCGGTTTCTTATAGGAACCCATCGGCACATTGAAGAAGCCTCTGGCGTTGACCCGGTACAGCCCGTTAAAGCAGGTTTTGTTCAGAAAAATGAACAGCGCCGCCTTTTCGACGGGGTCTCCCGGCGCGGCAATGCTTTCATTGTAGCGCTCGCGCTTGGCGTAGTAGTCACGCTTTCTGGCGTCCTCGTCCGCGTCCCAGAAAGCGTTTTGCATTTCGGAGAGCCTTTCGATGAGTGCCTCGCAGCGGTCGCGGATCTGCGTGTAGGCGTTAATCAATTCCGGGTTGATATCGTTGATGAGGACCGAGGCGGGGTGAAACTTCTCAAGGACATCCAATAAAACCGCTCCGCCTCCCACAAAGGGCTCGCAGTAGCTGTCGATTTTGTCCGGGTACTCTTTCGCGATTTCGGTCAATAGCTGGCTTTTCCCGCCGGCCCACTTGACAAACGGTTTCGCCGTCATGAAAACCACCTCCCTGCACGTCTTTGATTATACCATATTCACGCGCAAAAGGCAAGATGGACGCTTCAAAGATTCTCCCCGATTTTCCCCTTTACAAGAGCGGTTTTTCGTGGTATAATAGAACAAACGAGCCGACATCTTCTCCACAACGGCGCTCACGGGTTTCTGACACAGCGTAGACCGCCCCCGTTTTGTTCGGGAGCGTGCTGTGCGTTTATTGGCGTTCAAACAGCAACCCAAAAATCGAAGGAAGCAGGTAGGATTCTTCATGGATATCTCAGGCAAGCTGACCTTTTGGCAAAAGAGATTACTTGACCTCGGCAGGCGGAACAAACTGATACACTTCCCCTATCCCAAGGACACGGGGAGAGTCTCCCGAACCAGCTTGCTGTTTTATGAGCCGTCGCCGGCGACCTTGTGGAATATGCTCGACGACCCGGACGACCAGATTGCGTTTTCGTGGAACGGGAGAACGGAATATCAGGAAATCGGCTACACTTTCCCGAGCGGAGTCAGAACGAATCAGCGCGTCAATGAGGCGTACAAAACGCTGACTGCCATCATGAAAAAGGCAAGAGAATTTACAGAAAACAAGGGCCTCAACGCGCTCTATCTCGCCTTTGGGTTCCTGTATTGGAACGAGGGCGGGGAGCGAAACGATACCATGCGCTCTCCCCTGCTGCTGGTTCCGGTCTCGCTGCAGCAGGAAAGCATTGTCGACCCGATTCGCCTGTCAAGGCTGGATGATGACATCACTGTCAATCAGGCTTTGGTGCAGAAAATGGAAATCGAATACGGGCTGCATTTCCCGGCGCTGGAACCGGATTCAGACGGAAGGGATTATCTTGCCGAGGTGCAGCGGCTCTGTTCGGGGTTCTCGTGGGAAGTGCGCTTTAACGAGGTGCAGCTTGCGATGTTCTCGTTCCTCAAGATGGCGATGTACAACGACCTTGAGAAGAACCGGGACAAGATTCTGCGGCATCCTGTTATCCGCGCGCTGGGCGGCGAGGCGGATACGGTGGACACCAAGGGTGTCGATTTTGCGCAATTGCCGCATTTTGACCATGATTCCGTGAAGCCCTCGGAAGTTTATTCCGTGCTGGACGCGGACGCCAGCCAGCAGGACGCGATTCTCCTGGCGAAGAAAGGCGTCAGTTTCGTGCTGCAGGGGCCGCCGGGAACGGGCAAAAGCCAGACCATCACGAATATCATCGCGGAGCGCATCGCGGCGGGAAAGAAAGTGCTTTTCGTTTCCGAGAAAATGGCGGCGCTAAAAGTCGTTTACCACCGTATGGAACAGAGCGGGCTCGGAGATTTCTGCCTGACACTGCACGACCCCAACGCCAAGCGCAAAGATATCATGGAACAGCTGGACGACTCCCTGCAGCTCGCCAGACAGAAGGCGCAGCTCTCCGATACGACCGAAGAACGCCTTGAGGAACTGACCAATGTGAGGCGGCGGCTGAATCAGTATGACAAGGATCTGCACACGCCGGTCGAGCCGCTCGGGAAAACCATTTTTGAGGTCAATGGGAAAATGGCGCAGCTGGAATCCGCGGAGAATATCAAGTATACCCAATCCGACGCCGCGGACTTTACCAAGGAGCGCTACGCGAAGGCGCAGGCGATACTGAAGGAACTCGCCCGGATTGTGAAAGAAAGCGGATACCAAAAAGACAATCCGTGGGGCGGCTGTCAGGTGGAATCGGTTACCTACGAATTCCGTCAAAACTTTTTAGTGGATTCGGACGACCTGCTGGAGACCTTGGACGAGGGCATCGAAACCCTGCGAAAGCTGCTGGAAACCACAGGCGAGGTAAGCTATGACCACGCTTGGGCGGGGCTGCCAAATTTTCTTGCGTTTTGCGCCACGGCGGCCCTTTCGCCGGGAATACCGCAAAACTGGACCGAGTTGTCTTTGGAGGCCCCTTCCGCCCTTTGCTCAGAATGCGCGGAGCTCATAGAAAAACGCGGGCAGGTACTGCGGTTTCTTGAAACGTTTACCAAAACGGGAACGGTGCTGACAGCCGCGTCGGAGAAACTCTTCGGGGCAGCGTTCGAAGACGCGCTCAACATCCCGAGCGAAGTCTTTTCAGCGTATCGGGACGCGGAGAACCTGCATCGCACCGCCTTGGAATCCGACGAAACCGACCCGCTCTTTGTGCAGGAAATAGCTTTCCGCCAAAGCGTGGAATCCTCAAAGACCGCGGCGGGAAACTGGCGCGCGGCACAGGAGGAAAACGAGGAACGGCAGCGGCTGTCAGCGGAATCCGCCGCCACTTACGAAAAGGAGCAGCAGTCTCTGCGGCAGCTGGAGGAGAATTTGGAGCAAGCCAGGGGCGAGGTGCTGACGGATTATACGGAAAATATTCTGACAATCGATGTGGACGCGCTCCTCTTCAGATATCAGAATCAGTATCAGTCGCTCTTTCGGTTCTTAAACGCCCAGTACCGGCGCGACCGAAAGGAACTCAAAGGCTACAGCCTGGACAAAACGCGGATGTCCTATTCACAGGCGCTGGAGATTCTCGACAAGGTCTCCCGCGCACAGAAAGCCAAAACGGAAACGGACACGCAGGCCGAAAAAACAGCCCGGGCGCTTTCAGACAAAAACGGCAAAGAGGATGCGCTCCGCGAGAGCGAGACAAAGCTGGAGGAAGCCGAACGCGTACTCGACGAGGCACAGCAGCAAATGCAAGCCGCGCAGGAAAACCTCACAGCCGGCTATCGCAAGGAACTGCAGCAGCGGCGCGACGAGGAGACCAGACTGCATAAGCGCATTGCGGAGATATGCGACAGCCTGAAAGAGGCCTTGGGAACCCCCGTCCCCGAGCAGACCGATTTTTCAGCATTGCGGCAGAAACTTCAATGGACGGCGGCCTTTCAGAACGGCATCCGGGAATACCGCGCGGGGGAGGATTTTATCGCCGCAATATGCGGCGCGCGCGAAGATGTGATAGCGGCGCTGAGAGAATATGCGCAAAAGCTTGAGGCGTGGCGCGCTCACGCGGCGGAGGCGCTGCAAAAGTTTGTCGGGCTCTTTTCAAAGCAGCGTCAGGAGGCGTTTCTCAATAGCCCCCTGGAGGAACTCCGCGCGGATGTCCGGATATGCGGGGAGCAGTTCAGCGCGCTCGAAAATCTGATTGACTACGAAACGGTCACGCGGGAGATGGAGGATGCGGGGCTCGCGGGCTTCCTCAGACAGGCGGAATTGCTGGAGCTGCCGCACGAAAAAATCATCCCGGCGTTTGAAAAATGTTTTTACCGCTCGTGGCTTGACGCGGTCGTGCCCCGATTCAAATCGATTGCCACCTTCCGAAAGAAAAGGCAGGAGGAATGCATCGAGGAATTCAGGGACCTTGACAAGCTCGGTATCGAGATTTCCAAATCGAAACTGCGCGCCAGGCTGATTTCCCAGATTCCCAATGTGGAAAACGGTGTCGGCGGGAGCGAGGCGGCGGTGCTGCGCAGAGAGATCGCGAAAAAGAGAAAGCTCATGCCGCTGCGCCAGCTCATCGCGAAAATCAGCAACCTCCTGCCGGCGCTCAAACCCTGCATTCTGATGTCGCCGCTCTCTGTCAGCACCTATTTCGGGGATTCGGATTACCGATTTGACACGGTTATCTTTGACGAGGCGTCGCAGGTGCGGACCGAGGACGCCATCGGCTGCATCTTCCGGGGCGATCAGGTGATTATCGCGGGCGACAGCAAACAGCTCCCGCCGACGGATTTCTTCCATTCCGCGGCGTCTGACACGGAGGACTACGAGGAGGACGAGAATGGCGAACCCCTCGACGCGGGCGCCTATGAATCGCTGCTGGAGGAGGCGTCTGTCCTTCCGACGCAGACGCTTTTGTGGCACTACCGCAGCAAACACGAGGATTTGATTTCCTTCTCGAACCTGAAGATCTATGACGGCAGACTCATTACCTTCCCGTCCCCCATCGAACGCAACGAGAATCTGGGGGTGTCCTATGTCTACGTGAAAGGCGGGACCTACGCCAGGGGGCGTTCCAGAGGCAACCGCAGGGAGGCGGAAGTCATCGCGGACTTGGTTTATGAGCATTTTCGTGTGCATCCCGAACGCAGCATTGGCATCATAGCCTTCGGCGAGGCACAGCAGGCAATGATTGAGAACGTATTGACGGAACGACGCAGAGACCACCTGGAATATGAGGCCTTTTTCAGCACAGAACGCGAGGAGCCGCTGTTCATCCGGAATCTGGAAACCGTACAGGGCGATGAACGCGACACCATCATCTTCTGCATCGGTTACGCCAGAGACGAGAGCGGGAAATTTCTCATGAACTTCGGACCGCTCAGCCAGGTCGGCGGGGAACGCAGGTTAAACGTCGCCGTCACCCGCGCGCGGTATCAGCTCAAGCTGGTGGGCTCCATCATGCCCACGGACATCGACGTGGACCGTATCAGCAGCGAGGGGCCCAAACTGCTGAGAACCTACATGGATTTCGCCATTCGCGGCTCGTCCGTGCTTTTGCCGGAAACCGAGCAGCAGGGCGAGGCGTCCGATTCGCCCTTTGAGGAGGCGGTCTGCGAATTCATCACCGCAAACGGCTACCATGTCAAACGCGCTGTCGGCTGCTCCGATTACAGAATCGACATGGCGGTGCGGCATCCTAAAGATCCCGACCGGTTCGCGCTCGGTATCCTTTGTGACGGCGCGTCGTATCACGCGTCCAGAACGGCGAGAGAGCGTGACCGCCTGCGTCAGACGATTCTGGAAAGCATGGGCTGGAAGTTTTACCGGATTTGGTCAACGGATTGGATTAAAGACCCCTGTGAGGAGGGCAGGAAACTCCTTTCGGCCATAGAAACAGCGATTGAGGATTACAGCGAAAACGTCCCCATAGCGCCGGAGCCCGAGACGCCGGCGGAGGATTTTCTGCAGTTATCCGAAAAGACCGAGGACGAACTGCAAAACGAGGACCGTGAGGACCTGCGCTCTTCCTATTACGGAATGGGCGTCGCGGAGATTCCCTACACGGACATGGAAGAGACCATGTTCAACATTCTGCGGCATGGCTACGGGTACACCAAAGAGGACTTGCTGTTTGATACGGCAAGGGTAGGCTACGGCTGGAAGCACCGGGGAGAGAAAATCCAGAGCGCGCTCGAATTCGCCTATCTGCGGATGCTGCGAAAGAATAGAATCCGCGAAGATGGCGGCAAGGTGAGCGCGGTGTAAGCCTTCGTTCCGCAAGACGGTCTGTTCCAAAGAAAAGGGGCGCGCCCGAAAGCGCTGCCCCGATTGTTTGTTTTAGGATAAAGGAAAGAACGGCTGCGGCGCGTGTCGGAAATCGAGAAAGCGCTAGCCATTTTGTTTCATTCTGAGGTAACGCTTTTTGATCGAGCGCGCGATAATTGTAACGAACAAGGCCAGAATCTGAAACAGCGCGAAGAGGCATACGTAGACTAAAGTGAGCGGCCAGTTAAACAACTCTCTCCTGTCATTATGCATGAAGACCAGAAGGAAATAAAGCAGATCCGCGGTAAGCCAGAGCAAAACCGCGTATACGACATCCGCGAATCTCCAGCGTTCGAAGCCCTTGAAGAGAATCCACATGCCCAGAAGCGCGACTGCCGGGTCCCCGCCCCAAATCAGAGCAATGCCCAGCGTCTCAATATGGTCAAACAGCGGACTTATCACAAACTGCGCGAAATACAGCGCCGCCACAAGCGCAATGATTCTGAACGCGATTCCCTTTTTATGGACAAAGTCCTCCAGCAGCCCGTCCTTATTCCGGATAAATATCACATAGACGAAAGTGGTACAGACGGCGGCAAGGATCTGAGCATACACGAATTCCGCTACTTGGTACACAGTGTCCGCGTCAGAAAAGCGGCGGATTTCAAAGACCGCGTCATGATAGACCAGTATCAGCAAAAAATATACCAAATCCGCCAAGAGCCAGACGAGAACCGCGTATCCGACGTCAGGAAGCCGCCAGCGCTTTGTCCTGTGGAAGATGACCGCCATTCCTACGAACGCGGCCAAAAGGTTTCCGCCCCAAAGCCCGAAGTCGAACCATCCATACAACTGCCGCTCATAGATTCGCGGACAAACCAGAAACTGTATGAGATATAACCCTATCGTAAGGAGGATAATTCGCGCGCAGATCTGAAATCTTGGATTGTCCCGGAGTTTGCTCATTTCGTCAC
>CAYZMU010000001.1:43731-60818 GCA_964479595.1 uncultured Ruminococcus sp. | reverse complement strand
ATTCGCGCGCAGATCTGAAATCTTGGATTGTCCCGGAGTTTGCTCATTTCGTCACACCCCTTATAGGAAGGATTCAGGTTTCGGGGAGTATCCCCCGCGCTGTCAGGAACGGTTTACCTGCTCTTTGTCCTCGTCCCCGACGGGCAGCCCGCAGAGCTTTATCACCCGGATAAACGGGCGGTAAATCAGAATGACCAGCAGCGCGTTGACACCCGCCTTGATGAGGTTGAACGGCAAGAACATCTCCCAGAGCATCGAACCAATCTCCGCCCGCGAAACGCCCAGATAGAACGGAGAAATCAGCCAGTTCCACAAGAGCATGGTCACAGTCATGCACACAAGCCCCGCTATGCAGCCCGCGACCGCGCCTTTGAACGTTTTGTTCCGGCTGTAAATCCACGAGGAAACGCAGCTGAACGCCGCGCTGGAGAGGATATTCATCACCATACCGAAAAGCCCTGTTGTGCTGAACGGCAGTTCCAGCGCACAGGTCACCAGCGTGCAGGCAAACGCCGCGCCGGGGCCGTAGAGAAAGCCCGCGAGCGTCAGCAGAATGTCCTTCGGCTCGTATTTCAGGAATCCGACGACCGGGATTTTGACCACCATCATGAGCGCGAACGCCAGCGCGCTCAGAATCGCGAGTATCACAAGTTTTTGGGTTTTCGTTTTCATGTTTTTACGCCCCTCCGCGGCACAGTTTTCGCAAAGCCCCGGGCGTACAAAAACGCCCGTGAGCAGGTTCACGGGCGCGGATTGATACAGGATATCGGCTGTACAATCTGTTTCTTTCATCCGGACTATACCGTCGGTATCGGAGTTTCACCGATTCCGCCGACAGCGCCTCTTTACAGGCTGCCGGCTCGCGGACTGTCACCGCCGGTGAGGAATCACACCTCGCCCTGAAACAATTGCTTTAGGTCTTACTCCTTCGGTTCTGTGTCCTCGGGAGTCTCGTTTTCGCTGTCGGCTTCCTCCTTGGCGGAAACCTCGGCCTCAATGGTGTCATAGTCAAATTCCAGCACTTCGCCGCAGCTGGGGCAGACGGTACTCCCCTGCTCAAGCTGCGTCTCGCTCAGCGACACGCTCGCGCCGCAGCTCGGACAGCACGCGACATACTGGATTTTCTCGTAATCATAATCGTCGTCGTCCTCGTCCTCGTCCGTTTCCTCGTCGGTACGCAGCACGCGCCCAATCCAGCTGTCGTCATCGTCGTCCTCGCGGGTATCGCGCTTCTTGTAGAAGTCCTGCTCGACTTCGCCCAAATCCTCGTCGAGCACCTCGCAGTACTTCGAAAGGTCGTCCACGCGCGCCGTCAACGCGTCCACAGAGGCCGCCATATCACGCAGGACCTCCGCCATCTGCCAGATGGCCTTGCCCTCTTTCGTGTCGGCGCTGAGCTCCATGCCCTCCAAAAGGCCGCGCAGATACGCCATTTTCTCAGTCAGACTCATAGCCACGTCCTTTCCGCGCTCAGGCGCGCTCCATGTATTCGCCCGTGCGGGTATCCACGCGGATTTTATCCCCCTCGTTGATGAACAGCGGCACGCGAATCTCCGCGCCCGTCTCCACAATGGCGGGCTTCGTGGCGTTGGTGGCGGTATTGCCCTTCACGCCCGGCTCGGTCTTCGTGACGGTGAGTTCCACAAAGAACGGCGGCTCAATCCCGAAGACATTGCCCTTGTAGGAGAGCACCTTGACCTCCATCTCCTCCTTCACGAAGTCGAGCGCGTGCCCGACGACGTCCTTGCTGATGGGGATCTGGTCATAAGTCTCAAGATCCATGAAGTAGTAGAGCTCGCCGTCGTTGTAGCTGTACTGCATATCCTTGCGCTCCACATACGCGGTCGGGAACTTCGCGGTGGGGTTGAACGACTGCTCCACCACCGCGCCCGTGATGACGTTCTTGTATTTCGTCCGGACAAAAGCCGCGCCCTTGCCCGGTTTTACGTGCTGAAACTCAATGACCTGCACGACCTGCCCGTCCATCTCAAACGTCACGCCGTTGCGAAAATCACCCGCTGATATCATAATGGCTTCCTCCCTGACTATCCGGTTTCTCAGGAGCCCGTCAAAGCGCGGACTCCATACACATTTATTATACCACATTCCCCCCGCGCTGGCAAGGGCCTTTCTCAAAGTCCGCGCTTTCGCACAAATCAGCCCCCGCTCACGTTCTCTTATTTGTGCATTCTGCCGAGGCTCTCCGACGCACACATTCGAAGAGGTCAAAACGCACAGGAACTTTCCCCAAAGGCGCGGCAAATATGAATGTTTCATGAAAAAGCGCGTCAAGACCTTTACAATTCGCGCAAAACGTGGTAAACTAGTAGGAAAGGAATCACCCTTTCTGGATATCGTATGGGGGGAAATGAGAATGTCTTTGGCTGCGCGGTTTGGCGCTGCTCTGCGCGCGGGCGCTCAGAATCTGAAGCAAAAGCGCTTGCAAAACCGCGAGAACGACCGGGTCCTGAACGCGCTGCTGACCTGGTTCTTCCCGATTTTTATCACCTGTCTCGCCGAGCTCAACCAGTTTGTGGAGCCGGTGGAGTTTTTCGAATTCTGCTACAGCCGCCCCGGCGTCATGCTGTTTGACTGCCTGATGTCGTATCTGCTCTTTACGCTGCTGTTGATGCTCTCCAACCGCGTCTGGCTCGCGGCGCTCACACAGGGGCTCGCGTACATGACCGTCAGCGTGGTGGAACTGTTCAAGTATTCCACCAACGGCAACCACTTCAAGCTCGCGGATTTCACCTTGACGCCCAATGTCAAAAACCTGACGAGTTTCGCCTATATCAAAATCACGCCGCAGCTGGTGTTGTATCTGCTTCTGGCGGCGGTGGTCCTGGCCGTGATTTTCTATCAGAACCCGGATTTCACCCGCCCGTGGCGCAAGCGCATTCTGCCGCTGCTGGGCTGCTTCGGGGCGTACGCGGCGGTGATTTGTATCCCGAGCGTCTCAAAGACCGTCTACGGCGTTTTTCAGGTTGACACCCGCGAGGCGCAGAACGCCTTTACGACCAACGAGAAGTTTGAGAACAACAGTATGCTCGCGTTTCTGCTGGAGACGGCGAGCGAGAAAGTCGGGCAGTCGCTGGAAAGCCCGCGCGACTACAGCGAGGAACAGGTGCGCGGGGCGCTGACGGGGAAGGAACAGCCTGCCTCGCAGCAGGAGCGGCCCAATGTGATTGTGATGATGTCGGAATCCTTCGCGGATTTTCGCGCGCTCGGCGGGGAGGCGGCGGATACGGACGCCTATGACGCCTTCGATTCGGTCGCGGAGCAGTCCCATGTGATTGAGACGGTCGTGCCGACTTTCGCGTCTTACACCGTCCGCACGGAATTTGAGCTGATGTTCGGGCTGCCCGTGCGTTCGCTCGGCGACAGCATCACCCCGCAGAAGGAAATTACGCTTGACGCGCCAGACACCATGGCGTCCTACTATAAATCCCTGGGCTACGAGACCGCCTATGTACACCCGTTTGTAAGCACATTTTACAGCAGGGACGAGATTTACGCCACCTACGGCTTTGATCAGATGCTGTTTGAGGACAGCCTCACCGTGCCGGCACAGGAATACGGCAACGGCTATATCTCCGATGAAACGGTCGTCGACCAGCTCCTCAAACTGGTCCGGGAAACCGACGAGCCGCTCTATGTCCACACCACGACCATGCAGAACCACCAGCCCTACGACTGGATTGAGGGCGAAAGCGAGCTGCAGGTCTATTTTGAGGGCGTGCGCGCGACCGGACAGGCGCTCAGCCGCCTGACGCGGGAACTGGAGGCGCTTTCCGAGCCCACGGTGCTGCTCTTTGTCGGGGACCATTTCCCGTCCATGCGCGCGCAGGGGAATATCTACGACGCGCTCGGCATCAACAGCGACAACTGCGAGATCCTATACGAACAGCCCGCGCTCGTCTGGAGCAATTTTGAGCTGAACACCGAGGCGCTGCCGAAAGAGCGAATCTCCGCGTTTTATCTGACACCGCTGCTGCTCAGACTCACGGGCGCGCCGGTGGACACTTTCTACGAAACCGTACTCGACCAGATGGCCGTCACGCCCGTCTACACCACGATTCTTCTGGGTGACGAGCGCAATGAGACATTGGACATTCTGACATACGACCGCGTGACCGGGGAAAACTTCAGCGGCACCAGACCTCAGGAGGAACCCGATGAGGGCGGCGCGTCCTCCTCACAACAGCGGCCGGAAGCGGCGGAGGAAACTACATGAAATACCTGATTCTCGGAGCGGGGGGCTTTGTCGGGAAGTATCTGGTCAAGGAACTTTCCGGCGCTACCCTCCGCGCGACCTGTCTGCCCGGTGAACACCCGGATTTTGACGGCACGGACTGCGTGTGCGAGCCGCTGGAGCTGCTCGACTTTGACGCGCTGCAGACGCTGCTGCGGACATACGCGCCGGACTGGATTATCCACCTCGCGGCGCAAAGTTCCGTGGGGCTCTCCTGGACGCGCCCTCAGCTGACGGTCGATATCAATATCAAGGGCACCGTCAATCTCTTTGAGGCGGCGCGTTTTACCGAGCCCAAGCCCTCGATTCTGCTGATAGGTTCGGGGGAGGAATACGGCGCGCTGACCCCTGACGACTGCCCTATCAAGGAAACGGCGCCGCTGCGCCCCGCGAATATCTACGCCGCGACGAAAGCCTCCGCGGAGCAGTTCGCGCAGGTCTATGAACGCGCGTACGGGCTGAAAATCATCCGCGTGCGGGCGTTTAACCATATCGGCGCGGGGCAGAGCCCGAATTTCGCGGTCCCGGATTTCTGCAGACAGATAGCCCAGATGGAGCGCGGGGAACGCAAGGCTTCTCTGCGCACGGGGAATCTCTCCGCCAAGCGCGATTTCACGGATGTGCGGGACATTGTGCGCGCCTACAGACTGCTGACGCTCTACGGGCGTCCCGGCGAGGTCTACAATGTCGGGAGCGGGCACGCCGTCGCCCTCAGCGAGATCCCCGAAAACCTGCGCAAGCTCTCCAAAGTCCCCTTTACGGTGGAAACGGACCCGCAGAAACTGCGCCCCTCGGATATCCCCATCATTGAGGCGGATATCTCGAAGATTCAGGCCGACACGGGCTGGCAGCCGGGCATCCCGCTTTTGCAGACGCTCAAGGACGTGCTGGACGATTGGCGCGGCAAGGCGGGGGAGGAAGAGCGAAGATGAGGCGCTTTGTTTCCGAGCTCTGGCGCTACCGCGAAATGATCGCGAGTCTGGTGCGAAAGGACCTGCAGGGGCGCTACCGGGGCAGCGTTCTGGGCTTTCTGTGGACTTTTATCAACCCGCTGCTGCAGCTGCTGGTTTACACCTTGGTCTTTTCGGTGATCCTCCGCAGCGGGATTCCCAACTACTCGCTCCATCTCTTCGTGGCGCTCGTGCCGTGGATTTTCTTCTCCTCCGCGCTGACGACGGGTTCGCGGCTCATTCTCGACCAGAAAAATATGGTGAAAAAGATTTACTTTCCGCGCGCGGTACTTCCGGTCGCCTACACCATCAGCAGCTTTTTCAATATGCTCTTCTCGTTTGTCATCGTGTTCGCGATGATTCTCATTCTTGGAATCGGCATCAACTTCGCGGTGCTGTGGTGGCTGCTGCCCATCATGGCGATTCAGTTTACCCTGGTGCTCGGGGTCAATCTCCTGACCTCCTCGCTGACCGTCTACTGCCGCGATCTGGAGCATATCATGGGCGTGGCGAGCATGGCGTGGATGTATCTCTCCCCGGTGGTGTACAGCGTGGATTTCATCCCCGAAAAGTGGCGGGATCTCTATCTGCTAAACCCCATGTCGCCCATCATTCTCTCCTACCGCGCGGTGCTTTACGGCAAGACGGCGCCTGATGTGAGGCACTTGCTCCTCGCCGCCGTGATAAGCGTCATCGTGCTGATTCTGGGCATCCTGGTATTTCAGAAACTGCAGCGGCGCTTCGCGGAGGTGCTTTGACGCGATTCCGCGACCCTTGACGATATCGATAACTCCCCCATTCTCACGCGCGTGAAAGAAGAAACGCAAACAGAACCTCGCCCGGAATGTTCCGAGCGAGGTTTTTTCAGACCCCGTATTGTTCGAGATACGCGCGCATTTGCGGCAGATACTCCGCACCCTGTGCGACACCGCTCTCCAGCGCCGCGATGATGTCCTCCACCGTCACGATGGAAAAGACCTCCACCCCGAGCTCTTCCCGTACCTCGTCCACGGCGGATCTGGAGCTGTTCAGCCCGCGCTCGCGGCGGTCCACGGAAATAATCATGCCCTGAATCTCAACATCCGCGGCTCTGAGCTTGGGCAGGACTTCCCGGAGCGCTTTCCCGGAGGTCATCACGTCCTCTGTCAGCACGACTTTCGTGCCGGGTTCGAGTTTCGCGCCGACAATCAGACCGCCCTCGCCGTGGTCCTTGACTTCCTTGCGGTCATAGGCGAAACCCACTTCCGTCCGGTAATCGCTCCACATCGCGCACGCCGCCGACGCCGCCAGCGGAATGCCCTTATAAGCGGGGCCGAACAGCACCTGCGGGGTGAGGTCGTGTTCGTGAATGCACGCGGCGTAGTAACTCCCCAGTTTCTGAAGCTGCCTGCCCGTCTGATAGTTTCCTGTGTTGATAAAATAGGGCGCCTTTCGTCCGCTCTTGAGGGTAAAATCGCCGAACGTCAGTACCCCGCACTCGGTCATAAACCGAATGAATTCCTCTTTGTAAGTCATGCTCACCGCTCTCCTTCCGCGCCGAAAAATCCCTCCGGCAGCGCTTTCTGGAACGCCGTCGGGAGTGCGTACCGGCGCAGCATCTCCTCCGGCGTCACCCAGACAAACCCGTCCGCGCACTCCGCGCAGCGCAGATGCACGCAGGTCATGTGCCATTCAATATGTGTAAAAATATGCCCACGACGCCGCACGGAAAGCATCTCGGTCACCCGCACGCCCAGTTCCCGCGCGTCCGAAACCGCCCGTTGAGCGTCTCTCTCCCCGGGAAGCGACGGCAGCTCCCAAAGCCCCGCGAGCAGCCCTGTTTGCGCGCGTCTGCGTATCGCGTATCGCCCCGAACACTCCAGCACATAGACGGTGTAGTCCTCCGTTTTGCGCGGGGGTTTTTCGCGCTTTACGGGGTAGCGGTCAAATGTTTTACCGCGAAAAGCCTCGCAGCTGCCGCAAAGCGGGCAGATTCCGCAGCGCGGCGCGCCGTTGGGGACACAGACCACCGCGCCCAGTTCCATGAGCGCCTGCGTAAAGACCCCGCGCGCGCCTACGGGGGTTTTGCGGCAGTCCTCGCGCAGGCTTTCTCTGATGGAACGCCGCGTGCCCGCGTCGTCCACGGGTCTGTCGTCCGCGCGAAACCTTGTCAGCACGCGCAGCACATTGCCGTCCACCGCGGGTTCGGGCAGGTCAAAACAAATACTCGCGAGCGCCCCCGCCGTATAGTCCCCTACCCCGCGCAGCGTTCGGATTTGTTCGATACGGCTGGGAAAAATGCCGCCGAAATCTTCCTCGACCTGCCGCGCCGCCTGCCTTAAATTTTGCGCGCGCCGATAGTAGCCGAGGCCCTCCCAGAGCTTGAACAAGACGTCGTCGCCGCACCGCGCCAGAGCCGGAAAATCCGGCAGGCACTCCAGAAATCTCGGGTAATACGCCTTGACTGTCTCCACGCGGGTCTGCTGCAGCATGACCTCGGAGACCAGCACATGATAGGGCTCATTATCCTCCCGCCACGGCAGCGCCCGCGCGTTTTCGCAAAACCAGCGCGTTAAAACCTCCGGCGCGGAATCGGGCAGCATCAGATATTATAGAGAATCTCGGAATAGCACGGGAACGGCCATTCGTCCTGCGGCACGAGCTGCTCGAGCGCGTCGGCTGTACTGCGCAGCCGCTCCATGGCCGGAATGACCTGCCCGCGATAGCTCTGCGCCGTCTTAATCACATCCGCGCGCATACCGGCCTCCTTGAGTCTCTCCTCCAGGTCGTCAATGCCCTCATAGAGCGCCGTATTCAGATCCCCGATACGCGCTATCAGGTCCCGCTCCACCTCCGCGTCAACGGAAATCTGCTGCTTTTGGGCGTACGCCGCGCAGAGTTCGTTCTGGAAGCGCAGACAGGCGGGCAGAATCTTCTTGCGCGCCATGTCCAGCATGGTCCTTGCCTCAATGCCGACGGTTTTGCTGTAGTTGTCGAGCAGAATCTCCTTGCGCGAGGTGATCTCCGCCTTGGAGAGAATCTTCTGTTTCTCAAAAATTTCAACAAACTCCGGGCGGTCGTACTGCATGAGCGCCTCCACCGTGGAAGGATAGTCGGGCAGCCCTCTGCGCTTGCACTCCTCGACCCACTCGTCGCCGTAGCCGTTGCCGTTGAAGATGATGTCCTTGTTTTCGCGAATCGTGCGCCGCAGCAGGTTCTTGAGCGCCGAATGGAAATCGTCCGCCTGTTCCAGCTCGTCCGCGAACTGGTTGATTTCCCACGCGAAAATCGTGTTCAGCACAAAATTGCAGCACGAAATGGAATCGGAGGCCCCGAGCATCCGAAACTCGAATTTGTTCCCCGTAAACGCCATCGGGGAGGTGCGGTTGCGGTCCGTGGCGTCCTTGCGAAACTGCGGCATCGCGTCCACACCGAGGTTGAAACGCGTCTGCCCGCTGCCGTCGAGCGTTTCGTCCTTCTCAATGGCGTCGAGTACGCGCTGCAAATCGTCCCCCACAAAGACCGAAATCACGGTCGGAGGCGCCTCGCTCCCGCCCAGACGGCAGTCGTTGCCGGCGGACGCGGAGGCAATGCGCAGCAGCGGCGCGTATTCCTTCACGCCCTTGAGAATCGCGCACAGAATCAGCAGAAACTGCATATTGTCCTGCGGGGTGTCGCCCGGGTCGAGCAGATTCTGCCCGTCGTCGGTGGTAAGCGACCAGTTATTGTGCTTGCCCGAGCCGCTGATGCCCGCGAAGGGCTTTTCGTGGAGCAGACAGACCAGCCCGTGTTTCTGCGCGGTCTTCTTCATCAGTTCCATGGTGAGCTGGTTGTGGTCCGCCGCGATATTGGAAGTTGTATAAACCGGCGCGAGCTCGTGCTGCGCGGGCGCCACCTCGTTGTGCTCGGTCTTGGCGTAGATGCCGAGTTTCCAGAGCTCCTCGTCCAGATCCCGCATGAAATCCGAAACGCGCTGCGTGAGATTCCCGAAATAGTGGTCGTCCATCTCCTCGCCCTTGGGCGGCACCGCGCCGAAAAGCGTCCTGCCCGTGAGAATCAGGTCCTCCCTGGCGTCATAGAGTTTCTTGTCAATCAGGAAATACTCCTGTTCGGGCCCCACCGTCGTCATGACGCGCTGCGTGGTCTGGTTGCCGAAGAGGCGCAGCAGGCGCACACAGGCACGGCTGACCACTTCCATGGAGCGCAGCAGCGGGGTTTTCTTATCGAGCACTTCCCCCGTGTAGGAACAGAAGGCGGTCGGGATACAGAGTGTGCGGTCCTTGATGAACGCGTCGGAAGTCGGGTCCCACGCGGTGTAGCCCCTCGCCTCAAAAGTCGCGCGCAGCCCGCCCGACGGGAAGGAGGACGCGTCCGGCTCGCCCTTGATAAGCTCCTTGCCGGAAAATTCCAGAATCGCCTCCTCGTCGCCCGAGGGTGTGAGGAAAGCGTCGTGCTTTTCCGCCGTGACACCGGTCATGGGCTGGAACCAGTGCGTGAAATGCGTGCAGCCCTTGGAAAGCGCCCAGTCCTTCATCGCGTTGGCGACCGCGTCCGCGGCGTCCTTGGGCAGCGGCGTGCCGAGGGTTTTGGTGCGCATGACCGCCTCGTAGACTTTTTTGGGCAGACAGTCCCGCATGACCTTGGCGTTAAAAACATTGCAGCCGAAATTCTCAAACGGCGCGGATTTTGCGGTTTCCCTGTTTTCCTGCATGGTGATTCTCCTCTCCGGCATTTTTTCGCGGCGCGCTTAAAGCGGAATGACTTTCCCGACCGGTCGGCGCGACATGGGGTCGGGGATTTTCTCAAGCAGCAGCACACAGTGCGCGGCAATCCCCTCTCCCGCGCCCGTAAAGCCCAGCTTTTCTTCCGTAGTCGCCTTGACGCTCACCCGGCTCGCCTCTGTCGCGAGCGCGTTCGCGAGATTTTCGCGCATGGCCAGAATATGGGGGCCAAGCTTTGGCTCCTGCGCCAGAATCGTGGCGTCAAGATTGTGCAGCTGCCAGCCCTTTGACGTGATAAGCCCGTTGACATGGCGCAAAAGTTTCATGCTGTCCGCGCCCGCGTAACGCTCGTCCGTGTCCGGGAAGAGCTTCCCGATATCCCCCAGCGCGAGCGCGCCCAGCAGCGCGTCCATCACGGCGTGCGCGAGCACATCCGCGTCGGAATGCCCCGCGAGACCTTTCTCATACGGAATCTCCACGCCGCCCAGAATAAGTTTTCTGCCGCTTTCGAGCCTGTGGACGTCGTAGCCGTGACCGATTCGCAAATCCCCAAGCGGATTCATAAGACCGCCCCTTTCTCCGTACGCAGCCGCAGAAGCGCCTCCGCGACAGCAAAATCTTCCGGCGTGGTGAGCTTGATGTTGGAATACGAGCCTGTCACCATCTCCACCCGCGCCCCGAGCGCCTCCGCCAGCGCGCAGTCATCCGTCACGGCATCAAGCCCTTGCTCCGCCGCCGCGGCAAGCGCCTGTTCGTAGAGCGCCTTGCGAAAAACCTGCGGTGTCTGTGCCGCGAAAAGGTTCTCGCGCGGGGGCGTATCGGTAATCACACCGTCTTTCGTCATTTTCACCGTATCCTTGACCGGCACGCCGAGCGCCGCCGCGCCGCAAACCCGCGCGCGGGCAATTACCCGTGAAATCGCCTCGGGCTCAATCAGCGGTCTGGCGCCGTCGTGAATGGCGACATACTCCGTATCGGGCGCCACCGCCTCAAAGCCGTTCTTCACGCTCTGCTGCCTGGTCGCACCTCCCGAAACCAGAATTACCGGAACCCTGAGCTTTGCCGCGCGCAGTTCGCGCTCGAATGCCTCCCTGTCCCCCGCGCGGCAGACCACCACCATCTCGCGGATATCCGCGCAGGCGTCAAAGGCGCTCAGGCAGAGGCGCAAAACCGTTGTGTCGCCCAGCGAATGCAGAATCTTATGAATACCGCCCATTCTGGCGGCGTTTCCCGCGCAAACCAGAAGGGCGGCTGTATCCGCTTTATTCGACATCGGGGGCTTTCGTGCCGCAGCTGCCGCAGAAGAGCGCCCCTTCAGGCAAGGGCTGTCCGCAGTTTGGACAGACACTCTGCTTTGCCTCGGGTTTTGGTTCCTGCGTTTCCTCTGTTTCCCGTCTGACGGTCGTGCCGCAGGACGGGCAGAACAGCGCCTCCGCGGAAAGCACCGTGCCGCACACCGGGCAGACACTCTGTTCGGGCTCGGGTGCCTGCGGAGCGGGCGGTTCGGGCATGGTCGCGCCGCAGTGCGAGCAGAATTTTGAGTCGCTGGGGATTTCCTGACCGCAGCTGGGGCAGGTCATGACGCCCGAGAGCAGATCCATTTCGTGCTGCTTGGCGGCCAGAGACTCCTTGAGCCCGGCAATCGCCGTAAACTGTTCCTCATATTCCGGCAGCGGGTGCTCGGCGTTTTCCTCAAAATACCGCTGCCCGATGTCGCGGTAGCGCGACGCTATCTCGCTCTCAATCGCGCTGACCTCCTTGCGCAGACGGTTTTTCTCCGTAGCCACTTTCGCGTTGTCCGAAACGCCTTTCGCGGTGCGGGAAATGGACGCCGCCATTTTGTCAAAGAATTCAATTGCCATAGTCAGAACCCTCCTTCTTGAATTTAAGAACATTATACCACGCCGCCTCGCGCCTTGTCAACGCAAACGGCCGTCTTTTCATCATTTCTTCAAAATTTTTCCCCGGCTTTTCACCTTACTCGCCGCCCGCGGCCGTCGTCTCCGCCGGCTTTGTCGGGAGCGTTTCCGTCACCGTCTCCATCGTCTCCGCGGTCGCGTCGTAGATGATATCCATCGCCGCGCCGTCCTTGTCAAAGAAGGTGATGTTGTCCAGATAGAGATCCGCCTGATTGCTCTGCGCCCAGCGCATCACCACGAGCGTGGCGCCCTCAAAGCCCTCTTCATAGCCGTTGACAGGCAATTTGGACTTCGGGACCTCCGCTTCTACCCGCCAAGTATGCTGCGGGTTGTCGAAATCCTTGAGTTTGAATTCGTAGTGGTTCACCCAGTCGCTCTGGAGCAGATTGCCCTCCTCGTCAAGCTTTCTCTCCGCCGCGAGATCCCCCGAAAGCGCGCCGAGGCAGTTGCCCACGACCACTTCGCTCGTGCCGTCCGCGAGTGTCACCGGCCCGCGCGCGACAGAAGTGATGTCCGCCGAAATCTTGCCGATTTTCGGGACATTCTCAAGCCCCACCAGCGCCGGCAGGTCAAAGACAATCTTCGGAATGGCGTACTGATCCTTGTCGTTCTTGTCCAGCACTTCCACTTTCAGCTTGGAATCCCCGTCCAGCGACACGATACTTAAATTGACCCGCGATTCGTCGTCGGTATAGTTGTTGATGCCCCGCGAATGCGCCGTGTAGAGCGAGGGCGTGTCAAACGTGATCGCTTTCGGGTCCGGCGCGGGGAGCGGTTCGGTAGTGGTTTCGGTCTGCGCGGCAGACGCCGCCGTTGTCACCGCCGCGCCGGCGGAATCCTGCTGCCCCGCCGCGGAGTCTGAGCTCTCATTCGCGCTCGAGCAGGCGCAGAGCGCTCCCGCGCAGCACAGACAGCTCACTAAAATCCATTTCTTGCCTCTCATCATCATTCTCCTATCCGGCGTTCTCGCGGTAGAGCTCCAGAAACTCCCGCACCAGCGCCATGGGCTGTTCGCCCGGTTTCAGCCGCACCGCGACATACCCGGGGCTTTGTTTGTCGTTGAAATAGAATCGGTCAAAATACCGCGCCAGTATCGCCGAAAGCTGCTTTGGCGCGGGGTCAAGCAGCGTGAAGCGCAGCGCTCCGTCCCGCTGCGAGATGCCGCTGATGCCCAGACTCGCCGCGAAATTGCGCGCGAGGGAGACATCCATCAGGTTGGCAAGGCTTGCGGGGGGCTCGCCAAAGCGGTCTTTGAGTTCCTCTGTCAGATCGGCGCGGTCTTCCTCGGTCCGCACCAGCGCGATTCTGCGGTAAATCTCGAGCCGCGCGGGCGTGCTCTCGATATAGTCGCGCGGGATATGCGCCTCCACCGGCAGCTCCATCACACAGTCCGGGGCTTCTTTGGGCGCCTCCCCTTTCTCCTCGGCAATCGCCTCGTTGAGGAGTTTCAGATACATATCATACCCGACCTGCTCCATCTGCCCGTGCTGGCGCGCGCCCAGCACACTCCCCGCGCCGCGGATTTCCAAATCCCGCATGGCGATTCGGAAGCCGCTGCCAAACTGGGTGAATTCCCGCATGGCGTCCAGACGTTTCTGCGCGACCTCGGAGAGGCTTTTGTTCGCGCGGTAGGTGAAGTAGGCGTAGGCGCGCCGGCTGCCGCGTCCCACTCTGCCGCGCAGCTGATAGAGCTGTGCCAGCCCGAAACGGTCCGCCTGCTCAATCACCAAGGTGTTGACGTTCGGGACATCCACCCCCGTTTCGATAATCGTCGTGCAGACGAGAATGTCAATCTCGCCGTCGAGCAGCTGCCGCCAGACCTCCCCGAGCTCCTGTTCGCCCATGCGCCCGTGCGCGAACGCGACCCGCGCGCCGGGGTGGAGCTTCTGCACTCTCGCCGCGCACTGCGCGATGGTTTCCACACGGTTGTGCAGGTAGTAGACCTGTCCGCCGCGCTTGAGCTCGCGCGTAATCGCCTGCGTGATGAGCCCCTCGCTGTATTCGAGTACATAGCTCTGGACAGGATAGCGGTCCTGCGGCGGCTCGTCAATGACGCTCATGTCGCGAATCCCCGAAAGCGCCATATTGAGCGTGCGCGGAATCGGCGTCGCGGAGAGCGTGAGCATGTCAACGCCGTGGAACATCTCCTTGAACTTCTCCTTGTGCGCCACGCCGAAACGCTGCTCCTCGTCCACAATCGCCAGCCCCAGATTGCGAAACTTCACGTCATTGGAGAGAAGTCTGTGCGTGCCGATGACGAAATCGACCTTCCCCGCCGCGATTTTCTCAAGAATCTGCTCCTGCTGGCGTTTCGTGCGGAATCTGGAAAGCAGTTCAATCGTGACGGGCACGGACTCAAACCGCCGCGTCGCGGTTTCGTAGTGCTGGTTCGCCAGAACGGTTGTCGGCGCGAGCATGACGCACTGCTTGCCCGAGAGCATACATTTCATCGCCGCGCGGAACGCGACCTCGGTCTTGCCAAAGCCCACGTCCCCGCACAGCAGCCGGTCCATCGGTCTGTCGCGCTCCATGTCCGCCTTGATTTCTTCCGTGCAGCGCAGCTGATCCGACGTCTCCACATAAGGAAACCGCGCCTCAAAATCCCGCTGAATCTCATCATCGGGCTCAAAGGCGAAACCCTGCGAGCGTTCCCGCGCCGCATAGAGCGTGAGGAGCTCCCCAGCCATGTCCTTGACGGCCTTCTTGACATTGGAGCGCGTTTTTTGCCATTCTTTTGAAGTTAACCGGCTCAGCCGCACCTCGGAATCGTCCCGGCCGCCGATATAGCGCGAGACTCTGTCGAGCTGCGTGACGGGCACATAGAGCACATCTGTCCCCGCGTACTGAATCGTGATGTAGTCCTTGGAGACGCCCTCCAGCTCCATCTTGTGAATGCCCATGAACCGCCCGATGCCGTGCTCGGCGTGAACGACCAGGTCGCCTTCGGAAATCTCGGAGAGCGCGCGGATTTCGCTGCCGCTCTGAAACCGCCGTCTGCTTTTCGAAACGGGCCGCGCCTTTGCCTGCGCGATACAGACATAGCCCGTGGACGGATAGGAAAAACCGCCCGAGAGCCCGCCCTGCATGAGCAGCGCCGCGCCCTCCTCCGATTCGCTGTCCGCGTCCGCGACGGCGCAGGAAATCCCGCTTTCGCGCAGATCCCGCTCCAGAATGGGCAGCGTTTTCGCCGTCCCCGCGCAGACCATCACACGGGCTTTCGCCGCGCTCAGCTCCTTGAGGCGCTCCGCCAGAATCCGCGTGCTGCCGTTCCAGGGCTCGCTCGGGGCCGTCTGCACTTCCAGCTTTTCGCGGTAGTCAAAAGTCTCAGACCCCGCGAAAAAGGTGTTCGCGCACACCAGCGGCAGCTTTCCAATCCGTTCGAAGACTTCCGCGCGGCTCAGAACATAATGTGACAGCTCCGCGCAGAGCGTGCCCTGTTCCAGCCCCAGCCGCACATCCTCGTTCACGCGCTCGGAAAGCCCCTCAAACGCCTCCTCGCAGGCGGCGGTCTCGCAGAGGAAAACCGCCGAAAAAGGGTAATCGAAAATCGCGGCGGGCGGGCTGTAAATCAGCGGAAAATAAAGGTCAATGTCTTTGAGCGCGACCCCTTCGCGCAAAAGCGCGCAATCGGCGGCAAGTTTCTCTTTCCATCTCTGCTCGTAGGGGCCGGAAACTTCCCCGCTCAAAGACGAAAGCGCCGCGCACAAACTTTCCGCGTCAGGCAGCGCCTCCGCGGCGGGCACCGCGTCCATGCTCTCAAGGGAGCCCTCTCTGCGCTGCGTCTGGGGCTCAAACCAAGCGAGATTCTCAAGCGTGTCGCCCCAGAATTCCGCCCGCGCGGGCATCTCCTCACAGGGCGAGAAGATATCCAGAATCGCGCCGCGCACCGAAAACTGCCCCGGCGCGTCCACCTGCTCGCAGCGCAGATAACCCATCGCCGCGAGTTTCCCCGCGATTTCGCCCATATCGTACTCTTCCCCGCGCGTCAGCCGCAGCGTTGCCCCCCGCAGCGTTTGCCCGGGGATGGTAAACTGCGTGACGGCCTCGGCGGAAGCGGCAAGGACCCTGCAGCGGCCCGCGCAAAGCGCCCACAGCGCGCTCAGGCGCATTTGCTCATACTCGCGGGAAATGCCCGCCTCGGAATAGAAATTGAGTTCCTTGCCCGGGTAGGGGTACGAAACGCGTTCCCCCGCCATGAAATTGATGTCCTCGCAGAGCAGCCGCGCGGAGGCGTCGTCGGGCGTGACGGCGAGAATGGGCGCGTCCTTGGAAAGCGCCAGCAGAATCTGCGCCTTTTGCACCTGCGAGACGCCGGACAGCGACACGGGCGAGATTTTCTTTTCCAGCAGCGCGCGCAGTTTCGAAACCGCCTCAAGCCGCCATGCCGCCTCCTCAAAAAATCGCACCGCAATCCTCCTCCCCGCCGCGCGTCTTCTCCCCTCTATTATAGCACGCCCGCGCCGTTTTGTCAATCACAGCGGCGGCAAACGCGCAAGAAGATTTTATATCCCGCGGTTTTTTAGGGTACGTCAAAAAGCGCCTCGGGAACAGCCCCGGGGCGCCGGCTTTCGCAAAACAAACAGCAATCCATGATTTGCCAACAAGTTATCAGGTTTCTATCATTTCAAATAATAGTGAATCCGGCAGCGGGTAAATTTACAACGTCCATAACGACAGTTATGGCGTATCCTAGAACGTACCCCTTTCCACCATCTAAAAAGGAATTATCTTCTAGTCCCTTATAATTCATCTAATGATCCATCACTATAATCATTTAAATATCGAAAATAGTTCATACCTTGTGAATAATAAACAAAAAAATTCCTATATTTAAGCTTTAAAGTAAGCGTATTATTAGATAATTGGACCCAAAATTCATAATTATTCCATTTAAAAGCTTCTGCAGGAACTTTGAAAATACAAGTATATCCATTAAAATCGCTATAAATACCGTCAAGTCCTTCCATAACATATGTAACAGTTTTTAAATTTAATTTATTGTCATCAATATCTTTAATACCATCTGTAGGTATAAATCCATTAACATATTTAACAAAATTACTACTAAAAGTAATAGTTTTATTTTGTTTATCAACTAAAAGTGGATTATGTTCAAAATCTCTAAAAACATCATTATAATCTTCACAATAAATTGTTTCTAAATTTCCTGAAGGTGCTTGTGTTTGTGGCGCTTGAGGTGTTTTTGTTTGTGTAGAAGTTTGCGTTTGTGGTACTTGAGGTGCTTGTGTTTGTGGTACTTGAGGTG
>CAYZMU010000001.1:10399-43631 GCA_964479595.1 uncultured Ruminococcus sp. | reverse complement strand
GTTTGTGGTACTTGAGGTGCTTGTGTTTGTGGTACTTGAGGTGTTTGTGTTTGTGGTACTTGAGGTGTTTGTGTTTGTACAGGGGCTTGTGTCTGCGCGGGAGACGGTGCCGCCTGTCCGCCTTGCTGCGGTATCTGTTCTTGTTTCTGAGCGCTTGTCGCGGAAGATGCCGCTGTCTCTGCTTTTGCGGCGGTGGTTTCTTTCGCGGCTGTAGTGTTTGTCGCAGTTTCTTCTCTTGTGGTTGTTTCTGTTACTTCCGTAATTTCCTGCGTTTCGGTAACTGTTAACTCTAAAACCTCGCTAACCTCGCTGCTTTCATGTTCCAGTGTCTGATCTTCATTCCCCTTATTGAGGAACACAAACATCAAGATGATTCCGGCAATGACGCATAACGCCGCGCCGGCGGTTATCAGCGCCGCTTTCTTCCTGTTTTCCATATGCTTTCCTTTCCCGTTTGTTATTTTAGAATGAGTTTGGATATTTCCTCTCTCAGTTTCTTGCAGAGGTCGGCGTGCTCCGTCCCACCGATAAACTCTTGAATCTCCTTATCGAGTTTTTCGGTCTCCTCCGCGGGCAAACGCCCTTCCTTCTTTGCCTTGTCCTTCGCCGCCTCATACATCCAGAGCAAGAGTTCGAGGCATTGAAATCTCAATATCGGCCTGTCGTTCAAATCCAAGGATCTCGGTTTGCCGTTTTCGTCCTTTAAGATGCCCGATTCCAGATACGCGCAATAGGAAATGTAGAAATGCCATTTCTGCGCCGCGATCATATCTTCCGCGCCATAATCGCCCTTGGGTGGCAGAGGGCGCAGAGGGGTCGGAATAGTAGTTCCGCACAATTTCGGATTGGGACTTCTGAAGCCACTGCGGTAGAAGAAAATCGCGGAAAAGAAGATCGCGAATCAAGTCCTGATAGTCGCCGCGGGTGGTGCTCCAAAGCAGATCTTTAGGGTCGTTGGTTGACCCATCCTTGCATGGGCATTTGCTTTGCAAATACCGCAGCGTCAGCGGGCAGGTTTTCCCGTCTGTCTTGGCGCCGCTGTAAAATTCGGGCATTTGCCGGATAGTCGGATTTGCCATCACATTTGCACCCCCTTTCCGATAGGACAAAAACCTTGCTACGGGCATTTTACCCCCCCGGTGAAAAATAGATGAAACTTTGACGAAATTTTTATGAAATATTCGGAACACAGGCGCGCCAAGCCTCCCGGGCGGGCCGCAGGGGAAGCTGTTGGACACTTCTCGACAACAGACGCGGCGCGGGGAGTTGGCCTTTTGCACAAAATGAGGGGCGAATTTTTGTATAGTTTGCGCAATTTGAAAATTCTCGCGAAAGCGCTTGACATTTGGCGCGGGCTGTGATATAATAGATAAAGCGGCGCTGGTGTAGCTCAGTTGGTAGAGCAGCTGATTTGTAATCAGCAGGTCGGGGGTTCAAGTCCGTCCACCAGCTCTCAGCTTCCGGCTGCCGCGAGGTCGGTTTTCATGGGAGAGTTCCCGAGTGGCCAAAGGGGGCAGACTGTAAATCTGTTGCGTTACGCTTCAGTGGTTCAAATCCACTCTCTCCCATTACACTTGGAAGGCACGCTTAGGGCGTGCCTTTTTTGTCGCGAACATATTGACATTCCCCCGATTTTATGATATTATTTATAATGGGGACAGAATTATCTTGAGTGGTCAGAAAGGCGTTTTCAACATGAAACAGGTCTACACTTGCTTTTGCACAGACTGTATCCATGAGGGACATCGCAACATTCTCAGGGAGGCGGGCAAGTACGGCGAGGTTACGGTCGGGGTGATGACCGACGCGGCGATGCTGCGCTTTGACCGTTTTCCGACGATTCCCTTTGAAGAGCGCTTCCGGATGATAGAGAATCTGGACGGGGTCGCGCGGGCGGTCGTGCAGGACGAGCCGCTTTACGAAAAGATGATTCGCCGCTTAAAACCCGACTATATCGTCCACGGCGACAACTGGCTCAGCGGGCCGCTGCGGGTGATTCGCGACAACGCCGAGCGCGAGGCCGCCAAATACGGCGGGCAGGTGATTGACATCCCCTACACGCGCACGGAGCAGACACACAGGGTGGATTTGCGGCTGAGAGAAAAGCTCGCCATGCCGGAATTCCGGCGCTCCCGGCTCAGACGCGCGCTCGGGATTCGCGGCATGATCAAGGCGATTGAGGTCCACAACGGCCTGACGGGGCTGATTGCGGAAAAAACCTGTGTGGAAAACGGCGGGGAGTTTGATCAATTCGACGCGATGTGGATAAGCTCGCTGTGCGATTCCATCTCCAAGGGCAAGCCCGATATCGAGCTGGTGGATATGACCTCGCGCTTCCGCACGATTGACGATGTCATGGAAGTCACGACCAAGCCCATCATTTTTGACGGGGACACGGGCGGTCTGACGGAGCATTTTGTCTACAATGTCCGCTCGCTGGAGCGCATGGGCGTTTCGGCGGTGATTATCGAGGACAAGACCGGGCTCAAGAAAAACTCGCTGTTCGGCACAGACGTCGAGCAGACACAGGACACTATAGAGCATTTCTGCGCCAAGATAGCGGCCGGAAAGAAAGTCCAGCTCACCGACGATTTCATGATTATCGCGCGGATTGAGAGCCTGATTCTCGAAAAAGGGGTCGGCGACGCGCTGGAAAGGGCGCTGGCGTATGTGGACGCGGGCGCGGACGGAATCATGATTCACAGCCGGCAAAAAACGCCGGATGAGGTATTTGAATTTTGTGACGCCTTCCGGCAAAAAAATCATACTACTCCCCTTGTCGCGGTACCGACCTCCTACAACACTGTCACGGAGAGCGAACTCGCCGCGCACGGGGTCAATATTGTGATTTACGCAAACCAGCTGACGCGCAGCGCGTTCCCCGCGATGGAACAGACCGCGCGGGACATTCTCACTTACCATCGCGCGAAAGAAGTCGACGCGCGCCTGATGCCGATAAACGACATCATCACGCTGATTGACGCGCTTTGAAAGGACTGCCGCATGGAAATCAAGCGAAACATTTTACTAAATCCCGGGCCCTCCACGACGACCGACACCGTAAAGCTCGCGCAGGTCGTGCCGGACATCTGCCCACGCGAGGAGGAATTCGAGGAGATTATGCGGCAGATGCGGGAAGACCTCGTAAAGATTGTCCACGGCGACCAAAAACGCCACACGGCGGTGCTTTTCTGCGGCTCGGGGACACTCAATATCGACGTCTGCTTAAACTCGCTGCTGCCCGAAAACAAAAAAATCCTGATAATCAACAACGGCGCCTACAGCAGCCGCGCGGCGGAAATCTGCGAATTTTACGGGCTGCCCTTTGTGAATTTAAAACTGCCCTTTGACCGTCCCGCGGATCTGGGGCTTGTGGAAAAGGCGCTCAAGGAAAACCCCGATATCGCGCTCGTGCACACCACACACAACGAAACGGGCACGGGGCTGCTAAACCCGATTCGCGAGATTGGCGCGCTCGCGCACAAAGCGGGGGCGATTTTCACGGTGGACACGACTTCCACGTTCGCGATGCGGCCCATTGACATCGACGCGGACGAGATCGATTTTCTCATGGCGTCCGCGCAGAAAGGGCTCATGGCGATGACGGGGCTTTCGTTCGTAATCGGCTCCAGAGCGCTGATTGAGGCGTCCGCTGAGTACCCCAAGCGCTCCTACTACTGCAATCTTTTCCTGCAGTACGATTTCTTCGAGCGCACGGGACAGATGCATTTTACCCCGCCTGTACAGACCATCTACGCGGCGAAACAGGCGATCAGCGAATACTTCGCGGAGGGCGAGGAGGCGAAATGGGCGCGGCACACACGGGTTTTTGACGCGCTCTGCGCGGGGCTTGACCGTCTGGGCTTTCGTCAGATTATCAAGCCGCAATGGCGCGCGGGGCTGGTCTGCGCGGTGCGCTCCCCGGACGACCCCAATTGGGATTTCCGCAAGATTCACGACTACTGCTACGAGCGCGGCTTCACGATTTACCCCGGCAAGCTCGAGACCGCCGACACCTTCCGCCTGTGCGCGCTCGGCGCGATTGACGAGGAGGATATCTTCGCGTTCTTTCAAGTCTTTGAGGCGGCGCTTGAAAACCGCGGCGTGCGCGTTCCGGCTGTGTACAAGGATTTTTAAGCATGGAAGAATCCGCGATTGTGATGGCGTCGGGGCTGGGCACGAGAATGCGCCCGCTGACGGACCATACGCCCAAGCCGCTGCTCAGAGTCGGAGCAGCGCCGATGATTGAGACGGTCCTTGAGGCGCTGCGGCTGCGCGGGGTACGCTCTAACGCTGTCGTGACGGGATACTTAGGCGGACAGTTTGCCTATCTTGAGCGGAAATTTCCCGGCACACGCCTGATAGCAAACCCCGACTACGAGCGGGCGAACAACATCTCCTCCGTCTATTGGGCGCGGGAATTTCTGCGCGGCGGGCCGTGCTGGGTCTGCGAGGCGGATTTGTATGTCGCAAACCCCAAAGTCCTCACGGGGCGGCTGCCCGGCTCGTGCTATCTGGGACGATTGGAACCCGGGCGGACCGAGGACTGGGTCTTTGACACCGATTCGGCGGGGTTCATCACGCGCGTGGGGAAGGGCGGCGAGAACCGCTATATGATGACGGGGTTCGCGTTCTTTGAGAGCGCTGACGCGGCGCTTCTGGCGGACATCATCGAAACGGCGTACCAAAACCCCGCAAACAGCGCGCTTTTCTGGGACGAGGCGGTGGACAGAAATCTTGACAGGCTGCGCCTTCGGGTGCGCGCGGTGGAGGCGGGCGACATTATTGAGATTGACACACCGGATGAACTCGCCGCCGCGCGGGAGCGGTATGGAGGAACGGCATCATGAGAGCGAACGATTTTTTGAAAGCGCTGGGCAGCGATTTCTTCACGGGTGTGCCCGATTCCCTGCTCCGGCCGTTCTGCGACGCCGTGATGAACACCTACGGGCTCGACCCTGAACACCACATCATCGCGGCGAACGAGGGCAACTGCGCCGCGCTCGCGGCGGGCTATCACCTCGCGACAGCGAAAACGGGCGTCGTCTACCTGCAAAATTCCGGTGAGGGCAATATCCTCAATCCTCTGGCGTCGCTGCTCAACCGGGAAGTCTACGGCATACCGGTGATTTTCGTCATCGGCTGGCGCGGGCAGCCCGGCGTTCACGATGAGCCGCAGCATATTTTTCAGGGCAAGGTCACTTTCGACCTGCTGCGGACCGCCGACGTGGAGACATTTCGTGTAGACAGCGCGACCGCCGCGGACGAGGTGGCGGACATTCTGGCGGGGCGTTTCGGCGAGCGTCTGCGCGCGGGCGGACAGGTGGCGTTTGTGGTGGAAAAGGGGGCGCTGCAGGGCGAAAAAATCCCCTACCGCAACGAAAACACGCTCACGAGGGAAGACGCGATTTCCGGGATTCTGAAAGTTTCCGGTTCGGACGTCCTGGTTTCCACCACAGGCAAGGCGAGCAGAGAACTCTTTGAACTGCGCGCCGCGCGGGGCGAGGGGCACGAGCGGGATTTCCTCACGGTGGGCTCCATGGGGCACAGCAGTTCCATCGCGCTGGGCATTGCCCTGCAGAAGCCCGGCAGGCGCGTGTGGTGTATCGACGGTGACGGCGCGGCACTCATGCACATGGGCGCGATGGCGGTCATCGGGAATACCGCGCCGCGAAATCTCATCCACGTCGTCATCAACAATTTCGCGCACGAATCCGTGGGCGGCGCGCCGACTGTCGCGCGTACGGCCGATCTGACCGCGGCCGCGCGGGCGTGCGGCTATCCGTGGGCGCGGTGTGTAAAGGACGCAAAGGAGCTCTCCGAGGCGCTCAGCGAGGCAAAGGCGCAAAATACGCTCTGTTTTCTGGAGGTGCGGTGCGCTGTCGGCGCGCGGGAGAATCTGGGCAGACCGACGACAGCGCCTGGGGCAAACAAGGAGGCCTTCATGGCCTATTTGCAAAATGATTTATGAAAGGACGGATACGCTTTGGGAAAATTGATTGACAAGTTTTCGCCGGCGGGGGTGCTGAGCATCAAGCAGTTAAACCCCGAAACCGAAAACTGGGAACGCCGCAAAAAATGGGCGGACTGTCTGGGCACGCTGACCATCATGGAGAGCGAGCACAAGCACCCGGGGGAGTATTTCGCGATTATGGAAACGGGAGAGGGCGAGCGCTGCTTCAAGACCTCCTGCGGCCAGCTCGCGTTCAACCGCGAGCGCAGTATGCTGCGCCTGACCACGGAAAACTCCGAGTATATCTTCCTGCTCTCCACCGAAGCGGACCCGAGCGACAAGGATTTTGTCCCCTACCGCCCGAACCGGTGACGTGCGGGGATTCCTGCCGGTAAGCGCCAAGGAACTGCGTGACGCCGGGATAGACGCGCCGGATTTTGTCTATATCACGGGGGACGCGTATGTCGACCACCCGAGCTTCGGCGCGGCGATTATCTCGCGCGTGCTCGCGGCGCAGGGCTATACCGTCGCGATGCTGCCCCAGCCGGATTGGAAAAGCGATGCCGATTTTACGCGCTTCGGGCGGCCAAGACTCGGCTTTCTGGTGACCGCGGGCAATATCGACAGCATGGTCGCGCACTACACCGTCGCGAAGAAATCCCGCGCCCATGACGCCTACTCGCCGGGAAACCGCCCCGGACGCCGCCCCGACCGCGCCGTCATCGTCTACTGCCAAAAACTGCGCGCGATCTACGGCGACGATATTCCCATTTTGATAGGCGGAATCGAGGCGTCGCTAAGACGTTTCGCGCACTACGATTATTGGGACGACCGTGTGCGGCCTTCCATTCTCGTTGAAAGCGGCGCGGACCTGCTGCTCTACGGCATGGGGGAACGCTCTGTTTCCGAGGCGGCCGCAAAACTGCGCGCGGGTGTGCCCATCCGGGAAATCACGGATATTCGCGGCACCTGCTTCCTGACAGAGCCCAGAAACACACCGCTCGGCTGCAGGGAATGCCCCTCGTTTGAGCAGGTGCGCGATAACAAGCGCGCCTACGCGCGAGCCTGCGCGATTCAGTACGACGAGCAGGACGAGATTCGCGGCAGGACGGTTCTGCAGCGCCACGGGGGCAAAATGCTGGTGCAGAACCCGCCCGCGAAGGCGCTGGAACGCGCGGAACTGGACGCCGTCTACGAGCTGCCCTATACCCGCGATTACCACCCGATGTACGAAAAGGAGGGCGGCGTGCCCGCCATCAAGGAAGTCCGCTTTTCGATTACGCACAACCGCGGGTGCTTCGGATTTTGCAACTTCTGTTCCATCGCGCTGCATCAGGGGCGGAAGGTCACGTCCCGCAGCGAGGAATCCGTGCTCAGAGAGGCAAAGCTTTTAACAGAACTGCCTGATTTCAAGGGCTATATCCACGATGTGGGCGGCCCCACGGCGAATTTCCGCCGCCCCTCCTGCCGCAAGCAGGAAAGCGCGGGGCTCTGCGCGCGAAGAAAATGTCTGGCGCCCGAGCCCTGCCCCCAACTGGAGGCGGACCACAGCGAATACCTCAGCCTGCTGCGGAAACTGCGCGCGCTGCCCGGAGTCAAAAAGGTGTTCATCCGCTCCGGGATACGCTTTGACTATCTCATGGCGGACAGCGACGAGACGTTCTTCCGGGAACTTACACGCCATCATATCAGCGGGCAGCTCAAAGTCGCGCCGGAGCACTGCTCCGCGAATGTGCTCGACAGAATGGGCAAGCCGCACAAGGAAGTCTACGAGGCGTTTTCACGACGCTTTTACGAATTGACCGCCGACGCGGGGCTGCGTCAGTATCTCGTGCCCTACCTCATGAGCTCGCACCCGGGCAGCACCATCAGCGACGCCATCTCGCTGGCGCTCTTTCTCAAGCGCGAGGGCATTCACCCCGAACAGGTGCAGGATTTTTATCCGACCCCCGGCACGATCTCGACCTGTATGTTTTACACGGGGCTTGACCCCTATACGTTAGAGCCCGTCTATGTGCCGAAAAGCCCCCGCGAAAAGGCGGACCAGCGCGCGCTGCTGCAGTATTTCAAGCCTGAGAACGCCGAGCGTGTCCGAAGGATCCTGACAGAGGCGGGGCGGCGCGATTTAATCGGCACCCGGGCGCGCTGTCTGGTCGCGCCCGCGAAAAAAAGCCCCCCGAAAGGGCAGGGGCAAAGCAGAAAAAGAAAGGACTGACCGCGGATGTTCATCGTTGACCGCATTGAGGAGGACTTGGCCGTTCTGGAGGAACTGGGCGAGGACGGAATCCCCAAAACCAAGCCCATTCCGCTGGCGTGGCTGCCTGAGGATATCAGGGAAGGCGATGTGCTCTATAAGCACAAGGACGGCTACGTCATCGACGAGGAGCAGACCCAGAAACGCCGGGCAGAAGCGGCGGCGCTCCTCGACGAACTGCGCGCGGACTGAGAGATGTCCAAGCGGGTTCTTATCGCGGGAGGCGGCGCGGCGGGCTGTTTCGGCGCGATACGTGCGGCGAAAGCGGGCGCGAGTGTGCTGCTGCTCGAGGGCGGCGGCGATATCTGCAGAAAGCTCGCGATTACGGGGAAAGGCCGCTGCAATCTCACCAACGCCTGCGACACGCGGACTATTCTCGAAAACACCCCGCGAAACGCGCGCTTTCTCTATTCCGCGCTGACGGCCTTCGGCGCGGAGGATGTCATGCGCTTTTTTGAGAACGAGGGTGTGCCGCTCAAGGTGGAGCGCGGCAGACGCGTTTTCCCCAAAAGCGACCGCGCCGAGGATATCACGAACGCGCTGCGAAACGCTCTGGCGCGCGAGAATGTGCGGATTCGGCTGAACACGAGAGTCACGGAGATTCTCAGGAGCCCGACGCGGCTGCTCGGGGTGCGCTGCGCCGACGGCACGGAATACCGCGCGGACGCGCTGCTGCTCGCCACGGGCGGGATGTCCTATCCGCAGACGGGTTCGAACGGGGACGGCTACGAACTGGCGAAGGCGGCGGGACACAGCATTGAGCCGCCCAGACCCTCGCTCATACCGCTGGAAGTCGCGCAGGCGGACGAATGCGCGCAGATGCAGGGGCTTGCGCTGAAAAATGTCACGCTCACCGTCACGCGGGGCAAGAAAACCGTCTTTTCGCGGCAGGGGGAGCTTTTGTTCACACATTTTGGCGTTTCCGGGCCGCTGGTGCTCACCGCGAGCGCGTTTCTGGAGCCCGACGCCATCCGGGAATACGAACTCTCGATTGACTGCAAGCCCGCGCTCACGCCCCAGCAGCTGGACGCGCGTGTGCTGCGGGATCTCTCCGGGGAACAAAACCGCGATATGCACAATGTCCTGCGCAAGCTGCTGCCGGCTTCCATGGTCCCGGTTATTCTCTCGCGCGCGGGAATTGCCGGGGGCACCAAGGCGCACGACCTCACGAAAGAGGCGCGCGCAGACCTTGTGCGCACGGTGAAGGCCTTCACGCTAAGGCCCACACGCACGCGGCCGATTACCGAGGCGGTCATTACGCGCGGGGGCGTCAGTGTACGCGAGGTCTCCCCCAAAACTATGGAATCCAGACTCGTGCGGGGGCTGTATTTCGCGGGCGAGCTGCTCGATGTGGACGCGCTCACCGGCGGCTACAACCTCCAGATAGCCTTTTCGACAGCGGCCGCGGCGGCGAAAGCCATGGCAGAATGAAAAAAGCCCCCAGAACGGGGGCTTTCGGCGTTTCAGAAAGTTCTCACATCAGCGGCGCGATGACCTTGAGGACACGCCCCGCGATTTTGTACGTGATTTTCTCGTTGCGGATGGTTTCGGGCGTGACAGGGCGGCATTTCTGCAGCGTATCATGAAAATCGCGCTTGATGTCCTCAATGCAGTCCACATCGTACATATAGGTCGCGCACTCGAAATGGTGGTAGAGGCTGCGGTAATCCAGATTGATGGTCCCGACCACCGCCTTGATATCATCGCAGACCACGACCTTGGCGTGCACGAAGCCGGGGGTGTACTCGTAGATCTTAATCCCGGCCGACACGAGCGAGGCGTAGTGCGTCTTCGCGAGCGCGTAGGCGGTTTTCTTGTCGGGAATGCCCGGGAGAATGAGCCTGACGTCCACGCCGCGCTGTGCCGCGAATTTCAGCGACGCCTCCAGTTCGCCGTCCAGAATGAGGTAGGGTGTCATGATATAGACATAGTCGTTGGCGCGGTTGAGGATATCCATATAGACCGCCTCGCCGACTTTTTCCTTATCCAGCGGGCTGTCGCCGTAGGGCATGACAAAGCCTTTCGCGGGGCACGGGGCCGCGGGATAGGAGCTGGCTTTCCAATCCGGCTCGCGCTCCGTGATATTCCACATCTGCAGAAACATCAGCGTGAAACTGCGCACCGCCTCTCCGCGCAGCATGACGGCGGTGTCCTTCCAGTGCCCGAAACGCACCAGTTTATTGATATACTCATCCGCAAGATTGATACCGCCGTTGAACGCCACCTCGCCGTCAATGACGAGAATCTTGCGGTGGTCGCGGTAGTTGTAGTGGGTGGAGAGGAAGGGCGTAATCGGCGCGAACGCCTTGCAGCGTATGCCGAGTTTCTCCACACGCTTGGGGTAGTCAAAGGAAAGCCGCGAGGTTTCGCACATACCGTCAAACATCACGCGGACATCCACGCCCTCTTTCGCCTTCTGCGCCAGAATCCCAAGTATAGTCCCCCACATCTCGCCTTCCGCCAAGATAAAATACTCCATGTAAATGAATTGCTTTGCTTTTTTAAGTTCTGTGAGGAGCATTTTGTATTTGTCCTCGCCCAGCGGGAAATAGGTAACCTCGGTGTTGCGGTAGATGGGGAAGCACCCGCCCCGGTTGAGATAGTGGTGCAGGTCCGCCGTGCCGGATTCCTCTATCTGCGGCTCCGCGAGCACATCCGGATCCTGGGAGAGAAAATCGGCGCTGACGTCAAGCATCTCCTGACTGCGCCTGGAGAGATTGCGGTGTCCTGGTTCCACGCGCGTGTAGAGCAGCAGAATCGTCCCCAGAAACGGAAAGAGCATGATGATGGCGAGCCATGTCAGTTTCGCGGAAGAATCCATGCTGCAGTTAAACAGGTAAAAGATCATACCGACAGAAAAAACCGTCTGAATCACGATAAAATGCGGGATAAAATCCCTCAGCCAGCCATAAAGGGCGAGATAAATCAGCACCTGAAGCACCAGCAGGACCGCGAAGAGCGGCAGGCGGCTGAAAATCAGGCGCGTGAAGTTGAGCTTGCGCTCGGGCAGAAGGCTGATAATCTCCGGGTTCCCCTCGCTTTGTGCTGCGGCGGGGGCTGCCTCGTCGGCAGGGGATTTCTCCACGACCTCAATGTCAGGCGCGGCGTCGCGCTCAGGGTCAGGAGCGAACTGTACATCTTGCTGTTTGTCCATGGCGTTTTCCTCCCTCTTTTCTGCCCTATTATACCACATTCGCGGATAAAAATCAAGAGGGGGCGGCGGGATATCTTGACAGCGGGGCGGAATTTGTGGTATAATAGAGTATCACACGTAAAAAGGAGCGGCGCGTATGATTTACCGCGTGGATGGAAAAGGCAACCGGGTCTCTCAGCTCGGTTACGGCTGTATGCGCTTCACCCGAAAGGGCGGCGCCATTGACCTGGACAAGGCGGAGCGGGAAATCCTCCTCGCCGTAAAACATGGTGTCAATTATTTTGACACGGCGTATATTTACCCGGGCAGCGAGGAGGCGCTGGGGAAGATTCTCGAGCGCAACAACCTGCGCGACAAGGTCCTTATCGCCACGAAACTGCCGCAGTATCTGGTCCGCTCCATCAAGACGGCGGACAAGATCTTTGAGGAGGAACTTTCCAGACTGCGCACGGACTACGTCGATTTCTACCTCATGCATATGTTTACGGACTACGCGGAGTGGGAAAACCTCAAGGCGCTCGGCATCGAGGACTGGATTGCCAAGCAGAAAGCGGCGGGGAGAATCCGCAACATCGGCTTCTCCTATCACGGCGACACGGATATGTTTTTAAAAATCCTCAACGCCTACCCGTGGGATTTCTGCCAGATTCAATATAACTACATGGACGAGCACAGTCAGGCGGGGAGAAGAGGACTCAAGGCGGCGGAGAAGAAAGGGATTCCCGTGGTCATCATGGAGCCGCTGCGCGGGGGCAAACTCTGCAACCCGCCCCAGAAGGCGAAAAAGCTTCTGGAGAAGAGCCCCTATACGCCGGCGGAACTCGGGCTGCGCTGGCTCTTTGACCAGCACGGGATTCTCTGTGTGCTCTCGGGGATGAACTCGGAAGAGATGGTGCTTGAGAATGTGAGAATCGCGTCGCGCGCCATGCCCGGCTCCTTCACGGATACAGACCGAGCGCTTGTCGACGAGGTCAGGGGGATTATCCGCGAGAAGGAAAAGGTCGGCTGCACGGGCTGCCGCTACTGTATGCCCTGTCCCATGGGCGTGGACATTCCCGCGAACTTCTTCTACTACAACATGATGTACACCGACAACAAGGCGACCGCGCGCATGAAATTCGCGCAGAACGTATGTATCCGCAAAAAACCCGGGCTTGCCACACAGTGCGTAAACTGCGGCAGATGCGAGCGCCACTGCCCGCAGAAGCTGCCGATTCGCCAGAAGCTCAGGGAAGCCGACAAGGCGCTGCGCCCGCCGCTATACCGCCTCGCGGAAAACTTCGCGGGGAAGTTTATCGTGCACTGACAGTTTTACGCGCCCGCCTCTCATCAAGGCGGGCCGCTTTCGTGTCTCAAAATCGCGTGATTTCGCGCTTTGGGCGTTTTCTTTCCCTCCGCTTTCAAAATCCGGGGCTTCGGGCGCTTGACAGTTTTGCGCGTTTGTGCTATAATATCATGGGAAATATGCCGCGCGGGCAGCGGCAGACTTCGTTTCTAAACCACCAAAACGGCAGGTGAAATCTTTGGGGAAACTGATTCGCAAACAAATCAGCCGCAGGGCGTTCACGATTATTCTCACCGTTCTGCTGATAAGTCTGGGTTTCTGCATTTTCAGCATCATCTGGTTCGCGCGGGCGTACAACAATTCGCTGGCGGATTCCGCGGCGAGCTTTGTCATCAGCGCGGTGGACCCCGACGACGCCAAGGAATACCTCACCACGCGCAGAACGGACGCGGACTACCACCTCACCATCAAGAAGCTCAAGGAATACGTCGAGGACACCGAGGGCGTGGAAAATATCTCCATGGTCAGCTACAACGAATCCGCCGGGTACTACGTTTTTGACACCGGCTCCACCAACGAGCTGGGCATGAAGCTTGAATACGGCGACTTTGAGACCGAGCACAAGGCGGAGCTTATCAACGGCAGATACACGTTAACGCGGAACACGTTCAGCGGCCGTTTTACTTATGTGCCCATGCGCACGATTGACGACCGGCTGGCGGGCTATGTCATCATCGAATGCGACAACTCCTTCGCGATGCGGATTCTGCTGGCGGCGCTTGTGCTCTCAGCGGCGCTTCTCGCGCTGACGTTTGTCGCCGTGAAGATTTTCATGCGCTATATCTCCAGAGAAGTCTTCGAGCCTATCGAACAGCTCACCAAGACCGCGACGAACTTCACGAGTTCTGTCGCCGGGAGCGAGGATATCAACGTTGAGGAGATGTTCCTGCTGCGCGACAAGGAAGATGAAATCGGCAGTCTGGGCGGAGCCATTCAGCGCATGATCACGAGCATCAACAATTCCTCCGTCGACTTGCGCAAGGCGATGTTCGAGGCCAACCACGACGGCATGACCCACGTTTACAACAAGCGCTACTATAACGATCAAGTCGATGTGTTCAAGACCTGCAAGACCATCTGTGTCATCTATTTTGACGTCAACAACTTAAAGCTCATGAACGACACGGAAGGACATGAGCACGGCGATTACGTCATCAAGCGCGCCGCGGAGTATATCGGGAATTTCACGAGCGATCAGGCGCTTTGCTTCCGTATGGGCGGGGACGAATTCCTGCTGGTGATGGAAAACGCGACACTCGTGGAGATCAACAAGATTGTGGAGACGCTTGAGGCGGACGCGCCCTATATTCTAAGCCGCGAGGAGGACGAAATCCAGTGCGCCCTCGCCTACGGCTACTCCTACGCCACAGGGGATTTCTCGTTTGAGAATCTGCTCGCGGAGGCGGAGGACAGGATGTACGAAAAGAAGACCGAGCTCAAGGAAAAGCTGAATATGCCCGACCGTTAAGGGACATTTGGGGGAAAGGAGGCGCGCATGAAAAGAAAAGAGCGGAAAGCCAAACGCGAGCGCCAGAAGCGCCACACAAAGTTTCTCTCCAATCTTTCCGTCAAGAACAAGGTGACGATTATCTTCTCGCTCGCCGTGTTCTCGTGCCTGCTGCTGTTTGTGCTGCTGTGTTTCAGCGCCTACCGCACCGAGCGCGCCGCCATGGAGAAGGTTGAAAAGACGGCGGTCTCCTCCGCGGAGCAGTATATCAACGCCTGTGTGGAGAATGTCACCGCCATCTCCCAGAATCTCTATTCCAACAGCTCGCTCTACGCCTTCCTCAACACAACCTACGCCTCCTCCGCGGACTACTACGACGCCTACTACCAGCTCCGCGACAACAATTCCATCTCCGTGGTGGAAAACCGCAGTATCCGGCACTACTTTATTTACACGGAAAACAGCACGGTCATGCGCGGCGGGGACATCTACCCGCTGGACTCCGTCAAGGGCGAGGAGTGGTACCAATACTTCCTCTCCGCGAAAAAGAACATGATTGTGTATTTTGACAGCATAGACCGTGTGCTTTCGCTGATTCAGAAGCTGGACTACGTCAAGTTCGGCATCTCCGGGATGGGAGAATCTTACTTAAAAATCGATATCGACACCACGATGCTCGAATCCTATTTCGACAGCCTCGATTTTGACGGCGACTTCTACGTGCTCACGGGCGGCACGGTGCTCTACAGCAATCACGGCGAGAACGACGGAGAGATTCATATCACGCCCAACTACTACACCGAGTTCAAGAACTACTACACGGCGCAGTTTGAGTTCTGCGCGCTGAGCACACACCACTCCTTCTTCGGGGTGATGGCGGCGGCGCTTCCCGAAATCGCGATCTTTCTGGTCTTCTTCCTGCTTGTCGTCATTGTTGTGACCACGATTACGCACAACATCATCTCGCGTTCCACCCGCTTCGCTGCCGCGCTGAAAACGGGGACGCTCTCCTCTGTGCGCGACCTTTCCGGCGCGAAGGACGAAATCGGCATCATGATAGACAGCTGTATTACGGCCAACGACAAAATGGAGCTCGCGGCGCGCCAGTCCAAGCGTCTGGAAAGCACGCTGCGCAAGACCATGGACGACACCGCGATGATTCTGCTCAGTTCGCTGGATTTAGACGCCGCGATTCACTATGACGAACGTTTCTCCTCGCGCAAGAATGTCCCGAACCGGCTGCCGGAGCGCGCGCTGCACACGCCCATTCCGCTTTCGGAGGAACTGCACAACACCGCGGATATCTTTACGGACGAAGTCACCATCGAAAAGCCGGGAGAGAATTTCCCCACAGGGCTCTATACGCTGCCGCTGGGAATTCTGATGATGACGGACACGCTGCTGGAGCTGCTGCCCATGGAGGCGCGGCGGCAGATTACCATCCGTCTTGAGGAGGCGGAGGGGGAAATCCACGTCGTTTTCGCCGCGAAGGGAAAGCTGCCCTCGGGCAAGATTTTAAAACTCGAGGCGCTGTTTGAGGACCATCCCGAGCGCACCGACTTTGATTTCCGCGCGGGTTATCTTTATAACTCCTGCATCCGTGTCAAACGTTTTTACGGCAGCGATGTCAGCATTCAGGTTCGCAATGACAAAGATTTGGAACTGCGGCTGCGATTCAAGCGCTCCGCGATGGATAAAGATTACAGAAAAGAATCCTGATTTTTTCGGAGGGGAACATGAAACACCGTAAACTCGCGGCTCTGATTGCCGCGACGACCCTTTTCGCGCCGCTTCTGAGCTGCGCGGACGGACAGCAGCAGGAGGAAATCAAGGTCTACACGGGGCTTTTCTGCGCGCTCAAGGACGAACACATCCCCGAGACCAACGCGTGCATGCAGGCGATTGCCGAGAAAACGGGGGCGCGCTGCGAGGAGACATGGCTTTCGGAAAAGGACGCGGAGGAAAACGTCGTCAGCAGCATGATGATGACCTCGGAATATCCGGATTATCTCTATCCCTCCTCCATCACTATGCAGAAGCTGCTCGCCGCGGGCGCGTTTATCCCGATTGACGAGTACTGGGAGGAATACCCCAACATCCGCGACTACTACACGGCGGAGGAATGGAACCGCGTGCGCTCCGAGGACGGACACATCTACTATATCCCGGCGTTCTCCAAGATTTATATGCGCGACACGAACACCATTCACAGCGACGAGGCGTTCTGGGTTCAGGTCAAGGTCCTTCAATGGGCGGGGTACCCCGAAATCGTGACGCTGGATGACTACTTTGACCTGCTCGAGGACTACGTCGCCGCCAACCCCACGGGGGAGAACGGCGAGCCGAATATCGCCTACGAGATTCTGGCGGACGAGACCATTTTCTGGCCGCTTGACAACCCGCCGATGTTTTTGGCGGGCTCGCCCAATGACGGCGCCTGCATTGTGGACCCCGACACCCACGAGGTCATTGACTACAACACGACGGATATCGCGCGGCGGTGGTTTCAGAAGCTCAACGAGGAGTACCACAAGGGCATCATTGACGAGGAATGCTTCGTGCTGTCCTCCTCGCAGTATTTTGACAAGATCAAGACCGGGAATGTGCTCGGGATGGTGGACCAGCGCTGGAATTTCGGCCACGCGACGGTGGACCTGCCGGATGAATGCGAGTATGTCCCGCTCGGCGTTGTGATGGACGAGGGCATTGAGGAGCACTATCACTCGCAGCTGGCGTTTGACCCGTCCAGCGGCATCGGGGTAACCACGAGCTGCGCGGATGTGGACGGCGCGCTGAAATTCATCAACGACTTGCTCGACCCGGAGATTCACAGACTGCGCTTCTGGGGCATTGAGGGCAAGGACTACAGCGTGGGCGAGGACGGCGTCTTCTACCTGACGGAGGAGCAGAAGGAGCAGCTGAACGATTCGGAATATCTCAACGCGAACCGCTGCCTCTATTCCTATTTCCCCTATTACAACGGCATGGACCGCGACGGCATCAACGCCTATCAGGCGTCCTATCAGCCGCAGGAATTCTACGAAACGCTGTCGCCCATCATGAAAGAATGCTTTGACGCCTACGGAGCGAGGACGTACGTGGAACTGCTCAATGAGGCGGGCGAGAACGAGCCGTGGTATCCGATGTGGTCCTACACGAACACGTTTACCGACGAGACGCCGGAAGGCCGGGCAAAGAGCGATATCGACCAGACCAAATTCCGCTATATGCCGAGCCTTGTCATGAGCGACGATTTTGACGCGGCGTGGGACGCGTACATGGAAGCGTACGAGAAAAACTGCGATGTGGACACCTACCTCGCGGCGCTTGAGCAATATGTGCAGGACAGTCTGGGGGACGACTGATTCCCCTGTATCGTGAATCAAAGGAGGATTCCCATGTCAGACAAACCAAAGCAGCCCCGGCGGACGCGGTCGGGAGGCGGAATTTTGGGGTGGCTGAAGCGCAATTACCCTTACTTCATCGCGTTTTTGCTGCCCGTGGTCCTCATCTGCATCGCCTACGCCATCTTCGGGCTCTATCCGTTCGGGGATAAAAAATCCATCCTCTGCCTCGACTTAAACGGTCAGTACGTCTACTACTTCGAGGCGCTGCGGGACGCGTTCTACGGCGAGGAGAGCATCTTCTACAACTGGTCGCGCAATCTCTCCGGCGGGTATATGGGTGTCATCGGCTACTACTTAGCGAGCCCCTATACGCTCATTGTCATGCTGCTGCCGCGGGATATGATTCTTATCTCGCTGCTCATCATGATTCTTTGCAAGTTAGGGACCGCTTCCCTCACGATGTGCTATTATCTGCGCAAATCCAAGCACGTAAACTTCCCGCTCGGCGTGGTGCTGGGCACCTGCTTCGCGATGTGCGCCTACGGCATCATCCAGACCATCGACCCCATGTGGCTGGACGGGCTCGCGTTCCTGCCGCTCATCATTCTGGGTGTGGAATATCTGGTTGACGACGGCAGAAAGTTAAACTATATCATTCCGCTCGCGCTGATGTGTGTGGCAAACTTCTATATCGCTTTCATGTGCTGCATCTTCGTCGCGATCTACTACGTTTTCTACGTCTGCTTCGGCTCGGACAAGCAGGAATTCAAGGCAAAGCCGCTGCTGAAAACGACGGGGCGGATGGCGCTCGCGTCAATTGTGGCGCTTGCCTGCGCGTCGTTTATGCTGCTGCCGGTCGCGAACGCGCTCTCCATGGGCAAGCTGGATTTCACGCAGCCCGACTACAGTTTCAAGACGCAGTTTACCCCGCTGGAATTTTTCGCGCAGTTCTGTGTCAACCAGTATAACTCGGTCAATGTACAGGGCAAGCCGGAAATCTACTGCGGCGTTCTGGCGCTGCTCTGCCTGCCGCTCTTCTTCTGCAACGGCAGGATTCCCGTGCGCAAGCGGGTAGGCTACGGGTTCCTGACGGTAGTCATGTTCCTGTGCATGCTGATTCGCCCGATTGATATGCTCTGGCACGGCGGACAGATGCCCAACTGGCTGCCTTTCCGGTATTCCTTCATCTTCTCGTTCATTTTGCTGAGCATGACGGCGATGACGCTGCGATATGTGAAAAATATACGCAAGGACGTCCTCGCGATAAGCTTTACAGGCATCTTCGTCCTTCTGATGATCGCCAACTCGCGCGATTACAAGGACATGAAGGGCAATATTTATCTCGACCCCGCCAAGACCATCTGGGCAACGGTGATCCTGCTCGCGGTTTACTGCGGCTTCATCCTCCTCATGGGACTCAAGAAAGATTCCAAGCTCCTGCAGCGGATCGTGAGCGTGGCGCTGACCTGTACGGTGGGCTTTGAGCTCACCTACAACGCCGTGCTGACCTTTAAGGACATCGACAAGGAAGTCGCCTACTCCACGCGCAAATCTTATGAACAGTATGTCAAGAGCGGGCGGGATCTCGTGGACAAGCTCGAGGCGTACGACGAGGAACAAGGCGGAGGCTTCTTCAGGGCGGAGAAAACCTATCAGCGCTGCATCAACGACAACAGCGGCTTCGGGCTGCGCGGCATCACACATTCGAGTTCCGTCATGAACGCCAAGATTCTGAAGTTCATTGAGGCGATGGGCTACTGCAACCGCAGCTATTCCTCCGGCTATGAGGGCAACACGCCGCTGACGGACAGCCTTCTGGGCATCAAATACGTCCTCGACGCGGGCGCGGCAAACTGGAACTTCCTCAAGGAGGAGGAGAACCCCGGTTCCCCCGCCGCCTACCAGAAAATCATGGAGGAGACCTGCAAGACGCAGTCCGAGACGGACATGGAAGTGAATGTCTATCAGAACCCTAACGCGCTCTCCATGGGCTATATGGTCTCCGACGACGCGCAGCGCATCGCGTTCTTCGGCAACGACAACCCCTTCAACAGCCAGAACCTCCTGCTGAGTACGATTACAGGCAACACCACCTTTGACAATCAGAACAATTTCAGCGACTGGCACAAGTACTTCACCCCGCTTTACGAGGACGAAAAAGATATCCGGATGCGGCTGAATGAAGTCGGCTCCGCGCCCTACGGGGACAAGCAGACCAACTACTACGAGCTGATAAACGGCCAGCGCTATGTCTCACAGTCTGGCCAGCACGCGGCGGACCCGACAGTGGACCTCTTCATTGAGGCGCAGAAGGAAGAACCCATCTACCTGTTCTTCAAGACAGAAAACAAGAGCAAGGTAAACCTCTGGCTCGCGGACCAATGGAATCTCACCGAACCCGTCTGCAAGAACAAGGACGGCTCGGACGCGCGCTCGCTGGGCGCTTATCTGGACGACGACCGCTACTTCGTACTGAATCTGGGCACCTACCCCAAGGGCACGCAGCTGCAAGTCCGCATGACGCTGCTGACGGACACCGCCGGCACGAAAGAGAAGTACGCCATCATTCAGAACTTCTTCTTCTACCACTTCGATTCGGAATTGTTCCGGCAGGATATCGACACGCTCAAGGACGGGCAGTGGCAGCTGACAACCTACGGCGGCAGAGAACTCGAGGGGACGATTACCGCGGACAGCGACCAGATCATGATGACCTCCATTCCCGCGGAGGACGGCTGGGAAGTCTGGGTCGACGGGAAGAAGTTTGAGCACACTTACGTGGACGCGGACGGAAAGGAACAGACAGCGAATTTTGTGACGCTCTATGACGCGCTGATTGGCGTGAAACTGGAGCCCGGCGAACACACGGTGCGGATGAAATACACCCCGCCGCACCTGCGTCTGGGGCTGGTGCTGCTGGTGATCGGGCTCGGGTTCATCGTGATGTTCTTTATCTACGACCGCAAGCACAACGCGGTGCTGGCGCTGATTCGCAAGAACAAGGCGCAGGGCATCTATGAACTGCCCTACGAGGACGACCCCGACCCCGCCTCGCTTATCGGGCGCAGGGGCAGGAAACAGGCAAACAAGGAAGCGGAGCAGACCGCGCAGCGCGAGATTCAGGACCTCAAGCAGAATCTGGTGGCGGACGAGCTGAAGAAGCTGGACGACCTCAGAAAAGAGGGCATCCTGACACAGGAAGAATTTGACGCGCAAAAGAAGAAACTGCTGAATAAGTGACAAAACGCCCTCTCCTTCGCAAAAAGGAGGGGGCGCTTGACAAAAGGGGAGAAACATGATAAAATAGATATAGTAAGTGGGTTTTTACCCGCGCAAAGGAGGATTTCCCATGGGCATCTACGATTTTCGCGTCAAGACCCAGGACGGTGAAGAAATCCCGCTCTCGAACTACAGCGGCAAGGTTTTGCTCATCGTCAACACCGCGACAGGATGCGGCTTCACACCGCAGTACGACGAATTGCAGGATCTCTACGAACTGCACCAGAAAGACGGCTTTGAGATTCTTGACTTCCCCTGCAATCAGTTTGGTTCACAGGCACCCGGGAGCGACGAAGAAATCCACAGTTTCTGCACTTCGCGGTACGGCATCACCTTCCCGCAGTTTCAGAAGATCGACGTCAACGGCGAGAACGCCATCCCGCTCTACAAGTATCTGACCGAGAACACGACCTTCGCGGGATTCAGCGGCGCCAAGGGCGTCATGATGAAGGCGGTCGCGAAAGCGCAGGACAAAGATTACAAGAATAACGGGAAAATCAAGTGGAATTTTACAAAATTTTTAATCGACAGAAACGGCGAGATTTCCGCGCGCTTTGAGCCGACCGAATCCCTTGACACGGTCAAGGAAAAGGTCGAGGCGCTGCTTTGAGGAGGTAAATCATGGGCAAGAAACTGGTGGCGTTTTTCAGCGCGACAGGCACAACCGCCAAGGTCGCCGAGGTTATCGCGCGTGCGGCGGGCGCGGATTTGTTCGAAATCGAGCCGGAATCGCGCTACACGCAGGCGGACTTGAACTGGCAGGATAAGACCAGCCGCAGTTCTGTGGAGATGTCGGATAAAAGCAGCCGCCCCGCGCTCGCGGGCAGCGCGAAAGTGGGGAACATGGCGGATTATGACACGCTTTTTGTGGGCTTCCCCATCTGGTGGTACACCGCCCCAACCATCATCAACACGTTTCTGGAGCAGTATGACCTGAGCGGGAAAACCATTCACCTTTTCGCGACGTCCGGCTCCAGCGGCATGGACAACACCGAGGCGGCCCTGAAAGCCTCCGCGCCGGGAGCGAAATTTTCAGGCGCGAAACGCTTTGGCGTCCCGCTGACGGACGCTGAGGCGAAGAAATGGCTGGACGAACTTGACTGAAGGAGTATTCTCATGAACGAACGGATTGTACAGACAGCGGGCAGAGACCAGCTCGGGGAATTCGCGCCGGATTTCGCGCGATTCAACGACGATATTCTCTTTGGGGAAAACTGGAATAACCCCGACATTGACCTCAAGACGCGCTGCATCATTACGGTAACGGCGCTGGTGGCGTCGGGAGTGACGGATTCCTCGCTGACCTTCCACCTGCAAAACGCCAAGGCGCACGGCGTCACAAGGCCGGAAATAGCCGCCGTGCTCACGCACACGGGCTTTTACGCGGGCTGGCCGAAAGCGTGGGCGGCGCTCAAACTCGCGAAGGAAGTCTGGAACGAACACGAGGAGCCGCTCACCGAAAAGGAGCGTTTCCAGAACACGATTCTGTTCCCCATAGGCGCACCGAATGACGCTTTTGCGCGGTATTTTATCGGGCAGAGCTATCTGGCGCCGATTTGTACGGAACAGGTGGCGATTCACAATGTGACTTTTGAGCCGGGCTGCCGAAACAACTGGCATATCCACCACGCGGCGGCAGGCGGCGGACAGATTCTGCTCTGTGTCGGCGGACGCGGATACTACCAGGAGTGGGGCAAGGACGCTCTGGAGATGAAGCCCGGCGACTGTGTCAACATTCCAAAAGACGTCAAACACTGGCACGGCGCGGCGCCGGATTCGTGGTTTGCGCATCTGGCGATTGAGGTCCCCGGCGAGGGCAATTCCAACGAGTGGCTCGAACCCGTGGACGACGCGCAATACGGAAAACTTAGCTGACAAACGCCTGCCTCGCGGCGAACGGGGCAGGTTTTTTGCTTGCAAATCGCGGCAGGCTGTGGTATAATGAAACAGAAAGGAGCGCGAGGCACTGTGGGAACGAACAGCCGGGAATGCCCCAACTGCGGGTCTGAGATGAAATACAGCGGCAAAGAAAAGAAATATACCTGTGAGCGCTGCTCCTCGAGCTTCGCGCCGGACGAGCTGGGGGACGAACGCGCGCGCGAGGAAGCCGCGCGGGCGGACAGGGCGTTCTGGGGGGAAATGGCGCTCTTTGGCTGCAAAAGCTGCAAAACCGTGTTCGCGGTTTCGAAAGGAACCGAACTTCACACCTGCTGCCGCTGTCAGAAGCCGCTCGAGCCCATGGAACTTTCGGGCAAGCTGCGCCGTCCCGCGTATGTCATTCCCTTTAACACCGACCAACAGACCGCCCGCGACACGCTGCGGCGATTCGCGCGGAAACATCTCTGTCTGCCGAGGGGCTTCACCGCGAAAATCGAGGATGTCACGGGCGTCTATGTGCCGTTTTGGCGGGCAAATGTCCGCACGAGCGTCACCATGGAGGCGCTGGGAAAGAAATCGAACACGTGGACGACCGGAAACGCCCGCTACACCGAGACAAAAGAATACGCGGCGGCAAGACAGGCTAAGATTCTACTGAGCGGACTCCCGGCGGAGACCTCCTCCAAGCTCTGCGAGGGAATGCTTGAGGAACTCGAACCCTTTGACTACAACGCCCTGCGCCCTTTTGAGCGCGCGGACACGAAGGACTGCCTCATTGAGACCGGCGCGCCGGACACCGCGGCGATGTTCGGGCGTCTTGGGCGGCGCGCGGCGCAGGTAAGCGATCAGATCGCGCGCAAATCCCTCTCGGACTACGACAGCGTCTCGGTCACGAACTCGGATATCCGCGTTATGTCGACGGACTGGGAACTGCTGCTGCTGCCCGTGTGGTACATGGCGTTTCCGTATCGCGGGGAAATCTACGCCATGGCGCTCAACGGCCAGACGGGGAAACTCCACGGCACGCCGCCGCTTTCCAAATTGAAACTCGGCGTCTGGGGCACCGTCGCGGGGCTTCTGACCGCGGGCGCGGCCGCGCTTTTGGGGGTGCTTTTGCTTTGAAAAAGATAGGAATTTTCCGCGCGGCGCTGCTGGGGAGTCTGCTGGCTTTGGCCCTTGCCGCGCTGCCTGTCCGGGGCTTTGCGGCAGCGGAAGAACGCGTCTATGACGGCAGCATGGGTATCGAGACGCTCAGCGCGGACACCGCCGAAGAGGAACAATCTGAAGAACCGAGCACAGGGCTTGTGATCGGGATAGCGGCGGTTTTCGGCTGCCTTGGGGGCATCCTCTTCTGCCTGATAGCTGCCTCGCGCTACCACCCGTCCAAGACGCTCTCTGTGAGCCCCTACGCCATCAAGCAGGAGGTCGAATTCGAGGTGCGCGACGACATCTTCCTGCGCGCCAAAACCGAGAATGAACGCTTAGACGCCGAAAAACCCAAATAAAAAGCGGGCACAGCCGAAACTGTGCCCTTTTGTTATGTCTTTTTCCCGGGTTCGCCCGCGGGCTTGATGACCTCGCCGCGCTCATTGACGACAACCGTGTGCGAGAGCGTGTCCTCCAAATTCGCGCGGCAGGCGGCGCGGTAGGCGTCCCGCAGAGCCTTCTGTTCGGCGCGCTCCTCCTCGGTCAGTCCCTCGCGCTTGCTCTTGCGCGCCAGCTCGTTGATACGCGCGATTTCCTCGCTTGTCAAGACGCGAACCCCTTACGCGATGCTCTTGAACGTGTAGCCCGCCTCTTCCACGGCCGCCTGAATCTGCTCGGGGGTGACGGAATCCGACGCCTTGATCTGCGCCGTGCCGGATTCGTGGCTGACGTGTAGGACTTTCACACCGGGAATCGCGGAGAGCGCCTGTTTCACGTGCGCCTCGCAGTGCTCGCACATCATGCCTTCAATGTTGACTGTTTGCTTTGCCATTTCTGTTTCCTCAACTTTCTCATTCGTTTTATGCGTCTCCGTGTGCTCCGGGCGCGGGGGCTTGAAGAAATTCAGCCTCAGCGCGTTGGAGACCACGAAAAAGCTCGAAAGACTCATCGCGGCGGCGGCGAACATCGGGTTGAGCGTCAGCCCGAGCCCCACAAAAACGCCTGCCGCGAGCGGAATGCCCGCCAAGTTATAGATAAACGCCCAGAAAAGGTTCTGACGGATGTTGCGCAGGGTTTTTCGCCCCAGCGCCACGGCGGAAACCGCCCCGAAGAGCCCGTCCCGCACCAGCACCGCGTCCGCCGCGTCAATCGCGACATCGGTGCCCGCGCCAATCGCGACCCCCAGCGAGGCCTCTGTGAGAGCGGGCGCGTCATTGATGCCGTCCCCGACCATCATGACGGGGCCGTCCTTTTCAAGTTCCCGCACCGCCTGTGCCTTGCCCGCCGGCAGAACATTCGCGATGACCCTGTCCACCCCGGCGGCCTGCGCGATGGCGTGCGCGGTGCGCTCATTGTCCCCGGTCAGCATGACCGTCTCAATGCCCATTTTCCGGAAAGCCGCGATTGCCTCCGCGCTGTCCGCCCTCGGGACATCCGCCACGGCGATGACGCCCAGCAGTTTTTCGTCCCTGTAAAAGAACAGCGGCGTCTTTCCGGCGTTTGAGAAGCCCTCCGCGCGCTCAGAAACGCTTTGCGGAAGCCCCTTTTCCTTTTTCGCGGCGGATTCGCTCCCGCCCCAGAGCGCCTCGCCGCCGTGAAGTTTCGCGCGCACACCGCTGCCCACGAGCGCGGAGAAATCCTCCACCTGCGGCACGGAAATTTCCCGCGCTTTCGCCTCCTCCAGCACGGCTTTCGCGAGCGGGTGTTCGCTGCGGCATTCGACCGCCGCCGCCATCGTCAGAAGTTCCTCTTCCGTGGTACCGTTGAGCGGCATCAGATCCGTCACGCGCGGCGTACCCTCGGTAATCGTCCCTGTTTTGTCCAGCACCGCCACCTTGACGCGCCCCGCCGTCTCCAGCGCCGTCGCGTTCTTAAAGAGGATGCCGTTCTTCGCGCCCACGCCGCTGCCAACCATAATCGCCACAGGCGTCGCGAGGCCCAGCGCGCACGGGCAGGAGATGACAAGGACCGAGACCGCCCGCGCGAGCGCGAAGGAGACCGTCTGCCCTATCAGCAGCCAGACCACACAGGTGACGACGGCAATCGCAATCACGACCGGCACAAAGACGGCGGAAACCTTGTCCGCGAGCTTGGCGATAGGCGCTTTCGTCGCGCTCGCCTCGCGCACCATGCGAATAATCTGCGAAAGGGTCGTGTCCGCGCCGACTTTCACCGCCTCGCAGGTCAGAAAACCTGCGCTGTTCATCGTCCCCGCGGAAACCTCGTCCCCGGGCATCTTGTCCACGGGCACGCTCTCCCCCGTCAGCGCGGATTCGTTCACCGCGCCCGAGCCCGAAAGCACCACGCCGTCCACCGGAATCTGCGCGCCGGGCCGCACCACAAAACGTGTGCCGGGCGTCACGCGATCCACCGCGACCTCGCACTCGACGCCGTCTCGCAGAATCACCGCCGTCTTGGGCGTCAGCCGCATCAGGCTCTTGAGCGCGTCGGTCGTCTTGCCTTTCGCGCGGGATTCCAGCGTTTTCCCGACGGTTATCAGCGTCAGAATCGTCGCGGCGGATTCGAAGTACAGATTATCCATATCCGCCATGAGCGCCATGTGGTCGCCGTTTTGCGCCGCGACGGTCATATGGAACATCACGGCGATACTCCACACGAAGGACGCCGCCGCGCCCAGAGAAACCAGCGTGTCCATATTCGGCGCGCGGTGCAGCAGCGCCTTCGTGCCGCTGATGAAGAAGCGCTGATTGATGACCATCACGAGCCCCGCCAGCAGCATCTCAATGAGCGCGAGCGCGAGATGATTCCCCGCGAGCGCCGCGGGCAGCGGAAAGCCCCACATCATGTGCCCCATGGAGATGTACATCAGCAGCAGTGTCAGAATTGCCGAGACAATCAGGCGCTTGACAAGCTTTGGCGTTTCGGTGTCCCGAAGTTCTTCCGCCGCGTCCTGTTCAGCCGCGCGTTCGTCCCCCTGCAGAGCCGCGCCGTAGCCCGCGTTTTCCACAGCCGCGATGACCGCGCCGGGCTCGGCGTCCCCTTCCACGCCCATGGAGTTGGTCAGCAGACTGACCGCGCATTCCGTCACGCCCGCCACCCCGCGCACGGCCTTCTCAACGCGGGCGCTGCACGCGGCGCAGGTCATCCCTGTCACGCGATACTGTGTCATAGCCCATCCCCCCTCACATCATGAGCTTCTGGATTGTGTCGAGCACCTCGTCCACGGTGCTCTCGTCCCCCGCGCGGAGATCCCGCGCCACGCAGGTTTTCATGTGCTGTGCCAGCAAATCGCGGTTGAAACTGTTCAGAGCCGCCTTGACCGACGCGGACTGTGTCAGGATATCCACGCAGTAAGCGTCGTTCTCAAGCATTTTCTGAAGCCCGCGCACCTGCCCCTCAATGCGCCGCAGACGATTGAGCAGCCGCCTGCGCTCCTCCTCGGAACGCTCCGTCGCGCGCTCGCCCCCGCAGCAAGGGCAGCCATCTTTCGGTTCTTCCAATATACCCCCACCCCCTATTCTTATTATATACCCCCTAGGGGTATTTTGCAAGGGCTTTCCCGAAATTTCAGCGTTTTATACAAATCCAGACTACCCGTTTTGTGCGATATGACGGTTCTTTTGCCGCAAAAAAAATGAAATGAAACACGAGAAATCAAGAGATTTGGAGCAATTTCAAGAGAAAACAAGAGATTGAGCGATATATTTTGAAATATCCTGAATTTTAGGGTTGACAAAAGGGGAAAAATCGGGTACAATAAAAAGGCAGCGGTTTGTCCTCCCCGTGGACACCGCGAATACTACATTTTGGAGGAGAAGCAAATGTCAACAACAATGCCGAAGCCCGCGGAAATTACCCGCAAGTGGTACATTCTTGACGCCGCCGGGCAGAGTCTGGGGCGCACCGCCACCAAAGCGGCGACGCTGCTGCGCGGCAAGCACAAGGTTGATTTCACGCCGAATGTCGATTGCGGCGATTATGTTATCATTATCAACTGCGCGCAGGCGGTCCTGACAGGCAAGAAACTCGACCAGAAGTTCAAGATCTGGCACACCGGCTGGATTGGCCACTTAAAGAAGGTCTCCTACCGCGAGCTGATGGAGAAGAATCCCGAACAGGCCATGTACATGGCGGTACAGGGCATGATTCATGACAACCACATCGGCAGGGCTTCCATGAAGCGTCTGCGCGTCTACGCGGGCGCGGAGCACAAGAACGCGGCGCAGAAGCCTGAGCCCTACACGCTGTGAGAAAGGAGCATGAAAAATGAGTGAAGCGGTTTCCTACGAGGCAAAGCTCAAGTCCTACTACGGCACCGGCAGAAGAAAATCCTCCGTCGCGAGGGTGCGCCTCTTCCCGGGTTCCGGCGCGGTCACCATCAACGGCAGAGAGATTGACGACTATTTCGGGCTGGAAACGCTGAAGCTGATTGTGCGCCAGCCCCTGGAGCTGACGGGCAAGGCGTCGCAGTTTGACGTCGTCTGCACCGTTTCGGGCGGCGGCGTGACCGGTCAGGCGGGCGCCATCCGCCACGGCATCGCGCGCGCGCTGCTTCGCGTGGACGAGGATTTGCGCCCGGCGCTGAAAAAAGCGGGCTATCTGACCCGCGACCCGAGAATGAAAGAAAGAAAGAAATATGGTCTCAAAGCGGCAAGACGCGCGCCGCAGTTTTCCAAGAGATAAAATACAAGCCCCCCGGAAATCCGGGGGGTGTTTTTACTGCATGATGATCGTGAGCCTTTGGGGATTGGCGCGCTCGGCGCTCTCAATCGTGTTGAGCGCGGCGCGGCCGTAACTGCCCAGATTGTTGATGAGCGACTGCACATTCTGCAGCGTAATGGTCGTCTTGTCCGGCAGGGATGTGAGGCAGTCAAACAGCGCGTCTAAGTTGTCGCCGTAGTAGGCGGGCAGGTGCAGCGTCTCGCAGAAAGTGTGGTGCAGCCCGTTGGCGCTCGCGATTTTGGCGCAGTCTATGGTCACTTGCATTCTCAGTTCTCCTCTCCATACAGCAGTTCGAAAGTCTTGTAGTGATCCGCGGTGTAGTAGATGAGCCCGTCATCGGAATAGACCAGGCGTTTCGCGCCGCGCGAGCTCGCCCCGAGCGTGTCGATGTCGCATTCGCGGTAAATGCGTCCCTCCCGTTTCGGCAGACTGCCCTCTAAGTTTCTGAAGCGCGAGCCGCCGATGCACTTTCCCGGCGCGTAGGGCTCAAGCGAACCGTTTTCCCAGCCAAGCTCCCACGCCTGTTCCTTCGTGATGAAATTCGCGGGCAGTTCCCCGTAAAGGTGGATATAGAGCGCGACATCGTCCTTGGTGGTGTAGCTGCCGTCCCTGTCGAGCTGTGCCCGCGCGGAAACGGTCGTCTCGCCTGTGAAAGTGCCCGCGTCGTAGCTCGATTCCGTTTCGCGCGCCGTGAGGGTACTTTCCGCCGTGCTCCCGGTCGTGCTTGCCGCCGTGCTCCCGCCCGTGCTTGCCGACGTACTCCCTGTGGCAGCCGCTGTACTCTCGCCCGTGCTTGCCGCCGTGCTTTCGCCCGTGGAACCGCAGCCCGCCAGCACCCCGCAGAAAAGCGCCACGAAGCAGACCAGAACAGACTTTATCCTGCTGTATCCCAAGTTTCTTCCTCCTTATTATACCACAGAAACCCGCAAATGTAAAGCCAAACGCGCGAATTTCCCCAATCTCCGCCTCAGAGGAACGACGCTAGCTCCGCGCGGAGCCTTTGAGCCGTCTTTTGCTGCGTCAGGACGCTCGGATGCCAGTTGGCGCCGTAGCCGTCCTCAGGGACCTGCTCCGCCAGCCGCGCGCAGCGAATCGCGCTGTCTTGGAGATTTGCCGCCGCCTGCTCTATATAGGGGAAGAGTTCCCCCGCGCCCATCACGCCAATCACGCAAAGGATCTTGGCGGCGGGGTTCTTTTCGCGCAGCATCCTCAGAAACGCCTCGTAGCCGCGCCCGAATTCCGCCGCGCGCGTCTCAAAATCCGCCATGACATACGGCTCGTCATTCGTCCCGGCGTTCAGAACAATCAAGTCGCGCGGATTCGCGCCAAAATCCCAAGCCACCGCGCAGCCGCCCGCTCCCGCGAACGGATAGCGCTGCGGAATCAGCCGCCCCGGGTCCTTGACGCCGTCCTCGCGATACCCCGAAACGATCCCGTAGCCGCTGTAACAGACCGCCGAGCAGTCAAGCCCCAGCGCCTGTGATGTGAGCCAGGCGTACGTTTTCGTGAAATCCTCCTGCGCGGTCGTAAAGGGCGCCTCGGCGCGTTCCGCCTCCACGCCGTAGCCGCAGGTGATGGAATCCCCGATAAACTCCGCGCGAATCCCCGTAAAAACCGTGGGGCGAAGCGGCTCCTCAATCTCGGATTCCACCTGAAACCCCCGCACCTCCACCGCGCCGTAAACCGCCTCGGAGAGCAGGAGAATCCGCACCGTCGCGGTACGATTTTCGCGCCACAGCGTGATTTCGCGTTCCCGGTCGAGGAGCGCCTCCGCCACACGCCGCCCGTCAATCCAAACCGCGCATCTCGGGGGCTGGGAGCGCTCCGCGAAGCACACCCCGCGCAGCGTGACGCTCGCGAAACTGCCCGAAATCACCGTCTCCACACCCGAGCCGCTCTGCGCGAGCGCGCGGCAGCCCTCCAGCAGACAGGTCCTCCCGAGGAATCTGCAGCTGGCCGCCGAAACTTCCACCGTTCTCATCCGCGCCCTCCTTTTGCCGTTCTTCGCTTTCATTATACACCACAAAGTCATGAATTGTCAAGCGCGAAAAAGGCGCGCCCTCTTGAGGGGGCGCGCCCGAATGCGTTGGAAAGATTACTGGGCAAGGTCAGACAGCGAAAGGGTCTCAGCGAGATATTCCATCAGTTTCGTGAGGTCATCCTGATCCACTGCGCCGTTGTGCGAGACATCGGCGTTCAGCTTGCCCTGGTCAGTCGCGGTGCGATAGGCATCATTCGAGAGTGTCCGCGCGAGCAGGATGGCGTCCGCAATGGTGACGCGATCCGCGCCGGTGGACTCATCCACATTGCCCCAGTCCACGGTGCCGGCAGGAGGTGTGGTGTCGTTGCCGCTCTGCACGGTCGTAGAGGTGGTGGTGCTGGTGGTGCTGGTTGATGTATCGCCCGAAGCTCCGGTGTTCTGAGAAGCGGTGGTGGTTGTGGTGGCAGAACCGGAAGGTGTTGTCGCGGTCGGCGTAGGCGCGGTGTCGCCGGTGCCCTGCGTCGAGACAGTCGTGGAGGTTGTGGTGGTGTCAGAGCCGGCAGCCGCTGTGGTTGTGGTGGTGTCAGAACCGGCAGCCGCTGTGGTTGTGGTGGTCGTGGTGGTGGTCGAAGACTCGGAATCGCCAGCCGCCGTAGTTGTAGTGGTCGTGGTGGTCGTGGCACTGGGATCCTTTGTTGTGGTCGTGCCGGGGACAGGGTCAACAGACTCGCCGCTCGGGGCCTCATCTTCCAGGAAGCTCATGACCCACGCGAACGGGGAGTTCCAGTTGATGGTAACCTCGTTGACGGACCACGCCTCGATGGAGTCGATGTAGCACAGCTGCGGCGCGACTTTACCGCGGACATAGCCCATACCCGCGACGTACGGGTCTTGCAGACCGGAGTTCGGACCGCCGGACATGACGCCGGAAGGCGCGTACGGGAAGTTCGGGTCGTCCTCATGAGACCAGAGTCTGTGGTGCGGGTTGATGCAGTGGTAGGTGCCGTAGCCGGTGACGAAGGAGTAATCCAGAGCGTTTCTGCCGAAGATGTAGTCCATCGCTTCCGCGGCGCCGTTTAAGTACTTGGCATCATCCGTAGCGTTGTAGGCGTAGGCCAGAACGATCGCGTTGTTGACGACCATGGAGTTGGAACCCCATTCATAGCCATACACCTCGTATTCGGTGCCGTCGGGATTCTTCGGAATGTTAATCGGGTCTGTGAATGTAGAACTGGTGTACGGAACGCCGAAGCCTTCCAGAGCCTCTTGGTTGAGATAGGCGTCCGCCGCTGCCGCGATGGAGTCCTTAACCTTTGCCGCGTTCGCGGGGTCAATCTTGTCCTGGTTCAGGTAGAGCGAAAGGGTACCCAGACCGGCGGTGTTGCCCCAGTTGAACGAGGTGAAGGTGCCGTTGTTCTCGCCGCCGCTCAGGTCGGTCGTGAGCGAATAGGCGCCATCATAGGACTCCAGGTCGGTGAGGTAGGTCGCGTCGCCCGTGGTGATGTAGAGCTCGCAGGCCGCCCAGTAGAAGTCGTCGCCTACCTCGTTGTCGCCGTAGGCGCCGCCGCCGATGGCCTGATCAAGCGGCGCGTAGAGCTTCGGGTTCTTCTTTGCCGCCTCATAGGTCTTCTTGGCAAGATCGAGCATATCAGCCGCGAAGGTCGGGTCGCTGTCCTCGAACAGACGCGCCGCCTGTGCCGCCGACGCGGTCACGTTGAGCGTCGCCGCGGTGGACGGAGGCTTGACAATACGCTGAATGCCCGCCCAGTCTTTGCTCTCTTCATAGTCCCAAGCGTGAACGGCAAGGCCGGTCCACTTGGAATCGTGCAGTTTGTGGAAAATCATGTTCTCGTAGACGCCGGTGTCCTCGCCGCCCTCGGGCCCTTCATACACAGACATCTTGTAGGACGCGGGAACGAGCATTTCCTCAAAGAACTTGAGTTCCACCTTTGTCTCGTCGAGGATATCCGGAATCGAGTTACCCGTTTCGGGGACAACCACCGTGCCCGAACCATCCGCGAATTTGCCGACATCCGTCGCGTTGTCCGCGAGAGACCACTCATAGAGGTTCTGCAGCGTCCAGACGGAGATACCGCCGTTGACAACGTATTTGCCGTGGTCGCCCGCGTCATACCAGCCGTCGTTCGCGATAATCTTGCCGTTGGACGTCTGGACATCCGAGCCGTCGTTCTTATAGGCCTTAATCCACTTGTCCTGAATGTACGGGTCATCGGGATTGTGACCAAAATCCGCGTGCGCCAGCGCGGATTTGCTGGCGTTCTCGCCCTGAGAGGTGATGTACTGTTCCTCAATCGGGACGCCCGCGCGGTTCTGATAGAAGTAGTTGACCGCGTCAGTCACAACGTCATCATAGATGTCGTCGCCGATCTTGAAGGGATAGGACGCCTGCTTGCCGTCAACCGTGAAATAATATTCGCCCGGAGTCTTGAGATCCGTGAAGTTGATGGTGCCGCAGTACATACCGGAGGCCTCATCGATCGTGGAACCGGAGGCGGTGGATGTGCCCGACCAGACCTCAGTGCCGGTATCCTTTTCCACGATGGAGACAGCCTTCCCCTCGAAGGACGCGGAATCGTGAATGGTCGCCTGCTTGGTCAGGTTGGTGTAGTAGCCCAACTGGTTGCCGTGAATCGGATATTCCGGCTGCGGTTCGGGTTCAATCCAGTCGTATTCATCAGAAGTGGTGCACTCAAGGCTCATGTTGTCAAACGTCAGTTTCGTACCGTCGGGGAAGCAGTCTGTCG
>CAYZMU010000001.1:0-10299 GCA_964479595.1 uncultured Ruminococcus sp. | reverse complement strand
GATAGGTCTCGCCCGCGTGAATGGAAAGCTTTCTGTGGCGGAACTGGCAGTCCCAGCGCGAAGCGCCGCCGTCTTCCAAGCCGCCGTTGTTCACAATCGTGATGTTATAGGTCCCGCCGCTGATGGTGAAATCCAGCTGCGCAGGCTGTGTGACGCAGGTGTGCCACGGCAGACCTATACCGTCATCGAAGTTCGTTTGGCCCAGCATCTGACCCGCGGACGCCGTCAGCAGCGAGCTCGGGAACGCGGAAAGCACCGCGCTGCCAAGCATCGCCGCGGAAACAATCCCGCCGGTCATACGCTTGCCGAATGATTTCTTCAGCATTCTTTGAACCCTCCCGTTTGGAAGCCCTCAAAAAGGGCGTTTGTCAGCGCCGGCGCCCGGCCGCGAAACCGCGGAAACGGAAAGTTGGGGGCCGCGGGCACTCCCGTGCAGCACCCGCGGAGGAATCCCGCCTCCATGGCTCTCAGGCCGATAACCGCCGCTCTTCGTCGGGCATCATACCGTATTCCGGCATAATCCCCCATTTACTTCTATTATAATCCATTCTCCCCGCGCTGTAAAGGGCTTTTGAAAACTTCGGCGTTTTGACGGTTTTTGTCTTCGGAATTTGTGCATTTTGCCGAAAATCCGGGCAGAGAATTTTGGGCTTGAAAAGCGGGCGGTTTTGTGGTATAATAGAAGAGAGCGGGCAAACGGCCGCCCGCGTGAAGGAAAGGAACAGGATTATGGCTAAGAACAAAGAAAAGACACGCTCCGGCAAGGGCTTTCTCATTTTTCTGGTCATCGTGGCGACGATAGGGCTCGCCGCGGGCGTCATGCTGTTGGTGCTTCAGTCCGGCGCGGTGCCCTCTCAGCAGCACACCTTCGCCATGAAGGTCGGGGAGCAGATTACCCTGCAGTGCGGGCTGGAGAGCATTGACTCGGTTAGCAGCTCCGCGGAAAGCGTCGCGTCCATAGACCCGGATACCCACGTCATTCTGGCGAAATCCGCCGGGCAGACGACGATTGAGGCCAAAGGCGCGGGGCAGAGCGAGTTCTTCCTCATTGAGGTGACGGGCTACGGCGTCATTCCCGACGAGACCACGACCGAGACCACCACGACGACTACAACCACCACGACCACAACCACGACACTCGCGCCGGGGGCAGTCACGAAGATTGAGCTGACGTACTACACCGCGACGGTCAAGGCGGGCGAGAAACTCAAGTACGCGCTCGTCACCATGACGCCGGAAGACGCGCCCAACAAGAACGAAATCTGGACTTCTTCCGACGAATCCGTCGCCACCGTGGACGAGATGGGCAACATCACAGGCGTAAAGCCCGGGCGCTGCACCGTGCGCGTGACGGCCGAGAGCAATCCCAACTGCTACGCCGAGATTGATGTCGCGGTGACGGACGAATCCGGCAAGATCCCCGCCCAGACCACAACATCGTCGGACGAAACGGACCAGACGGGCACGGCGCAGGGCGGCATTACCGCCTCCCCGACAGCCGACGTAACCTATCAGACGCAGGTGCAAAACGGCATCACCTACGTGGACGGCGTGCTGATTGTCAATAAAACCTACGCGCTCCCGCAGGATTATAACCCCGGCGTGAATCCGGAGGCGCAGGGCGCTTTTGACGAGATGGCGGCAGCGGCGGCGAAGGACGGGCTCTCGCTTAAAGTCTGCTCGGGTTTTCGCTCCTACTCGCTGCAAAAGCAGCTCTATCAGAATTACTGCGCCAGCGACGGGCAGGCGGCGGCGGACCGCTACAGCGCGCGCCCGGGGCATTCCGAGCATCAGACCGGGCTGGCGTTTGACGTCAACCGCGCGGACGATTCCTTCGCGCAGACACCCGAGGCCGCCTGGCTCAAGGAACACTGCGCGGAGTACGGTTTCGTGATTCGCTATCCCGAGGGCAAGGAGAGCGTCACGGGCTACAAATGGGAGCCTTGGCACGTGCGCTATCTGGGGCGCGAGCTTGCGCGGAAAATTACCCAGAGCGGACTGACGCTGGAGGAATACTACGGGCTCACCTCCTCCTACACCGCGTAAGATCTTCATACAAAACAGCAGCCCCCGAGGGAAATCCCCCGGGGGTTTTTGCTGCCCGACAGAAAAATGCCACACGCCGAGAGCAAGATTTTTATCGTGAAAATCATCAGGCAGTGTCTTTGTATCGCTTTAGGATTTGCGCAAAACGCCGGAATTTCTCCGCTGTTGCACGAAAACGTGCAATTTTACCCCCGTTTTCGGCTATTGATAGAAGGGGTATCAGAAACTCATCTGCGCCTTGTGCGGGATCCGGTCCAGCGCGATGGCGACGACCGAATAGACGACCGCCGACGTGCCGCCCTGAATCAGGAGCGTGCGCATCGCGCCTTGCAGCAGCAGCGCGGCAAAACTCCCGCCAAGCAGCACCAAATCCGCGACAGCATAGCAGAGGTACGAAACCACCGCGCACGCGACCAGTCCGATGACCCTGCGCGGGCAGAAGAGACGCTTGCCCCCGATAATCCAGAACGTCGCCGCAACCAGCGCCTTGATGAGAAAAGTCGGGATGGCATAGATGGCGTAGCCTGTGAAGAGATCCGCGAGCGCCGCGCCGACCGCCGAGGCTATCATGGCGTAGGGCAGCGGCAGCACCGCCGCGGAAAGGTAGATGACCGCGTCGCCGCAGTGCGCGTAGCCGTTGGCGAACGGTATCTTGAACACAGACGTCATCAGCGTGGTGAGCGCCGCGAACAGCGCGGTCGCGACCAAAAGCTTGACTTTGTCATGTTTTTTCGTTTGATCCATGGATGTTCCCCCCCAAATTCGCAAGCAGGGGCTCAAAGAGCAGCCCCTCAGAGGCGGGTGTGCCGTGCCGCAGCGTGTAGTCGGTCACATCGCGGATAAACTCGGCCGCCAGCGCGACCGAGCGCTTTGTGGAATAACCCAGCGCGAGCGCCCCGCAAAGCACGGATGAAAAAAGGTCGCCGGTGCCGTTGAACACGGACTTCGTGCGGCGCGCGGTAACAATCTCGGTCCGCGCCCCGTCAAACATGAGGTTGTCAATCGTCTCCTCGCGCTGCAGCCCCGTCAGGACCACTTCCCCGCAGCCCATGTTTTTAAGCTTTTTGGCAATCTCCAGCGCGTCGTCAAAGTCCAGCGCCTCGCCCTGATAGGGCGTGTCCGTCAGCAGGCAAGCCTCGGTGATATTGGGCGTAATCAGATCCGCCTCGGCGATCAGCAGCGTCATCGCGTCGCTGATTTCCTTGGTGCAGGTGCTGTAGCGCCGCCCGCCGTCCCCGATGACGGGGTCGACCAGCACGTAACACGCGGGATTGTTGTCCTTCTGCCTGTGAATGAACCGCAGCAGCGTCTCGATTTCGCCCGCCGAGCCGAAAAATCCGGTGAAGATAATGTCGAAAGCGAGGTCGTCCCAAGTGTCGAAATACAAGGGCAGGGTGTCGGACATATCGTGAAAACTGAATCGCGGGAACCCGGAGTGCTTCGAGAGCACCACCGTCGGCACGGGGCAAGCCTGCACCCCCATGACCGAGAGGACAGGCAGCGCCGTGGTCAGCGAGCACCTCCCGTAGCCGGAGATATCGTTGACGCACGCGGCGCGCGGAATGACTGACATGGCTTTCTCCTTCCTTCCGTACTGCTACCATGATACCACAGCGCGGCACGGAATGCAAGTGTTTTGCCTACTTTTCTGATAGGTTTGTAGGGATTTTGTAGAAACGCACAAAAAGTTCCGGCGCATTGAACGCCGTTTTGACAGATTCGTGCGGCACAAAGTGCAAGATTTTTTACTGATAAAGCCGATTGCTGTGGAAAACGGGGTCCGCCGTGAGGTTGAGCCCCAGACGCCGCAGCGTGCGCTCGTCCACTTGGGAAAGAATCACGGTGGAATGCGCCTCACATCCGCGCAGCTTCGAAAGCGCCTGCATGGCGCGTTCCGCGGTGGGGTTTGTCGCCGCGCTGATGGAGAGCGCGATGAGCGTCTCATCTGTGTGCAGCCTCGGGTTGGAACTGCCCAGATGCGCGGTTTTGAGATGCTGAATCGGCTCGATGACGGTGGGGCTGAGCAGCGGAATGTCGTCGTTTATCCGCCCGAGCGCCTTGAGCGCGTTGAGCAGCGCCGCCGAGACGGGTCCGAGCAAATCAGTGGTCCTGCCTGTGACAATCTTGCCGTTTGGCAGCTCAATCGCCGCCGCCGCGTCACCCGTGCGCTCCCCGACCGCGCGCGCCGCCGCAATCACCGGGCGGTCGTCCTCGGAAAGGTTCATCTGCCGCATGAGCAGCTCGAGTTTCGCGACCGTCTCCGCGTCCCCCGTGCCCTTGCGCAGCTCGCAGCGCGCCGTGAAATAACGCCTTATAATCTCCGCGAGCGCCGCCTGCCGAGCCGCCTCGTCATTGACCACGCAGAACCCCGCCATATTCACCCCCATATCCGTCGGGGACTGATACGGCGAGGTGCCGTAAATCTGCTCGAACATGGCGTGCAGCACCGGGAAAACCTCAATGTCTCGATTGTAATTGACCGCCGTCTGCCCGTACGCCTCCAGGTGGAACGGGTCAATCATGTTGATGTCGTTTAAGTCCGCCGTCGCGGCCTCGTAGGCGGCGTTCACCGGGTGCCGCAGCGGCAGGTTCCAGATGGGAAACGTCTCATACTTTGCGTAGCCCGATTCCTGTCCGCGCAGGTGCTCCGCGTAAATCTGAGACAGGCACACCGCCATCTTCCCGCTCCCCGGCCCCGGCGCCGTGACGACCACAAGTTTTCGGCTCACCTCAATATACTCGTTCCGCCCGAACCCGTCCGGCGAGAGAATCAGCCCCAGATTGGAGGGATAGCCGTCAATCGGATAGTGCCGGTAGACCTTGATGCCGAGCGATTCCAGCCGCTTCTGAAATTTCAGCGCAGCCGCCTCGCCGCCCCAGCGCGTAATCACCACGCTCCCGACATACAGCCCCCGCGCGCGGAAAAGCTCAATGAGGCGCAGCACATCGGTGTCGTACGTGATGCCCAGATCCCCGCGCACGCGGTTGCGCTCGATATCCGCCGAGTTAATCGCGATAACAATCTCGACATCGCGTTTCATGCCGAGCAGCATTTTGAGCTTGCTGTCCGGCTCAAACCCCGGCAGAACCCGCGCCGCGTGGTAGTCGTCGTAGAGTTTTCCGCCGAATTCCAGATACAGCCGCCCGCCGAACTGCGAGATGCGCTCCCGGATATGCTCCGACTGCGTCCGCAGGTACCGCCTGTTGTCAAATGCTTTGATTTGTTTTGCCATAGCCGCTTCCTTCCCGATTTCTATCTGTTTGCTCTCAGCCGCCCCGGTAGCGCCGCAAAAGCGCCGCCTCGAGCGCTTCAGGTGTCTCGAAGTTTTGCGTCCCATCCGGCGTCTGCAGCGTCAGTGCCGCAAAATCCGCGCAATCGGTCTCCGTCTTGAAATAAGCTCCGCCGCCCTCAGGGGCTATCTCCCCCGGCGGCAATTTCCACATCTCCAGCATGATTTCGCCGTCGCTCTCGCGCCTCAGCGTACGAACCGTCTGAGAACTCTCATCCCTTACAGGGTTTTCAAGGACCGTCGGCGTCTCGGAAAACTTCAGCTGCCCCGCCTCCCAGAAGAAAACCGTCCACGTCTCCCCGTCGTCAAACCGCGTCGGCACCACCAAATCCGGATACCCGTCAAAATCGAAGTCCTCCAGCCCGTACGCCGTCTCCGCGTCCCGTCCGACCGCCTCGGAAAAATCGTAGAAGAGCGTCTGATAATTCCCGCCTGCCAGCCGCATGGAAACATTGTCCGCCGCGAACCGGTAGGTAAAATAATCCGGGTACGGCTCCTCCGCGTGCTCCTCGCCGCCCTCGCCGCCTTTCGCGTCGGGCGTCTGCAGCACGGGCATGGTAAACGTGTAGTTCTCCGCGTTGGCACCGGCAGTCTGCGCCGCCGTTTGTGTCGCCGCCGTACTCAAGCTTGTGTCGCTTACTTTCCGCGTCGTCGTGCGCGCTATCTCTTCGGAAGTCCCGCCCGTCGTGGTCTCCGCCGAAGTCACGGTCGTCGCGGCGGTCGTCTCCATCGTTTGATTTGCCGGCAAGGTGTCCGAGATTTCCTTCGGTTTCTGTCCGCAGCCAAACAGCGCTCCCGCCGCGCAAACGCTCAGAAGCAGCAGCCATTTTCGCATATTCTTCCCCTTTTCAGACAAAAGGGGAGGGCGCTCCCTCGCGCTCTCCCCGAAGTTTCAGCCGATAACGCCCTCTCGCGTGATGACGGACTGCCCGCCCATTGCCGTGAGATAGCGGTAGAACTCTGTCTTGTCCTGGCACTTTTCCAGCGCGTCGATTTCCGCGACCTTATCCTCTTTCACAAGCCGCGCGAGCTCCTGGTCGAGACACATCATGCCGTGCGCCTTGCCCGCCTGAATCGAGGAAAGAATCAGGTGAATCTTGCCCTCACGAATCATCGCCGAAATGGCGTCTGTGCAGTTGAGGATTTCCATCGCCGCGATACGTCCCTTGCCGTTCTTGAGCGGCAGCAGCGTCTGCGAGACAACCCCCACCAGAACGTTCGCCAGCTGTGTGCGGATCTGAACCTGCTGATGTTCCGGGTACACGTCAATGATACGGTTGATGGTGTCCGGCGCCGAGGTCGTGTGCAGCGTGGAGAATACCAGGTGTCCGGTCTCGGCGGCGGTGATGGCGGCCTGAATCGTCTCAAAGTCACGCATCTCACCGACGAGGATGACATCGGGGTCTTCACGAAGAGCCGCGCGCAGCGCCATCGCGAAGTCGGGCACGTCCGAGCCCACCTCTCTTTGGTTGACCATGCAGCGCTTGTGCTCGTGTACGTACTCAATCGGGTCCTCAATCGTGATGATATGCGCGCTCTTGTTGCAGTTGACGTAGTCAATCATGCCCGCGAGCGTCGTGGATTTACCGGAACCGGTAGGCCCTGTAATCAGCACCAGTCCGCGCGGACGCATCGCGAATTCCGCCATGATGGGCGGCATGAACAGGTCGTTCAAAGTCGGGATGTCGTTTCGCAGCAGACGAATCGCGATGGCGTAGTGTTCGCGCTGGAAGAAGATATTGCAGCGGTGACGGTAGCCGGAACGCGTCACATAGGAGAAGTCCGTATCGAGGTGTTTGTTGACGTGCGCGCGCTGCTGCTCGTTCGTCATCTGTTCCACAATCTCCGCGATCATCTCGTCGGTCATTACCGGGTAGCTGCTCATCTTCCTCAGCTGGCCGTGCAGGCGCACCACAGGGCAGATGCCAACCGTGAAGTGCAAGTCGGAACAGCCGAGCGCGCGGACATCGTCCAGGATTTTGTTGATCATGATGGTGGGCATAGTAGGAAATCCTCCGTTTCTTCGTTCTTCTGGAGAGCGTTTGTCAGACCGCGTATGTCACGCGCACGAGTTCGTCCATGCTGGTGACGCCCTGCATAACCAAGTCGGAAACATTGTCACGCAGCAGCTTGGTCCCGTTGGCGCGTGCCGCGTTCTCGATTTCCTCCTTGCCCGCGCCGTTGGCAATCAGCGTGGAAATACCCGCGGAGCAGTGAATGATTTCATGAATCGCCGTTCTGCCGCGATAGCCGTTGCCGCCGCACTCTCTGCAGGGCTGCCCGTTGACTTCCCTGCCCGGGTCGTAAATCGGCACGGAGTGGTCGATGTGCATGAGTTCGTTCTCTTCCGGCGTGGACATTCTCTGCTTTCTGCACGCCGGGCACAGCACCTTCACAAGACGCTGCGCCACAACGCCGATGAGCGAGGACGCGACCATGTACGCGGGAATGCCCATATCCACCAGTCGGATAATCGTCGAGGCGGCGTCGTTGGTGTGGAGCGTGGAGAGCACCAAGTGCCCCGTAATCGCGGCGCGGATGCCGATTTCGGCGGTCTCGCCGTCACGCATCTCACCAATCATGATGACGTCAGGGTCCTGACGGAGAATGGAACGCAGCGCGGCGGAGAAGGTCATGCCGGATTTCACGTTCACCTGGCACTGGTTGATGCCGTCCATCTGCTTTTCCACAGGGTCCTCAACCGTCACGACATTAACCTCAGGTCTGGCAATCGCGCCCAGCGCCGCGTACAGCGTGGTGGATTTGCCCGAACCGGTCGGCCCCGTGACCAGAATCACCCCGTGCGGACATTTGATCATGCTCTCGAAGAGGTTTAAGTTGTAGGGGGACATACCCAGTTCGCGCAGACCTCTGGTCTTGATGGCGCCGGTGGAGAGGATACGGATAACGATCTTCTCGCCGTGTACCATCGGCAGCGACGAAACACGCACGTCCAAGGTGACGCCGTCCACCACCTGCGAGAAACGTCCGTCCTGCGGGATACGCTTCTCGGCGATGTTCATCCCCGAAATCAGCTTGATACGGGTCGCCAATTGGTTCTGCACGTTCGCGGTCAGTTTCATCAGTTCCACCAAGTCGCCGTTGACACGAATCCGAATCGCCGTGTACTTCTCAAACGGCTCGATGTGAATATCCGTCGCCTCCGCGCGGAACGCCTGCTCGATAATCTGCGTCGCGAGCTTGACAATCGGCGCGCTCTTGACGTTGTCGTCGCTCTCGTCCTCTTCCTCAACCTGAGTCTCCCCGATGCCCTCGAGTTCGCCCAGATCGGACATCTGGTAAACCTTGCCGACCGCCTTGTTGATAGCGGCCTTCGTCGCCAGAACCGGGAAACAGTCGAGACCGGTCTTTATCTTGATTTCCTCCATGATGTTGAAGTTCACGGGGTCATCTGTCGCGACGGTCAGGCGGCGTCCGGTCTTGTTGATGGCGATGACGTGCTGGTTGCGCGCGATCTCCTCCGGCACCATTCTCGCGATTTCACTGTCAATATCCAGCGCGCCCAAGTCCACGTACGGCACATTGAGTTTCACAGACAGCGCCTGCGCGAATTTCTCCGCCGACATAAAGCCCATATCCACAATCAGTTCGCCGATACGCTTCTTTTCCTTGGAGTTGCGCTGCGCTTCCAGAACTTCCTCTAACTGTTCCGGCGTAATATGCCCCTCTTCCACGAGGTAGTCGCCAATTCGGATGTTTCTCATACTCAAACCTCCAAAATAAATTCAATATGCTAAGCTGTTTCTCGCCCGAAACAGCGAAAGCCCTTGCGGATGCCGTCCCCTCTTGAAAATTCAGCCAAAGTGTGGTACAATAGAACCAGTAATTCTCAGAGGAGGGTGCTTATGTCACAATTTTTAAGTCCCGCCGCGTTTCTCTTCGCGGCACAGACGGGCTGGAAGGACTGGGCCTTCTACGATTTGGGGTTCTTCCTCTTTGCCGTGCCCGTCGTTTTTATCTACGGCATCTGTATCGGCAGCTTTCTGAATGTTGTGATCATTCGCCTGCCGCGCGGCGAATCGCTCATCAAGCGCGCCTCGCACTGCATGACCTGCGGCGCCAAAATCCGCGCCATTGATCTGGTCCCCGTCTTCAGCTGGCTCTTCCTGCGCGGAAAATGCCGTAACTGCGGCGAGAAAATCTCCCCGCGCTACCCTATCGTGGAAGCGCTCAACGGTCTGCTCTACGTCGCGGATTTCTTCGTATTCGGGCTCAACTGGAATATGGTCCTCATGTGCCTGTTTACATCCGTGCTCATCGTCGTGGGGTTCATGGACTGGGACACGCTCGAGATTGACCTGCGCGTGCTCGCCGTGATTCTCCTTCTGACCATACCGAGCTTTTTCGTGGCGGACGTGAAACTGACAGACCGTCTCATCGGCGCCGTTTGCGTAAGCGTCCCCTTCTTCATCATCGGGGAGATAAGCGGCGCTTACATCAAGAAGAAAACCGGTGAAAAAATCCGCGGCATTGAGCTGGGCGATACAATTCTGATGGCCTGCGCCGGGCTCTATCTCGGGTGGAAAGCGGTCGTTCCCGCGGCGTTCATCGGAATTATTCTTGCTGCAATCTTCGGGCTGGTGATTAAGAAAGTCACCGGGAAATCCAAATTCGCCTTCGGACCGTATCTCTGCATGGGGCTGCTCATAGGGGCGATGTTCGGCGAGGAACTGACCAACTGGTATATCGCCCGGGTTCTGCCCCAGCCCGAAACGGTTCAGTACTATTCCTCCCTGTTCCTGTTATCCTGAAGTCCCCGCCCGGGGCAGCCGAGTTTCATCCCCGGCTGCCCGCGGCGGGAAACAAATCCGCTTTACGGTGTTGTGGTTGTCGAGGCGGTAGTGGATTCAGAGGTTACATAGTTATTCGTGTTCACGCCCGCGTGTTCATAGGCGCCCTGCATCTCATCCGGCATCGTGTAGATGAAGTAGAACCCGTCCCA